>JBDLIH010000005.1:0-79958 GCA_039714975.1 Pseudomonadota bacterium
CGTAATCGATGTGGAGAAGTTGGAGGTTATCAAGCAGATCGAGGTCGGCGAAGCCGCAGTGCACCCCGAGTTCACGGCCAGAGGCGCACATCTCTTTGTCTCTTCATGGGGCGGCAATAAGGTTGTGGTGTATGACGGCTTCACCTACGAGAAGATAAAAGAGATACCGGCCATCACACCCACCTCCGTACTCAGCTCCAGGAGAAGTGACGAGCATGGCGTATAATATCTCCCTGGCAATTAGTATCGGGACAGTAAAAAGTGCTGCTCATTCATCGCTCTGCTTTTTGCTGTCTGTAATGCATTACGAATGACCGGATGTGGCGTGCGCCGTGCAAAGGCGTCCTCAGGAAGTTTGATTTTTTTCCGCAGACCGCGCCTTGAATACCTTTTAAAGAACAAAAGTTATTCAAGTGACGTCAACGCCATGTCTGGCGAACCAGATGAAGTGCCGCGCTCCCTTCGACCCGCGCGCACGGACACGTACTTCATCCACCTCAAATCCCACCTTGTGCAGCCGTTGCAAAAAGTCTTTATCCGGACCGGCTGACCACACGGCCAACACTCCCTGAGGACGTAATGCCGCGTATGCTTCGTTCAACCCGTTCAGGCTATAGAGCCAGTCGTTCTCTTTACGAGTGAGTCCCTCCGGGCCATTGTCCACGTCCAGCAGGATGGCATCGTAAGCTTGCTGTTCGGCCATGAGTATGCGGGCAACATCTACCCCTCTCACCGTGACCCGCGGATCATTGAGTGGATGACCGGCATGCTCCCCAAGCGGCCCCTTGTTCCACGCCACCACTGCCGGTACTAATTCCGCCACCACTACCTGCGCCTGGTTGCCGAGGTGTCGCAGCGCCGCCGCCAGGGTAAACCCCATGCCCAGCCCTCCAATGAGCAGTCGTGGCTCCGTGCAATCCATCAGCCTGGCGCAGGTATGCTCAGCGAGCGCATCTTCGGAGCCATGGACACGGCTGTTCATCAACTCGCCACCTCCCGTGATTTTGATCGAGAATTCATCGCCCCGCTGGTACAGGCGCAGTTCCCCGCCGTTGCCAGGCACTGGTGCGCTATCGAGTAAAATCCACGGAGTCATAAACGCCTCAATCTGTGAGGAGAGCCCCGGGGCTTAAGCCGTTGACCCCGGGCTCGCAAATACAGACTTTCCACCTTCCTGTTATTTTCCGGCGATGGTGTTGCCATGCACTTTCTTCTGGTTTGAATAGATAGTAAAATATACAAGAATAACAGTAACATGTATTATGCATTGCAGGTATATTCTGCTTTCTGTTTGTGTATGCGCCTGTGCTTCACTGTAATAAACAGGTTTTTAGTAAGCACGACTACGTAGGTCGTTTTCACATAATGTCACAACACTGTTATATTTGAACCATGCTTCGTCTTTTGCTAACGCTCTGCCTGATCACCTGTACCTTCGGCTACGGTTCTGTTTGGGCATTTGATGGACATTTCGATGAGTGGACACCACACGAAACAATGTCGGGTGCTACGGATCATGAAGAAGAGGGTGGCGATCATTCATCCTGTGATCACTGCTGCCATGCGGCCGCGCATTTAACAGGCCTGTGGGCAAGTCAGCCGGTCCTTTCAATTCCAGAGACAAACAGTGTCTGGTCGCATTATCACATCTCGTATCATTCCATTCTGACCGGTCCGCCGGACCATCCTCCCAAAAGCTGAATCCTTAGTTGTGTGACCGGCCTGTGCCGGTGTGTTGCTTTGCCCGTTCACGGGCACTGCTGCGTATGACAATAAGTTTCAGGGGTTCAATCAATGTTCATGCAATGCCTTTTTTCAGTGGCTGCGGGCACCTGTATGGTGTCCGTTGCGGTGGCAGAGCCACCCGCCGTAGCCGATCCAGCGTTGACGGGCTGGATCAACGAAGTGATTTCACAAAATCCGGAAATGCAGGCAGCAGAGGCGGCTGTCGACGCTGCCAGCGGGCGTCTTCGTGCAGCTGACCAGCCCTTGTTTAACCCGGAACTGGAACTCGAGTACGAAAATTCTGACACCACGACGGCGGCTGGCGGACTCAACCAGGCCATTGACTGGGCTGACAAGCGTGGCGCCCGTACGGTTGTTGCGGACTTCGAACAGATGGCTGCAAGCGCTGAACTCCGGTCAATACGACAAACGCTGGCGACGGGTCTGTTACAGGCCCTTGCGGACTGGCATGCAGCGGCTGCCATCAAGCAAGTAAGTGAGCAACAAACCACGCTGATGACGCGCTTCGCACGCCTTGCAGAGCGACGCCGGAAGGCGGGGGACCTGGGGCAGGTGCAGCTGGATCTGGCACATCTCGCTGCTGCTGAAGCGGCATTCGAACAGGCAGATGCCAGCCAGAACCTGATTCTTGCACACCGGGCCGTGAGTGTCCTGACCGGTCGTGACAGTTCCGGTTGGCCCGCACTTTCCGTACAGCTACCGGACATCGATCCGCAACCATTGGATATCGATGGCCTGTTGAATGATTTGCCCTCGATGCAGGTGGCGCTGGCACAAATGTCTGCCGCGCGTGCTTCGGTAGAGTTGAGTGTTCGCGAGAAGAAGCCGGATCCGACGTTCGGTTTTCGAATTGGAAAAGAGGATTCCGATACTCTGACAGGAGTTACCTTTTCCATGCCGCTGCACGTTCGTAATACCTTCAGTGCAGAAGTGGATGTGGCCAATGCCAGCCTGATCCAGGCAGAGCGTGCGGCGGCCAATGTCAGACGGCAGGCACGTGCCGATCTTATTGCCACGGCGCAGATATATCAGAGTTCACGCCTTGCCTGGAATACCTGGTTGGCATCCGGTGCGCCCCGGCTCAGTCAGCGTACCGGGTTGCTGGATCGTTTATGGCAGGCCGGCGAACTCAACACAACGGATTACCTGGTGCAGCTGAAACAGGCACTCGACACCGAGGTCAGTGCTATCGAACAGCATGGGCGGATGTGGCAGGCCTGGTCGGCCTGGCTGACTGCCTCCGGTATGGCTGACCAGTGGCTGAATCTTGCAGGAGACAAGACATGAACAGAATGGGGAACTGGTTACTGCTGGGCATGCTTGGGGTTGCAATACCTGTGATGTTACAGGCAGCAGACGATGAACATGAACAGGGTGAGGACCATGCGGAGCGTGGTGTACAGCTGACGACTGAACAGCGGGAAATGGCCGGTATCGTGAGTGAGGCCCTGCAACCGCGCGATGTCGTTATCGAGTTTCGTGTCCCGGGAGAGATACAGCTGAATACCTATGCTACGACCATGGTGTCACCCAGGATTGCTGCCCAGGTTGTCGAAAGGCATGCCCGGCTTGGCGACAGCCTCGCGGAAGGTCAGGCGCTGGTCACACTCTCCAGCGTCGAGATGGCGCAGGCACAGGGTGATTTACTGGTAGCCGAGCACGAGTGGAGGAGGGTCAGGAAACTTGGGCGAGATGTCGTCTCGGAGCAGCGTTATACCGAGGCGCGTGTCGTGCGTGGACAGGCGCGCGCACGCGTGCATGCCTACGGCATGACCGAGGATGAAATCAAGACACTCCTGGCCAGCAGCAATGCGGAGCTTGCGAATGGACAATTCCGTTTGCTGGCACCACAGGACGGTACAGTGATACGTGATGATTTCATTCTGGGGGAACTGGCCGAACCGGGGCGCATCCTGTTCGAGATCAGTGATGAATCCGTGCTCTGGGTCGAGGCACGACTGACCCCTGATGAGGCCGCCCAAATAGAGGTGAATGCGCGCGCAACCATGGTGGTCGACAACCGACTGGTCGATGGTCATGTGACACAGGTACATCATGCACTGGATAAAGACACCCGAACACTGGCTGTACGCATCGAGGTTCCAAATCCGGATGATCGCCTGCACCCCGGCTTGTTTGTCGAGGCCCTCATCCAGGGTCTGACAACCGAGCAGGTGCTTGCGGTGCCAAATGATGCGCTATTGCGCAGTGCGGATGGCGACTGGCAGGTTTTTGTTGAACATGAATCCGGCGAATATGAGCCGCACGAGGTTGAAGTGATACGGGCAACACCGGTAATGACCGTGATCGACGGACTTGAATCGGGAACCCGAGTCGTAATCCGGGGTGCGTTCTTTTTGCAATCGGAGCTCGCCAAGACGGGCTTTGAGATTCACAATCACTGAGGTCGCACCATGTTAAACAAGCTTATCGATCTGGGTGTCCAGAATCGTCTTATGGTAGTGCTTGTGCTGATTGCGACCATGGTTGCAGGCTGGCTGATTCTGCCGAAGCTCAACCTGGATGCATTTCCGGATGTCACCAACGTGCAGGTACAGATCAACACCGAGGCACGTGGACTGGCTGCGGAGGAAGTGGAGCAGCTGATTACCTTTCCCATTGAGGCTGTCATGTATGCGCTGCCGGATGTGGAAGAGGTTCGTTCCATTTCAAAAACCGGTCTGTCGGTCATTACGGTCGTGTTCAGGGAAGGCACGGACATCTACTTTGCACGCCAGCTGGTATTTGAACGCCTGCAGGCAGCACGGGAGCAGATACCGGAGGGTATCGGTACGCCGGATATGGGACCCAATACTTCCGGTCTGGGCCAGATCTACCAGTACATTCTGAGCGCCGATGATCCGCAGCGTTACGATGCCATGGCATTGCGTGGTATCAATGACTGGGTAGTCAAGCTGCTGTTGATGCCGGTTGGCGGTGTCACCGATGTGCTTTCATATGGCGGTGAGGTACGGCAATACCAGGTACAGCTGGACCCGCATCGCCTGCTTGCCCATGGTCTGGCGATTGATGAAGTCGTCGAGGCGGTTGAGGCAAACAACCGTAACGCAGGGGGCTGGTATCTGGATCGCGGCGCTGAACAACTGGTGATCCGTGGTATCGGCTGGCTGCGCAGTGGTGAAGACGGCCTGCGTGATCTCGGTAATATTCCCCTGAAGGATATAAATGGTATCCCGGTCAGGGTAAAGGATGTCGCCACAGTCGCATTTGGCCCCGAGATCAGACAGGGTTCAGTCACCATGACACGCCGCGATGCAGATGGTAATCCGCAACCGCTCGGTGAAGTGGTCGCCGGCATTGTTCTGAAGCGCATGGGTGACAATACCAAGGCCGCGATCGATGGCATCAGTGAACGCCTGCCGGTCATCCAGGAGGCGCTTCCCGAGGGTGTGACCCTGGTGCCGGTTTATGACCAGTCAGACCTGGTGAATCAGGCCGTCAATACAGTCAGCAGGGCATTGCTGGAGGCCTTCGTATTAATCATGATTATCCTGATGCTGTTCCTGGGGAACCTGCGTGCCAGCTTTCTGGTATTGATCTCGGTACCGATCTCCATCGGTTTGGCCTTGATGGCGATGGCCCAGTGGGGTATTTCTGCGAACCTGATGTCACTCGGAGGTCTGGCGATTGCGATCGGCATGATGGTCGATGGCTCGGTCGTGATGATGGAACATATATACAGCCATCTCACCCGCCCGGACGAGGACCATTACGATACCGCGCGCGTACAACTGGCCTCCGGATTCGAGCATCCCTATGACGAGGAACATGACAGAGGCGGCATTGCACTGCGAATTCAGGAAGCGGCACGCGAAGTCGGTCGACCGGTACTCTTTGCGGTGATCATTATCATTATCGTATTTGCGCCGTTATTCAGTCTGGAAGGCGTGGAAGGCAAGTTGTTTCAACCCATGGCCATCTCGATTGTTTTGGCCATGCTGGCATCGCTGTTTGTTGCACTGATCGTGGTGCCGGCACTGGCTACCTATCTCTTCAGTCAGGGTGCAAGGCAAAGAGACAGCATCATTATGCGACCGTTATCAAAGGTCTACCATGTGAGCCTGAGCAGGGCGATGACAAGCCAAAAGCGGGTTGTTACCGGTGCATTGATGTTATTTGCCGGATCGCTGGCGCTACTGCCCTTTCTGGGCACGGAGTTTGTGCCGGAACTGGAAGAGGGCACCATGAATATACGTGTCACGCTGGCGCCGTCTTCGAGCCTTGATACCTCGTTGCAGGTAGCCCGGAAACTGGAAAGCCGGTTGATGACCTTCCCGGAGGTTATGTATGTCTCCAGTCGAGTGGGCCGAGCCGAAATCGGGGGTGATCCCGAGCCTGTTTCCAACATTGAAATCTACGTTGGCCTGAAGCCGGTATCCGAGTGGGTCAGTGCAAGCGCTCGCATGGAATTGCAGCTGTTAATGGAGGAGCAGATGTCGGAGTTTCCAGGGCTGCTGTTCTCTTTCTCGCAGCCCATTGCCACGCGTGTCGATGAGTTGTTGTCCGGGGTGAAGTCCCAGCTGGCGGTCAAACTGTTTGGTCAGGATCTCGATGTGCTGGCAGCAAAGGGCAGGGAGATCGAGGTGCTCGTCAAACAGGTGGAAGGAACACGCGGTGTCGCTCTGGAACAGGTCGTCGGTGAAGCGCAGCTGGCGGTTCGCCCGGACCGGGATGCACTGGCACGCTACGGTATTCCCGTTGCCCAGGTGATGGACCTGGTGTCGGATGCCATTGGTGGTCGCGAGGCCGGGCAGATCATCAGGGGTAACGAGCGTTATGACATCAATGTGCGTCTGGCAGATTCCAGTCGTAACAGCGTGGAAGCGATCCGCAGATTGATACTGCAGGCACCCAATGGTTCCTGGGTAAAGCTTGGTGACGTTGCACAGGTCGCTATCGAATCGGGGCCGCCACAGATTCGCCGTGATGATGTGCAACGACGGGTCGTTATACAGACCAACGTCGACGGACGTGACATGGGTGGCCTGGTGAGTGAGTTGCGTGAACGTATAGGCAAGGAAATTTTATTGCCGCCGGGATACAGCATTGTATTTGGAGGACAGTTTGAAAATCAGCAACGTGCCCAGGCCAGGCTGATGATCGTGGTACCGCTGTCACTCGGGCTGATTTTTTTGTTGCTGTATTTTGCCTTCAACTCGGTTGGACAGGCGTTACTGATTATGCTCAGCGTACCACTGGCCCTGATTGGCGGTATCGCGGCATTGTTTTTCTCAGGGCAATATTTGTCCGTACCGGGGTCCATTGGGTTCATTGCCCTGTTCGGGGTGGCCGTTTTGAATGGCGTGGTCATGGTGAGTGCGATTAACCAGCGACTGGACGGTGGGCTGTCTCCTGAAAAAGCGGTATATGCGGGTGCGGTCTCCCGGTTAAGGCCGGTGCTCATGACGGCCAGTATCGCAGCACTGGGACTGATCCCTATTTTGTTGTCCAGTGGTGTGGGTTCGGAGGTGCAGCGTCCGCTGGCAACGGTTGTGGTCGGCGGTCTGTTCTCGTCAACCCTGTTGACACTGTTTGTGTTGCCTGTCCTTTATATGACGTTTTCAGGTGGTGTGGTTAAGGAGTCGGAGGCGGGAGCATAGTGGCCATATATGGTGACGATCCGTTGCTTTCTGTACACAGAACTATGCGAAGACGGCTTGCGGCGTATTTTTGAAATCCGCTGCAAGAGTCTCGATGGTAATGCGCATGATTTCACGGAATACCTTGTCTCTGTGACTATTGACGACAATTGGTATGTCTGCGCGGTCGGCCTCTGACAACAGGTAAGACTGTAACCTCCAGATTTCATCGAAATGCTTCAGGTAACGATCGGCACGGCGTTGCGGCACATCGGTACCCCGGCCACGTATTCTCCGCTGCAGCTGTTTGCGCTTCAGCACACCCAGCATGACGGGTATAACGATTGCGTCATCGCTTATGGTCAAATTTTCCAAGGCTGCCGGATGGATATGAACGCCTTCCAGGATCAGTGATACCCGCTCGCGCAGCGCGCGCTGGATTACGGCTTCAATGGCAACGGCGAGCAAATCTGCCTGGCTACGGTAGCCATTGATCAGCAGTGTATCCGATAGCTCATGATTAATGGCTTCGGGTTGACCGGGCAGTGCTGTCCAGGCCGTAAATGATGAAGTATGCAATACCGGCATCAGCTGCTCTGGCATCATGATGCGCATGACCTCGCGCAGCATGTCGGTTGACTGGGAGCGTACAATATCCAGTCGGTTTGCCAGCATGGTGGCAATGGTGCTTTTCCCGCAGCCGGCCGTACCGCCGATAAGGAAAATCAGTGGCCGGCCACTGTTAACGAAATCGCGCCATACCAGCCAGCGGTGGGCGACAGCCGGTCCCAGTTCACTTGATTGCCGCAGATACCTGTAGGTCAGTTCACCCAGGCGCCTTGATGAGAGCATTTCGATGCGCCGGTCAACCAGATGTTTGTAGACAGTTGCCACAATATCCATGGCTTCTTCACTGGTGAGGCCGATGTTTTCAAGGCAGTTCTGGTATTCGAGCCTGTAAAAGGGGGTTACCTGCCCGTCCCGTTGTTCCACCTGTATGGCAAAGGACTTTTTCTTCTTCTCGTAGCGGGTGATTACATCCTGCCCCGCCCGGACCCTGAGCAGGTCGAGCGTCCTCTGTCGCAGCTCATGAGTGGTTGTCAGTGATGAATCGCCGAGGTCATTGCGAATTTCCGTCGCCAGTTCATAGGCTGTATCGAAAGACAATCCTGAATCCTGCAAGGAGCGAGTCAGGATGCCGCGCAGGAAGGGTACCCGCGTATTATCCTCCCGGTCTTCAATGAAAATTTTTGCCATAACTTATCCTGCCTGCCTGCCAGCTTGCCCTTACTGCAGTTTGCGAACCGCTTGCTATAAATAATAACGGTTTTACTGATTACAGTTAAGGTGTAGATTCGGATACAGGGAAAATATCAGGAGGATAGTCATGTTCAGAACAGCCGAGCTGGGACAGAAAGTCTCGAAAAGTGAATTCAATCAGCGGGAACCGCTACTGCGGCAGGCCTTGCTCGAGGCGCAGGCAAATCTCAGAGTGAACAGTGATTTTCCGGTCATCATTCTGTTTGCCGGCGTCGATGGCGCTGGCAAGGGTGAGACAGTGAATATTCTCAATGAGTGGATGGATCCACGCTGGCTGATAACCAGGGCCTATGATGAACCCTCTGACGAAGAACGTGACCGGCCGGAATACTGGCGTTTCTGGCGTGACCTGCCACCGAAAGGTCACATTGGCCTGTTTCTGAGTTCCTGGTATTCACAGCCGATACTGCGCCGGGTCTATGAAAAGGATGACCAGGCAACCTTCGATGACCGGCTTGATCGAATCCTGGCTTTCGAGAAGGCCCTTGCCGATGATGGTGCGCTGATCCTCAAGTTCTGGATGCACCTGAGCCGTGACGCACAGAAGCGACGCTTGAAGAAACTCGAAAAGGACCCCCTGACGAGCTGGCGTGTCACCCAGCAGGACTGGGACCACTGGCACATCTATGACCGCTTCGAGTCGGCAGCGGAACGGACCATTATGCGCACCAGTACCGGCCCGGCTCCCTGGATGATCGTCGAGGGCGTGGATCCGCAATACCGCAGTCTGACAGTCGGGGGCATCATACGGGATGAGATCAACCGGCATACCGAGAACGTCCGCAAGAAAAAAATGTTACTGGAGGCGCAGCGCAAGTCAGACAATCTGGAAAAACAGCAAACAGCTGCCGGAACATCGACTGCTGAAGAGGGTGAACCGGTTGAAGGGATTGAGACTCTGTCAGGAAAAACGGTACTGTCCAGTCTGGACATGTCGCTGCATTTGACCAAGCCCGAGTACAAGAAACAGTTAAAGGAATGCCAGGCACGGCTGAACCAGTTGCACCGCAAGGCGTTGAAGAAAAAACTGTCGACTATCCTGCTGTTCGAGGGCCCTGATGCTGCCGGCAAGGGGGGGGCGATCCGCCGGGTTACCGCTGCACTGGATGCCCGGCACTACCAGGTCCTCCCGATTGCCGCCCCCACGGATGAAGAACGGGCCCATCACTACCTGTGGCGTTTCTGGCGCCACCTGTCCCGTGCCGGGCGCATTAACATTTTTGACCGCAGCTGGTACGGGCGCGTGCTGGTTGAACGGGTTGAGGGATTTGCCACAGAAGCCGAATGGAAGCGGGCCTACGCCGAGATCAATGAATTCGAGGAAGAGTTGACGGACCACGGCATCCTGCTGCTGAAATACTGGGTGCACATCAGCAAGGATGAGCAGCTGGCACGCTTCAAGGCACGTGAAGAAACACCGCACAAGCGCTGGAAACTGACCGATGAAGACTGGCGTAACCGTGAGCGCTGGGATGACTATGAATGGGCAGTCAACGACATCGTCGAGCATACCAGCACCCGTTCTGCACCCTGGGTCCTGGTGGAGGGCAACGACAAGCGTTTTTCTCGCATCAAGGTGATCAGTACCTTCTGTGACCGGCTCGAAGCAATGCTGAATGATAAAAAATAGTCGTTCTTATTTGATCCAAGTCATACATAGCCAGTTACTCAGGGGCTAGTATCCTGAACATAAAGCCTGCCTGTGACCTCATTGCAGCGAAGGCCGAAGGAGATAATAACCATGTCAACCACAAATCCATTTGCCAACCTGTTTGGCAAGTCACCCTTTAAGGCCTTGCAGGTCCATATGCGCATCGTGCTTGAGTGCGCCCATGAAATTCCACCTTTGTTTGAGGCCCTGGCTGCAGGTGACCAGGAGGGTGTGGAATCCACCAAAAACAAGATCTTCGAAAAGGAGGCCGAGGCCGACAGAATCAAGAATGACATGCGCGGTGCGCTGCCAAAAAGCCTGTTCATGCCCGTGGACCGGCGTGACCTGCTGGAAGTCCTGCAGATGCAGGATTCAATCGCCGACACGGCCCAGGATATTGCCGGGTTGCTGGTCGAGCGTCGCATGGAAATACCGGATTTCATGCAGGAGCCAATGCTGGCGCTTGCACGTCGCAGTATTGATGCATGCGAACAGTCGGCAAAAATAATCGAGGAACTGGACGAACTGCTGGCCATGGGGTTTCGCGGTCGCGAGGCGAGCCGGGTCGAGGAAATGGTCGAGAAACTGAACCTGATTGAAGATGACACGGATGAGCTCGGTATTGAACTGGCTCGTCACCTGTTTGAGCATGAAGACGAGATCAAGCCGGTTTCCGTCATGATGTGGTACCAGCTTATCGAGTGGGTGGGTGACCTCGCCGATTATGCCGAGAAGGTTGGTGATCGACTGCGTCTGCTGATCGCCAGATGATCTGCTGGCAGTGATAAACCATTAATAGAAATTAAAACTGATCCTGGAATAAACCAATGGAAATAATCACAACGTACGGTTTCATCTTTATGGCCATGGCCGTTGTCTTCGGGCTGTATATGACCTGGGGTATTGGTGCCAATGATGTGGCCAATGCCATGGGGACATCCGTGGGGTCGGGTGCCATTACGGTCAAACAGGCAATCATCATTGCCGCCATCTTCGAGTTTGCCGGTGCCTTTATTGCCGGCGGCAATGTGACCAAGACCATTCGCAAGGGCATTATTGATCCCTCGTCAATCGTCAATACTCCGGAGATCCTGGTCTTCGGGATGCTCGCTGCCCTGCTGGCGGCAGCCGTCTGGTTAATGATCGCCTCATCCAAGGGGTGGCCGGTTTCGACGACGCACTCCATCGTCGGCGCCGTCATTGGCTTCGCAGTAGTGGGTATCGGGGTCGATGCAGTGCAGTGGGGCAAGGTTGGCCAGATTGCGGCCAGCTGGGTGGTCTCACCGGTACTGGGCGGGACCATTGCCTTCCTGCTGATGATGAGTATCCGTCGACTGATCCTGAATACGGAGAATCCGTTCCAGAGCGCAAAACGCTGGGGGCCGGGCTACATCTTTCTGGTCGGTTTTATTATATCCCTCGTTACCCTGTTCAAGGGGCTGAAGCACCTGAATATCGAGATGTCTATCGGTATGAGTTTCCTGGTGGCGGTGCTTTTCGGGCTGGCCCTGGCCGGCATTGGCTGGTTCCTGATCAACCGGGTTGATGTCGACCCGGGGGCTGACCGCGACTTTCACTTTGCCAGTGTTGAAAAGGTGTTTACTCCCATGATGATATTCACGGCCTGTGCCATGGCCTTCGCGCATGGGTCGAACGATGTCGCCAACGGTATCGGTCCACTTGCCGCTGTCGTCAGCATCATTCAATCCGGTGGCGAAGTTACGCAAAAGGCGGACTTGCCTCTGTGGATTCTGGTGCTGGGTGGAACGGGTATTGTTGTTGGCCTGGCGACAATGGGTTACCGGGTGATGAAGACCATCGGCAGCGGCATTACCCAGCTCACCCCAAGCCGCGGTTATTGTGCAACACTGGCGGCGGCGGCAACCGTCGTGCTGGCGTCGCGTACCGGCCTGCCGGTCTCCACAACCCATATCGCCGTGGGTGCTGTGATTGGTGTTGGCCTGGCGCGCGGTGTCGGGGCAATCGATCTGCGTGTCATCGGCAATATCGTGATTTCCTGGGTTGTGACATTGCCGGTTGGTGCTGCGCTGTCAGCACTCTTCTTCTTTACCCTGAAGGGCATGTTTGCATAGCGTATGTTTGTTCATTGAATAGTGTCGAGATTGAGGAGATAGAGTGGATCAAGGGCGTAGCCTTTCCCCGGGGTGTGCGCTTTCGCCAGATCATCGTCACCGGACCACCAGGCAGTGGCAAGTCCAGCCTGATTGAGAAGCTGGGTGGCTGGCCGGAAGAAGGCTGTATCGACCTGGCGCAGGATCACTGGTGGCGTAGCCGCATTCTGGCATTCAGACCGAGGGAAGTACACTTCAGAATACCGTTCAAAGGGTTTCGTGATAGCCATACCGTGTTTGACCGGGCCTGGCTTGATGCACCGACTGCGGTGGACTATGTGCGGATCCAGATACCTCCGGGAAAGCTCTGGTTTTTTCAGAGCAACTGGAAGGCGCGATTTGTCTTCGATTTCCAGCTTTCGCCAGCGGAGCGCATTTACACCATACGCAAGACCCGTGCTGCGGTTCAAAGTCACCCGATCGACCGGACGTTCACAAAAGCAGAAATCGAGCGGCAATGTGCGGTGTATGAATTGCTGGCGCAGCATTTTCAGCGTTGCGGCATGCGGGTCTTTGTGCGCACCGATTTTGAAGGCATGCCCCGGACGATTATTGATACGGAAGATTCCCGAGTTTGAAGTAGCCCGGGTGCAGGCCCGTAGGGCCGGAACCCGGGAAAGTCCATATCCATCCCCGGATTCCGCTACGCTCCATCCGGGCTACAGGCCTGCTCATTCAGCCACGTGGTGAGTGTCTCAACCGGGTAGATTTGCGGCACCATCTTGCCTTCAATACCGATGAAAATTCCGACACGATCGGATCGTGAGCTGATGACGACATGGTGTTGATTAATCTGCCCGACATTCAGCCACAGCGTCTCATCGATTGAGCAGGGGTGGTGGCCGACGATAAACGGAGTATCACCGCCAACTTCCAGACCCTTGCGGAACTGACGGACATCGTTACGGGTATAACCGGCGGGGAAGGCCGTCGTCCTGACTCTGCTCCAGGTCATGTCATGGACAATGTCGGGGAACTGGTGTGCGTCGACCAGGCTTTGTCGTGAGACCTTTTTGCGCGGAGGACCTGCATGACAGGCAATAAAATCTTTTGAGAGCACCAGTAAGGGGGACTGCTGGTAAAAGAGTTCCAGCCCGGTTTTGTACTCTTCGCCTCTTGACGACAGCACCTGTTTTTCCCAGAGCAGTCCCTGGGGGACCCCCTGCTTCATGATCTCATGCAGAAAGCTGTCGTGGTTACCAACGATATAGAAAACCTTGTCAGGAAATTGCAGCTTCAGCCTGAAAATCAGGTCCATCATCAATAGAGAACTTTCCATGTCCCCAAGTTTTCCAGGTTCCTCAGGGTGTACGGCATCCCCGAGGATGATCAGTGCAGCAGTACCTTTCTCCAGACTCTCAAGAACGGCATTCTCACTGAGTATCGTGAGCAGATTGTCCAGCTGCGCATGCAGGTCACCGACGAGTATTGGCGTGACATTGTCCGGCAACTCGAGGATGCCGCCGGGATTGCCAAGGGCATCCTTGCGATGGCCAATTTCGTTCATGAGGAGGGTGTTGACCTGTTTCAGGGTTGCGGTTGCCTCGGGTGGAGACAGGGGCTCAAGTGGTCCTCCAAAGATTTCCAGGACCCGTTTTAAGGCGGCCCGGCGCTGAAGCACCCGGTCAGGGATTTCTTCCGGGTCGCCACTAAGCGAAATATAGGTGCCGAGTTCGGATATCGGGTCCTTGAAAATCAGGCTGTCACCGTTGTGGGTGACAGAAAAATGGCGACGGAATGCGTCACGTGGCGAGCTGAATACATGTTCCTGGTACTTAACCTTGCTGTCTATTGCAAGCTTGCTTCCGGGGGACAGTCTTTGAAAATGAGAGACTCCGTTACTATAGCGCTCCGGGTCGAACAGAATAAAATCACAAGGCGATTCGTTGTCAGAAGCGGTGATGCCAGGGTCCGGCGACAGGATGAGAGTTTGCTTGCCCATCTCGATCCTGTATTCCTGATACCCCTTGATCGGGATGCGCAGTTCCTTGCCCGAGAGTCGAAGCTTTTGTGAAGGATCGGGAATAACGGTTTCCAGTTGAGGCTGGAAATAACCCCGAATATTTTGCCAGATCGATGGTTTCGTCATGCTGGAGTGAACCGGGTTCTCGCGATGGTTGTGTTTGTCTTCAGGCATGGAGAAATGAAAGTGTAGCAGATGACCAACAGGTTTATCTCTATGCCCTGATTCGACCGGATAATATTGTCAACGTCATCGCTGGCATTATGGTGCCAGTGATTGTTACACTCCCGTCCTGTGATATTCCTGTCGTGTGTTGTTCTTACCTTGCAAGGAGAACCTGGCTGAAGTGTATCTGACAAACTGCAGTAAGAGACGGACCCGATGGCTGTAAAGGCGGGGTATTTTCATCGACAGTCCGGGGTTATCCCTTACCGGGTGCGCAAGGGGGAGCTTGAGATCCTCCTCATTACCTCACGAAAAAAACGCCGCTGGATTATTCCCAAGGGCATCATCGAACCCGATTTCACTGCGCGCCACTCGGCCGCCAAAGAGGCGTTTGAAGAAGCCGGTGCCATGGGCGATGTGCACGACAAGCTACTTGGCCGCTATCAGCACAGGAAGCTGGGCAGGGACTGTACCGTCAAGGTATATCCGATGCGTGTTACCCGGACTTACAAGGTATGGGAAGAAGCCGATCGGGACCGCGAATGGGTGTCGCTGAAGAAAGCACTCAAACGAATCAGTAATGGCGGATTAAAGCGGGTATTGAGGAAGTTACCGCAAACGGTCTGACCGGACAGGAAATAATCAATTCACATGTAGCCTGTGTGCATCCCTGCAGCAGCATGCTGCATGCGGGATTCAGCGTCTGATTATCATTATAAAATCACCCGTTCGGGCGGGAAGTGGCAGGTAAAGGTGCTGCCGCCTCCCACCGTGCTGATGATTTCCAGTTCTGCCTCGTGACGCTCAAGTACGTGTTTGACGATGGCCAGTCCGAGGCCGGTTCCCCCGGTATCCCGCGAATGGCTGGCATCGACACGGTACAGCCGTTCAGTCAGTCGGGGGATGTGGCGGGGGGCAATGCCTTCGCCGGTATCCGTCACACTGAGGCGGGCACCCGCATGATCCACTTGCCAGCGGACACTGACTTCCGCCTGGTTCGGGGTGTGTCTGATGGCATTGTTAACCAGATTTGAAAAAGCGGTACGGAGTTCCTTTGCGTTGCCGTGTAATCCGCCGGGTGAACGGATGTCCAGATGCAGTACATGCTGCGCTGCACCACTCAGGGTGCGTGCTTCCTCAATAATCGTTGTGAGCAGCTCCGCTATCGGAACGTGTTCGTCAGATGTGGATTTCTGTTGTATCTCCAGTCGAGACAATGTCAGCAGGTCGGACACCAGTTCACTCATGCGTCTTGCCTGTTGAACTATCAGTTCGGTTGACCGTGACAGTATGGCCGGATCAGGTTTGTCTGTGTTCAACTGTTCAGCAAGTCCGGATATGACGGTCAGTGGGGTGCGCAGTTCATGCGACACATTGGCGACGAAGTCACGCCGTGCCGTATCGAGGTAATACTGGCGGGTAATGTCTCGCGCCACCAACATTAGCCGGTCGGCTTCATGTTTCAGCTGGGTGATAAAAACCGAGAGGATCTTTGCCCGGTTTGCCGGAGAGGTAATGACCAGCGGCATGGCAAAATCACCGTTTGCCAGATATTCCCCGAGTACCGGGTCCGGTACAAGAGCGGTCAGTAAATCACCCTGTGAATCCGGCCATACGATATTTAGCAGGTTTCCGGCGGCGGGGTTGGACCAGTCGACCCGGCCTGACGGGTCCAGGATGACCACGGCATCCGGTAGTGTGTTGACTGTGTCCCGAAAACGGCCAAGTTGCGAGGAGAGATCACGACTGCGAGTGTGGTTACTGAGATGCAGGCCCTGTATTTCCCTGGCGATACCTTTCCACAGCCCCCTTGAATACGGCCCGTCTTGACCCTCATCCCCAAGCAGGTGCGGCAGACGGGCCAGTTGATACAAATGCCAGCCGAGATAAACCAGCAGACCGAGCATCAGGCAGGGCAGCAATTGTCCCGTTAGCGTACCTGCCAGGCCTGCTGCGAGCATTATCCCGAGGAACAGCCGGAGTTCTTCTTGCCAGTGGTTGGGCATGGAGAACATCATACAAGGTAGAGTCGATCCAGAAACAATAATTCTCGCCAAGGCGCAAAGACGCAAAGAAAAATATAATACACTTGCGAACTGTACGATTTTAACTTTGCGAGCTTTGCGTCTTGGCGAGAGAGAATTACGGTGTTTAGGGAGTGATTCCGTGTTCAATCGTGTGTGGAAAACCGGTAGCCGCTACCGCGAACGGTCTGAACCAGCTGATCGTGTCCTGACGGCTCCAGCGTCTTGCGCAGGCGGCGTATGTGAACATCAACGGTGCGTTCCTCGACCCAGGCGCTGGTTCCCCAGACCTGGTCGATTAATTGCTGACGGCTGTAAACTCGTTCCGGATGTGTCATGAAGAACTGCAGTAACTGAAATTCCATAGGCGCCAGTTCCAGCGAGCTATTATTGATGCTGACCCGGTGAGTCGCCGGGTCCAGCCGCAGTGTCCCGGTTTCCAGAATTTCCCCGCCGCTGTCCCGGTGGGTGCGGCGCAGCACCGCCTTGATGCGTGCCAGCAGTTCGGAGACCGAGAAGGGTTTGGCGACATAATCATCTGCGCCGGCCTCCAGCGCGGCCACCTTGTCTTCCTCTTCAGCCCGCGCCGTTAACATGATGACGGGTATTTGTTTATGGACGGAATCCCGCTGCAGTGCACGGGCAAACTCGTATCCGGATTGACCGGGGAGCATCCAGTCGAGCAGGACCAGGTCAGGTGCCTGGTTGGCAATTGTTTGCCGGGCATCCAGTGTGTTGCCGGCCTCCTGTACCTCATAGCCGCCACTCATCAGCGCCAGCTTGATCATCTCGCGAATAGCGGGATCGTCTTCAACGACAAGGATTGTCGGCATTGATTCTGGATTGCTATCCGTAGCGGCCCTCGATGTAGTCCGCCGTTTCCTGTTTCTGTGGCGTGACGAACATGTCATCGGTGGCGGTGTGTTCCACGACCTTGCCCATCAACATGAAGATGCACTCTTCACTGGCACGGCGTGCCTGGGCCATGTTGTGGGTTACGATCAGAATGGTGTACTTGCCGCGCAGTTCCCAGATCAGCTCTTCCACGGCCTCGGTGCCTTTGGGATCGAGGGCGGAGCAGGGCTCATCCATCAGCAACAGGCCGGGCTTGACGGGCAGCAGACGGGCGATACACAGCTTTTGCTGCTCCTCCAGTGATAGCTCGGTGGCCTTGCTGTCCAGCCGGTCCTTGACCTTGTCCCATAACAGGACCTGGCGCAGGGCGCTTTCGGCAATCTCGTCCTGTTCACTGCGCGGTGCACGTTTGCCTTCCGCATGCAGGTTATAGCCAAACAGTACGTTGTCACGGATGGAGATCGGCAGGGGGTTCGGGCGCTGGAAAACCATGCCGATCTGTTTTCTGACCTGCACGAGTTCCACGGCCGGATCATAGATGTTGTTTCCGAAGACGTCGATCGTGCCATCGATACGAACATAGCCCAGCCGTTCGTTGATGCGGTTGACGCTACGCAGGAAAGTGGACTTGCCGCAACCGGAAGGTCCTATGAGGGAGGTGATGATGCCTTGTTTGATACCGAGATCGATATCGAACAGCGCCTGAAACGTCCCGTACCAGAGATTCAACTGTTCTGTCCGGATGGCATAGTCCATCGGGTTATCAATGACTGCCTGGCTATTTGTATTCATCATAACATCCAAGGATTTTCATAAATGCTGCAATTTTTCTTGCCAAGGTGCAAAGATGCCAAAAAAGAAATATTAATATTTTTATAGCAATAGTTTATAACTTTGCGATCTTTGCGCCTTGGCGAGAGTTTTTCTTTTTGTCTGGTCACCCGAACCGTCCCTCGACATAATCCCGGGTGCGGGGATCCTTGACCTCGCCGGTAAACAGGTCCTCGGTTTTGCCAATTTCCACACACTCGCCATTGAGGAAAAAAGCGGTACGGCTGGCGAGTCGTCGTGCCTGCTGTACCAGGTTCGTCACCAGGATGATGGTCATTTCCTGTTTCAGTTCCTTGAGGACATCTTCAATACGCATGGTTGTCACCGGGTCGACGGCAATGGAAAACTCGTCGAGCATCAGTACTTCCGGTTCCTGGGAGAGTGCCCGGGCAATCGTCAGACGCTGCTGCTGGCCTCCGGAAAGCAGGCTGCCGAGGGAATTCAGCCGGTCCTTGACCTCGTCCCAGAGTGCGGCGCGGGTCAGGCAACGCTCGACGATGACGTCGAGGTCAGCCTTGTTTTTCAATCCCGAGAGGCGTGGGGAGAGGGCTACATTGTCATAAATGGTCATCGGCAGACCGACCGGCAGGGGGAACACCACGCCGATACGGGAACGCAATGCGTAGACATTTCTCAGACGACGGATATCAAGACCGTTGAACTGGATTTCACCTTCGACATGCATGTTGGAATCGAACATGTCCATGCGATTCAGTGTCTTTAGGAACGAGGTTTTACCGGCGTTGGCCGGGCCGATGATGCCGAAGATTTCGTGTTCGCGTATGGCCAGGCTGACATTACTGAGTGCCGGTGTATTGCCATAGCGAATGGACAGGTCGCGCACTTCCAGCTTGACGGGTACCTGTTCTGTTACCGTTTCGTGTACGGCTGTCTGTGTACTGGCTACCATTTCTTTTTACCCCGCAACCAGGTACGGAAGGCGATGGAGAGGCTGTTCATCAACAACACCATGGCGATGAGCACCAGGGCAACACCATAAGGCAGGTTCTCGGGTACACCGGGCACCTGCGTCGATACCACGAACAGGTGCAGGGACATGGCCATGGTCTGGTCAAAGATACCCTGCGGCAGGAACGGGGTGAAGAATACCGCGCCGGTAAACATGATGGGAGCGGTCTCGCCGGAGGTGCGCGACACCTCGAGAATGACACCGGTGAGGATGCCGGAGACGGCATTGGGCAGTACCACGCGGCGGATCGTCTGCCAGCGGGTGGCGCCCATGTTCCAGCAGGCCTCGCGAAATGCATGCGGGACTGCCTGCAGGGACTCGCGGGTTGCAACAATCACCACTGGCAGGGTCATGATGGCCAGCGTCAGACTGGCTGCGAGAATGCTGGTGCCAAAGCCGAAAAACAGCACAAAGGCGCCGACGCCAAACAGGGCATGCACGATCGACGGGACACCGGCCAGGTTGATGATGGCCAGGTTGATGATGCGGGTAAACCAGTTCTCGCCGGCGTATTCACTGAGATAGATGGCGGCTGCAATTCCCAGCGGTACGGAAATGAGTAACGCCACCGCGACCAGCCACATGGTACCCAGCAGGGCAGGGAAGATGCCGCCTGCGGTCATGCCGTCGGTCGGGGCGGTGAACAGGAAATCGATGGAGATGACCGAGCCGCCCTTTACAATCAAGGTTCCGAGGATGAGCAGTACTGGTAGAATCAGCAGCACAGTCATCAGCAGGAACAGGATATTGAAGAGTCGCTGGACCCGCTGGTTCCTGATGTTGAGTGCAGATGTCTCAAACATGGTCTTAGCCTTTGCGTACGCCGCGTACAATCAGATCGGCGGTGAGGTTAATAATGAAGGTGATCAGGAACAGGAAGATGCCGATGGTGAACAGTACCTGGTAGTGATCGGAACCCACGGCAGTCTCACCCAGTTCGGCGGCAATCGTGGCCGTCAGGGCGCGCACCGAGTCGAAGATGCTGCCCGGGATGTTGATCGAGTGACCTGTCGCCATCAGCACAGCCATGGTTTCACCGAAACCCCGGCCGACACCGAGCAGTACCGCACCCAGCAGGCCGTTTTTTGCAGCCGGCAATACCGTTTTGTAGATGACCTGCCAGCGGGTGGCGCCCATAGCTTCAGCCGCTTCACGGTAGCGGTCAGGCACTGCCTTGAGTGCATCCTCGGCGATGGAGGTCATGATAGGTGCGGCCATCAATCCGAGGATGATGCCGGCGTTCAGTACGTTCAGTCCCACCGGGACATCAAAGAGTTCAATAATCAGCGGGTTCATGATGCTGAGACCTATGAAGCCCCAGACTACCGAGGGGATGGCGGCCAGCAGTTCCACCAGTATCTTGAGGATTTCCCGGGTCTTGCCGGTGGCAAACTCGGCAATGTAGACCGCCGCACCCAGTGAAAACGGAATGGCCACCAGCATTGCCAGTCCGGTGACACTGGCCGTGCCCGCGATCAGTGCCAGGATGCCATATTCCGGATCTTCCTCCTCGGCAGGGTACCAGTAGGGTGAGGTGAAGAATTCCTGGAAATCAAAACGGTCGAGAATAAAACCGAAGCCTTCCTTGGTGACAAAGGCAAAGATACCAACGACGAAGATGATGGCCGAGATGCCGCCGATGAAGACCAGCAGCTGGACCAGCTTGTCGATATACCAGTCGGCGTTGCGGCGATCGAAGTCAGCCGCATGGCGACTGCTTGTCGAGGGTTGAGTGGTCATGCTAGGTGGCGCCTTCACCGCGCAGGGCTTCCATCAGGTCACGGACCTGGACAGCCGTATCGCGGTAAATCTCTTCCAGCCGGCTGATGCCAGCTTCATCGCTATTTTCCGGGGCGGGGCCGACATCCCACTCCAGGGGAGTTGTGTGGAAGGGGACCTGGTCGAAGTAGGATTTGACCGGGCCCTGCAGGCTGACGATGACATGTTGCGCGGTCAGTTCCAGTGCGGTCATGTCAAGCGGTCCGGGTTTGGCAGTGTCAGCAAGGCTTACGCCATGGCTGTCAAGAAATTCCACCATGGCCGGATTCAGTTCGTTGGCAGGCTGTCGCCCGGCGCTGGTGTAGTTGCCGCTTTCGGGAAAATGCTTGCGGGCAATGGCCTCGGCGATCTGGCTTTGACAACTGTTGTCCTCGTCAATAAACAGGATGTTGTATACCTTGGGTGCCTTGGTGTCCCCGGTAGAGGCGAATACCGCTTCTTCGCAGAGGTTCTTGGCCTGGTCTGCGACCCGTTTCAACTGGTTGAAAACGGCGAACATTGCCAGCAGGTTCTTGACTGCGTCCCGGTCGTCATTGGCCATCAATTCGGAATAAATGATATCCAGATCATTCTCCATCTGCTCTTCCAGGATCATGGTGGCTTTTGCCATCTCGGGGTTAAGCTCGTTAAAGGCCTTGATGGACTGGCCCAGCATGAGTTGCGTCTCGTTGCCGACACGTTCGAGTTCACTGGACATCGGCCCTGACGGAGGTGACGACAGCTGTATTGCCTCGCGGGCGATGGTGGCTGCGTAATCGCCGATCCGCTCCAGTTCGATGTTTGCCCGGATCACGGAAGACAGCAGCCGCAGATGGCCGGCACTCGGCAGATGCAAGGCAATGAATTTATGACACAACTGATCGATCCGCCGCATGGCGCGGTTGATCGGGTGGTCTGCAATTACGGTAGCGGATGCGAGTTTGCCGTTGCCGGTTTGCAGTGCATGCATGGCATTCCTGACCGCTGTTTCCACCAGCCCGGCCATGTCTGCTACCTGCTCGCGGATAACGATCAGGTCTTTTTCCAGACGTTCTTCATAGTGACTCATTGTCTAGCGTCCCGTTGTGTCAAGTCGGGTTAGGCCGCAAGGCCATAACCCGGCAGGGTGTAAGAAATTGCGGCTCAATCGCACTTCACGGCGTGTATCGGGGCATAGCCTTTCTTCACCAATATGCATTGACCGGCATCGCTATGAATCCAGTCCATGTAGCTCTTGATCGCACCCCGGGGTTCGCCGTTGGTATACATGAACAATGGACGGGCAATCGGGTAGCTGCGGTCACTGGCTGTTGCCACGCTCGGGCTTACACAGGCATCCGCACCGTCTGTGGCGATGCAGACCGACTTGAGGTGGTCCGTTGCGTAAGCCAGACCACTGTAGCCGATGGCGCAGGGTGTCTTCTCGACCAGGTCAACGACATCCTTGGAGCCATGCATGTCCAGAGTGCCCTGGCGATACTTGCCTTTCTTGCCCAGCACGGTCTCTTTGAAATAGGCGTAAGTGCCGGAATTGTTCTGCCGGCTGACGACCACAATTTCATCCTTGCAGCCGGGTACGGTGATACCCATGTCCGACCACTTTTTGACCTTGGGGTCACGGCCATAGATATCCTTCAACTGTGCCAGCGACATGGACTTGACCGGGTTATTCTTGTGAATAAATACGGCCAGCGCATCGAAACCGACAACATGTTCGACCGGTGACTGGCCATTTTTCTTGGCCAGGTCCATTTCCTTGCCCTTCATTTTGCGGCTGGCGTTGGCGATATCCACGGTGCCGTTGATCATGGCGGCAATGCCGGTACCGGAACCACCGCCGGAAACCGCAACAGCAACATCGGGGTTAACCGTGGGATAGGCTTCTGCCCAGGCCTGGGCCACATTAACGAGAGTGTCGGAACCCTTGTTCTGAATCAGGGTGCGTGCCTGCGGGGCCATTGCGGTGAGCAGGGCAGACATCAGCAGCGTGGTGGAAAAAACAAGTTTCAGCTTCATGGGTAACATCTCCTGTTTAGATTAATATTAGAAAAATATTAAATCTGTGTTAGCAATGAGCAGCTGACTATAACAGCGGGATGTTACCGTTTTGTTACAATACTGATTGCCTCAGGACGTCTCCACCTTGTTACTTTGAATGTATAGGCAATATATAGGCCGTTGACGCCGGCTTGCCCTGCACGGCTACTTTTTGCCTTTCTTTTTTCCCTTGCCCTTTTTCTTGTCCTTGTCTTTTCCCTTGCCTTTGTTCTTTTTCTTTTTTTCCTTTTTGTCTTTCTTGCCTTTGACAGCAACCTTGCTCTGTTTCACTGACGCCCCTTTGTCTGTGTCTGGCCGGGTTGTTCCTGATTCGGCAAGCAGTTCGGTGGCAGCGGCAATGACCCGGGCTGCACGTGCTTCACTGAAGCCGGGAATGGCAGTGATTTGTTCGATTGATGCCTTGGAAAGGCTGACAAGGCCTTTGATGCGATGTTCGGCCAGTGTTTCTGCTGCTGCCGGTCCGATGCCCGGAATATCGATAATGGCTGGTTTCATGTTATGCCCCCATTCGTTTTTGACGCCTTACCCATTCGTTGTTGATGCTTTAATTTAGATGAACTTGTAATACTGGCATTTGCCTGAATTAGTGGCAATTTTATAGACTGATTATATGATGGAAATTTGATCTGGATCAAATATTACGGCCTGTTGATCCGGGCTCGCAGGGTGCGGGTCTGTCGTCGCCCGGGGTATTCCGGGATATGAGCACCTATTCCCAGCAAGATATGCGTTGCTTGACATCCTCCCACAGGGCTTCGTAGCAATGGGCCGTGCGACCATTGGGTGCGAAGTCACCCAGCGGGGTGCGACAGGTCCCCATGCGTTCCACTTGACTGTCGTAGGGTATGGCCGTTTGCAGGAGATTTTTCATGTAGTCCGGCGGGGTGTCCACGATAGAACTGTGCATTTTTTTGCGGCGATCGACCATGGAGAAGAATGGCAGGATCTTGACGGTATCAAGATCGTGCTGCCGGAAAAACTTTTGTATCTGCTTGTAGGTACGCAATGACAGGGTGGTGGGTATGGTGGGCACCAGCACGGTGTCGGTTGCCTCGAAGATGTTTTCCGATACCAGGGAAATGCTCGGCGGACAGTCAAGAAAGACATAGTAATATTCGCTCTTGAAGGGTTTGAGCAGTTTGCGCAACTGGCTTATCGGGTTTTTCGTATGTTCCAGATAGAGGTCCATCTTGCGGTAGGAAAAATCCGCCGGCAACAGGTCGAGCAGTTCATAATCAGTGCCGCGGATAAAATCTTCCAGGTCACGTTTGCCCTGGACCAGGCGTTTGCCGCCGCCCTTGATCTTCGGTTTGATACGGAAGTAATAGCTCGCGGCACCCTGGGGATCAAGGTCCCAGACAAGTGTGGGTGCACCCTCGCGGGCAGCAAGCCAGGCAAGATTGACGGCAGTGGCGGTTTTCCCAACGCCCCCCTTGATATTGTATGTGGCGATTACTTTCAAGCTTGCGTTTCTCCGGCTAATGGCTGGATGAGAAAAGTTTTCGGAATCGGTCCTGGTTGTCCTGGCGTGAGAAGCCGGCGTAGCGGCCGGAAAATTCCTCACGTGCCTGGCGCTGGCGCCGTTCCAGACCATCGATCAGCATACCCATGGCGAGCAGCGTGTCAGGAGGGACTGCGCCTTCGGCAACCATCTGGTGGCTGAATGTTTTCAGGGTGGTGACCTGTACCTCATAATCCTGAAAGTTACCCAGGTTGTCCTGCAATGTCTTGAGTGTGCGGATTAATTCCTTGATATTGCCGGCCGGGTACAGGCTCAGGAAGAACTCCATGAGATAACGCAGTTTCTTGCAGGTCTTGCGCAGTTCATGGAGATCATCCGCGGGCGATTCAGGGGTGATGGCATCGCCTTCCCGGATGACGCGCCGGAAGATACGCCAGATACGCTCGCTGGCTACCTCAACGACGGGCCGGCCTGCATTTTTCAGCGTCGAGCGTTCGTTGACCGATTCCTCAAGAAAACTGCGCCAGTTCCTGATCAGACGGCTGTAGCGTGCCGAATTCAGTGCCTTGACCAGGCTTTTGTTTTCAGCTTTCTGGTGTTTGATGAGGAACGTACGCAGTGGCTCGATATCGGTCTGCACGGCGGCAGGGAGGCTGTTACGGTATTCGTCAAAGTTCAGTAAATAGACATCCAGGTCACGGCTGGGACTGGTTATTTGCCCGAGCCAGGCAAATTCGGCTTTATATCGGTCAACAATGCGTTTCGGGAACACTGCCTTGATCTGGGAAAGGGCGGAACGGGTACGGCGAATAGCGACCCGAAAATCATGCAGGAACTCGGTGTCCGTACCGGTGCGTGTGCCGGCCTCGTTTTGCAGCATGATATCAAGTAGCCGATGCAAGATGAGCTTGCTTGCCTCATCTGCCCGCATGGCGGGATCCAGTTCCAGGTTCAGTTTGGACGAGTAGTTACCCGGTGTTTCACCGATAGTGGACAGGACCGCCAGCAAGAGATCATCCTCTGCCGGGCTCAAACCCTGCTGCTGCAGAATTTTTGCTACTGCCTTGCCGGGTTTCGGGAAACCCCTGACCGGAATGATGACTGCCCGATTATCAAGTTTTCCGGAACGGACTCCTTTCTGTCGAGGCAGGGTGTTTTCCTCGACCACCAGCCAGGCCACCGTTTTTTCGTCCTTGTTCAGGATGCGCAGGGTGTTGGTCCTGGTGCGAATTCTGAATTTCGGGACCAGTTCGCGCATTTCAAGCACCGGTTCAAGCTGCTTGCGGAGCGGTCCTTGTGGCAGGTCCCAGGCAAATCGGGGCGCTTTATTCAGCTTCAGGCGGGGACAGCGTTGTTCACCTTTCAGGGTTCGCCATACCAGTGTGTGGCTGTTGCCGTCACGGGTGTCTTCAAGTAGTGAATCATCCAGATACAGACGCCAGTCAAAACTGTCATAGTACGTCCGGTAGATCGTCCGTGACGGTTCTGTGAGTAATCGTGTGTTTTCCTGAAGAGTTGACTGCAAGTCTTCGAAGCACAGGTTCTCGGGAATAATATAATCTATACGCATTTGCTGTCGTGCCCGGATTGCTTTCCGGTAATGAATATATCTGCCCCACGCTGATAATCCGGTAACCGTATTTTTTATACAGCCCATTCTGTCACTAAAACTGCCATTCATGCAATGATAAGTGTATGTTTTGGCAGATCTGGCTGGATTCTGGTATGAATATATGATGGAAATTGTTGCTCTGCTGGTGTTGCTGGTTTTTTCCGGAATTTTCTCCGGCTCGGAGACGGCCCTGGTTGCGCTGTCCATGGCGCGGGTGGGAGCCCTTGTCACGGAAGAGAGAGCGGGTGCGAAGGCGCTCTACCAGCTCAAGAAAGACCCTTCGCGGATGCTGACGACCATCCTGATCGGTAACAATCTGGTCAATATTGCAGCCTCGGCACTGGCGACGGTTGTTGCAACGCGGGAGTTTGGCAGTGCCGGGCCGGGTATTGCCGTTGGTGTGCTGACCCTGTTTATTCTGGTGTTTGGTGAAATTACACCCAAGAGCCTGGCGACGCGTTTTTCCGAGCGCATTTCACTGTTTATCGCCTTTCCGTTACTGACATTCATGCGCCTGATTTATCCCCTGGTGTGGTTCTTTGGCAATTTCACCAACTGGGTACACCGCCTGACAGGCGGCAAGGGGGATCCAACGGTGACCGAACTGGAACTGATCGGGATGCTGGGATACGGTGTTGAGGAAGGCGCCATCGAGCATAATGAGCAGAAAATTATCGAGCGGGTATTTGCCTTCAATGACCTGAAGGTTCGGGATGTCATGACGCCCAAGGGTAAAATGTTTACCCTGGACAGTGCGCTTTCAGTAGCCGCAGCCATCCCGGTAGTATCGCAGGAGCGCTATTCGCGGATTCCCCTGTTTGAAGGACAAAACGATAACATAACGAAGGTGCTATACCTGCGGGACCTGCTCAGGGCTTCTGCCAGCGGGCAGATGGAAGAATCACTGGGCAGTATTGCCCATGAGCCGCTGTTCGTGTCGCAGTATCAGGCGATCGATGACCTGTTTGCCACCTTGAGACAGCGTAACCGGCTTTTCTCTATCGTGGTGGATGAATACGGAGATGTACGGGGAATTGTGACGCTCGAAGACCTGCTGGAGGAACTGGTCGGTGAAATCTACGATGAAAGCGATGTTGCGCCACTTGATGTCGACAGTCTTTCCATGAATGAAATCAGTGTGCCGGGATCTGCTGAACTGCGTGTGGTAGAGGAATTCTTCAATCTGGAACTGCCGGGAAAACCAACCGATACGGTCAGTCTGTGGATCTTGAGCCACACGGAATATATTCCCCGCGAGAGTGAAACATTCACAATCGACAATCTGGAAGTCAGGATTGTCAGGGCATCGGACCGCAGTATCGACCAGGTCAATATACGTTACCCTGCCGGTGTTCCGGACAGTGTTGAAGATGATCAATAATGAGATCCCGTCATTCCCGCGAAGGCGGGAATCCAGTAAACCGAGCTGGATTCCAAATGGATCCCCGCTTTCGCGGGGATGACGTGGAGGGTTAAGTCAGAGACAGCAAGGCTGCAGCCAGCAGTTCAGCATCATAATAAGGTGCACTTTGCTTGCTGATCAGACGGGTATCGATGATCCGGATACCCAGTTCCTGCATGAGCGGGGCTGACAGTGATGACGGGTAGTTACCCCGCTTGCTGTCCATAAGCACAAAATTAAGCAGTTTCCCGTTGGGACACTTGTCGGTGTTATCGGCACGCAGGTAGTCGAGCAGGGTCAGTACGGAACTGTCCAGGGTCATACCGATTTGTTCCGGGTCCTGTCCAAGGTTGGGAATGTAGACTTTCGGGCAATCCGTCGCGGCGATGGATGAACCGACGCCTGCCGGCAACAGGTTGGCCACCAGGCTTGAATAGAAACTACCGGGCGGGTAGCAGATGAGTTCCGACTGCTGGATCAGTCGGCAGTACTTTTTGCGCATTTCTGCCTTCGCAGCGATGGGTTTGTCGCGATGACTGGACAGGAACAGGCGGCTGACGGGTGACTTCAATGGTGCAGCTTCCTTGCCGGTCAGTCGATGCTGACCGGTCACGCAACTGCCGTCCTCCAGTTCTGCCGCCAGGTGCAGGTCGTTATTGACCACGGCGAGTACCGTGCCCAGTACATTGACCAGTTTGGAGAACAGGAAAATGATCGGGTCCAGGTGTTTGTGGTTATTCAGGTAACCGCCGGCAAGAATCAGATTGCCTGTACTGGCGCCACGCAGATCGAAATCATCCGGCATGGCCTCACGGAAGTAGCCCAGCTGGTTGCGGATCAGCCGGCGCATGGGGTTGGAGATGGCTGCCACCAGTGGTTCCTTGCCCCTGATCATCAGGTCGAGCCTGGCCAGCAGTTCGTCGGCGGGTTCATCAACGGGAAAACGATAGGTAAATAGCTGGTAAACCTCCGGGTGCCCGGTAATATTTTCATCGGCGAGAGCGACCAGTCGGCTGCGGAGGTCGCCAATCGACGGCATGGAGAAGGCCTGGCGCAGCTTTGCCGAGCTGCCGCCGGAATCAAAGGGCGTAACCAGGTGGATGGAGTTGTGCGTGTAGCGTTTTATTACACGGCTCGTGGCGGTGAGGGCAGTCCCGCCGCTGAAAAACAAAATGCGAGGCCCCAGTTCGGGTGCCTTCAGGTAGCGACTGAGTCGCACCCGGTCGGGTATTTTTACGGTGCGGGTGATTCTGACAGATTTGTGTTCAGACACTATTCAGGTCCGTGAGTGGTTCAGGGGGCATGTCCACATCTCAGTCGCAGGTCTCCGGGCTCATCTGGTACATAAGGTTTGTATTATTAACCTCGACGTTTGACTGCTATGATTAAATACTACAATACAATAACCGCTATGGCAGGCCTATGGAATCGATAGTTGCTCCGATACGCAATGCTGCCCGCGCACTGATCAGGCAGGACAATAATATTCTGCTGTTGCGCAAGGAGGGGTATGAAGACGGTGAGCGCTTTGCCCTTCCCGGGGGAGGGCAGGATTTGGGGGAGACACTGGAACAGGCGTTGCACCGTGAATGTTTGGAGGAAATCGGTACCCGGGTGGAAATCCATGATCTGGTCCATGTGGCGGACTGTTTCAAGCCGCGGGATACATTGCCCCGCAGCACGCGTCACCTGACCGAATTTCTGTTCGCGTGTACCGTTCCTGGTGACTATGTACCCGGGAACGGTCACCACCCGGACAAGCACCAGGTAGAGGTGGTCTGGGTCAGGCTGGAGGAGCTGGCGGACATGCCGCTTTACCCGAGGGCGCTGGCCCCGTATCTGGTGACATCCAGGGAGAGTGACGGCACCGTTTATCTGGGCACTATCGACTGGTAATGAAACTTTCGAAGCAAATACGCAACAATCTCCGCTTCCTGGTAGCCGAGGTTGGATCCCAGGTCACCAATCTGCAGGCCTATCTTGACACCCCCTCGGCAACCGTCGCACGGCGTATTCTTGATCGCAGCGGCTATGCCTATAATCTTATGCTGCGGATACACGACAGTTGCCACAGTCAGGTCATCAAGGCCGGTGAATCCGGTACAGAGACTGCGTCACTGCGGACCATTGAGTCCATTGCGACTGACCTGGAACATATCACCGGCTTGTGTCGCGAATGCATCCAGCAACTGGACCAGATGCAAAAGAGGTGTTGTCCCGGTGCCGGCACCTGCAGGTACATGCTTGGCAGTATCATTCAGGGACTGGACCGGATTGAAGATGCGATCCGTCAAAACGATACCCGGCTGGCTCTCAAGATCGGCCGCATCAAACCGCGCCTGGACAAGGCCAGTCAGAAACTGCTGAGAAAATACACGGCAGGGTTGAAGCACAAGAAACATACGGAAGACCTGGTGGCAGGGTTGTTCGTGGTTCATGGCATTGAGCAGATGGGCGATGCCATGCTCAATATCAGCGAAGCCATTATATCTGCCAATCTGGGGCAACCCATCAATATTGAACGCTACAACTCCCTGCGTGCTTCAATGGAAGAGCTGGATACGGCAAGTAACCATTCAGAACTGGTGGCGGAGACGATTGCAGAAACCCGTTCGGGCAGCGGTATTTCCGGTATCAGCTCAACGGGGCAGGAAGATGCCGGCTATGTGGCTATCTACAAGGATGGCAAGAAGCGCAAGTTGCGGGAGGAGCGCAGGGGCCTTGCAAGCTGGCAGGAAATATACCCGGGGCTGGCGCCGAGGATTCTTTCCTACAAAAAGCGCGGACAATCAGCCTCCTTATTGATTGAACATCTGGCCGGAATGACATTCGAGCAGATATTGCTGCATGAGCCAGGCCGCTTGCTCAGACAGACCCGGAAGCAACTCAATCGCACTCTGGGAAAGATCTGGCGCGAGACGCGTACCGGCAAGCCGGTTTCCGCCGCTTACATGACGCAACTCTCAAAACGCCTGGAGGAGGTGTATACCATTCACCCGGAATTTCGGACGGATGACTGCCGTATCTGTGGCAAGGCCGTGCCGTCGTTTGGTGCCTTGCTGAAACAGGCACATAAACGCGAAGCCGGGATCAGGGCGCCGTTTTCCGTGTATATCCATGGCGATTTCAATGTGGACAATATCATCTACGATCCGCTGGAGAAGAAAATCAATTTCATTGACCTGCACCGTTCGCGCTACATGGACTACGTACAGGATGTCTCTGTTTTCATGGTATCCAATTACCGCTTGCAGATTTTTGATGCACCACTACGCCGGCGTATCATGTTGCTGACACGGGATTTCTACCGTTTTGCAGCGGCCTTTGCCAGGAAATCCGGCGACACAACATTTGAGCTGCGCCTGGCCCTGGGGCTGGCGCGCTCGTTTGCCACATCCACACGGTTCATCCTGGACAAGTCACTGGCACGCGCCATGTTCCTGCGTGCGCAGTACCTGCTCGAGCAGGTACTGGCTGCAGACCTGAAAGACCCGGCAGCGTTCCGTGTGCCGGTTAAGGAGATCTTCATTGGCTGAATACAAAATTGGTGTTATCGGTATACCGGGCAAGTGGTCCACGGAAACCCTGGCCGATGCCGTTGAGGAAAGGACCGGTTACCGGCGGGTAATCGATATGGGTGAGGTGAGCCTTGACCTGGAACGACAGCGCCTGCTGTTCCAGGATCAGGACCTGTGTCAGCTGGATGCGCTGATCGTCAAGAAGATCAGTGCCAGCTACAACCCCAATACCCTGGATCGCCTGGAACTGCTACGTGTTGCCGAGCAGGCCGGGGTTCGGGTCTTCAGCCGGGCGGAGAACATCCTGCGCCTGATCGACCGCCTGAGTTGCACCGTTACCCTGCGCAATGCCGGCATCCCCATGCCGGCGACCCGTGTCACCGAGGATATCGGGGCGGCAATTACGGCCGTAGAGGATTTTGGCAGCGCCGTCTTCAAACCCCTGTATTCCACCAAGGCGCGCGGCATGTGCGTGATCGATGCTGAACTTGACCACAGTGAGATTGAACGTGAAATTCAAGCCTTTCAGGCGGAGAATCCCATGATGTATATCCAGCAGAAAATCGAGTTGCCGGGCCGCGACCTGGGCATGGTGTTCCTGGCGGGTGATTATCTTGGCAGCTATGCCCGGGTGTCCAGGGACGATGCCTGGAACACGACCATACACAGTGGCGGCAAGTATGCCGCACATACACCACCGGATGCTGTAATAGAGCTTGCACAGCGCTCCCAGGCGCTGTTTGATATGGACTTCACCACGGTCGATGTCGCCGAAACAAAGGAGGGTCCGATTGTGTTCGAAGTATCGGCATTCGGTGGCTTTCGTGGTGCGCTGGAGGGTATTGGCATCGATGCTGCCGGTTTGTATGTTGAACATGTACTGCGCCAACTGACAGTATGAACAAGAGGGGGGAACGACGATGGGCTACACAGAAGAATCTGCCGTGAGTGCTTTACAGGCTGAAGCACCTTTGTGTGCTGATGAACTGTATCTTGCACTCAGTGGCTGTACGCTGAGACTGCGCTCCAACTCCACGGAACTGGTGGCCGTGCTGGCCGATTATTTCTCGCATGTCGCAAGCGAATCAGTGACGCCTGACGTCGACATCATTGCCATTGAACGCGATGCGCCGGAACTGGATATCAACTTTATTGACTGGGAACGCGAGCCGGGCAAGACCGGACGCAAGGATTCCTATGCGGACCTGCCGGGTGGACGTCTGGTACGCAAGGTGCGCACCGGCATGGTGTTTCTGCAAAGTGTGCATCACCGTATCGCGGCCGGGCCGTGCCTGAAATACGACAATCAGGTGATCAACTTTATCAACTCCCAGTACATGAACTGGTTGCAGAACCGGGGCTGGTTGATCTGCCATGCTGCGGGGCTGGTCTTCCGGGGCAAGGGTCTTGGAATTGCCGGGTTCTCCGGTGGCGGCAAGTCGACCCTGATGCTGCATTTACTGGACAATGATGAGGTATCGTACCTGACCAACGATCGTTTGTTCATTCATGCCGGTTCCGGCCAGGTGCAGGCACGTGGCATACCGAAATTGCCACGCATCAATCCCGGTACCATCGTTCACAATCAAAAACTGCACAGCCTCATTCCTGCACAACAGCGCGAGGCTCTGCTGCAGTTGCCGGCAGCAGAGCTCTGGGAACTCGAGGAAAAATACGACGTGCATATCGACAGGGTCTACGGACCCGGCAGGATCACACCGGAGGCCCCCCTGTCAGCATTCCTGATTCTTGACTGGCAACGTGACAGTGACAGCGAACTGCAGGTAGAGCGGATCGATCTGGCAACACAACGTGATCTGCTGGGTGCCTTGATGAAATCTCCCGGTCCGTTCTACCAGTATCCGGATGGCAGCTTCCAGGAGGATACGACCGCCTTTGATGCTTCGGCCTACCTGGATGCACTGGAAAATGTGCCTGTCTATGTTGCCAGGGGGCGGGTTGATTTTTCCACCCTGTCAGACCGCTGTCTGCAGGAGGTACTGGCATGAACCGCGAACTGCTGCTGCTGCGCCATGGCAAGTCCGACTGGAGTACCGGTCTCGATGATTTTCATCGCCCGCTGACGGACCGAGGCAAGCGGGGTGCCCAGCGTATCGGGGTATGGCTTGCGCAGCAGAAAATGGTACCTGATTTTATTGTCACCTCACCGGCGGAACGTGCACTGGTCACTGCCCAAAAGGCCTGCAAGGCCATGGGGAACGGTGACGAGGGGATACAGCGGGACAGACGCCTGTATGCAGCCGGTATAGATGAATTAGTGGCTGTGCTTGGTGATTGTCCGCCGGACGCAGGTCGGGTCATGCTGGTAGGACATAACCCGGGACTGGAGGAGCTGCTGGTATGGCTGGCGAGTGATACGGTAACGGTGCCGGATGATGGCAAACTCCTGCCGACAGCGACGCTGGCCAGATTATACATGCCGGCTGACTGGCAAGCCCTGATAGCCGGGTGTGCACAACTGGATGCCATTACACGGCCGGCAATGCTGCCGAAGAAATTTCCTTATCCTGCACCCGACGGCAAGGAACAGCGTGACCGGCCCGCGTACTACTATACCCAGTCATCCGTGATCCCGTACCGTGTGCGTGACGGGAAAATGGAAATACTGGTTATAGCGTCCAGCAAGAAGCATCACCTCGTAGTCCCGAAAGGCATCAAGGATCCCGGGCTGTCTCCCCGGGCATCAGCCGCGAAGGAGGCACTGGAGGAGGCCGGCATCGAGGGAGACATTGCGGAAACCGCGCTCGGTAGTTATACCTGTGAAAAGTGGGGCGCTACCTGTACCGTCGCGGTATATCCCATGAAAGTAACCCGTGTCATACCGGAGGAAGAGTGGGAGGAACGCCACCGGGGGCGCGAGTGGGTTGCCCCGGACGTGGCAGCAAGCCGGCTGAAACAGGAGGAACTGCGGCCCCTGGTCAGGAAGCTGGAAGCGCTGCTCTGAACAATGGCCAGATTGATTGCGGCGCTGATTCGACACGGCGACTATCATCAGTCACCGGACACCCCCAGTGCCCATCAACCCTGGCCGCTCAACAGCGAAGGGGAAGCCCAGGCGCAGGAAGGTGCGCAACTGCTGCATGACATGATTATCCGGAGTGGCTGGACCCTGGTTCCGTCAATTGATTCATCCCGCTTGCTGCGTGCATGGCAGACGGCGGCGATATTTGCAGACAGGCTTGCCGAGCGGGCTTCATCCCCGCTGCATATCGAGAGTTATGACGAGTTGGCTGAAAGGGGCGTCGGCTGCCTGGCCAACCTGAGCATCGCACAGATCGAGGACGTCCTGCGCCAGGACCCGCGTGTTTCCGATCCACCTGCCGACTGGAAGGCGGACAGCCATTACCGCTTGCCGTTACAGGGTGCCGAATCCCTTTTGCAGGCCGGTGAACGGGTAGCCAATCACCTGTCGCAATCCATGGCGGCATTACCGCCCGACGATAATGACCGGGTAAAGGTTTTTGTCGGTCACGGCGCTGCCTTCCGCCATGCTGCCTACCATCTCGGGGTGCTGGAGTTCAGGCAACTCAGGCAACTCAGTATGTTTCACTGCCAGCCGGTCATGCTTGAGTATATACCCGACGGGAGCTGGCACCATGTCGAGGGAGACTGGAAAGTGCGTACCCTGCAGAGCAGCTTCACCGACTAATCGGGAATCCAGCCATGCAATTGAAGAATTCATGCAAATACCTCCCGCGTTACAAGGGGACATCCTGGATCAAGGCCAGCCTGCCGGGGCAGGGGCAGGTCTGGATGCTGGGTAAACAGCTTTCCGTTAAAAAAGACAAATACCACAGTGCTGCCTATGCGCAGGAAATGCACAAGGCAATCGGGCAGGAACCGTGGAAATGGCCGAAACGGACCCTGTATTTTATTTCCGATATGCATGCCGATGCCGATGCCTTCATGGCCTCCCTGGTTGCCTCGGGCGGTGTAAAAAAAACCGGGCCGCGGGACAAGGATTTCAAGCTCACCAGGGCAGGGCGGAAGTCGCGTTTTCTTATCGGCGGCGACAGTTTTGACAAGGGGCCGAGTACGCTGCGGTTGCTGGATGTTATCCGTCTGCTGATCGATCGTGGCGGGGATGTGCAACTACTGGCCGGTAATCATGATATCCGCATGATGCTTGGAATAAGGGCGGCCGGGATGGAGCCTGACCCGAGAATCGATCATTTTTTTATCCGCATGGGGCCCAAGATGGTTCCGTTCCTGACCGAGATCCGTGACCGCTATCTGCAAGAGAAAGACGCTTTGCACGGTGTGCCGGATAGTCGTGAATGCAGGCGCCGGCTCTACCCCCCGAAAAGCTGGTTCCAGGAATTTCCGCAACTGGCCGTCTGGGCAATGCCGGAAACGACCATTGAGCGTGAGGTGAACAAATTACGCAAGAAGGTGAGAATCTTTGAAGCGGATTGCGAGAAGGCAGGACTGTCCCTGCGCATGGTGTACGCGGCTGCAAGGAAATGGCAGGAGTTATTCATGCATTCAAAGGGCGAATACGCGTGGTTTTATAAACGTATGAAACTCGGTTACCGTGAAGGTTCTTTTATTTTTGTCCATGCCGGTATCGATGACCGAATGGCCAGATTGATCAGCGAAAAGGGTATGAAGCATATCAACCGGAAATTCCGCAAGCTGATGTACAGTGATCCGTTTGATTTCTACTATGGCCCCATGGCCAATATTATTCGCACCAAGTATCGTCCGGTAGACATGCCCCTGACCCGGTATGGTGTCAAACTGCTCAGAAACAAGAGTGGTGTGCATGCCATTGTTCACGGCCATCGCAACCTGCTGCATGGACAACGGGTGATGTTGAGAAAAGGGATGGTCAATTTTGAGTGTGATACCACGCTGGATCGCAACTCAAGAAAAAAAGAGGGGCTGGAGGGGCCGGGAGCGGCGGTCACCATCTTCAGGCCGGAAGGGCTGGTGATGGGCGTCAGTACCGACTACCCTTATATCAAGGTATTTGAACCGGCATCTGCAAATCACTAACACCATTCCCGGACATAACCCGGTTACCGGGGAATACCGACAACGGATTTGTAAAAATGAGAAACAGAAAAAAAAGTTTCCGTCACCAGTCACTGCAGGATGAGAAATCCATTCAGGATATTCTGAAAGCCATTACCGGCGGCATCGCCAGGGGGAAAATCACCTTCAGCGATGAAGACGAAAAAATCGTCATGCGGCCCGAGGGTCTGCTGGAACTCAAGGTTACCGCTAACCAGGAAGATAATCGCAACCGCTTCAATATCCGGATAAGCTGGCAGGTGGAGGATGACCATGAGAAGAAAAAGAAATCGTTGTCCGTGAAGTGAGGTCGACGACACAAATGCAGCATGGGTGCCTGCGACCGGGGAGGGTGCTTCATGGTTAAACTGCAGACAAGATCTGGAGGATATCTGACTTTCAGTACGCAGAGACGTTAACTTAAGTGACATTGTTGAAAGATCTTTTACATTGCAGTCATAACTTGTTATCTTTCAGTCATGCGCGCGATTATTACCAGGCACTACAAGACCATAATCAATGCGTCGGAACAGATTCTGGGTTGGGGGGATTCTCCGCGAGACAGCGGCTGGAGGGCCGATGTCGAGTTTGTCAGTGTCCGGCTGCAGGAAAACGGGATCAACTTCGATGCCGTCTATTCAAGCGATCTGGAACGCTCCCGGCAGACTGCAATGTTTCATGCCCGGCGCCTGGGTATCCATCTCATACACGACACGCCGGCACTGAATGAAGTCAACTACGGGAAGCTGTACAAAAAGAAAAAGAAGTGGGTGGCCGAACACTACCCGCAACACAAGAAGGATCCGGATTTAGTCTATCCGGAAGGCGAGAGTTTTCGCCAGATGCAACAGCGCAGCGTCAACTATCTTTCATCCCTGGCACAGATACATCCACTACAGACTGTTCTTATCGTCGCTCATGCCGGAGTGATAAGGGGGCTTGTCAGCCATTTCCTCAGTCTGGACTATGCGGACAATCTCAACCATAAAATATCACACCGCTATATCGGTGATTTCCTGTTTGATGGTAAGCACTGTGTGCGTTATGACGAACTGGGTAAGCCATCCGGATTTGTGCGTGAAAGTGTCATCAAGATACCCTTTTCCTGTTCTGTCACAGATAGTCTGGTGAATACTGCATAGTTCCGACCCGTGCTGAAAATTTCCACCCGATCAGCCGGGAACACCTGGGTTTTCTGAGCTATCCTGCTGACACGGCCGGCCAGGCGTATTGGCAAGGCACATGGATCATGTCAGCGCCTTGTAGCTGCCCGCCATCTAAAAACAGGCAGATAGTTATACCGCATGTTCAAGTACTTCCTCAGGCAGGACAGTCTTGGCCATGCGCTTGGAGAAATAATAGATCCGCTTCAGTTTCTCGATTAAATCCATTTCGATTGTGTAGGCCTCCAGCCGGTTTGGTTCGTCTGCAACCAGTCGTTTGGCCTGGTGCATGGTGGCTGAATCAATCAGACGGGCGATGTCATCTTTCATGGCAATCACTTCCTGCGCGGCCTGCTGGTCAGCTTTCATGACAGCATCCATGGACAGCTCCGCTGTTGTTGAAACGATGCCATGCAGCTTGTTGAGGACCTCCTGGGTCATATCACTGATGGATACCTCTTTATCGATACGCTGATTACCGAGGTAGACCATCTCCTTTTCGATGACATCACCGATATTTTCCAGGTCATTGATGGCCTCCATCAGGTCGACGAGTTCACGGGTCTGCTTTTCCGAGAGCTGATTGCGGCTGATGCGGCCGAGATATTCGATGATGTGCTTGTAGAGAATGTCGACCTCGTCATCGATTTTGGCAATCTCCTTAAGGGTGGTACGATTACCCGACATAATGGCCGGCATGATCTTTTCCAGCATTTTGTTGACGCGCTCTCCCATATGGCCTGCCTCCAGTCGTACCCGGTCCAGCGCCAGCGAGGGGGTTTCAAGGAGTTCATCGTCAAGATACTTTGGTCTTGCAATCATTTTTTCTGCCATCGGCCTGTCTGGCACCAGCCACTCCACCAGTCGTGCAAACTGGCCGGCAAGTCCGATAAAGATGAAAGTATTGGCGACATTGAATACGGTATGGGCATTGGCGATCTGGCGCGGCGCCTCGGCACCCAGCCGGTCGACCCCCGCCAGTTCCGGGTGGGCGGGTGACAGCCAGGTGACGAATTGTGCCAGGTAGGGGATAAAACCGACCCACAGCAGTACGCCGAAGACATTGAACATGACGTGCACTACCGCAGCACGAACGGCTTCCCGGGGTTTGCCGATGGCCGCCAGCATGGCGGTCACGCAGGTACCGATATTGGCACCCAAGGCAAGCGCAATACCGGCCTGCAGGGTAATGAAGCCCTGGGTCGCCATTACGATCACGATACCCGTGGTTGCCGAGGATGACTGGACCAGTCCGGTGAAGGCTGCAGCGACCAGAATCCCGACAAACGGATTTTCCATGCTGGTCATCAGATCCAGGAACGGCTGATAGCTGCGCAATGGCTTCATGGCCTCGCTCATGACGCTCATGCCGAAAAAGACCATACCAAGCCCCATCAGCATGCCGCCATAGTTTTTTATCTTTTCCTGTTTCGAGAAAAACAGCATGCCGAAACCCACTGCAATCATGAGCAGTGCCGCCTTGGTGACCTTGAAGGCGACGATCTGGGCGGTGATGGTGGTGCCGATATTGGCCCCCATGATGACACCGATAGACTGGGACATGGACATCAGGCCGGCCGTGATAAAGCCGACCACCAGTACAGTAGTCACCGACGAGGACTGGATGATAGCGGTTACGAAGGCACCGGTCGCGGCCCCCATGAAGCGGTTGGTCGTCAGTTTCGCGAGGATGACTTTCATGCGTTCGCCGGCAACCGCCTTGAGTGCGTCGGCCATTTGCTCCATACCGAACAGGAACAGTGCCAGCCCGCCCAGCAGCTTCATGCCCATATTCCACCATTCCATTTCACCCGGAGCGCCGCTGGCGGCCAGTGCCAGTGCCGGTGCAGCCATTAGCCCGGCCATTGCCGCACAAATCATTAACAGTGAAACGGGAATACTCTCCAGCAGACTGATGGCTTTGAAACGATGTCGCATGTTGCTCTCCTCAAGGAGTGTTTTCATTCTTGATGTACAGTGACGGACCCGGGACAGGTGGAATACCTGTGATCGGTCCCGGAGTTCTGGTGCCAGGGGGCAGCAAGGCCACCCGGATCCTGCAGGCTCCTACGAATTATCCTTTATGATCATGACCGGAATCGGTGCCAGGCGGACCACCTGTTCCGCCTTGGATCCCAGCAGTACATGGGATATTCCGGTACGCCCCATACTGCCCATGATGATCATGCGTGCATTGAGTTTGCTTGCCGTTTCCAGGATCCGGGTTACCGGCAGCCCAACGGCCTGGATCGCCTGTGCATCTTTCAGGGTCTGTCGTTCGGGATATTTCTCCCTTATCTCCCGCATGAAGTTTTCCAGCATCTCGGTGGCAACATCTTCCATCCGGGCCATATGCTTCTTCCTGCCTTTGACTGCATAGTAGCCCGGTGCCTGGGCCAGATCATGGACAACGTGCAGGACAACGAGTGGCAGGTTCAGCACTTCGGCCATTTCGGCTGCGCACACCAGGGCTGCCTCTGAATGGGGTGAAAAATCGATGGGGACCAGAATCGTCTGGTTCTTTGTTTTTGAGGCCATTATTTTATCCTGCGTTTTTAAAGCGGGTGTTTTATTGGATGCCAGTGCCTTAGCCTAATACTTGTTATGGAATAAATAAAGCATAACTCACGCATCCCGAAAGAATCTAACAGCAGGACAGCTGCTATCGGGCAAGGAAGTCGCCTCTGTCACAAAACCGTCAATGTATCCACAAGCCTGCAGGCAATATGGAATAACCCCTTCAATCAACAGGTGTATGTATCTATACTTCGTATTTCAGATAGATGTGTTCCTGGTGCTGACTGCGAGTATTTACTGGCAAACACTGACCGGAGCATTATGGGGAAATCAGCAACACTAACAAGAGAGGTGATGGTAATGCCCGCCACAATCAACTTCAGCAAGCTTTTCGGGAAGTCTCCCTTCAAGCCCATGAAGAAGCACATGAGCATCGCCAACGAGTGCGCGATGCATATGCCAAGCGCCATGGAAGCCTTCTTCAAACGCGACAAGGAGACACTCAAGGATATCAAGCACAGCATTTCCCAGCTTGAGGGGGATGCCGACAAGATCCTGGAAGAACTGCAGAGCCGCTTGCCCAAGACCATGTTCATGCCGGTGGATCGCCGGGACCTGCTGGACGTGATGGAAATGCAGGAGGCCATTGCTGACCGTACCCAGGACATCATTGGCCTCATGCTTGACTTGCCCATGGATGTGCCCGAGGAAATGCACAAGCCCATTATGCGGCTTGTCAATAGTGTCACCGATGCAGTTAACGGTGCCTACAACATCGTCAAGGCTTTCGAAGACCTTGTCGAGACCGGTTTCAAGGGCCCGCATGTGGAAAAGACACAGAGGTTGATTCACAACGTGGTTGGCATGGAAACCGATGCCGATACCATTGGCACCGATATCACTCACACATTGTTCGCCCATGCCAAGGAAATGGATCCGGTTTCGGTTGTGTTCCTCTACCGCCTGATCGGATGGATTGACGATCTGGCCGACTATTCTGAAGAACTTGCCATGCGCGCACGCCTGATGCTGGCGCGTTAATACTCAATAAATTACAAGGGGGAGGAGCCATGGGGATCATTGCCGAATACGGCACGGTTTTCATGATACTGGCCATCGTATTTGGCCTCTACCTGACATGGGGTATCGGGGCCAACGATGTCGCCAATGCCATGGGCACCTCGGTCGGTTCGGGTGCCATCACCGTCAAGCAGGCGATCATCATCGCCGCAATTTTTGAATTTGCCGGTGCCTTCATTGCCGGTGGTTCAGTCACCAAGACTATCCGCAAGGGGATCATCAATCCCGAAGCCATTACCGGTACGCCGGAGATCCTGCTGTTCGGCATGCTGGCTGCCATGCTGGCTGCAGGCGTCTGGTTGATGATTGCCTCCTGGCGGGGATGGCCGGTCTCGACGACCCATACAATCATCGGTGGACTGGTCGGTTTTGCCGTGGTGGCCATCGGCATAAGCGCTGTCAACTGGGGCAAGATCGGTCAGATAGTCGCCAGCTGGCTGATATCCCCCCTGCTTGGCGGGGCTCTTGCCTATGGTTTGATGATCAGTATCCAGCGACTGATATTGAGGACCGACAAACCGTTCGAGAATGCGAAGAAATGGGGGCCGATGTATGTCTTCCTGGTCGGCTGGATCGTCAGTCTGGTGACCATGTTCAAGGGTCTGAAACATCTGCATCTGGAAATCGGTCCTGTGACCACTTTCGTGCTCGCGGTGTTATTCGGTCTGGTGCTTGCTTACATCGGCAAGCGTATGATCAATCGCATCCAGGTCGATGAGGCGGCCGATGAGGAATTTCACTTTGCCAGTGTCGAAAAGGCATTCGCACCCATGATGATATTTACCTCCTGTGCCATGGCCTTTGCACACGGTTCCAATGATGTTGCCAATGGTATCGGCCCGCTGGCGGCGGTGGTCAGCCTGGTCAAATCTGGCGGTGAAGTGGCGCAGAGCGCGGATATGCCCTTGTGGATTCTGGTGCTTGGCGGTATCGGCATCGTGGTCGGCCTGACCACGCTGGGTTACCGGGTGATGCGCACCATCGGTAGCGAGATCACTCACCTCACGCCCACACGCGGCTATTGTGCGACCCTGGCGGCGGCTACCACCGTGGTGCTGGCCTCCAAGACGGGCTTGCCGGTATCGACAACCCACATTGCGGTCGGTGCGGTCATGGGTGTGGGTATGACCAGTGGCGTGGCGGCCGTGGATCTGCGGGTCATCAGGGACATCGTCGCATCATGGGTGATTACCCTCCCCGCAGGTGCAGTAATGGCGATAGTGTTCTTTTTCATGCTGAAGGGGATTTTTGGCATAAGCTGTCCCCCCTGTTCCTGACAGGCAGTGCGACAACTTATTCTTTATGTTTCAGTCGGTTGTGGAAATGGTTCAGGAGTTTCTTGCGTAACTTGGCCTGCTGGTGTTTCGATGCAGCAGCCATGCGTTTCTGTGCCAGCTGGATGAAGGTCTCCTGTGAACTGAGTGATTTTTTGCCGCTGGTATCCTTGCGTTCGATATAGCTGCCGTCCGCCTGCATCTCCCAGACATGCTTGCGGCTGGATAGCTGGACATCGATGATCAGGCGCAGTTCCTGCCGCAGTTTTGCGTCTTCGACAGGGGTAACGACTTCCACACGGCTTTCCAGGTTGCGTTTCATGAGATCGGCAGAGCCTATGAAGTATTCCTCATCGCCGTTGTTGTGGAAATAATAGATCCGCGCATGTTCCAGAAAACGCCCGATGACACCGATGACCTGGGTGCTTTCGGTCAGACCGGGAAGCCCCGGTCGCAGGCGGCAGGTGTCACGTACGATGAGGTCTACCTTGACACCCGCCCGGGCGGCACGATACAGGGCCCGGGTGATGTCCACATCTTCCAGTGCATTCATCTTGAACTGAATCAGACCCGGAGTCGCCGGCGAATGGTTCTTGATCTCCCGGTCGATTTTTTCAATCAGGGTCTTTTTCAGGGTGTACGGGGAGGTCAGTATCTTGCGATACCTCGGTGGAGGTGAATAGCCGGTCAGGTAGTTGAACAGTTCGGTCAGGTCCTTGGCGATGGCTTCGTCGCAGGTCAGCATGCCGAGATCGCAGTACAGGTGTGCGGTGCCGGCGTGGTAATTGCCGGTTCCGATGTGGGCATAGCGGCGCAGGCCATTGTAATCCTTGCGAACCACGAGGATGACCTTGCTGTGCGTCTTGAGTCCGACGACACCATAGGTGACATGGATGCCGGCCTGTTCCATGCGCCGTGCCCAGCGTATGTTCGCCGCCTCGTCGAAACGCGCCTTGAGTTCAACGAGTACAGCGACCTGTTTGCCGTTGCGCGATGCATTGACAAGTGAGTCGACAATTTCGCTGTCTTCCGATGTGCGGTACAGCGTCATCTTGATGGCCAGTACCTTGGGATCTTCACTTGCAGTGCGCAGGAAGCGTTCCACACTGGTACTGAAAGATTCATAGGGGTGCTGCAGCAACAAGGCGCCACGTTCCCGGATGATGTGAAAGATATTGCGGGAGTCATGGACCAGCCGGGTATGCTCTACCGGTTTGTGGGGTGCATCATGCAACTCGGGGAAGTCCAGGCCGGCGATCGTGAACAGATCGCGCATGGCCATCATCGATTCAACCCCGAACACATCGGCTGCCTCATCGAGCCCCAGTTCGGCGGCCAGCATGCCCCGGTGGGTCGGGTTCATGTCCTGTTCGACCTGCAGGCGGACGATGGGTGCAAAGTGACGGTCGCGCAACTCGGTTTCGATCATTGCCAGCAGGTCATCCGCCTCTTCTTCCTCTATTTCCACGACGGCATTGCGGGTAACCCGGAAAAGTTCACAGGAGGTGATCTCCATTCCCGGAAATAACAGGTCCAGGTTGTTGCTGACAACGTCCTCGAGTTTCACATAGATGTTGCTGTCATCAACATGCAAAAACCGTGGTGCAATCCCTTTCACCATGGGCACCTTGACACGGGCATAGTGGGAGGCGCTGCCGCCCGGGTAGCGCAGTGAAACCAGCAGATTCAGGGCGAGATTGGAGATAAAGGGAAATGGATGTCCGGGGTCCATGGCCAGGGGTGTCAGCAGCGGGAAGATGTTGGTGATAAATTTGTCCCGCAGCAGTTTCCGCTCACCCGGCTTCAGTTCGGTATAACGGCTGAGCCGTATGCCCTGTGCATCCAGTAACTCGTGCAGTTGCCGGTAAATCCGGTTCTGCTCCTGGTGAGTATCCCGCACGACCACCTGGCTTTCCCGGAGTTGTTCCATCGGTGTCCGGCCATCAACCGATGGTGTGCGAATACCGGCAGCGATCTGCTGTTTCAGCCCGCCAACACGTTTCATGAAAAATTCATCGAGATTGGCGCTGACGATTGCAAGGAACTTGACGCGTTCCAGCAGGGGGGTGGCATCATCCGCAGCCATGTGCAGTACGCGGCGATTGAACTCCAGCCAGGTCAATTCCCGGTTCAGGTAGAGTGACGGATCATCCAGGTTGATCCTGGGCGTCTGTGTAGTGCGTGTTGCAGTCGTGTTTTTGCCTGTGGGTCGGGTACGTTTTGTAGCCGCTTTTTTGCGGGTCCCGGGACGGGCTGTGCTGCTTAGAGTTGATGATGCGGGTCGACCCTTTCTGGTTACGGGTTTATCCATTTTTTCTATTGTCTCTCATGGGCTGGCCACCGAATCTATCAGTTTAAAATGACAGGTTAATTGATCCGCATCAAATATATGGAGGTTTCCTGCTGATAATGTAACCTATTGGTCCTCGTTTGTTTAGCGATTCGGGATGCATGTATGGCTGCTGCCTGTGCGGACAGGTGGCACAGGGGAGCGCTGGGGCTATCCGGGTATAAGTCAAATGGAAAGTATAATTCAGGAAATAATTCAGCAATGGGGTGCCATTAAGGCGTTTTTTGACTTTGATACCGCGCGCCTGGCAGAACCCGATATGATCTTTCGCCTGGGTATCCAGGTGATGTTGCTGTGTGGTTCTGCCTTCTTTTCCGGCTCGGAAACCGCTCTGTTCTCCCTGTCCCGTCTGGACCTGCAGAAACTTCGCCGGGAGCGTAACCGCCATACCGAGACCCTGCATGCCTTGCTGGATCAGCCGCGGCGGCTGATTATCTCCATTCTCTGTGGCAATGAACTGGTCAACATTGCGGCGGCTGCCAATATGACGGGGATACTGGTGGTCCTTTATGGTGTGGAGCGTGCGGGCTGGATCAGTGTCCTGGTCATGGTTCCCCTGTTGTTGCTGTTTGGCGAGGTGACGCCGAAGACCATTTCGGTATCGAATCCTGTGCGAGTCAGCACCGGGATAGTGGCCACACCCATGAGTGTGTGGGTCAGGCTGATTGCGCCACTGGTGTGGGCGATTCGCAGTGTTGCCGACCGCATTACCACTCTGATCGTCGGCGAGGAAAAAGCCGCCGAGAATATTCTGCAACTGGACGAATTCCGCACGCTGGTGGAGGAGGTCGCCAAGGAAGGGGAACTCAATGCAACCGAGCGTGCCCTGATTTACAACCTGCTGGAAGCGGGGGATACGGAAGTCGTCGAGATCATGACCCCGCGGACGCGCACGGCCTTTCTTAATGCGGAGATGACAGTACCTGAAATGGTCGAGCGGTTCCGCACTTTCCGTCATCCGCGGGTCCCGGTTTTCAGGGAACACCGTGATAACCTGGTTGGCTTTGTCCATGCCGAGGATATCCTGCGGCTGGTACTTGATGAAACCAACCTGATGTCACTGGGGCTGGATGACATTATGCATTCACCGGTGGTGGTTCCCCTTACCAAGAAAGTCGATGAGATGTTTGACTTTTTTACAGTAAACAATGCCCGTGCCGCGGCAGTGCTGAACGAGTTCGGCGGGGTCGAGGGCTTCGTTACTATGAAAGATGTTCTGACCTTTATCTTTGGTCAGATTTCCGGTGATGTCGAGGGGCAGGAGTTGTATCACGAACGTGACGAGGACGCCTATGAGGTGGACGGTGATATGAAGCTGACAGACTTCAATAACCTGAGTAACTTCGGGATTGAGGACCCCCGCATGACGACCATCGGCGGTGTCGCATTCCGGCACCTGGACCGCCTGCCCAGGGTTGGCGACAGCATCAGTATTGAAGATATCAGTATCACCGTCCTGGCAATGGATGAACACCGGATTGCACGCGTCAGGGTGAGCCGTGGCAACCGGGACGATGAGGTGTTTGCCGCAGAAGCACTGGCTGACTCCATTGATACAGAAGCAGCGTCAGATGGATATCACAATGACGGGATGCCTGATTCGGATGGCGATGAAGACGTCACTGCTGACAATCAATTAATCAATGATGATACCCCACCCGGGTCTGCCGGCACGGGTGGTGCAGACAACGACCCTGACCACAAGGTGATTCACTGAGGTCTGGAGAAGCGCTTATGGATTTTCTGATTATATTACTGGTGATGGTGTTGCTCCTGCTGCTGAAGGGGTTTTTCTCGGGCTCGGAAATCGCCCTTGTTAACTCGGACAAGTTCAAGATGCACCACAAGGCGAATCAGGGAAACCGCGGTGCCAGGTTGGTGCTCAAGTTGTTCGAGACGCCGGATGTATTGCTGGGCACTACACTGGTCGGGACCAATATAGCGACCATTATTCTGACGACGCTCGGGACCATGCTGATGATTCGCTCGTTCGGCCAATTGGGCGACCTGTACGCCGTGCTGTTGTTTACGCCCCTGTTCCTGGTGCTGGGCGAGATTGTGCCCAAGAGTGTGTTTCAGCAGAAATCCAACGAGATTGCACCGATGATGGTGTATCCCTTGCGGGTGTTTTCCATACTGTTCTATCCCATTGTGTTTGTCTTTTCACGCATCGCACGTCTGGTCGCGCGTCTCGTGGGCGGCGGCAAGACCGAGCAGACTGTCTTTATTACCCGGGAACAGATGCGCATGGTGGTGGACATGGCCGAACGCGGGGCCAATGTAGACGTCTTTGACCGTGTACGCATCAAGCGTGTCATTCGTTTCGCGGAAACCTCGGTAGGCGAGGCCATGATACCGGTAGCCGAGATGACGGCGATCAACCGCAACCGGGACACCCGCAGTGCCATTACCCTGGTACGTCGGCGTGGCTATAACCGGCTCCCGGTATATAGCCGGAATATCAGCAATATCGTGGGTATTGTTACACTGACAACCTGGGATCTGATGGACCAGGAACTGCCGGATCGTCCCCTGGAGGAACTCATCAAGCCGGCCCACTATGTTTCTCCTTACCAGACGATCGATCAGTTGCTGCCCATTTTGCGTAACCGCGATGATCACATGGCCATTGTGGTGAATGAATTCGGTTCGGCGATCGGCATGATCACCATGGAAGATATCCTGGAAGAGGTGGTTGGTGAAATAGATGTCGGGTATGACTTCGAGGAATACCTGCCACGTCGGAAACGTATTTTCGAAATGCTGGATGAAGAGACTTACCTGATGGATGCGCGCCTGCCCATTTCTGAAGTCAACGAATTGCTTGGCACCAGTCTGCCGGCCGTGGAATCACATACTATTGGTGGTCTGATGATGGCTCGGTTACGCCATATTCCCGATGAAGGGGAGTCCATTGTGGAATCGGGATTTAAATTTACGGTAACTGAGGCAACCGACCGGGCTGTTGTGAAGTTGCGGGTTGAACCGGCGTAGGAAAAGGGGGGAGAACATGGCTGAACCATCTGATGAAGATGGCGTCATTCTGGCGCTCATCGAGAGATTCGAAAAACAGAGACTTCCAAGGCTCAAGGCACTCAAAGAGAAGGTTGACAGAGGCGAAGTGCTGGGCGAAGGGGATGTTAAATTCCTGGAAACGGTGATAGACGATGCCCAGCAGAGCAAACAGTTAATAGACCGGCATCCGGAATGGCAGTCATTTTGCTCGTATGTAGTACACCTCTATGAAACGATCACTGAAAAGGCACTGGAAAACGAAAAGACGCCATAGGGCGCAGGCCTTCTGCTGGAAGTGGAACGCCATGCCGGTATGCTAGCTGAGTGAAAACACTGTCCTGTCAAGCAGTTCTCTTTTAGGGAACATTGCCAGTGTGACCACACGGGGCAGGTCATTGCCAAAAGTTACTTCGGTCAGGTTGAGTTCGTTGACTGCCTGTGCTGAATCGTCGCTGATCTTGACGCCCATCTTGTTGAGCCTGAGTGGAAAATTCCTGACACTGACAAAATCTTCCGGCTTGCTGAACACGTCCATTACCTGCTCCAGCATTACTTGTGGGGTCAGCAGTGGATTATTCATCATTTGTTTCTCGGCCTTTCCCAGTTCCAGGCTGGTCTCTTCAATGCTGTATGCAAGTTTGACGGCAGTTGGGGTGCCTTGTCCCGCTTCACCTGCTTTTTGATTGTAGTGTCTGAGCCTCGCGTGCAGCATCTGATGCCTGCTTTGCAGTTGGTCGCTTGCAAACCGCAGTTGCACGATTTGCTCGAGCGCTTTTGTCACCAGGCCCTGGAACAGGCAGTTCTTGAGTCCTTCCCGTGTTTCAGGCTCACTCGGGGCGGGTGAATAAACCCTGTGATCCGAGAAGCTGACTGCAGTCTGCAAGACATCCTTTTTCAGCATATTGCCTGACAGTTCCATTCCCATGACGGTTTTCTCTGAGCGACGCATGCATAACAGGGCGCAGCAACGGGTATCACTGTCATGGCAGGATTCCATATAATCCTGTACTTCGGAGCTGTGACTGAAAATCGATTGCAAATCCGTGACATTCGTGAAAAAGGCATTCACATAGGGGTCGGAGACAAAAGTACTGCTGCTGACTTCAATGGCTGCAGGCATCTGGTTGACGAGATCATCAGCAAGTTCGAGCGAGCCTCGAATATAATTCTGCAGTTTCTTTTTATAGCCGGGTACCAGCCGGATCTTGCTGTCCGTACCATCCACCACGTTTTCCACGGTGTTGAGGACATCAGCGGCACTGCTGCGTCCAGGTGTTTTCCCCTGGCCGTTACGCTGGAAGGTATCCCGCAGTGCGGAAAATTTGTTGTCCATAAAATGCCACATAACGATGGCCCCCTGTTTTTATTACTAAAGTATAGGATGCCCCGATCCATTTGTCATTGTGTCATAATAGTCTGCCATGAGTGCAATGAAAGCAAAGGCTGGAAAAATCAAGAACCAGCAGCGCCGCAAGAAGAAATCCATGGCTGAAAGGGCAGACCGGCATGTCCTGTATGAAAAATCGGTGCAAAATGTTGCATTTGAATACAAATTCGTAAGCAAGACCTTCCGGAAATTACGTGGTCGGCGTCCCCGGCATGTACGAGAGGACTTCTGCGGTACTGCCAGTATGTGCTGTGAATGGGTCAGGCGTGACAAGGGGAATACCGCCATTGGCGTGGATCTCGATCCGGAAGTGCTGTCATGGGGACGTAAACATAACCTGTCCCGTCTGAAACCGGACGAGCGCCTGCGGGTCAGCCTGATTGAGAAAAATGTATGCGAGCTGAAAACAGCAAAGCCGCTTGATGTGGTGCTGGCCATGAATTTCAGTTACCAGTTGCTTATGACACGCAAGAAGCTGGGTGGCTATTTCCGCAATGTGCACAAGGCGCTGGCCAAAGACGGTATTTTATTTATGGATGCCTTCGGGGGGTCAGATGCCTATCGGGAACTCAAGGACAAGCGCAAGTACAAGGGCTTCAAGTACATCTGGGAGCATGCTCGCTATAATCCTGTTGACGGACACATGGTCTGTCATATCCATTTCGGATTCCCTGACGGGTCAAAGTTGAGGAAGGCGTTTAGCTATGAGTGGCGTCTGTGGAGTTTGCCTGAGCTGCGTGAACTTCTTGATGAGGCAGGTTTTTCAAAGGTTACGGTGTACTGGGAGGGGACTGACCCGGAGACCGGAGAGGGGACCAATGTCTATTCACCGGCTACCGTGGGCGATGCAGATCCAGGGTGGATTTGTTTTCTTGTCGCAGAAAAATAGACGGAGTACTTCTTCAGCCCGATCCCGGTTGATTATGTTGTAATCATGTCAAAGTTAATTGTCATCAAGGAGTCCGAAGGTGACCGCACCCCTTTTCTGCGCGGGATCCTGGTGCGGTCTCTGGTCAAGACCGGGCTTGCATTTGAAGATGCCTATGAACTGGCACAGGCCGTACGCAATGAGCTGCAGGAAGGACGGGAGATTACAAGTACTGAACTGAAGGGCAGGGTGGCCGTGCTGCTGGAAGAACGACACGGCAGCCAAAAGCGCGAGCTCTATGAAGCCGAGCCCCACGGTGATTCCGGTATCATCGTGCACGCACCCACACGCAGCGTCCCCTTTTCTGTAGGCATACTGGCGCATTCACTGGAAACCTGTGCCATAACACCGGAGATGGCCATGCAGGGCGCGCGCAAGGTTCTGGCCAATTTGAGAAAAACAGGTCACCGGGAAATTGACCACAAGGCCCTGCGGCGGGTTATACACAGATGCCTGCATGAGCACTGTTCCCCGGAAGCGGCTGACCGCTATCTGTCATGGCGCCGCTTTGAGAACAGCGGCATGGCCCTGATTATCCTGATTGGCGGTATTACCGGTAGTGGCAAGAGCACGGTATCATCCGAACTCGCTTATCGACTGGATATTTCACGTCACCAGTCCACGGACATGATGCGAGAGATCATCCGCTCCTACCTGTCACCGCAGATGGTGCCTACCCTGAAGTATTCAAGCTTCGAGGCCTGGCGTGGTCTGCCGGGTAATGCGGACGGGAGCGGGTCGGCCACTGAAGGTCAGGTCATTGCCGGTTTTCTTTCACAGTTTTCCGCCATGAAACTGGCACTGGAATCAACCATTGACCGCGCCATCGAGGAAAGACAGCATCTGATTCTGGAAGGTGTCCACGTGGTACCCACAGAATTGGGTCTTCAGGCCAGGCAGGACGAGGCTGTTGTTATCCCGATCAAGCTTGCCTGCATGAAAAAGGAATTGTTGCGGAAACAGCTTGAACGACATGGCCGTAAAAAAAACAAGCAGCTTGCCGCGCACTACCTGGAGAATCTGGATGATATCTGGAATCTGCAATCATGGTTGCTGGATGAAGCAGACAAGGCAGAGATAACCATCATAGAAAACTGGTATATCGAAGATACAGTACGTGCGGCACTGGATCTTGTTATCGGGGAATTAATGAAGCGGTTTCCGCCAGAACCGGATGATGAGCAGTACCTGAACTGATGCCCCGGGAGATTGAAAGAAAATATCGGGTCAGGGGTGTCGGCTGGCGCACGCAGGGGACAGGGGTTCCTTACCGGCAGGGTTATCTCTCCACGGTAGCAGAACGTACTGTCCGTGTAAGGGTAATCCGGGATAAAGGCTATCTCACTATCAAGGGCATCACTGTCGGCGCCACGCGCGCCGAGTACGAATATGAAATCCCGGCCGATGAGGCTGGCGAGATGCTGGATAATCTCTGTGAACGTCCCTTGATAGAAAAAACACGTTACCGGATTGAACACCAGGGCCTGACCTGGGAGGTTGATGAGTTCGACGGCGACAATGCGGGTCTGATCATTGCCGAGGTGGAACTTGACGCGGAAGAGCAGGCTATCGTGTTACCTGACTGGGTTGGAGAAGAAGTGACAGACGACCCGCGCTACTACAATGCAAACCTGATTGCACACCCTTATTCAACATGGCCGTGATCTGGCAGCCGTTGCATGATCTAGGGTACCTTGCTGTTAATCGTTATTTGAATTTCTTCTTTCGTCTGCGTGGCTACAGGTGAAACGGTACCTTGCAGGTCACCGCTCTGTGGCATCGCGCCGCCTGACTTTGAAACCCGGGCGCCGACGGTGACCTGATCAAACTTTGACAGCACCATTTGCGGCGTCATTGCCATTGAGTCATTCAGTGTCACGGTAACGGGCAGGTCTTTTACCTGCTTGCGAACGATGGCCAGCGGCATGCGTGGCCCTTGCGCTGCGCGGGCAAAGATAAACACGGTGTCTTCAGCAGCGGCCGCTGCAGCAAGGTCCGGGTCCAGGGCGACGTGCACGCTCAGTGTTGCGCTACTGGCACTGTCCACGGCTGCGGTGGTGGCTGACTCCGCCATTACTGTGGCGGGGGCAGTTTCTGTGTCAATACCGAGTTGACCCTGAAGCCTGTTGATCTGTTGAGCGATCACGGCGGCATCTTCACTGCCGGCCGGCAGCTTCGCGGCTGCCTGCTGCCAGTACTCAAGTGCCTCTGTATACGCACCCGACTGATTCTTCCAATGCCCGGCGAGCCACAGGCCCTTGACGTTGCCCGGGTCGAGTTCCAGCGCCCGTATCAGCAGTGCACCGGAATCATCAGTGAAGGTGCCGCCGCTGGCCATGACCATGGCATCGGCATAATCGGTCAGCAGGGCGGCATTCTCACCACCCAGGCGCAGCACGTTTTCATAGGCGGTCACGGCTTCGTTGTAGCGTTTCATGATGCTGTAGCTGCGGGCCAGCATCACCCAGCCTTTCAGGTCGTCCGGTTGTTGCTGCAGGCGTGCAGCAAGCTTGGCCACCATTTCCTCTATCGAGGCTGCCTGCTGTGACTGTGCTGCTTGTGGCTGTGCTGCTTGTGACGGTGAAGATCGTGCCTGCTGCAACCGGTCAATTAGCTCCGCAGAGCCCATGAGTTGATAAAACAGTACCGCACACAGGGGGATGGCGGGAATTAACAGCAGCGTAAGCCAGCGGCCATTGCGTTCGGGTGTTATCGTCCGCTCGCTTTCGGTGGAGCCAAGATCATAGAGCAGCTCTCGCTCAATATCCTGGCGAGCCGCATCATACTGGGTCTTGTCAAGTTTGCCGGCAGTCAGGTCGGCCTCCAGTTCAGCAAGCTGTTCCTTGATGACCGTTGTGTTGAGATCGTCCCGGGTAACGACGGACACTGTGCGCTTGCGCATCAGCGGTGGCAATACAAACAGTAGTGCCACCATCACCATGACGGTGGCGAGACTCCAGAAGACGGTCATTGGTCTTTGTCCTGGCTGGTTGTTGTATTGCCGAGGATGGTATTCAGTCGTTCACGTTCCTCGGCCGAAATTTCGGCAGCCGGCACTTTTTGCTGTCTGCGTATACTGCGCAGCAACAACAGGCCGGCAATGAGCAACAGCACGAAAGGGCCAAACCAGATCAGGTAAGTGGACGGTTTTATCGGCGGATTATAGAGCACGAAGTCACCGTAGCGGGCGACAAGAAATTCGACAATCTCCTGGTCATTCTTGCCAGCCTGAACCATGTCATAGACTTCGGCGCGCAGGTCATGGGCCAGTTCGGCATCAGAGTCCACCAGTGACTGATTCTGGCACACAAGGCAACGAAGTTCTTCAATAAGGTCCTTGAAGTGCTGTTCTTCAGCCTTGCTGTCAAACTTGAAGGACTCCAGAGTGACGCCGGCCTGTGCCAGGCTGGCGCCTAGCAGCAGGCATAGCGTCAGAACAGCAACCAGTGTTTTCAGGATGCCCTGAGTAATTATTTTATCGTCATCCCGGCGCATGCCGGGATCCAGGGTTTTCAATGCACTGGATGCCGGCATGCGCCGGCATGATGAATTAATCAGCGTTTCACTTTTCATGGGGTGGATTGCAGCTCTGCGATTAGTGGCAATATTTCATTGTTCAGGGCGTCGACTGTAAGCGGGCCAATATGCTTGTGGCGGATGATCCCCTGTTTATCCATGATGAAGGTCTCCGGTGCGCCGTAAACACCCCAGTCAATGCCGGTGCGGCCATCGGCATCGAAGGCATTTGCTGCGTAGGGGTCACCGAGTTGCAGCAGCCACTGTTGTGCCTTGGGACGTTCATCCTTGTAATTCAGGCCATAGATATCGACCTTGCCGGTCTTTGCCAGCAACAATAACACTTCGTGTTCTGCGCGACAGGAGACGCACCAGGTCGCCCAGATATTCAGAATGGAGACTTTGCCCTTGAGGTCGGTGTCGCTAATGGTGGCAGCGGGGTCCTGTAAACGCGGTAACACAAATGCCGGCATCGGTTTGCCGACCAGCGGGGACGGCACCCGCTTGGGATCGAGACTCAGTCCCCGGTAAAGAAAGGCAACCAGAATAAAAAAGATTGCCAGTGGTACCAGGTAGCGCAGGTAGCGTGTCATCAGACGCGGCCCTCCGTTGCCAGCCGTTTGGAGGCGACCGGTTCCGCGACGGTCTTGCGCAGGGCCGCCATACGATAGCGCCGGTCGGTGGCAGCGAGCAGGCCGCCCAGACCCATGAGGATGCAGCCGAGCCAGATCCAGCGTACAAAGGGTTTGTAATACAGGCGCAGACTCCAGTCACCGTTGCCCAGTGTTTCTCCCAGCGAGACATAGATGTCGCGGGTGAAACCGGGGTCGATACCGGCTTCCGTCATTGGTTTGGTCTGTACCAGGTAGGTGCGTTTTTCAGGATTCAGCACGGCGACTTCCTGACCACTGCTGTTGAATACCCGAATCGTGCCCCGGTCGGCGCGGTAGTTGGGGCCCTGTACGGCCTCGGCGCCATCGAAGCGGAAGGTGTGTCCTGCCAGTTCGACCGTCTGTCCGGGTGACATGCGGATGTCCTGTTCCACATCAAACTGGGTGACAAAGGTGACCCCGATAATAAAGACGGCGATGCCGAAGTGCGCAATGATCATGCCGTAGTAGCTGCCACTGCCGCGTGCGCCGAAATCCCGCAGTAGGCCGGCCAGTCCCTTGCGGTATTTGAAACGCTGCCGCAGGCTGAGCACCAGTGACGAGACCACCCACAGTGACAGCATCACGGCGAGACCGATCCAGATATTGCCTTCATGGAATAGCGGTAATGCCAGCAGGATACCGCCGCCAACACTCACCAGCAGTGCAAGACGCAGTTGCCGGGCGAGGGCGCCGGGGTCCTGCTTTTTCCAGCGGGCCAGGGGGCCGATTCCCATGAGCATGACCAGAAACGGCGTAAAGATGACAAACATGGTGGTGAACCAGGGGAACCCGACCGAGATCTTTCCCCAGCCCATGGCGTCGTAAATCAGCGGTGCCAGTGTCCCCAGCAGAATAAAGGCGGTGATCACTACCAGCAGTACGTTATTCCCCAGCAACAGGGTCTCGCGGCAGAACAGGTCAAAACGTCCGCCGCTGGTGACTTCAGGCGCCCGCCAGGCGTACAACAGCAGCGAACCGCCAATGACAATGCACAGAAAGATCAGGATGAACAGTCCGCGTGCCGGGTCGGCGGCAAAGGAGTGCACCGAGGTGAGTACGCCGGAGCGCACCAGGAAGGTGCCCAGCAGGCTCAAGGAGAAGGCCGTCAGCGCCAGCAGCACCGTCCAGCGTTTGAAGGCGCCGCGTTTTTCGGTCACCGCCAGTGAATGGATCAGGGCCGTGGCCACCAGCCAGGGCATGAACGAGGCATTCTCGACCGGGTCCCAGAACCACCAGCCGCCCCAGCCCAGTTCATAGTAGGCCCACCAGCTGCCCAGGCCGATGCCAAGGGTCAGAAACACCCAGGCGATCAGGGTCCAGGGCCTGGACCAGCGCGCCCAGGCCGCATCCAGTTTGCCGCCAATCAGCGCCGCGATGGCAAAACTGAAGGCCACGGACAGGCCGACGTAGCCCATGTAGAGCATGGGGGGGTGTATCGCCAGACCAAAGTCCTGCAGCAGCGGGTTCAGGTCGCCGCCTTCCAGCGGCACCGGGAAGATGCGTTCAAACGGGTTGGAGGTAAACAGCAGGAATGATATGAAGCCGATACTGACCATGCCCATCACCGACAGCACCCGCGCCAGCACCTCGGCCGGCAGCTTGCGACTGAACAGCGAGACGGCCACGGTCCAGGTGCCCAGGGTCAGGGCCCACAGCAGCAGTGATCCCTCGTGGGCGCCCCAGACGGCGGAGATCTTGTAGATGTCCGGCAGCTGGGAGTTGCCATTTTGGGCGACATAGAGCACGGAAAAGTCATTGGTCAGGAAGGCATTGACAAGGCAACCAAAGGAAATCATCAGAAAGGTGAACTGTCCCAAAGCCGCCGGGCGTGCCAGCGCGACCCAGCCGGGTGTGTTGTTGAGGCTGCCGATCATGGGAACGGTCGCCAGCACCAGCGACATGCACAGCGCCAGGATCAGGGCAAATTGACCAAGTTCCGGGATCATGGATCGGTTCCGTTGGTGTTTGTGTCAGCGGTACCTGCCTCATGGGTGGCTTTCAGGGCATCGGCCACTTCCGGTGGCATGTAGTTTTCGTCATGCTTGGCCAGCACTTCGCTGGCGACGAACATCCGGTCCTTGCCAAGCTCTCCCAGCGCCACGATACCCTGACCCTCGCGGAACAGATCCGGCAGGATACCGGTGTACCGGATGGTGGTCGTTTCGGCGTTGTCGGTGATGTCAAAGTGTACGGTCAGTCCGTCTTCCTGGCGTTTCACGCTGCCGGTGGTGACCAGTCCGCCGACGCGGATGGGATGATCGACCGGTGCCTCACCGGCGACGATGTCGGACGGTGTATAGAAGAACATCAGGTTTTCGTTGAAGGCCTTGAGCGCAAAGCCGGCCGCGATAGCGATGCCTGCGACCATGAGCACTATCAGGATCATGCGTTTCTTGCGTTTGGGTGTCATGTGGTGTTTCTCCGTGCCCGTCTTGCTGCACGGGCAATGTCGCCCAGCAGCTTCTTGCGCTGCCGCAGCGGCAGGATCACATTGGCCAGCAGGACGATCAGGGCCAGACCGTAGGATGTCCACACGTAGAACGCGTAACCACCCATGTGGAAGAATTCATTCAGATTCATTTTGTCTCCGCAAGTTCCCTGACCCAGCCGGTATTACGCTCGCGCTCCAGCACCTCGCAGCGTGCACGCATCAGCACCACGAAAGCGTAGTAGAACTTGAAGGCAAACGCCATCAGCAGCAGGGGTATCAGCATACTGAGATGGATAGAGGGTTTGTCGAACTTGGTAACGGTCGGGCCCTGGTGCAGGGTATTCCACCATTCGACCGAATAGTGAATGATGGGGATATTCACGACGCCGACCAGAGCAAGGATAGCCACGGCACGCGCTGCAGTGCGCTTGTCGTCGATTGCATTGTACAGCGCGATCACACCCAGGTAGAGAAACAGCAGGATCAGTTCGGACGTCAGGCGTGCATCCCAGACCCACCAGGTGCCCCACATCGGCTTGCCCCAGATCGAACCGGTAACCAGCGCCAGAAACGTAAACGAGGCACCGACGCCCGCACTGCTGATGGCCATCACCTCGGCCAGCTTGATATGCCAGATCAGGCCGATGGCCCCGGCAGCGGCCATTACCACATAGATGAACATCGACATCCAGGCGGCCGGCACATGAATGAACATGATGCGGTAACTATCACCCTGCTGGTAATCCGGCGGCGCCTTGTACAGGCCGTAGTACAGGCCGGCCAGGAACAGCAGAACGCAGCCCGTCGCGAGCCACGGGATAAGGCGCCCGGAAATACTGTAGAAGTATTTTGGTGACGCCATCTTGTGAAAGAAGTTATTGAACATATCAACTCAAACTTATACGCAGGGCCGCAGCGGTTGCCAGTGGCGACAGGCTCAGGGACAACACCAGTAACGCGCTGATCAGCGATAAATGGGCAGTAACCGGAAGGCCTGCAGCAGCCGTATCCACTGCATTGGCCGCAAATATCAACAACGGAATGTATAATGGTAACACGAGCAGGGACAGTATCATCCCCCCCTTGCGCAGTCCCACCGTGAGTGCCACGCCCACGGCACCGATCAGGCTCAGCACCGGCGTGCCCAGCGCCAGGGTAACCAGCAGGATCATAATGGCATCGCCGGGCAGCCCCAGCAGCACGCCCAGCAGCGGTGAAATCACCAGCAAGGGCAGGCCGGTGATCAGCCAGTGGGCCAGTACCTTGGCAAGCACCAGCACCGATACCGGGTGCGAACTCAGCAGGAACTGTTCCAGTGTGCCGTCCTCGAAATCGGAGCGGAAGATGCCTTCCAGCGACAGCAGGGCGGCGAGCAGCGCTGCCACCCAGATTACACCCGGGCCCACTGCCTGCAGCAGTTTCGGGTCGGCGCCGATGCCAAGCGGGAACAGGCTGGTGACCAGCACGAAGAACAGCAGCGGGTTGATCATTTCCGCCCGGTGCCGGATTGCCAGCGTCAGGTCACGCTTCAGCAGCAGGGTAAAGGCACGGAGCAGGGAATCGGAGGTCATGCGGCCAGTTCGGACAGGTTGATGCGCTGGATAGTGGTGCTGGCAAGGTTGACGGCGTGGTGTGAAGTCACCGCCAGCATACCGCCGCGGGACGTGTGCTGGTCCAGCAGTTCCTCAATGACCTGGATGCCATGCACATCGAGTGAGGTAAACGGCTCGTCCAGAATCCACAGGACGGTGTCGGTGACCAGCAGGCGCGCCAGCGCCAGGCGCCGCTGCTGGCCGGCTGACAGGTTGCGCGTCAGCACATCCTCAAACCCGTACAGGTCAACCTTCTCCAGGGCCTCCTCAAGCGTGGTGTCATTGGGTTTGCCCAGCGCCCGGGCCATGGCGAGGTTCTCCAATGGCGTCAGGTCGAGCTTGATACCGTCCCGGTGGCCCACGTAGGCCGTATGTTCATGATAGTCCGCACCCAGCCGGTTGATCTCTTCACCGCACCAGTTGATACGGCCGGCGTCCGGCAGCCGGATGCCGCACAGGATGCGCAACAGCGAAGTCTTGCCGCTGCCGTTACGGCCTTCCAGTACCAGTGCCTGTCCACGTTCGAGCCTGAAGCTCAAGTCACTGAACAGGGTGCGGTCATCGCGAATGCATTCCAGTCCATGGGCTTCGAGTCTGGTATTGTTCTTGCTCTGGGTCACAGTCTTTAATTTGTATTAACGACAGGCAGTCGCACGGATTAGTGGATTAAAAATCGAATCATACCTGTTTCAGGCTGTTTAGCCCAAGACTGTACACAGGTAATATTGTTAAAAAAAAAAGGGCGGAATAATCCGCCCTTGGGGATGGAACTGGAAAGTGGGGGGTTCCAGTCCCTGGAAACCGTGCTGTACTAGTTAGCGATGCAAACCTTGTTTTTATTACCCCCAGGGTAAGTCGTTCGCGCATTGCAAGCCGTCTTGTCGAGGATTTCATCGCAGGTTACCGTGCTTTCACAATCCGAATCGACTGCGTGGCTGGTGCTAACCAGCATCAGACTGCCAATGGCCAGCAACAGGCCGCCAACAAGTAACAGGGTTCCTGCAATGCCGTTTCTCATGACCATCTTTTCTGAATAGTGTTTTCCATATAATTAGTGAACAAGGCAAGCTTCATGCCAGGCACGGGTAAATCAGGAACTTTCTGGCAGAATAGGACGTTAGCTTACACATTCCTCCTGGTCCAGATTAGAAGCATGACAAATTTGTCAGGTATGTCACATACAGTCTGTCAGACAAATGACATTATTGGCAAAAAAAACCTGTATCAAGAAAGAAAACCTGCCAAGGGTACACATACACAGGGTTGTTTAATGAGGCAGCTGTAATTACGGGATGATTCATCGCGCCGGGGAGGGCGCTCTCACAGGTTGGTGAAATAATGCATGGTAGAAATGTTTGCCAGGCTGGTGTTGATCTGGAGAATAGGGTGTTCGGTCGTTATCACGCTTCACCCATGGACTAAACATGTTTCTGCGACTACCGAAATTCATCTGTGCATTGTTCCTCGCCTGCATGGCCGGCTGTGCGCCCGACTCGGGCCAGCAACCGCAACTCATGGTGTTTGCCGCGGCAAGTCTGCGCGATGTCATGAGTGAAGTGGGTACGCGTTTTGAGCAGGAACACGGCATCCACGTCAACTACAACTTCGCCGGCAGTAATGTGCTTGCCCAGCAACTCCTTGCTGCCCCCAAGGCCGACCTCTTTCTCAGTGCCAACAAAGCCTGGATGCGGCGTCTGGGACAGGCTGAGCGGATCGTGCCCGGCTCGCACCAGGCGGTTCTGGGCAACCGGCTCGTGGTCATCGCCAATCATGCCAGTATCCTGAAGGCTAATCCCCGGGAACTGTTCTGCACGCCCGGCTTTGAATACCTTTCCATTGGCAATCCGGAGGCAGTGCCCGCTGGAATCTATGCCAGGGAGTGGCTGGAAAAACTTCCCTGCGACGAGGGCAGCGCCTGGGACGCGGTTGCCGGCCGCATTGCGCCGGCGCCTGACGTGCGCGCGGCCCTGGGTCTGGTGGAAGCCGATCGGGATATTCCGGGAATTGTCTATGCCACCGATGCGGCCATGTCGGACAAGGTGCGCGTCATTCAGGAGGTGAGCGGTAACGATGCGCCCGTCATCCTCTATTACGCGGCCCTGGTGGACAACGAATCCAGCCATGAGCAGGCCAGGCTGTTTCTTCGTTTCCTGACCGGCGAGCAGGCCGCCGAAGTGTTCCGTCGTTACGGTTTTACCGGTCCGCAGAACCATGAATGAGGCCTCGCTGACGGCGCTGCTGTTGACGCTGCAATATGCCTCGCTGGCCACGGCCATCGTCTTTGTACCCGGCATGCTCATTGCCTATGTGCTGGCACGTTTTTCCTTTCCCGGCAAGGTCTTCGTCAGTGCCCTGACGAGCCTGCCCCTGGTCCTGCCGCCCACTGCGGTGGGTTATCTGTTGCTGCAGATGCTCGCCACTGACGGGATTCTCGGCAGGGAGATTCTGGGTGTCGACCTGGACATTCTGTTGACCGGAAAAGCGGTCGTCGTGGCATGCGCGGTGATGTCGGTGCCGCTGATTATCCGGACTGCCCGGATCGCCTTCGAGGGGGTGAATGACCGCTACGAGGCTATGGCGCGCACTCTGGGTTATGGACCTGTAGAAACCTTTCTGCGTTTCACCTTTCCACTGGCGGCACGCGGCCTGCTGGCGGCGATGATCCTGGGTTTCACCCGCGCCATGGGCGAGTTTGGTGTGACCGTCACGATTGCCGGCAACATCCCCGGCCGCACCCAGACCCTGGCCTCTGCCATCTTCAGTGCCCAGCAGGTCGGCAACGATCACGAGGCCAATTTCCTGGTTCTCGTTGCCCTGGCGACCGGCTTTTGTGCGATCCTGGCGGCCGAGTTCCTTTCGCTACGGGGCGCGCGTAGACGCAAATCCCCTTGAGCAACGGCCATGAAATTCGGGCTAAGCTGAATCTGCCCCTCGATCGATTCACCCTGTCAGTGGATCTCAAGCTGCGCCGGCATGTGACGGGTATCTTTGGGGCTTCGGGTTCCGGAAAGACCAGCCTGCTGGAGACTGTTGCCGGACTCCGCCGCAGTGCGCAGGGCATGCTCCGTCTGGGTGACCAGCTGTGGCAGGACTCTTACCGGGGCGCCTTCATGCCGCCTGAACGCCGCAATATCGGTTATGTGCCCCAGGATGCCCTGCTGTTTCCACACCGGAATGTGCGTGCGAACCTGCTTATTGGCCAGCGCCGGGCGCGGTGCCAGGGTCAGGATGTCGAGGCCCTGCAGCAGGAAGTGATCGCCTTGCTGGAACTGGATGCCCTGCTGGAGCGCAACGTCGACACTCTCTCGGGAGGGGAGCGCCAGCGGGTGGCCTTGGGTCGGGCTCTGTGTTCCGGACCGCGGCTGCTGCTGATGGATGAGCCACTGGCTTCCCTCGACCTGGGTATGCGGCGCAAGTTGTTGCCCTTTCTGCGCACGATCCGCCAATCCTTCGACATCCCCATGCTATTGGTCTCACACGACCCAATTGAGGTTCAGGCCCTGTGTGATGAGTTGGTGGTCCTGCAGGATGGTCAGGTCATTGCCCAGGGTGAACCCCGGGTTACCCTGATGCAGGCGTCCCGTGATGCGGCGGAATTTGCGCATTTGGTCGAAAATGTACTGCCTTGCCGCTTTGAGCGTCATGAGGGCGAGGCAACTCTGGTCCGTATCGGGCTTGAGGGCGATGGCCCGCTGCTGACACTGCCCCGGGTGAGCGGGGCGGGTGCAAGCGCGCAGATGATTGCCGTGCGCAGCCGGGACATTATCGTATCCAATACCCGGCCATACGGTCTCTCGGCCCGCAATGTCCTGCCCGGTGTGGTGCGGCGGGTGGCAGCGGCCGGCAAGAAATACCTGGTCTTTTGCGCAGTAGACCGGAGCGCGGTGGAACTGGCCGTGGAAGTCACGCTGGCCTCGCTGCAGGAACTGGATCTCAAGCCGGAAACCCCGGTGTTTCTTATTATCAAGGCAACTACCCTGGAACTCTGCTGAACCGCATCAGCACGCTGAGTCATGCAGGCATCAACTTGATGCGAACTGATAAATGCAAAGGCCCGGGAGAAGTTCGCCCGGGCCGTTGATTTTCTACTTCAAGGTTAACCAGGTCCGGCTAGATCGGGCTACAGACCTTGTTCTTGTTGCTATAGCTGCAGGTGGCCTGCGCGTTGCAGGAGGTCTTGTCGCCGTTGTACTGCGAGCAGTCGACCTGCTCGCAGACAGGATCTCCGCCGCAGTTGTCGATGTCATCACAGTCGACCAGTCCGTTGCAGTCGTTGTCAACACCGTCATCACAGGTCAGCTCCGTCGGCCCTTCCGGTGTACAGACGTTCGACACACACTGGCCGTTCTTTGGGCTGCCCTGCCAGTCACAGACAGGATCATTATTGCAGCTACCCTTGTCTTCGTGTATGGAGCAACCCTGGCCTGTTAGGCAGTCGGTATCCGACGCATCGGTAAAACCATCACAGTCGTTGTCGACACCGTCAGTGCAGAAAGTTTCCTGTGTTTCCTGGCCGGGGGTCGGATTGCAGACCGGCGGGGTACCCCATTCGACCGAGTACATGACCACCGGCGGCACCATCTTGTAGTCGCCGTTGATCATCTGCACGCCGGTGATTGGCGCGCCGGTACTCTGGACAACGTCGGCATTGAGCCAGGCATCCATCATGGCGTCACCCTGATTGCCGAGGAACGCGTTCTCCCCGGTGTTGGCCATCTGCAGGAACTGTATGTATTCCCAGCTGGTGCCCTGATAGAGCAGGTCGATGGTGGCATGGACAGCACCGATTGGCGGGTTGAGCAATACATCGTCCGCGTGCTCGTAGGTATCGCCTGTCCTGGTATAACGGGTTTCCGGCACCGGCAGTGCGTTGCGCTTCTTGGCTTCGGTGTAGCTCATCTGATACGGCGGAATGCGGTTGTCCTTGGATACGTAGTTGTTGAGCGCAAAATGGAAGGTCTCATGGTAGTCGCCCGAGCAATCAGGATACTGGACGGGATCGTCGAGCAGGAACTGACTGACAGTACAGTCTGGCAGACCCGTTAAGCGGTCATAGCTGAGCGCGAAGTCCGGGTCTTGCACGGCCTGCACGATAACAGCCCATTCCCTGGTGATGGCGTAGTGCGCTTCGTAGATCTCGGTGTTGGTGCCATCCAGCTTGAGGATGGTTTCCACGGCATCGGCCTGACCGTCACCGTCGAGGTCCATGTCGGTCTGCAGGCTGCCGTACGCGCCATCTTCTCCAACCAGGGCGCCTTCACTGTCATACCACTTGATGTTCAGCCACATGCGGCGTCCTTCAGGGTAGCCGGTGATCAGCTTGTGGCCGGTCAGGTTGGTGACCGTGACGGTGTTGCCCGTTACCGACAGGGCACCCGCTTCACGCAGATGCTTGGTGGCGCGTTCCTGGCCGAGGTCCATTGCCAGCAGCTGGGTGCTGTTCAGACCACCGCCTACACGCAGCGTACCGACGTCAGGCCGATCCTGGTACTGTGCCATGCTGGCGAACCAGTAGTTGCCGCCGGTGTGGTCATGGCGCGGCAGGTCGGACCGTGTCTTGACGTTCTTGTTGCAACCTTTGCCGGTAGTCGGGCGCATATGGCAGCTCTGGCAGCTGAATTTACGCGGTGTACCGTCAGCATAGTCACCTTCGATTATGCTTGAGTCATTTGGGTCACCCGGATCTGCCGCGATGGCGGCCTGGTAGGTGACTTCAAGAGAACCGCCCGCCACCTGCAGGTCGAGCGGGAGATCTTCATTGAATCGGCCAACGCGCATGTTTGAAAGCGGGCTGGACTTGTATTCGCTGAAGGTACGTTCGACGATGCCGTAGGCATACGGCGGGTTGTTGAACGCGGCCTTGTTGACGATGGCGCCGCCCAGGCAGCCGCCGCCGACTGCGGACAGGTCGCCGCCCTCGGGAAACGGCAGGATGGTGTTGCCATTGTCATCGACACAGTCGAAATCACGACTTGAAATAACTGTTGCGTCTGTAGGCGCCAGACTCTGGGTGCCATGGTTGCCGGCGAGGTCACCCACCGCTGAGTTGGACACGTCGTGGCAGCTTCCGCAGAAATCCGGGTCGCGGTGCCATGCTGACTGTCTGAACTGGTGGCGTGCTTCGGCATCATCCTCAGCGTATGGTCCCAGTTTTACATTGACGTCAGGCCACAGCGAGAGCATGCCGCTGCCGTAGAAGCCTTCGCCAGCCGAGCCGGTCTTCGTACATTTGTCAGGGACGTTTGGATCGGGCTCACAGTTGGCGATAAACGGCGAGTTCATCATGCCCTGCAGTATGGGGTCGGAATTGTTCGGGTTGGTCGCGGCATGGCAGGTATCGCAGTCGATGCCGTTATCATCGCTCGCTGCCAGGCCGGAACCGTCGGTCGGTGTGGAGCGGCCATCATACCAACCCTTGGCGCTGTGGCAGCGGATGCAGAGATCGCCCGCGCCGTCGAAGTCCTGCTCGGCAATGGCCAGCGTGGCCCAGAACACCGGGTCACGTCCGGCGTTACCCATGGCGGCGCCGCGCCAGCCCGTGGCAGGTTCGGCGCCCGGGTCGTCGAGGTTGTATCCGGCGTGGCAGTTGTCGCACTTGTCCGGTGACTCGAAATTCCCGACTTCACCCGGCTGGGTGCCGGGCATCTTGATTTCGTTAGGCACAACACCAGCTGCTTGCGCAGTGATTGCGAATATTAGTGTCAGGCAGGCGAGTAGTGCACCTATAGGCAGGTCTTTGGTGAGGCTTGTCATTGTGGATCCCCTCGTACGTTTTTTGGAACTTCGATTTGATCTACGTACAAAGCAAGAACGGTGCCAGATCTATAATAGATCTAAAATAGTAAAGAATATCTTAAGGTTATTCAGAAAAGATAAAATCCATGTTCAGCCTGACTTATGTTGATAGCTGTCAGAATTGGCAGAGAGGTGCCAATTCTGGTGTCAGTAGATGTCAGTAATGACAGTACTGCGTGACTGGAGAAATACTGCAGGCGTCAGATTATGTCATGGCGTAACGCAAGACCAACGGCTTCTGTGCGGCTATGTACCCCCAGCTTCAGGAACATGTTCTTGAAATGGTTGCGTACGGTCTCGGCACTGATAAACAATTGTTTGGCAATTTGCGCGGTCTTCACTCCCTCTGACGCCATGTTCAGCAATTGTTTTTCCCGGGGCGTCAGGCGACTGAAACATGTGTCGGGATGTGTATCGGTATTCTTCGTATTGGCCATCCGTTGCAGCAGTTGCCGGGTACTAATGTGCCGCAGGCTGAAAAAGACGCCAACGTTATCGGTATTCTGCTGTAATTCAGCCGGTGTGTAGTAAGCGCCCACATTGACCATAATGGAATTACCGTTCTCGTGATCCACCATCATGTCGATATTCCCGGCCGCCGGCCTGCCGCTAGCCCTTTGGGAGAAGGGGCAATCGTGTCCACAAATGGCGTTTCCATGCAGGCCGACGCTGCACAGCACCCCGGCGCACGCGGTATTCAGGATATCTTCCCGGGTATGTCCCAGCAGATTTTCGCAACTGCTGTTCCAGAAGCGGATTCTTTTCTCACCATCAATGCCAAATACAGCATCTGTGCTCTGTTCAAAGACCTGGTACATGCCATTCATCATCTGGTTTCCCTTTAATGCATTATCTGGAACCCATCCTTGTTGTTTATCAAACAGCCTTGTCCCGGTAACGATATATTCGGATGCACCAAACGTGCCAGAAATCTGTTTCGTATAAACAGATGAATCTAAAGGTGTAAAATCACGGCTGCTCAGATCGTTCTGATCGAACATGACATAAATGACATATGTAAATGCCGATATGACGTTATTGGCATATTTTGGTGACATTAACTGACCAGGGAGGGAGGTTTTCCTCGTACGGTTTTGCCTGGTGCACTTTATCGAATATGACCCATGTGACGAGATTTATGACTCAAACGGGTCATTCATTCCGTATGGAGTAACCGCCAGAATCATTACCCATGACCAGTTGCCTGTGACGCCAGTGGTGTCGCAGGGTACGTGGTCCGGATAACGATAGTTCAACTAATTTTGGTCCGGTGACAGGAGGACAGGGGATGGGCATTAAACGGCGTGTATTTCTGAAGATGCTGGCCGGGACGACGGTCACGGCGGCCTCCATCAAGGCTTTTGGACTGGCTGGTGATAGCCTGAAGGTTGTTAGCGATCCCTATGCCTATCCACCGCAATACCGGGGCTGGGAGGATCTGTACCGTGACGAATGGACCTGGGACAGTGTGGCGCGCAGCACCCACGGCGTAAACTGCACCGGGTCGTGTTCGTGGAAAGTCTATGTCAAGGACGGCATGATCATGCGCGAGGAGCAGGCCGCCGACTTCCCCGTGATTGATCCGGCACTGCCCGACCTTAACCCGCGCGGTTGTAACAAGGGCGCCTGTTATACCGCCGAGTATGTCAATGGCGACCGGCGCATCAAGTACCCGCTGCGTCGTACCGGCCCGCGTGGCTCCGGGCAATGGGAACGGATTTCCTGGGACACGGCGCTGACCGATATTGCCGACCAGGTTATTGCAAATATCCAGGACAGTGGCCCGGATTCGCTTACCTTCTTCTCGCCCATCCCGGCCATGAGCCCGGTCTCCTTTTCGGCAGGTATCCGTCTGGCACACTTGCTTGGCGGCGTGGCCTGCAGTTTCTATGACTGGTACTGCGACCTGCCTCCCGGTTCGCCCATTACCCTGGGCGAGCAGACCGACGTGGCCGAGTCCACCGACTGGGTGAATTCCAAATACATGATCCTGTGGGGTTCGAACCCGGTGCAGACGCGCATCCCGGATGCCCACTTTGTTACCGAGGCAAAATACAACGGGTGCAAGGTACTGGCTATCTATCCTGATTTTGCCTCCAGTTCTATCCGTGCTGATCGCTGGCTGTCCGTTGAACCGGGCACCGATGCGGCCCTGGCGCTGGCCATCTGCCAGCACCTGATCGCAAGCGGCCAGTACGACGTGGGTTACCTGCAGGAGCAGACCGACATGCCGTTCCTGGTGGACACCGTCACCGGCAAGTATCTGCGTGAGGCCGATGTGGTCACCGGTGGTGCTGAAGATCGGTTCTACGTCTGGTCCGGTGGTCAGCCTGAACTGGCACCTGATAGCGGTCTGGACCTGGGAAATCTCTCGCCAGTGCTCAACGGTGGTAGCTACGACGTCGACACTCTGAGCGGCTCGGTAACCGTAGAGACGGTATTTGACCGCCTCGCGACGCGCCTGCAAGCGAATGATCCATATGGACTGGTCTCGGCCGAGACCGGCGTAAGCGGCCAGGTTATCAGCGAGATCGCCGATGAAATCGGCGCCGCCGGTATCAGCAGTGGCGGCCAGGTGATGATTATGCACGGTGCCGGCACCAATCACTGGTACCACAACGACCTCAACAACCGTGCCATGCTGCTGATGCTGAGCCTGCTCGGTGCCATCGGCAAGAACGGCGGTGGTTTCAACCACTACGTGGGCCAGGAGAAGATCTGGCCGGGTGCTGGTCTAGGGAAGCTGTCATTCCCGCTGGGCACGGCATTTCAGCGTTTCCAGAACACCACCCTGTGGACCCATGTACATGCCGAACTTGATGATCAACCTGCCGCCGACATGAGTCAGACCACCCGTGGTTATATGTTTGACTCGGTGGCCAATGGCTGGATGCCGCTTTACCCCGAAGGGGCGATGGGCAACGACAAGGCCAGCTTCGTAGCCAATGGGGTTCCGGTGAAGGACCCCAAGATGATGTTCATCTGGCGCGCCAACTGGTTCAACCAGGCCAAGGGCAATAACTACATAGAGGCCAGCCTGTATCCCAAGCTGAACATGATCGTTGACCTCAACTTCCAGATGGATACCACGGCTTTTTATGCCGACATCGTGCTGCCTTCAGCGAGCCACTACGAGAAGCACGACCTCAATACCACGGACATGCACAGTTTCTGCCATCCGTTCAATCCGGCGATCCCGCCCATGTTTGAATCCAAAACCGACTGGCAGATCTTCCAGGCGCTGGCGGCGAAGATCGAGGAGCGGGCGGGTGGTCTCACCTACGACGATTCGAAAGCGCCGGGCGGGGAACGTGACCTGTCGACCCTGGCAAGCGATTTTACCAATAATGGCGCCATTGCGGCGGATATCGATGCCGCCCAGTTGATTCTCGACAATGCCCCGGAGACCGTTGGCATGACCATGGCGGGCATTACGGCACAGCCGCAACGCTTCAACGCCACCACTAACTGGACCAGCAATATCGAAGAGGGACGGCCCTACACGGCCTTCCTGAAACACACCGAAGGCGATAAGGATCTATACCATACTCTCACCGGCCGTCAGCAATACCTGATTGAGCACGAGTGGTTCGTGGAGGCCGGTGAGGAACTGCCAACCTATAAACCGCCGGTGTTGGCAGCAGGGGAGGAGAGCTTCCCGCTGCTCTACAACACCCCGCACGGCCGCTGGGCCATCCATTCGACCTGGCGAAATGCCAAGCAGATGCTGCGCCTCAATCGCGGTGGCCCGATCTGCTACATGCATCCCTCGGACATGGCCAGTCGCGGCCTGGTGGATGACGACTGGGTGAAGATGCACAACAACCACGGCCAGGTCATCGTCCGGGTCAAGGCAATGGAAAGCGAGAAGGCAGGCCGTGTCACCATGTTTCACAGCTGGGAGCGTTACGTCGGTGTGAAGGGGCAGATGGCCAACTTCAACAGCGTGACGGGCATCCGTATCAAGCCCACCCAGCTTGCCGGGGGCTACGGTCAACTGAAATTCAAGCTCAACTACTGGGGGCCTACCGGCGTGCAGCGGGATACGCGGGTTGAAGTGGAGAAATACGTCGAACCCTGAGCGGAGCACGTGAATTGAAGTGGAAAAATACAATGGTTAAGCAAATAAACAAGTTAACAGCGTTACCGGGTAACCGGGTAACCGAGACTGGAGGTACCTGCAATGGCTAAAGGTGGAGGTGGTGGTGGCAATCAGATTGCGATGCTCATCAATCTTGATAAGTGTCTTGGCTGCCATACGTGTACGGTTGCTTGCAAGAACCTGTGGACCAACAAGGGTGGCCGCGAGTACATGTACTGGAACAACGTTGAATCGCGTCCCGGCGAGGGTTACCCGAGGAACTGGGAAGGTATGGGCGGTGGCTTCCAGGGCGGTCAACCTGACCCGGGTATCTTCCCGGCAAACAGCGACTACGGCCTGGGCGACCAGGGTCAGATCGTCGATTTCGATTATCCGACACGCCTGGGTCATGATCCGGACAACGTGACCCCGAATCCCGGTATCGTCGATGCCGACCCGCAACCGGAGTGGCTGTCCAACTGGGACGAGGAGCAGGGTGACGGTACGTTCCCGAACAGCTACTACTTCTATCTGCCGCGTATGTGCAATCATTGCGATCGGCCCGCGTGTCTGGAGTCCTGTCCGCGCAAGGCCATCTACAAGCGCGAGGAGGACGGCATCGTGCTGGTGGACCAGGATCGCTGCCGCGGCTACCGCCAGTGCGTGCGCACCTGCCCCTACAAGAAAGTCTTCTTCAACAGCGAGACGCTGAAATCGGAGAAGTGCATCTTCTGCTACCCGCGTATCGAAGCTGGCGAGGCCACCGCCTGTGCGGTGCAATGCCCCGGCCGCGTCCGCCATGTGGGTTTCGTGAGCGACGCTTCCTCGGATGTCTACAGGCTGGCCAAGGACCTGAAGGTGGCCCTGCCGCTGCATCCGGAGTACGAGACCGGACCCAACGTCTACTATATACCGCCCTTCTCGGGGCCTTCACAGGTCGATTCGAACGGAAATCTGATAAACGTGGAACGGATACCGGTGGCCTACCTGCGCTTCCTGTTTGGCGATGAAGTCGATGCGGCCATCGCCACCCTGCGAGACGCCAGGGCTAACGGCGACCCGGACGGCATCCTTGCCATCCTGAATTCCAATAATCGTTACGACATACCGCAACCGTAGGGGGCTAGTCATGAAAACGTCTATGATGAAACACAACTGGTTACGCCTCCTTTGCATCCTCGTGTGTCTCTCGTTCACCGCGGGCATGAGCGCCGGCGCCTTTGCGGCCCCTCCGGATCGAGACGGCGATGGTTACGATAAGCGATCCGACTGCGACGACAATAATGCCGCCGTCAATCCGGGCGCAACAGAAGGCCCGTTTGGTGACGCGACCTGTTCCGATACCTGGGACAACGACTGCAATGGATTGACCGATGGAGACGATCCGCAATGTCAGGGCGGTGTCACATGCACCGACAACGACCTGGATGGTTACGGCAGTCCGGGCGATCCCTCCTGTCCGAACGGCGGAGCCACGGACTGCGACGACAATAATGCTGCCGTCAACCCGGACGCGACGGAAGGCCCGTTTGGTGACCCAACCTGTACAGATACCTGGGACAACAACTGTAACGGATTGACCGACGTTGATGACCTGAGTTGCCAGCTTGTCGACGAGGTCTGCAATGATGGCTTCGACAACGACGGTGATGGCAATATTGACTGCGCCGATTCGGACTGTGCCGGCGAATCTGCCTGCACCGCGGGCAATAAGCTGACGGTCAACCGAGTTACCGGCACCGTGCTGGGCATCGGGCCGGATGACGGTCTGTGGAACGCCACCGCAGCGACCAGCTACAACCTGGCCTGGCGCGACGATATCAATGATACCTGTCCGCCGGAGCAAAGCTGCAGTGGTAACCAGCCGAGCTTGACGGTCAAGGCCATCCACAACGGCACCGACATCGCCTTCCTGATGTCCTGGACCGATGTCGACCAGAGCAGCGAGGTCTATCAGCCGTCGGAATTCGGCGACCGCGCCGTGATCATGCTCAACGCCAACCGCATTTGCCAGATGGGCAGTCCGACCAATCCGACCAATATGTGGTTCTGGAATGCGGCGGACAAGACCCAGGAGACCGAGGGATCATATGGCAGCGTGCAGAACCTGCTCGGGGGTGGGATCGGCACTATCACCCATACCGATGGCGACGACAACATCCAGGCAGTCAGCAGCTACGCGGGAGGCATGTGGCAGGTGGTAATGAGTCGTCCGCTGGCCGCGATTGATCCGCTTGATCAGTTCGAGTTTACTCTTGGTGTGACCACCGATGTGTCCTATGCCGTGTATGATGGAGCGTTCAAGCAGCGCAACGGGTCCAAGTGGATCAGCGGCCGGGAAGCGATAAACATCGCACCTTGATTGCCGGGCAATGACTACAGAAGCAAAGGAGAACAACATGTCGGGACAAGCTGCACTGGAAATGACGAAGCTCACGGACGAGGATCTTGTCGATGTTAACCGCAGTCGGCTGTACAAGCTGCTTGCCCTGGGGTTCGGGTTTCCGTGCAAGGATTTGCATGATGCACAGGCCGAACTCCGGGAAATCGCGGCAGCGCTGTATCCCGATCTGGAACTGAACCGGGAAGATGTGAACCTGCTGGCCCCGGAAATCGAGTCGTTGTACATCAATGTGCTCGATGGGCATAACCAGAAAAAGGCCTGCAGGCCCTACGAAACTGCCTGGCGAGAGGGCGAACGGTCCATGCAGCAGTGGGAAGTGAAGAAGTTATACCAGATATTCGGTCTGGAGCTGAACAAGGAAACCAACGAGTTGCCGGACCATATCGTGAACGAACTGGAGTTCATGCATTTCCTCAGTCATCAGGCAGTGGAGGCCAGCAGGGGGCTGCTGGGTGATGGCGACAGCCGCAAGCAGTATGTGCATGCGCAGAAGGACTTTCTGGAGCGGCACCTCAGTCTGTGGGTGCCAAAATTCTGCAAGGCACTGCAGGAAAAGATTGACGAACCGTTCTACATGAATCTCGCAGCCCTCACGGAACAGTTTGTCACGGATGACCTCGAGTGGGTGCAGGAGCAGTACGAGGCCGAGAACGGCTAGCCGCGACTTCCATTTACTGCCATGCCTAACCTTGTTGATTCGTTCGGGCGCTGCATCGATTACCTGCGGATTTCAGTTACCGACCGTTGTAATTACCACTGCTTCTACTGCCGGCCGGCCGGTGCGGTGGTCGATGGCAGCCATCATGACTTTCTCAGGCATGAGGAAATAGCTCGCCTGGTCCGCCTGTTTTCCGAACTGGGTGTGAGCAAGGTGCGGCTCACCGGTGGTGAACCGCTGCTGCGGCGCAATCTTGCAGGGTTGGCGACCATGATCACCGGCCTGCCGGGGATTGCCGATCTTTCCCTGTCCACCAACGGCCATTTGCTCGAACGTTTCGCGGCACCGCTGCAAGCGGCGGGGATAGGGCGCGTCAATATCTCCCTGGATTCCCTGGATCAGGATAATTTCTCGGCCATTACCTGTGGTGGCGATCTCGACTGCGTCATCAAGGGAATCGAGGCCGCTCAGGCAGCCGGTATGACACCGATAAAGATCAACATGGTGGTCATGAAGGGGGTCAATGAACACGAGATCGATAGCATGCTGGACTTCGCGCTGGAGCGGGGTCTGGAGCTGCGTTTTATTGAAACCATGCCGGTGGGAACGGCCGGTGCCGGTAACATGGTCCATTATTATCCGGCTGCCCGGATTCTCGAGCATATTCGCGCGCATTACGGTTCCCGGCTTGTTCCCGTGCAGGGACAACGCGGGCCGGGACCCGCACGTTACTATCAGGCCGGCGACAGTGATGTAAAGGTCGGGGTGATATCCGCGGTATCCAGGCATTTCTGCGAGAGCTGTAATCGCGTGCGCCTGACAGCGCGCGGCGATCTGGTGCTTTGTCTGGGTCACGAGGACCGGGTTTCATTGCGCAGTGCGCTGCGTGACGGGCGTTCCGATGCCGGGATCAAGCAGGACATCCTGGCAGCCATCGCGAGAAAACCGGAACACCATGATTTCAGCAGTAAGGCTGACCAGCCGGTTACCGCTCAAATGGTCACCCTGGGTGGATGAAGCCCGGGCGGCACGATGACAACGGGTTCGAGCGTGAAGATAAAAAAGGCAGGAAACTGATTGGGATGTCAGAGCACGGTGAGACAGGCAGGGTTCAGCCACTGACAGCAGCGCTGTTCAGTCTCATATTCGTGTGCGCATGCGTTCCTGTTTCCGCTGATGAATCGGTCGAGGCCGCCCGGGCGGCGGCTCACGCCGCCGAGGCAGCCAGAGAGGGAACCGGGATTCCTGCGCTTCCGGAGAAACAGATGGCTGCCTACCTGGATGGCCGGGCGATGTGGATGGCCAGTGTGGCAGAGCTGAATCATTATCCCGACCCGCGGCAGGTACTGGAACTCGCAGCGAAGCTTGAACTCTCCGCGGAACAGCAACAGGCCACCATGAAGCTTTATGATGAAACACGCCCGGAGGCAATCCGTCTTGGCAAACAACTGGTAGAACAGGAGCAGAGACTTAACCGGGTCTTTGCATGGGGACAGGCATCAGGAAAAAATATCAGGCAAGTCGTGACTGACATCGGCGCACTTAAGGCAAAACTCAGATTAACGCATCTGCTGGCCCACATTAGTACAAGAGAACTGCTCACGGAAGATCAGGTCAAGCGCTATGATGAACTTCAGGGCTATGGCGAAACAACCGGGGAGAGCGGTAACAGGATGGGCTGCAATGCCATGCATCATCACGGGCGCTGAGAGGGTTTATTGTCCGAAGGTTGCTGCTCCAGCGCCTGTTTGATAGCACTATTGAACACGTTTACTGGTTGTGCACCAATAACGACCTTCCCGGTAATCTTCTTGCTGTCCGATTTCCCGATAATAAAGCTGGGTGTACCTGTCAATTTCACACCCCTGGCGTCTTGTGCATCCTTGTCGATTGCGTCGAGATGCCGGTCGCTGTTCAGGCAAGCATTGAAGGCTTCAACGTCCAGTGACAGCTCTTGGGCATAACCGGGCAGGTGTTGCACACCAATTGCTTTCGGGTTCTCGAACAGCGTTTCACGCATTTCCCAGAACTTGCCCTGGTCGCCCGCGCACAGCGCGCCCTGGGCTGCCTTGCGCGCGTCCTTGTGGAATGCCAGCGGCAGATTGAGGGCGACCCAGCGCACCTTGCCGGTATCGATGTAGTTTTTCTTTAAATGGGGGAACGTGGTCTTGCTGAAGCGCAGGCAAAACGGGCACTGGTAATCGGCGAATTCCACCACGGTGACAGGGGCATCCGCGGAACCCATGGTTGGCCGACCCTCGATGTTCATCGTGGCGACCGTCGGTTTGGAAGGCCGCTTGGCGGTGCGTCCACCCTGTTTCTCAATCTTCTCCAGCACCTGTCTGATCGCCTTGAGTTCAAGCAGGATGGCATCCATCTTCACGTCGGGGTTAGTAGCCGAATCCACGGCTTCCTCCGTCATGGCTGCCGGTGACGTCAGCAGGGCAACAGCGGTCAGTGCCAGCGGAATACAGGTTTTAAACAACCGGGAAAGTCGATTGTTAGCGTTCGTGAAGTTTTGAATAGCCATGCTTAGTATCGTTATCTGTTATGTCAATCATGTCAATCATGCCAATTATGTCATAAGTATAACCCGACATTATGTTATACTCACTGACAGTATTGACAGCAGACATGCAACACTACTGATTCCGTGGGGGCATCATGAAAGATTCAATTTCCAATATCGTTAATTTGGTTGATCCGGTTACACCGGTCTCGGTTGAGTTGCAATCACTGGTTGACAGTCATGAACAACCGTTTGTCGTGATCGACAGGGATTACCGCATACTGGCAATCAACAGTGCCTACGAAAAGACCTTTGGCGTACGCTGTGACAAGGCCGTTGGATTGCCGTGTTACAAGGTCAGTCACGATAGCGAGGTACCTTGCCATGAATCCGGCGAAGACTGCCCGCACGCCAATATGTTCGAAATAGGTAAATCTGATTCTTGCCTGCACGTCCACTTTGATTCAGACCACCGGATGTGTCAGGTCCGGGTAACTGCCTTTCCACTGCGTGGCAATAATGGCGAACTCTATATGGGTGAGCTGATTCAGCAGCTCTCGGGGCCTGAAGATCGCCGCGTCAATGGCCGGCGCATGGTTGGCCAGACACCCCCGTTTCTTGCCTGTATTGATCAGATGAAAATGATTGCAGCAGCATCGGCGCCGGTACTACTGCAGGGAGAAACCGGCACCGGCAAGGAGCTGGCGGCGCACTTTATTCATAGTCATTCCATGCGTCGTGAACAGCCGTTTCTTACCGTGGACTGTACGGTACTGACAGAACCCCTGTTCGAGGCCGAGGTCTTCGGGCATGCGCGCGGTGCCTATACCGGCAGTGTCGGTGACCGGACCGGTCTGTTCGAACAGGCCGATAGAGGCACCCTGTTTCTGGACGAGGTGGGTGAGTTGCCGCTGTCCCAGCAGGCCAAGCTGTTGCGAGTGCTGGAAACGGGGCAGTATCGCCGTGTCGGTGGTAAAGGGACTCGCAATGCAGACGTGCGCATTGTTTGTGCCACCAACCGGCACTTGTGGGAGTTGGTGAGTGCCGGTCGGTTCCGTGAGGATCTTTACTATCGGATCGCCTGTCTGTCTGTACGCTTGCCTGCACTGCGGGAACGGCTGGATGATATCGAGGTGCTGGCGCCTGATCTGCTGGGCCCGGTCAGCCATACCATGAATCAGAAGTTCAAACTGACCCAGGCGGCCATAGAGCGTCTCAAATTATATGATTACCCCGGTAATGTGCGTGAACTCCGCAACATCCTGTTTATTGCCGCCACACACTCCAGCGCTGGCGAGATTGATGACACTATGATAGAAACCGTGCTGCAACAACTTGCCCATGGCAGGAATGACCGGAATCAGAAAGCGCCTGCGGAGGCCCAGCCGCTTGTGACAGAAGCATCACCCGGTAAGGCTGGCAAAGGATTGCATGAAGTGGAGGCAAAGCACATCGCTGAGTTGTTAGTGCAGCACCATGACAACCGCAGGCAGGTCGCGGCGGTACTCGGTGTCAGCGAACGCACCCTGTATCGGAAACTCAAGCGTTATAATCTGAACTGATCGAATCACTTTCAGCAGCCTGCCGGTAGAGAGGTCCTGTCGCCGCAGAATTTGTCAGCGCCGTTACCGGCGCGAGTTGTCACTGTAATCATCCACTGAAACCCGTTTGCATAAGTGTACAAACTGTCTTCGTTCGAATGACAGCATTAACGGCGACCTCATGACAAACAAGACATGACAGCCCTGACGCGACTGTCATGACGGTGTCGCATGTTATTGAATTAGTCTTGTTCCCGATTCTATTTAAAACAATAGCTTGTGTTGCCAATAGAAACTGGCATGGATTGTGCCTGCTTGTATGTCCAGTGTTCGCTTATCTGGAAACATATAAGCGGTCCGTTTGCCAGGGGGGCAATCCGTACACAGACGGAGCCGTAAACAATAACCGGGAGATATCCTAATGTTTAGAACTTCATTTTCACGAATCGCACACAAGGCACTGGCACTGGTTGCCTGTACCGGCGCCATCCTGGCGTTGGCGGCGGGGCCGGTATCGGCGGCGCACAACACGACGCTGACGATTAGCAAGGCGTCCTGGAATGATAAAAAGAGCGAACTGACCATTGAGGGTCGGGCTGAAGCCGGTTTTGAAGTCTTCGCCTCCAATGCGGCGGACGTTAGCCAGTCTCTGGGCTCCGATATTCCGGGCAATAACCAGCGATACAAGATTGTGGTTGCCGGGCCGATCAGCCCCTTCCCTTGTGCCGTGCACGTCGAACAGTGGGACGGTGTCGAACTCGGCATCGTCGAGGCACCGGTTGCCAATGCACCGCCGGAGTGTCAGGGCGGCCAGAATCTGCCACCGATCTGTACTATCAACACCCCGACAGGCGATACCCAGATCCTGGTTGGTGAATCGATCGATTACACCGCTACGGCGAACGACCCCGATGGCACTGTCGAGGCATGGAGCTGGATCATTCAGGGCGGAGATACCGGTGGTACGGACGCTCTTTTCGCTGTTGAGGATCCGGGTCCTGTAACCTACGACACGGCCGGCGTCTTCACAACATCATTTGACGCAACCGACAACGAAGGCGCGAACTGTCAGCCGCCAGCTTCACGCACCATCACGGTCATCGATCCGGGTTCACCGGAGCCGTTGCCGAACCAGACCGACTTCAAGATGATGATGAATTACGAGCTGGGCATGCACTGCACCGGTTTCGAGTTCGCTTACTGTTGTGTGCTACCTGCCTACAACTCCATTCTGACGCAGGTGGTCAAACCACAGAACGGTGTTGCCTTCCCGCATCTGCTGGAAGAGGCACCCAACCACAATGTCGACCCCATACCGCCGGTTGGTACCGGCACCGGCGATGTGCTTGGCCGCCATACGGTCGTACGCGACAAGGTGCTGGATGACAATGGCAACTTCTCCAAGTACGTTTTGCGTTACTGGCACGATGCGCAGCCGCGTAACGATGGCAACGGCAAGGTACAGGGCCCTGACAGAAAGATTAGTGCAGTAGAAGGTAATTCACTGCTGGCATGGAACACGGTGGCGGATGCTGCGGACCTGAACCCTGACGGTACATTCAAGCTGTCTGATGCGACAGATGGCGACACCAGCAATGACTACGACGGTGTAACTGGTGTGGTTCTGGGCAACGGAGACTATACCGATGTCGGTGCGACCTTCGGAGTGCCGATCGATAACTACCAGAACGTGGTGTGGAACCACCTGTATATCTATACGGATACCGAGGGTAACTTCGCGTGTACCGCGGGTGACACCGACAAGCACTGTTATGCGCTGTCGGACGACCCGGATGCCGAGTGTGATTCCGCGCCGGGTGCCGGAGACGGTGTCTGCGGTATCAACAGTACGGATGCAAACAAGGCACGCCTGGGTCTGCACGTAGACTACCCGACCAACTTCGGTCCTGCTGGACACAAAATGGAAGGTCTGCTGACCTTCTCGGGTGATACCGGTACCGTGGTCTTCACGCAGATGAAGGTGCTGGAGAACCTGCCGGTGATGTTGACTTCGCCGCGTATCTGGGAGGCCCTGGGCCTGACGCTGACACCGTTCGAGGACAGTATTGATTTCTTCGCCAATCCGGGACTGGTGGACGAGGACTCTATTCGTCCGTTCGTAGAGATGAAGGCGCAGTTGTATTACGCTGACTGTGATGATGTCACGGGTGTGTGTACTGAGGGCGCCGCGGTGCTCGATAGTGCGGGCAATGACGTGGTTGGCTTCGGCACGGCGCCGATCGACATCCCGAACTGTGAGCGCTGTCACTCGGCCTTCAATACGCCGAACAGCCCGAACGTTGAGGGTACTGCTGCGGCGGATCTGGTACACGAAGAGATCGACTTCTGGAATGCGTATTATGAGATTGATACCATTGCCGGCGATTCGGACTGGTACTCACGGTTGAAGGGCGCAGCAATCTCGATGATGAATATGCACGATGTCCAGCACGGCACGGACTTCACCACCAACTATCCGGGTACGGGTGCATTGCGGCCTGCACAGTGCGTGAAAGGTGATGTAGGTGCCAATTGTTCTTTGCACTCAGACTGTGATACTGCACCTGGCAATGGTCAATGCGACATCCCGCAGAACACCCGCATCGGTCACGAGTCAGTGATCTGTCAGAAGTGTCACGCGGATAACGTGATTGCAGTGGTCAAGTCGGCCAATTGTGGTCCGCACAACGGCAATCCGGATGTGAGATGTTCAGCGTCACCGGCAGACGAGCTGTTCTCTAATATCGCACCGACCGATCCGGTCACCGGTGCTGGACATTTGATCAAGCCGCTGACCGAGTCGCTACACTGGAACCACAGAGAGACCAGTGAGGGAGGTACCATCACCATGACTGATGCGTCTGGTCGTAGCGGTGGTTGCCAGGGTTGTCACCCTGCGCATCGTTCTGACGGTGATATGTCGGGTTATCCGATTACACTGGATGGCGACAACTTCTATGCCAATAGTGATAACCGCGATGCCAACGGCGGCTGCTTCGTCGGCCGTGATGTGCACTCCAACCCGGCGAAAGATATCGACGGTGCAGAAACACCGAGCCACCTGAATGCGGTGGGTCAGTGGTTGCAGACCAACGTGGCCAATGATAGCGGTAACTGGAAAGGTATCTGGTGTACCAACTGTCACAGCCAGGCCGGCCAGCAGATGTGGAAAGCCGAGAACGTTGAGAGTCTGGTGCATGCGCAACCGGGTGATGATGGTCACGTACGTGAACCGTTCGAAGGTGCCGGTCTGAGCGATGTGGTGGCAGCGGTCAACGCTGCACTGGGTACAACAACGACTCTGGCGCAGTTTGAATCCTGGCTTGATCCGAAGGATCCGGGAGTGTCGCCGACCGTGCCAAGCGGAGCTAATCGTTTAGCCAATGATAACAGTGCTATCTGGGCGCCGGATCCTGGTATGTGTAACCATGCGGCCAGCTTGCTGGGTCTCGGTGAAGCTTCGCCTTACCAGGACGGTAATGTGGCCACTATTGAGATCGCTCTTGGCTCAACCGATGGTTCCGAATGTTCTACTGGTATAGGTTTGCCTGGACCAAGTTGTTTAGGTGAACCGGGTGGTGCACCTTCATTCTACATCTGTGGTTCACTGGATGCTGACAATGACGTCAGTGTGAGTCTACTGGACTTCTGTACCACATCTGAAAAAGATGTTGATGGCAATCCCACTCTAAGTGATGCAGATTGCGTGGGAAGGGCTCAAGCTGCGCTGAATGCTAATCCAAATGCTGACGGTACCGCGGCTGTGCCTGTACCCATGTCAGCAGCCACCGACGGTCGTGACCACTGGTTGTCACCGGGTGAACCTCACTGTGCGGACTGCCATGCAGCGCCCTACGTGGAGCAGAGCGGCAATATCAATGAGTTCCCGCCGTTCAACTACCCGCGCAAGGCAAGTCTGATGCGCTACTCACGTGGCCACCAGGACATCACCTGTCAGGG
>JBDLIH010000006.1:0-76186 GCA_039714975.1 Pseudomonadota bacterium
ACGCTTAGCATAATAGTGCCGTAATACTCTACTCCTAATCGATCCTCGTAATTGGTGGTTCTGTCAGTACAATTTCTTGAGGTGCAACTATCAGCATAACCCATATAATACTGGTTTGTTTTTTCGTGAAACGGTAAATAATGATGTTACAAAAAAAGAGGGGTTAACAATAATGCTAACCCCTCTTTTATGGTACTAAATAACCAAAATTTTAATTATTCAGTAATTACCGGGAAGCCTGGTTGTGGATCATGTATTGCGATAGAGCAGTTTGATACACCATGACCATTGAAATTTCCATCAAAAGTGAAAGTACCGTTCAAGCATAAAGTGCCGACTTTACCTGCGTAGTCACCTGCATCGTCTGCACGAACACCTGCACAACCAGACATGCGTACCGCCAAAGTTGGATTCTCAGGGTCATATGCCTCTACTGGGCCTAAATGTGGAAATGCACGACCGTCCAGTTTTTCTTCAAAACTAAAAGTTGTACCGTTTATGATCATTGCGAAATCATCAGACATTGTCCACGGTATTGTTGGATTTGGGATCAAAGTCCAGTCGCCCAATAAATCAAAAAAGCCGTAGCTTAATAAAACTGTCGCAGAGATACTCCCTTCCTTTACGTAAGCACCCTGAGTTACGCCGGCGTCATCATCAGTAACGGTGGCATACACGTCACCTGCTATAGGGTAGATGATGTTTTCAGCACCAAAACCACCTACATAACCTTGAACATCAGAAATAGAGTTCACTACAGTTAGTGATGGTGTGTTTGGGTTGAAAAGTTCTTTGTCATTTTTGGCAAAAGCCGTTGCTGAAGAAACAGTTAATGCCACAATGGCTAACCCGCTTAAAATATTTTTATTCGTAGTTAATAGATTCACTAATCGCATGGTAATCCCCTTCATTATGTAATTGAATAAAGCCATAAACCGTTACAGAGTTACGGTCAAGCATCCGCAATATAACGGGGCCCCGGTGGGAAATACCATCATTCTCTTCGTTCAGTTTCGTTGATTTTCTTTTCTCAAATAACACCTAAGTATCAAATGGTTACAATATTACTGGCGGGGTATTTAACGAAAAACAACGAACGCCATCACTCAATATTACAATGAGTATGGAGAGAGGGTGAGTGGGTTGTTTGTTGGCAGGTTTTCAGTGACTGTCTATGAATAGTTTTGAAGCGTTTCCAGCGGGCCTTCATATAATAAGCCCTGCCACTAAGCAGGGTTTTTACATCTTGATATACCGAACATATGCTTATTACTAGCCGAGAGTGCCTGTCAAATAGCTTAATGTGAACGTCCGGTTTCGCTGGCGGAGTTGCCATTCAGGCGAGATCCCTGAATGACGTGAACGGGTCGTTCTTTCTCGTTTAGTGGCAGCTTATATTAGCCAGCCCTAAAGGTCTGGTCTTGAGCGCGAACCTGCCTTTCAGGTCATTCCTCGCCCCAAGTGAGACCACCCCGACCGGCCTCAGTCGACAGGATTTCGGGGGTGGCGGTGGTGGGTGAAACCTGAAATCCTGAAAATCTGGAATCCTGGCATGCTGGTCAGGGGTGCAGACGGTCAGTTTTTCAGTTTCCCGGCCCGGTCGGAACCCTGAATTCCTCCCCCGCCGCGGTCACGGCAACGACGCAGTGGCCATCCAGGGGGTGAGGCAAGAGAGCATCCCACTCTGGCCCACACTTGTCCGGTCTGCCCCGCTCTCGGGCGACTGTTAATCACTAGGTCGGCGGTTCGAGCCCGTCCCGGGGAGCCAATTAAATCAGTAGCTCACGAACAATACAGCAAGCAATAATCACAACGGGGTAGCGAATGGGTGGGTAAGGATTCCAGCCCGTTCTGCTGCCGTAATTCCTAATTATAATAAAGACAAAAGCCACCCTTTCGGATGGCCCTGCTGCACCCTCTCCCGATAGTTCGGACCGCTGACAGCGTCGCTCAGGCGCAGGGATAGTATTCAATAACGGGTGGAGCAGTAATTTGCTATTGTGAAATCATGAAACACTTGATCGAAAGCCTCCATGAAGACCATCGCAATCTGAGCAAGTTGCTCAGGCTACTCGAAACCAACCTGCTCGCCTTACAATCCGACAACGATCCAGACTATCCCTTGATGGTTGATATTATCGAGTATATTTGCTCTTATCCGAATGTCTTTCACCACCCTCGCGAAGATTTGCTCTACCAAAAGGCCATGGAGCGTGATTCGTCAGTCAGGGAAGAAATCGAACCCGTGCTACAACAACATGCTGAGCTCAACAAAAGTACACACAGGTTGCTTGATTCATTGAATGCGGTGCTGAGCGATACACTGGTGAACAAGGCCCAGCTTAAGGCACAAATACATGATTTCATCGATTTTCAGCGTGCGCATATCATGCTGGAAGAAAGCAAGATCTTTCCTCATATTGAAAGGCTGCTGACATCGGATGACATCAACTGGCTGGATGAACAGTACCCTCCAGCGACCGATCCGTTGTTTGGAGAGCAAGTCGAAGAACGCTTCCGACAGATCTACGAACACATCCTGGATATTTCTGATATCGGGAAATAATTAATAAGAAAACCCCGCCACCAGGACGGGGCTTCAATAGTGAAACCGACTTACCGGGCCTGTCATGAAACCGGATACCGAAGAATTTTCCCATCTTCTCCATATGAAACACTATCAATAAACTGTTATGCCATGCCAACAAAGTCCAACCCTTTATGTACGGGAAGGAAGTGACCTCTGCGTACGCGTGACAAAATACCATCACATCAATGGGAAAATTTGTTGATAGCCGCACTGTTATTGCTTGTGCCGATTATTATTTTTGTTCTCTGACGAATGAGCACGAGCGGCTGACTGTCAAATCCTTCATGTGCGTAATTCTACGGATACCAGGCTATCCCAGCCGGGTGTACTCTTTAGCTTCTCCGTTAGGGTGGCCACTCCCATCGGCCATCTTACGCTCGGCGGCTTCGGTCGCCGTTTTTTTGTCCATAAACCAGCCCCACTCTGGTATTGCTGTCAGGCTAAATAACCAACTCCTGACCTGCGCGGCTGGACCACTATTAATCAGGAAATATGACCTTGATCGCGTCCAACGTGCCTGTATAGTTGAAGAGGATCACCGTCCAGGTGACCGCCAGCAAAGTCAGTGCGGCTATGGTGATCGCGACACACCAGACACAGGTCTTTTCCGTTGCAGATTTTAAACTCATGACTTTTTTCCTCTAGGGTGAAAGCCAATTTTTCTACTGATATATACATTCTAGTAGGCATTCGGGAATTCATCTATGAGTAAAAACCACATACTCGTACTGACGAATACAGGGTCGTAAAGGTCTCAAAAGTCGTTTCAGGACATTCAATTACTTACGGGCTAATCAGCCACAAAAGCATCAGTCCCGGCCCGGCCAATACCAACAATGGAGAGGCACAATCCCGGTACAACATGGGGAATGCATATATTGAAGGCGTATTTGTCCCACAAAACGATGGAAAAGCGGTGTATTGGTTGAATGGCACTTACTTAAGCAAAATATTCCTGCATGAACACCATCTTCGTCATTCCGGCGCAGGCCGGACAAAAGCGCATAGCGCGTTGAACGTCCAAAGGGCGGCCCGCAGGGTGAGCGGAGCGAATAATCCAGGAAAATGACCACAATCAGCAGTTCTGGATCCCGGCCTGCGCCGGGATGACGGCATTTTTAGACCTTAAGTAAGTGCCATTCGTATATTGGTTCAAATTTACAAATAAAACGACGGCCAACGCTCACAATGAGATCAAAATTCGAAAGCTTGCCTTAGTACATATTACGATCAGCGTCAGGCAGGCCTGAGTTGTACAGGCCTGCCTGCTGAACATCGTTCTACCTACTAATCGCGACGGTCATCGCGACGGTCGTCCCGACGTACGTCCTGCTTGCAGTCTCGTTTGTCTTTCCCAACAACCCCTTCCTCTTCCCGGCAATCCTGCCGGTCGTCCCGATCGCCTTGACGGTCATCACGACGGTCATCGCGGCGCTCCATACCGCTGGTATCCGCCAGCATCATTCCATATTCGAATTCAGCGGGTGACGAGACAATCTCTGTTTCGGCTGCAAACGCTGAACAACTCAAAAGTCCTGCAATAACAAGGCTGGTGTATCGTGACATCACGTTGTGTCTCCTTTATCGTTTCGTTGGTTGTGAATAACTCTATAGTAGGTTATGAGCCAGGCACCATGCCAAGTCTGCCTGACTATTTTCACAAGCGTGAACAAGATTCGCAGAGGAAAGGATTGCCCGCTTGCAGGCAATAGCTGCTTCGACGGTCGGTTAGAGCATAAAATCGGAGAAGTGATTTCAAGACCTAACCGTATTTGTTCAATTGTACCGTCTGGCACATATGCCAGACGGTTTAACCTGATTAACTAACAACGGCTAGTTATCCAGCTTTTCCTTGACAGCATCCGCAGCTTCCTCCGATTTATCTGCAATATCAGATGCTGTGTCATCGATTGCTTCACCGGCTTTTTCTGCAGGGCCTTTTTCACAAGCAGACAGACCCATGAGTAAAAGTCCTGCAAACAGTGCGGTGGTAATATTCTTGTACAATTTCATTCTGTTTCTCCTGTTGAATGCTATTGGAATGCATAGCTTGTTGGACAGGTAACACTACATATTCCTATCCAGATGAAAATCATGTTTGTATGTAATGTTTAATAGCGCTGTCGTAATTTATTACTTCTTAATCAGACCGACGATGAAAAGCAGTAATGCAGCGCCTGCAGTTGCCGTAATGATCGAACCAATTAGTCCTCCCGCCGAGATGCCAAGCAAACCGAATACAACCCCCCCAATAACTGCGCCTATAATGCCGACAACGATATTACCAAGCAGGCCAAAACCACCGCCTTTCATCAAATTACCAGCTAACCAGCCAGCTGCGGCACCAATTGCTAAAAATATTATTAATCCCTGTATATCCATATTTTCTCTCCTATTGCTGCTAAATAAAGCGTAATGATAGTCCTATTCCACAATCTCGAGGAAGCGCATCAAAAAAACTAGTGACGTAGATCCGCCTCTCCGCCACTTGCTTGCCCCCGGCCCATCAGGCCGTGAACATCCGGCTTTACGATACTACCAGACATTTAATTCTGTGCGCTGAACTTCTAGCTTGTATATGGACTCCTTCTGTTAAGCAAACAGTATTTTGTTACAGATATCAGACGCGTACGTATATTCGGCTTTTTAGTGGGATTGCTACCCCCTGACCCACTATGTATGCGCACCCCGGTGCCTGAATGGGTCGATGGACTCTATGGCCTCAAACCGGAACAGGTTCCACCAGGACGTATATCTTTATCTGAACATGGTCTGTTTGCTGAACGCGTTATGGTTATCTCACCATGAGCACAGGATTATGCTGCTGCAAGCAATCCACCATAATCTCTGTCATACACCGCGCCCTGCATAAGCAGTGCCCAGGCAGTGCGTACATTCTTGTTCGCCAGTGCCGTTCTGTCATGGACCAGTAGTGGACCGTTGCACAGGCCTCGCAGACAACCACGGGCGGGCGGGGCCACACCTCCTCACAACGCTTCCCGGCTCTCGTCTCGGCTGGACCGCTGACAGTCTCGCCCAGGTACATGTCTATTTAATGGCTCCACCCGAATCGCGAAAATGCTGACTCTAGCGTAATTTTGAGAAAGCTCACTCTCTCAGTGAGCCGCCCCAATAACTCCAACCCGTTCTTTCTTTCCTCTTCAGTACAATCATTATGTTTCAGTCTGCTGCTCAACCGGTTGGCATATGCAACGGCCTCCAGGATGTTCAGTGTATCAATTCTGTCCAGTTCTTCTTGTCGTTCGACCTCAAGCATCATACTTCCCTCTGTTATTTACTAATCTCAACCACAGACTTAGCGACCGGATGAGCCTCACCCTGAGTTTTTATGATCGGATAATTTTGATTTTGCTGTCACCCATGTACGAATATTCCCGTATACCCAGCTATTCCTGCTGGATATACGGTTCGCTTATCCATTAATACAACTATATACAAGACGGAGGGGGTGACCATGGCGCAAGGACTCATCGCTGTATCGTTAGTTGTGGCGATAGATGCTGTTTTCTATTTGATGGCGTACGCCTTGATTGTGACAATCCAGAATTGATTAATAGATAGTATTTACTTTCCTCTCGGCGGCCTTCGTTTATTCGTTGCTCGCCGTTTTTGTTCGCACATAGAAACACGCCCCGAGAGTGATAGACGCGGGGCGTGTTAGTGACAATGTATTACTTCCTTGTTATTCGTTACGTCACTTGCTTATCAAGATAGAGCATCTCGCCCGGTCTGTATATTGTCCTTAGGTACAAAAGAAAACTCCCGCCACCAGGACGGGGCCTCGAATGGTCATAGCCTGTCATAAAACCGGATGCCGTAATACTTCCCCATCCGCTCAATGTGAAATTTTATTGGTAGCTCGCCATTCACAAAGTGAGGCGGGGTATAGTTACGAATCCCACAGCAGGTACAGTCCGTACCCTGACAGGGACAATGCAACAATGATCAGCAGTGCCATCCAAATGCATCGGGTGGGTCTTTTGGTACCGCAGCTCGGGCAGATTCTTGCAAAACAGGCGACGAGTTCGTCGCAGTTGCGGCAAGAAGTAAGACAGGTATTATGATCTGATTTAGCCATAATGACCTCCTCTTCAGATCTTTGCGATCAACTCCTGGCCGGTATTGTTGCACCGGCCGGGGCCATTTTCATACCGTGTCGGAATCCGGGTCGGTATCGACGCCGGAATTGCCAGTTCGCGGCAGAATCCAGCAGTCCGGTAATCCAGCACGAACGCTATTATACCTGTTGAAGCAATACGCACAGAAACCGGGTACCTCGGTGCCGGTGCAGCAGACAGTGCCCTTCGCGGGTGGCTTGAGTGAACGAATGAACTTATCGGTGAGCCCGGGCATAATCAGCCCTTCTTTCTACCGAGAGGGCCCAGTGGCGACCAGTAGGTGCCTTTGTCAATGCAGTAGCGGTAGAGACCACTGGCGGTGTCGCGTGCGGTGCCATCGTCGTTCCAGTGATTGACCGCGATCCTGATGTAGTACCGCTCTTCGGTATTCTCTATGAGGACTTCACCGAGCGAGCCGCCACGATCCCGGTGAGCAAGAATGCGCTCTACCACACCCGCATCATGTGCACAGTTGGTCTTCTTATCCTGAACCCACTCGGTCTCTAACTCATAGTAGAGCCGCCCGATCCGGTCGGTGGTCTCAAGCACCTTATCCATCCGGGGGGCGGCATCAGCCTGCGCCAGGGCGACCAGGGATGCCGTAATAATGGTGACAACGATAGACATTGATGCAGCCATAATTGATACCTCATATATCAGTTGTGGTCAGATCGTGGCGGGGTGTCACTGCACCCTGCCGGGTTGCTTAGTGCCATATCGGATGAGTACAGTATGCTACTGGCAATTACCATACATTAAGAAGGGATAATAATACACCTGTTTCTTCCTGTAATACAGCGTCTTAGATAGATATGTGTTTGATATTGCGGGGGTGGGGTCTGAAAATTGCCCAGAAAATACCGTTAATCACCAGGTCGGCGGTTCGAACATGCCCCGGGGAGCCATTTGATTAATTCAGTGCCGCTTTGATTGCCTGCGGCTTAAAACCATGGATTTTTTTGCCATCAATCAGAATCAACGGTGTACCACGGCCGCCCAAACGCCGGAATTCCTTCATGCGTCTGGAAGACCTATTAATATTGTATTCAACGAAGTCGATACCGTGTCCTGTAAAATACCGGCGTGCCTGTCTGCAATAGCCACAGTCAGGAACACCATACATAACCACCTCGTGCACGGATTGTTCGGGACCGAAATAGATCACACCGTTTTGATCCACACGTTCCGCCATCGCGGCTGTTGCAAGAGGAATCGACGCCACAATCAGCAAGGCAAAGCCAAGGCATCGGGTATACATATTTCCTGTCAGGGAAATCAGCAAACTGTGATGACCCACAGCCAGAGTCAGTCGTTGATGGCGCGCAGGAGTTTCCTGGCGCGCTGGCCAAACTCGCTGACCAGGTACTCAAGGAAGTCATCACGCAACTCGGGATGTTCCAGGGCATATTCAACCGTTGCTTGCAGGTAACCCAGCTTGCTGCCGCAGTCGTAGCGCTTGCCTTCAAAACGGTAGGCCAGCACCGGTTCGTCACACAGCAATTTTTCGATGGCATCTGTCAGCTGGATTTCACCGCCGGCGCCGCGGGGGATTTGTTCCAGGTGCTTGAAGATTGCCGAGGTGAGTATATAGCGCCCGACCACGGCCAGATTGGAGCGTGCTTCCTCGGGTGCCGGTTTCTCCACGATGGAGTGTACCCGGGAAACACGGCCATCGGTCTCACCCGGATCCACAATGCCGTATTTGTTGGTTTCCTCCGCTGGCACTTCCTCAACACCAAGGATACTGGCGTGATTGTTGTTATACACCGAGATCATCTGGCCAAGTACGCAGTTACCGGCACAGTTACCTGTGCAGTTGATCAGATCATCGGCGAGGATAACCGCAAAGGGCTCGTCACCCACGACCGGCTTGGCACACAATACGGCATGGCCGAGGCCAAGGGCTTCCGGCTGACGCACATAGACGCAGGTGATATTGGCCGGCACCACTTCCTGTACAATTTTTAGTAACTCTGTCTTGCCCTTTTTTTCAAGCTCGGATTCCAATTCGTAGTTCTTGTCAAAGTGATCCTCTATCGCACGCTTGCTGCTGCTGGTCACGAAGATCAGCTCTTCTATGCCGGCATTAACAGCTTCTTCTGCTGCGTACTGAATCAACGGTTTGTCAACAACTGTCAACATTTCCTTGGGGTTTGCCTTGGTTGCCGGCAGGAAGCGGGTACCCAGCCCGGCAACGGGGAACACGGCTTTTTTGATAATCTTGTCCATAATCTTTCCTGATCAGTTTTCCTGTACCCGGTCATAGACATCTTCAAACCGGACAATATCATCTTCGCCAAGGTAACTGCCTGACTGTATCTCAATCACTTCCAGCGGAATATTGCCGGGGTTTTCCAGGCGGTGTTTTTCCCCGATGGGAATATACGTTGATTCATTTTCATGCAGGGTGAACACCTGGTCTCCACAGGTCACCCGTGCAGTACCCTTTACGACAACCCAGTGTTCCGCGCGATGATGATGCATCTGTAATGAAAGCTGTGCCCCGGGCTTGACAGACAGGCGCTTTACCTGGAATCGCGAACCGGCATCGATACCTTCGTAAGAACCCCAGGGACGATACACCTGTCGATGCATCTTGCTCTCGTCACGTCCACAGTCCTTTAGGCGATCCACAATCGCCTTGACATCCTGCGCCTTGTCCTTGCTGGCGACCAGTACGGCATCGGCGGTTTCCACCACAACCACATTATCCAGTCCCACCGTGGCCAGACAACGGTGCTGTGCGACCAGGAATGCATTACGCGTATCCTCCGCGAGCACGTCACCCTGGATAACATTGCCATCGGCATCCTGCGGGCAGACATTCCACAGTGCCGACCAGGCACCAATATCGGACCAGCCCGCACTGATTGGAACCACCACGGCACGATCGGTTTTTTCCATCACGGCGTAGTCAATGGAGTCACTCGGACATTCGTGAAACAGCTGTTTGTCAACACGGAAAAAGTCACTGTCCTGAACACCCTTGTTCATTGCCTCGCGACAGCTCTTCAGGATATCCGGACGGTGTTGACTGATTTCATCCAGCCAGCGATCGGCGCGCATCAGGAATATGCCACTGTTCCAGTAATAGTCACCTTCACTGACATACTGTTCTGCAGTTTGCCGGTCAGGCTTCTCAACAAAGCGCGCCACCGTGTACGCAGTACGGCCTTCAATCGGTGCATCCCGCTTGATGTAACCGTAACCCGTCTCCGGCGATTCAGGTATGACGCCAAAGGTGACCAGTGCGCCCTGTTCGGCGTTGTCACTGCCCTGCCCGACTGCGGCTACAAACTGTTGAGGTTCTGTCATGACATGATCGGCCGGCATCACCACCATCATGGCATCGGGGTCCTGCTTCACCAGGTATAAGGCTGCCAGAGTTAAAGCCGGTGCTGTATTTCTGCCTTCGGGTTCGAGAATAATGGTGGCGGGTGTCTTGCCAAGTTGCTCGATCTGCTCGGCCAGCAGGAAACGGTGTGCTTCGTTACACACATAAACCGCATCCCCCATGTCCGGAATGTCATCCAGGCGACAGGCCGTTTCCTGTAGCAGTGTGTTATCCGAAACAAGTGGCAACAGCGGCTTGGGGTAATGCTCACGTGACAATGGCCACAGGCGTGAGCCTGAACCACCGGACAAGATTACTGGGTATAGTTTCATTCAAGCGATCCCGGATCGTAACAGTGAACAATTATAAGGTGTTGTTTGAAATACCCCTAGTAATCGACGATTCAGGCTGAACATTGAATCCCGGTGAATCTGGATCGAGCATACAGGATTTTGAAAAGAGGGACAGTCACGATGAAGCTTAACCTTGCGACCGGCAGAAACACGAAACACACTGAAGAGTAACTTCTATGTATTTGTTATTTATGCAAATAATGCACACGCAGCAATACACTGACTGCCGCCCCGAAAAACTGCCACGACCCCGACAGGGTGTCCGGATCATGGCAGCCCCTGTGCATGACTACTCGCCCATTGATCCAACCTGAAGATTCTGGCGATTTTTCTCGACTGTGCCCGGACCGATTCCCTTGACGTTGGATAGGTCCTCAACGTGCGTGAAGGGACCATGCATTTCGCGGTAGGCAACAATCGTTGCCGCCTTTTTCTCGCCCACACCATTAATGGCACTGGCCAGTGTAGCGGCATCGGCCGTGTTGATGTCGACCGGCCCGGCATTGACTTGCAATGGCACCAACAGCGCCATTGAAACCAACACTGATACAAACAATCTTTTTACCTTGTGCATTCCTGCCTCCTGTGTAATGACTTCCCTGAAATAATGAATCGTCATGGCGATTAACACCCTGCTGACAGGCTGTTGCGCCACCACAGCTACGGTGCCAGTCAGGACGACAGGGTTAAAGCAGACAGATCTGAATTTATTGTCCGTAAAACTCCCACAGGATCGTCAGCCCGGGTCACCGGGCGCCCAATAACAAGATAATCTGAACCATTTTCTATCGCATCAACCGGCGTCATCACCCGGCGCTGGTCATCGGCCTGACTGCCGGCCGGGCGGATGCCCGGCGTAATCAGCCTGAAACCGGCACCGAGTTGCTCCCTGAGTACCGGCGTTTCACGTGAGGAACACACCACGCCATCCAGACCGGATTGCTGCGCAAGCTGCGCAAGGCGCAGCACATTGTCCTGTGGTGACCCGGACAGGCCCACATCTGCGAGATCTGTTTCATCCATACTGGTCAGTATGGTGACCGCGATCAGCAAGGGTGAAGTTCCCGTTCGTGACACACCCTCTTTCGCCGCTGCCAGCATCCGTTGCCCCCCCAGCGCATGCACGTTCAACATCCATATACCCAGCTCGGCGGCGGCCTGGCAGGCACGGGCTACCGTGTTGGGGATATCGTGAAATTTCAAATCGAGAAAGACATCAAAACCACGCGCGGCAAGCGCTTCTACCAGCTGTGGCCCGGCACGGGTGAACAACTCTTTGCCGACTTTCAAACGGCATAGATCAGGCACCAGTCGTTCTACCAACTGCATGGCAGATTCTGCATTCGGGTAATCAAGCGCGACAATAATTTTTGATTTCTGCGTATCAACCATTTTATTCGCCTTCCACACCGTGAATCGGTTTGATGGTATTCCAGTGCTTGCAGCCCGGACATTGCCAATGCAGGGCCTTCCCGCAGAAGCCACACTCACGGCACTTGTAAACCGGTTTGTTTTCCAGCAACTGGTCGCTCATGTTTTTCAGTATCAACAGGGTCTCATGAGCCGCACCTTCGCTTCTCGACAGGCTCAGATCAATAAAGCGTGACAGACCGCGTACCGAAGGCCGCTTACCCAGCTCACCGGCGATAAACATGGCTGCCGATTCACTCCCCTCATCACTGCGCATAATATCTGTCAGAGTAAGAACCGGGGAAATACCGGCATAACGGATGATCGCCTCATGCAAATAGTCAATGAAGGTATCTACGCTATCCAGTTGTTCGTGACAATCCTGCATGTCATCAAGAATTTCCGGTAACAACTCGATATCACGTTCTGCAACCTGTTCATAGGCGTCCAGCGCAAGCTGATAGTCACCTCGTTGTCGGGCAATATTTCCCATGATCAGCCGTGCACGTGCACAGTGGGGATTGTATTCGCTGGCTTTCTTCAGCAAGCTGCTGGCGCCCTCTACATTCTCCCCGGCGCAGGCGTTCTCGGCCAGCTCACAATAAAACTGGGCAATCACTGCCTTTGCCGGCTGCTCACCCACAAACCCCATCTGGCCGGCAATGCCAATGGCATTTTCCCAGTCTTTTTCCTGCTGATAGATATCAAGCAACAGGGGCAACACAGTGGAGAGGTGGACATTGCTGTCAATCAGTTCCCTGAACAGGCCCTCGGCACGATCAAATAATCCGGCCTTCATGTAGTCATGTCCCAGTTCAAGCACGGCATCGCTGCGCTGCTCGGAATTCAATGAGGAACGTGCTATCAGGTTCTGATGGATACGGATGGCCCGATCCACTTCTCCGCGTTTTCTGAACAGGTTGCCCAGTGCGAGATGTGTTTCAACGGTGTCACTGTTTACTTCCAGCATGCGGATAAAGACATCAATGGCCTTGTCCTGTTGCTCATTGAGGAGATAGTTCAGACCCTTGATGTAATCGGCACCAAGAATGGAATCGGAACAACTACCGGCCCTGCCTTTACTGCGCTTTGCCGCAAACCAGCCAAACGCGGCTGCAACTGGTAACAAAAACCAGATCAGGTCCTGCATTACGGCTTCGGGATACGTTGGAAAATATTGGCTGGAGACACGGGTATTCCCTCTCCATCAGGAGGGTGTCGCAAAAACCAGTATGCAGGCCGGGTTAGCGATAGCGTTACCCGACCTGCAAAGGATTTTTGCGTCTAGAGCAGTTCCTTCTCGCGCGCCAGACCGGCATTGACGCGTTCTCTGAGTTCCTTGCCTGGCTTGAAATGCGGTACATGCTTCGCCGCCAGCGCAACAGATTCGCCGGTCTTCGGGTTTCTGCCGATGCGCGGCGGACGATAATGCAGGGAGAAACTGCCAAACCCCCTGATCTCAATCCGCTGCCCTGTTGCGAGTGCCCAGCTCATTTGCTCAAGCAGACTTTTGACTGCCAACTCAACATCCTTTTGATTCAGATGTCCGTTTTTAGCCGCAAGTATCTCGATCAATTCAGACTTTGTCATTTTATCCACCAACCCGGATGAAAGTTTCCGTTCCAGTCAAAATCCGACGAATAAGCCATTATCCCTGATACGTCGAATGACTAACCCTCGTCCCCGTTCATGTGCTGCTTGAGCACATCCCCAAGATTTGTTGTTGCTTCTGCAGAAGTTGAACCATAGTCCTGCACCATGGCCGCTTCATCCGCACTGTCCTTTGCCTTGACGGACAACATGATGGCGCGGCTCTTTCGGTCGACTCCCATGAATTTGGCCTCGACTTCATCGCCGACATTCAGGATTGTGCGTGCATCTTCAATCCGGTCACGGGACAGCTCTGACGCACGCAAGGTGCCATCAATACCATCGCCCAGATCAATGATCGCCGCTTTCGCGTCCACTTCCTTGACAGTACCCTTAACGATGCTGCCCTTGCCGTGTTCAGCCACAAAATTCGAGAATGGATCCTTCTCCAGCTGCTTGATACCCAGTGAGATGCGTTCACGCTCCGGATCAACAGACAACACCACGGCTTCAATCTCGTCACCCTTGGAGAAACCCCGCACGGCCTCTTCCCCCGGTTCATGCCAGGAAATATCCGACAGGTGGATCAGGCCATCGATATCACCTTCCAAACCGATAAAAATACCGAAGTCGGTAATCGACTTGATGGTGCCCTTGACGACATCACCCTTGTTGCGGGTAGCACCGAACTCGTCCCATGGATTCGGGAAACACTGTTTGACACCCAGCGAGATGCGACGGCGTTCCTCGTCGATATCCAGTACCATCACCTCGACTTCCTGACCGATATGGACCACCTTGGAAGGATTGACGTTCTTGTTGGTCCAGTCCATTTCCGAGACATGCACCAGGCCTTCAACACCCTCTTCAATCTCAACAAAGCAACCATAGTCGGCAATGTTTGTAACCTTGCCGAACAGACGTGAGTTAGCCGGGTAACGGCGTGCCAGGTCTGCCCATGGATCCGTACCCAACTGCTTCATACCGAGGGATACACGGTTGCGCTCACGATCAAACTTGAGCACCTTGACATCAATTTCTTCACCGACATTGACTATTTCAGACGGGTGCTTGACACGCTTCCACGCCATGTCGGTGATGTGCAGCAGACCATCGATGCCACCGAGGTCAACGAACACACCATAATCGGTCAGATTCTTGACAACACCCTTGACGGTGATGCCTTCCTGCAGACTTTCAAGCAGCGCCTCGCGCTCTGCACTGAATTCAGTTTCCACCACGGCTCGGCGTGAAACCACCACGTTATTGCGGCGCTGATCGAGCTTGATAACCTTGAATTCAAGTTCCTTGCCTTCCAGGAAGACCGGGTCACGAACCGGCCGTACATCGACCAGTGAACCTGGCAGAAAGGCACGAATCTCTTCAATATCAACAGTGAAACCACCCTTGACCTTGCCACTGATGAGTCCCTTGACAATATCTTCATTTTCAAACGCCTTCTCAAGGCGGCGCCAGACTTCGTCACGTTTTGCCTTTTCACGGGATAACTTTGTTTCTCCAAAACCATCTTCAACGGCTTCCAGTGAAACTTCGACTTCATCGCCAACTTCTACTTCTACTTCACCGGAAGCATTCTTGAATTCATGTAAGGGAATAACACCTTCGGACTTCAATCCGGCGTTAACGATGACACTATCTGATTGAATATCAACAACTGTCCCGGTTACTACAGCACCCCGCGTTAAGGTCTGGTTAGCGAGGCTCTCTTCGAACATTTCAGCAAAACTTTCAGTCATGGGAAACTCTATCCTAGAACCGCAAAAGTACGGTCCATTGTCATTAGCTACTGTATCTGGCGATACCGCAGGTCAGGTTAAAAGATTTGCCCGGGTAGTGACCCGGTCAAAGCGAAAACAGGGATTATACGTGTATCTGCTTAATTGTACAGGGATTTTCATATAGCCGCATGGACTGCTCCCAGCGCCTGCTGCAAGGTGGCTGCCTCATCCAAATCACTGTTGTCGATGATCAGCGCATCCGGTGCCGGCTTCAGGGGTGAGGCCTTGCGGGACATATCGCGCCGGTCCCGGGCCTCGACCTCCTCCACCAGCACCACAAGATCGACAGTTATTCCTTTATTTTTCAACTGGTTATAACGCCTCACGGCGCGCACCTCGGGACGTGCCGTGAGGAATAATTTGAGCGTGGCATCGGGGAAGACCGCGGTACCCATGTCACGGCCATCCGCAATCAGGCCGGGGGGCTGGCGATAATGCCGCTGCCATGCCAACAGCGCCTCGCGTACGGCCGGCAGGACCGCTGCCTTCGAAGCCGCCTCGGCACACCCTTCCGTGCGCAGGGCATCGCCGACATCGACCCCGTCCAGCAGGATGGCCGGCTTGTCCGCTGTCGGCAGGTGATAGGTTTCGCTTAGCCGGCCAGCCAGTGTGATCAATGCCATTTCATCAGCAAGGTCAAGCGACGCCTGTAATGCCGCGTAGGCCAACAGGCGGTACAGGGCGCCACTGTCCAGATGGTGCCAGCCAAGCTCTGCTGCCAGCGCCTGGCTGATGGTGCCCTTGCCCGAACCACTGGGGCCGTCAACAGTGATCACCGGCACTTTTTTTATGGGGTCACCCATTAGGAGGCTTTGATCTTCAGGCCAACCCGGCTTGCCTGTTCGACAAAGCCGGGGAACGAGGTATTCACATTGGCGCAGTTGGTAATCTCTATGTCACCCTGTGCACCTAGCGCGGCCATGGAAAACGCCATGGCAATGCGGTGGTCACCGTGGCTGTCCACGCAACCGCTACCGATCGTTCCTGCCTCTATAACCATACCGTCGGGTGTTGCTTGTGCATCGATGCCAAGTGTCTGCAGGCCGTCTGCCATCACCTGGATGCGATCGCTTTCCTTGACACGCAATTCTTCTGCCCCGGTTAATACAGTCCGGCCCTGTGCACAGGCCGCGGCGACAAAGATCACGGGAAACTCGTCGATTGCCAGTGGCACCAGTTCCGGCGGGATATCGATACCGTGCAATTGCGCAGACTTCACCTGCAGGTCGGCAACGGGTTCACCGCCAACGTCATGCATATTCGCCACCGTGATGTCGGCACCCATGCGCTGCAGGATATCGATGACGCCGGTGCGCGTCGGGTTCATGCCGACATGCTGCAACAGCAGGCTGGAGTCCGGTGCAATGCTGGCACCGACCAGGAAAAATGCAGCGGAGGAGATATCGGCCGGTACATCGATTGTTATTCCACGCAGGCGGTGTCCACCCTCGATACACACCCGGCCACCCTCACGCTGCACGGGGTAACCCATGCCGGTCAACATGCGTTCGGTATGATCGCGGGTGGGCGCCGGTTCCGAGACGCAGGTCGTGCCGTCAGCATACAGGCCCGCCAGCAGCAGGCTGGATTTTACCTGCGCACTGGCAACCGGCATGTTGTAACTGATTCCTGTGAGTGTCGCGCCACCGTGTATCTGCAGCGGTGCTGTCCACATTGTCGTGGTATCAATATGTGCGCCCATGGAGACCAGCGGCCCGACTACCCGCTTCATTGGACGGCCGGACAAGGATGTATCACCCGTCAGCGTGGAGGAGAATGCCTGACCCGCCAGCAGACCGGACATCAGTCGCATGGACGTACCGGAATTACCGAGATACAACTCACCGGCTGGTGCTTGCAGCCCCCGCAGACCCACACCCTCGATCTCGACCTTGCCGTCATCCGGCCCGCTGATCCTGACGCCCATGGCACGAAACGCTGATAGCGTTGCAAGGCTGTCCTCACCTTCCAGAAAGCCACTGACCCTGGTTTTACCTTCGGCCAGGGAACCCAGCATGATGGAGCGATGCGAAATGGATTTATCGCCGGGTACACGCACCTGGCCCGCGAGTTTTCCACCCGGCGTTACCTTGAACCGGATATCAGGGGCTTCAGACATGGTTATTTTTCAACATAGCGGTCACGTGCGGCCTTGGCGGAAGAAAAGATGTCCAGCAGTTGCTGCCCGTCATGGTTTCGCACTGCCTGGTTCAATGCCTGCAGGTCAACGATAAAATGTTCAATCATAAGCTGGATGGCATCGCCGTTGGCCAGACAAATATCACGCCACATGACCGGATCACTGGAGGCGATGCGGGTGAAGTCGCGGAAGCCGCCCGCGGCGTATTCAAACACTTCACTGGTATCATCCAGTTTCGCCAGGGTATCCACCAGCGAGTAAGCCAGCACATGCGGCAAATGGCTGGTTGCAGCCAGCACGGCGTCATGATGTACCGGGTCCATGGTCACGACCTGTGCACCGGTGGCTTTCCACATATCATGCACCCGATCAGTTGCATTAGCAGACGTTTCCGGTAACGGCGTCAGAATGACGCGACGATCCCTGTAGAGGCCGGGGAAAGAAGCTTCGACCCCGCTTTGCTCGGTACCGGCAATCGGGTGTCCCGGCACGAAGAAATCCGGCACGCTGCCAAATACCAGCTGCGCGGCCTCAATGACACTGCCCTTGGCACTGCCGGCATCGGTCAGCACGGCATGCTCGGCCAGCTGTCCCTTGATGGCACGGAATACACTCTCCATAGCACCCAGCGGCACGCACACTACCACCATGTCGGCACCGCTGACGGCCTGCGCCAGGTCGGTGTCGTAACGATCGATGATACCCAGATCAACCGCGGTTTGCAGGTTCCCGGTATTGCGACCGGCACCCACCACTTCCTGGCAGGCACCCGCCTCCCGCAGCGCACGCGCCAGTGAGCCACCGATCAGGCCTACCCCGATAATACACAGTCGTTCAATCACGCAGCACTTGCTCCAGTGCACCCAGGAAGCGGGCGTTTTCTTCGCTATGCCCCACGGTGACGCGCAAATGACCGGGCATGCCATAGTTCGCTACCGGACGCACGATCACGCCCTTCTGCAACAGGGCCTCGAAGACATCAGCCCCGGACCGGCCGGTATCGACGGCCACAAAGTTGCCCACGGATTTTATATAAGAAAGACCCAGCGTCTCAAACCCCGTGGCCAGCTGTGCCATACCTTCCCGATTGGCCATGATACATCGCTGCAGGTAATCGACATCGTCCAGCGCGGCCAGTGCGGCGGCCTGTGCAACACTGTTGACATTGAAGGGTTGCCGTACCCGGTTCAAAAGGCCTGCCACATCGGGGTGTGAAAGAGCATAACCAACCCGCAGGCCGGCCAGTCCATAGGCCTTGGAGAATGTGCGGGTCACGATCAGGTTCGGGAAACGTGCCAGCCAGGTCGAGGCGTCCGGGTAATCCGGGTAGTCCGCCTGTTCGACATACTCGAAATAGGCCTCGTCGACGACCACCATGACATGTGCCGGCAACGCCGCGATGAACTGCTCCAGCTCATCACTGCCCAGCCAGGCCCCGGTCGGGTTATTGGGGTTGGCGATAAACACCAGTCGTGTATCCGGTCCAACATGTTCAAGCATGGCCACCAGGTCATGGCCATAGGCCACTCCGCGACTGCCATCATGTGCCGGGGCAATACGTGCCGTTGCACCCACCGCCTGCACGGTAATCGGATAGACCGCAAAGGCATGTTGTGAAAACACAGCCTCGTGATCCGGCGTCAGGAATACCCGCGCGATGAGATCGAGCACATCATTGGAGCCATTTCCCAGCGTAATGCATGACGGATCGAGCCCGTGTTTCACGGCAAGCCGTTCGACCAGCAGATGGCCACTGCCTTCCGGATAGCGGGACAGATCCTGCAACGCCTCTGTAGCCGCTGCGATGGCTAACGGACTCGGACCAAACGGGTTTTCATTGGAGGCCAGTTTCACGGCATTGCTGATACCGTATTCACGTTCCAGTTCCGCTACCGGTTTGCCTGGCAGGTACGGTTGCAGTGCCTGCACTCCGGGAGCGGCGAGGTTGAGGAAATTATCGATGGATGCTGACATAAACGCTGTAATTTCTCTCGCCAAGACGCAAAGTTACAAGCTACTGTAAAAACCATATCAATATTTCTATCTTGGCGTCTTTGCGCCTTGGCGAGAGTTATCCTTTATTGAATGGAAACTAGATAACCGCCTTTGGATAGGAACCCAGCACCTTCACTGCAAAGGCTTCCTGCTCAAGGGCCGCCAGCACAGCGGCAACATCGGCATCATCGCGATGACCGTCCACATCGATATAAAACACGTATTCCCACATCGCCTGTCGTGACGGACGGGACTCGATACGTGTCATGCTGATTCCATGTTCAGCAATCGGTTTCAGCATGGCGTACAGGGAGCCGGGCTTGTTGTTCACCGACACCAGTAACGATGTCTTGTCATCACCACTGGAACGAGCGACCTGCTGGCCAATCACCAGAAAACGGGTGGTATTATCCGGATGATCCTCGATATTACGTTCCTTAATGGTCAGTTTGTAGAACTCGGCCGCCATGTCACTGGCGATGGCTGCTGCACTGCCATCATCACTGACGAGACGCGCAGCCTCCGCATTACTGCCAACAGCCACATGTACGGCCTGCGGAAGATTGGCTTCAAGCCAGCCACGGCATTGTGCCAGTGCCTGCTGGTGTGCCAGCACCCGGGTCACCTTTACGTCTGCGTTCTTTACCAGCAGGTGATGGTGGATCCGTAACTCAACTTCTCCACAGATATTCAAGCGGGACTGCTGAAACAGATCCAGCGTGTGACTGATTACACCTTCAGTCGAATTTTCTACCGGCACGACGCCGTAATCGGCCGCACCGGCAGCCACTTCGCGGAACACAGCATCAAGACTGTCGAGTGCCAGCGTCTGCACCGAGTGACCGAATTGCTTCAGTACAGCCGCCTGCGTGAAAGTCCCCTCCGGACCCAGGTAGGCAATTGTGAGGGGTTTTTCCAGTGCCAGGCAGGCCGACATGATCTCGCGAAACAGGCGCACCATCTCTTCATTCGGGAGCGGCCCCTTGTTACGTTCACCAACACCACGCAGAATCGCGGCTTCCCGCTCCGGTCGGTAAAAATGAGTATCCTCACCCTGACCGATCTTGACCCTGGCAACTTCTGCGGCACACTCTGCACGTGCACTGATCAACGCCTGGAGCTGTTCATCCAGTGCATCAATCCTGTCACGCAGTTCAAGCAGTTTTTTCCCGGAATCCATTTTTTTCAGCTTGCCAGGCGGGTCCCTTGCGCAACCCGCAGTGACTACAGGGCCCGAACATTCAGCACACCTTCGATTGACGCAATGTGTTCCAGACAGACAGGCGTTGCCTCGGCGTCCACATCAACCAGTGTATAGGCCAGATCATTTCGCGATTTGTTTAACATATCGAGAATATTCAGCCCGGCATCTGCCATGCAGGTTGATATCTGGCCGAGCATGTTGGGCACATTCTCATTGACGATTGCCAGCCGGAAACCGCCGTTACGTGGCATCTGCATCTCGGGGAAATTCACCGAATTCCTGACATTCCCGTTCTCAAGGAAGTCACGTACTTCTTCAGCCACCATAACAGCACAGTTTTCCTCGGCCTGTTGGGTAGAGGCACCCAGGTGCGGCAGGGTCACGACGCGCGGGTGATTCTTCAGCAGGTTGCTCGGGAAGTCACACACGTAGGCATACACCTTGCCGGAATCGATTGCAGCAACCACTGCCTCATCGTCCACGACACCATCACGTGAGAAGTTAAGGATTACCGCGTTGTCCCTGACCAGTTTGAGACGCTCGGTATTAACCATGTTGCGTGTTGCATCGACCAGCGGTACGTGAAAGGTCACGTAGTCCACATTCGCCAGCAATTCCTCGATACTCGCCGCCTGGCGAACATCCGAAGACATCTGCCATGCGCTTTTGACCGTGATCTCCGGGTCAAAGCCAATGACATTCATGCCCAGTGCAAGGGCACCATTGGCAACCTGTACCCCGATTGCACCCAGCCCGACCACGCCGAGCGTTTTGCCAGGCAATTCAAAACCGACAAACTGTTTCTTTCCAGCTTCTACCGCCTTGTGAATGGATGCATCATCCCCCTCAAGGGAACGGGAATAATCCCACGCCTGGCAGAGGTTCCTGGATGCCATCAACATTCCGGCGATGACCAGTTCCTTGACTGCGTTCGCATTCGCGCCCGGGGCATTAAAGACCGGAATACCCGCCTGGCTCATGCGGTCCACCGGTATGTTGTTCACGCCCGCACCGGCACGGCCAATGGCCTTGACCGAATCCGGTACCTCCATGTCGTGCATATTAAAGGAACGCAGCAGAATGGCATCCGGATGCTGGATCTCGGAGGCCACTTCATAGGAATCACGCGAAAAATGTTCCAGGCCCAGTGGAGAAATATTATTCAATGTCAGAATCTTTTTCATTGTTACGCAGCTACCAGATATTCAGAAACCAGTGTGGTTCGTCCCGAGGCTTAAGCCCGTGCACGTTCAAACTCACCCATAAAATCAATCAGGGCATCAACACCCGCCTCCGGCATGGCATTGTAAATACTTGCACGCATGCCACCCACGGAACGGTGCCCCTTGAGATTCAGCAAGCCGGCTGCCTGCGCCTGCACCAGAAATTCTGCATCAAGCGAGTCGTCCGCCAGTGTGAACGGCACATTCATCCATGAACGGCAATCCACATCAACCGGGCTGTTATAAAATCCACTCTGCTCGATCGCATCATACAGTCGCTGCGACTTGCGCCGGTTGATCCCGGCCATTGCGGCTACCCCGCCCTGCTGCTTCAGCTGCCTGAACACCAGACCGGCAAGATACCAGCCATAGGTTGGTGGTGTATTCAGCATGGAACCATTATCGGCATGCAACTTGTAGTCATACATGGAAGGTGTGCCCGCTATCGTCTCGCCAGACAGGTCATCCCGAACGATCACCACCGTCAGTCCGGCCGGACCAATATTTTTCTGCGCACCGGCGTAGATCACACCGAAGCGTGATACATCAATGGGCCGGGACAGAATGGTCGAGGACATATCGACCACCAGCGGCACGTCACCCGTTTCCGGCACCCAGTGAAATTCAACACCGCCGATGGTTTCGTTCGGTGTGTAGTGCAGATAGGCGGCATCGTTATTCAGTTGCCAGGAATCAAATGCAGGAATCGTGGTGAAGTTACTGTCTTCCGCTGAAGCAACAACATTGACCTCACAGAAACGCCGGGCCTCGGCGATGGCCTTTTTTGACCAGGCGCCGGTATTCACATAGTCGGCCTGCTGCCTGCCCCTGAGCAGGTTCATCGGCACCATGGCGAACTGGCTGGTGGCACCACCCTGAAGAAACAGTACGCGGTAATTATCGGGGATAGCCAGCAGCTCGCGCAGATCCGCCTCGGCCTGCTCGGCAATCGACAGATAGTCTTTGCTGCGGTGACTCATTTCCATCACCGACATGCCGGTACCGTGCCAGTCCAGCAATTCATCGCGCGCCTGTTCCAGCACGGCCCTGGGTAACACAGCGGGTCCGGCGCTGAAATTATAGATCGCAGACATCAGCAGTTACTCGTTTTCAGCCAGGTTCTGTTCGGTATCGGCATCATCCTTGTCCTCGACCACGCGTTCGATGCCGACAAGTTTTTCTCCATCAACCAGGGAGATCAGGCGTACGCCCTGGGTGTTTCTGCCCATGACAGAGATCTCGTTGACCCGGGTGCGCACCAGTGTGCCACCACCGCTGATCAGCATCACTTCATCACTGTCATCTGCCGGCACAGCACCGATGACGGCACCATTTCTCTCGGTAATCTGGATGGCAATCACACCCTGTCCACCGCGGCCATAAACGGGGTAGTCATCTGCCGAGGTACGTTTGCCATAGCCATTTTCGGTTGCTGTCAGCACCGGGCTGTCACTGGCAATGATCAGGGAAATCACGCATTGTCCGGGTTGCAACCTGATGCCACGCACACCGCACGCCGTACGCCCCATGGCACGTACATCGTCTTCCCTGAAGCGAATAACCTTGCCGGCATTGCTGAACAGCATGATGTCACGCGAACCATCCGTGATCGCCACATCAATCAGGTAATCCCCGTCACGCAAATCAAGGCCTATGATGCCGTTGGCGCGCGGACGGGAAAAACCGGACAGTGCGGACTTCTTCACAGTACCCATCGCAGTGGCCATGAAGACATAGTGATCTTCAGAGAACTCACGAACCGGCAGGATCGCATTGATTCGTTCATCCGCTTCCAGCGGCAACAGGTTTACGATCGGTTTGCCACGTGACGCACGGCTGGCCTGTGGCAGTTCGTAAACCTTGAGCCAGTAGACCTTGCCGCGACTGGAAAAGCACAGGATCGTATCGTGGGTACTGGCAATGAAAAGCTTGTCAATAAAATCCTCTTCCTTGACCCCGGCCGCACTCTTGCCGCGCCCGCCACGGCGCTGGGCACGGTAATCGGACAACGGCTGGGATTTTGCGTAGCCTGCATGTGACAGCGTGACCACTACGTCTTCCTCGGTGATCAGGTCTTCCAGCGTCAGATCCAGGTGATCGGTGAGAATTTCCGTGCGACGTTCATCACCGAACTGATCACGCAGTTCTTCCAGCTCCTCCCGTATCACCTGCATCAGGCGATCCGGGTTCTGCAGAATCGCCAGCAGCTCATCGATCAGATCGAGCAGTTCCTTGTACTCATTAACGATCTTGTCCTGTTCCAGACCGGTCAGCTGGTGCAGGCGCAGATCCAGGATGGCCTGTGTTTGTGTCTCGGACAAGCGGTAACCGTCTTCCACCATGCCGAATCCGGCTTCCAGGTCATCGGGACGTGATGCATCGGCGCCACTGCGTTGCAACATACCGGTCACGGCACCCGGTTCCCAGCTGCGCTCCATCAATGCCTGCTTGGCAACGGCGCGATTGGGCGAGGACTTGATAAGCCTGATGACTTCATCAATGTTTGACAGCGCAACAGCCAGGCCTTCCAGGATATGTGCCCGTTGGCGCGCCTTGCGCAGATCGAACACAGTGCGCCGGGTCACCACATCGCGACGATGACGGATAAAGGCTTCCAGGCACTGCTTCAGGTTCAGCAGTTGCGGACGACCATCGACCAGCGCCACCATGTTGATGCCGAAGACATTCTGCAGCTGGGTATGCTGGTAGAGGTTATTCAGTACCACTTCGGCCACTTCACCGCGCTTCAGGTCCACCACCATGCGCATGCCGTCTTTATCCGATTCATCACGCAGACCGGAGATACCCTCGATCTTCTTGTCCTTGACCAGCTCGGCAATCTTTTCCAGCAGGCGCGCCTTGTTGACCTGGTAAGGCAGCTCGGTAAATACCAGTTTCTGCCGGCCCTTGTCATTTTCCTCGACATGGCTGCGCGCACGTATATGAATACGACCACGGCCGGTACGGTAGGCTTCATGAATCCCGCGTACACCATTGATGATACCGGCGGTTGGAAAATCCGGGCCCGGGATGTATTCCATCAGGCCGGGTATATCAATCCCGGAGTTATCAATCAGTGCCAGACAGGCATTGATTACTTCAGTCAGGTTATGCGGTGGAATATTGGTCGCCATACCCACGGCGATACCGGCAGAGCCGTTGACCAGCAGGTTGGGAACACGCGTCGGGAAAACCGAGGGTTCATGTTCGGTCTCGTCGTAGTTGGCAACGAAATCGACGGTTTCCTTGTCAAGGTCGGCAATCAGTTCATGCGCGATCTTTGCCATGCGCACTTCGGTGTAACGCATGGCGGCCGGCGAATCACCATCCACGGAACCGAAGTTGCCCTGCCCGTCCACCAGCATGTAACGCAGCGAAAACGGTTGTGCCATGCGCACGATGGTGTCGTACACCGCAGTGTCACCGTGCGGGTGATATTTACCAATCACGTCACCGACGATGCGGGCCGATTTTTTGTAAGGCTTGTTCCAGTCGTTATTGAGTTCACTCATGGCGAACAGGGCACGCCGATGAACCGGTTTCAGGCCATCGCGCACATCCGGCAAGGCGCGTCCCACGATTACGCTCATGGCGTAATCGAGGTAAGACTGTTTCATCTCGTCTTCGAGATTGACGGGCAGAATTTCTTTTGCGAAATCGGTCATTTGGCGGGGGTTAGTGCTCTATCAATGTGATAATTACGGATTCAGCGTCCCTGTTCAGGTGTTTTCAGGCTGCAAACCGCTTTTGACGGCACCGACAGCAATAAAGACCGTTAATTTTAGCACAGTCGTCTCCCCCACTACACCAGAAAAATATCGCTTTCTGGCGTCACTGAGGCCCTCTATCGGGAAAACGGGCAAACTGCGGGAATTTAGTCCTGCAGGCAAGCACTCTTATGCAGAGCCATCAGTTTTTCGTAGCTCGGGGCCTCGATCACGCCGGCTTCCGTGACTAAAAAATCGACCAGCCCGGCGGGCGTCACATCAAAGGCCGGATTCCAGGCCGTCGCACCACTGGCGGCCACCGGCTGACCGGCCAGGCTAAGCACTTCCGACTCGGGGCGCTGCTCAATGGTCACCTGGCGACCATCCGGCATCGCCATGTCCAGCGTGGACAGCGGTGCGACGACCATCATCTTCACTCCATGATAACGACAGGCCACAGCCAGCTGACAAGTACCGATCTTGTTGATAACATCACCATTGGCAGCTACCCGGTCAGCACCTGTAATGACCCACTGCACCCGCCTGGACTGCATCAGGTATGACGCCGCATGATCGGGAATCAGGGTCACCGGAATACCATCCTGCAGCAGCTCCCAGGCGGTCAGGCGTGCACCCTGCAACCAGGGGCGTGTCTCGCCAGCAAAGACTGTATGCACCTTTCGGGCCGCCCAGGCACTGCGCACGACGCCCAGTGCAGTGCCGTAGCCACCTGTCGCCAGTGAACCGGCATTGCAATGCGTCAACAGCGAATCCCCTTTACTAATAAGGTGTGCGCCATACTCGCCCATACGCCGGTTTGCCTCAATATCCTCGGCATGGATGCGGCGGGCCTCTTCCAGCAGGGCGGCAACCGGCATTTCACCCGCCGTGGACAGACGTGCCTGCATGCGTTCCAGTGCCCATGCCAGATTGACAGCGGTCGGTCGCGCATCAGCCAGCCGCTGAATATCCCTCTGCAGCAGGGTGCGCCAGTCGCCCGGCGAAGCTGTCGTATGTTGCTGTGCCGAAAGAACGACCGCATAGGCAGCAGTAATACCGATGGCCGGAGCGCCACGCACCACCATGTCACGGATGGCATCGGCCACGGCGGTCGCATCCACAAAATCGAGGTAGATTTCATCATGTGGCAAGCGCCGTTGGTCGAGCAAACGCAGGCCCGAGTCGGTCCAGCTAATGGCCTGAAATGAAGATTTCATCACTGTTTGTAAGGCCTTTGGCCCTCCGTCTATACCCCGATTAGGGGTATTTTACTGATTCCATATGAAAAAACAGTTGTACAGGGGGCTGGCGTCCGGATAAATTTACGTCTAGAATGCGTTCCCAGCAATGCCTCTTACCCCTCAACTACCAACACCACAGGAGTGGATAAAATGAAGATTGATTATCGCATCGGAGGTCTGGTCACCTCAATTGCTGCCGGCGTGTTGTTTGCAAGTGCAGCAATCGCCCACGAAGGCGGTCAGGCGAATAATAGCTATGTCGGCGACTCATCCGGCCAAAACGTGATGGACAGCAGTGGCGACTGTGTGCGCACCAGCTCATGGAAAACCGAAGACATGACAGTCGAGTGTGGCGCAGAGCCGCCGGCACCTGAAGTTAAAGCTGTAGAACCTCCTCCTCCTCCTCCTCCACCTGTCGTCATGTATGAAAAGACCACCATGTCGACATCGGCGCTGTTTGACTTCGACAGTGCCACACTGAAAGAAGCAGGCAAGGTCGCACTGCAAGAACTGGCTGACGATATCAAGGCCAAGAGTGGCAAGGTTGTCGATATTGACATCATCGGTCACACCGACAGCACCGGTCCTGAAGACTACAACCAGGGCCTGTCAGAGCGCCGTGCCCAGTCTGTTGCCGATTACGTCATCAGCGAAGGCGTTGACGGGAGCATCATTGATGTTAGCGGTGATGGTGAGAACAATCCGATCGCCAGCAACGATACCCGTGAAGGCCGTGCTGAAAACCGCCGCGTGGATATCAACGTTGGTGTAGAACAGCCTCAATAACGTCATATCAAGTATCGGTATCAAACCCACCGTCCGCATCGCGGCCGGTGGGTTTTTTATGCCCGAGATAAAATGCAGGCACCCTCAAGCTACCTGCTGTCAGGTGCCTCCGTTATACTTCCCTGACAGGCACAGAGCCATCGCATGACTGCTATCGATACACTTATTCATAGCCGCTGGATTGCACCGGTAGAACCGGCTGCGACCATCCTCGAACATCATAGTGCGGCCATTCACGAAGGTCGCATTCTGGACATCCTGCCGACCGAACAGGCACTCTCGTCCTACACTGCAACTGTTGAACACGCACTGGATCGCCACCTGCTCATCCCCGGTCTGATTAACGCTCACACCCATGCCGCCATGTCACTGTTACGCGGACTGGCCGATGACCTGCCACTGCACGAGTGGCTTAACGACCACATCTGGCCTGCAGAATCCCGCTGGGTCAATGAAGAGTTCGTACATGACGGGACACAACTCGCCATGGCTGAGATGCTGCGCAGCGGGACGACCTGTTTCAATGACATGTACTACTTTCCGGACATCACCGCACGTGCTGCCGCCAGCTGCGGCATGCGCGCCAGCGTCGGACTGATTGTGATCGACTTTCCGACGGTATGGGCACACGATGCCGATGAATACATCTCAAAGGGACTTGCCGTACACGACCAGTACCGCAGCGACCCGTTGATTACAACACTGTTTGCGCCGCATGCACCCTACTCGGTCTCGGACCAGCCACTGGAACACGTTCGCGTACTTGCAGATGAACTGGATATTGGCATCCACATACATGTCCACGAAACCGCTGACGAAGTCAACAAGGCCATCGAACTGAACGGCAAACGCCCTTTGACGCGTTTACATGAGCTCGGACTGATCTCGCCTGCCATGCTGGCGGTTCACATGACACAAATGACTACAGAAGAAATCAGCCAGTATGCCGCCAGCGGCGGTCACGTGGTGCACTGTCCCGAGTCCAACCTGAAACTGGCCAGCGGCTTCTGCCCGGTGCAGTCATTGATGGCAACCGGGATCAATGTCGCCCTGGGTACTGACAGTGCTGCCAGCAACAATGATCTTGATATGCTGGGTGAAATGCGTACCGCGGCACTGCTGGGCAAGGCGGTTTGCAATGATGCCAGCGCCCTGCCCGCACACACTATCCTGGAAATGGCGACACTAAATGGCGCAAAGGCACTGGGCATCGAGGAGGATGTCGGGTCACTGATAACAGGAAAATGGGCCGACATCGCCGCCGTACGCCTGGATACCATTGAAACCCAACCAGTCTATGATCCGGTCTCGCAACTGGTGTACGCTAGCGGGCGCGAACAGGTGACCGACGTCTGGGTAGCTGGCCAGCACCTGTTAAAGGATCGTCGCCTGACAACACTGGATGGCGAAGATATCCTGGAGCACGCACGCAACTGGAAAAATCGAATCCGCACATAGGTAAACCATGACAACAGCAACACACAACGTCGATCCCGGCGAAATTGAAAAATTTGAAAAACTGGCTGGACGCTGGTGGGATCCGAACAGTGAATTCAAACCACTGCATGATATCAATCCGCTACGACTCGACTATATTGACAAACTCGCTCCCCTTGCCGACAGGCGTGTGATCGACGTCGGTTGCGGCGGCGGCCTGCTCACTGAAGGCATGGCCAATCGCGGTGCGCAGGTCATCGGCATTGACATGGGCAAGGCACCCTTGAGCGTCGCCCGCCTTCACCAGCATGAATCGGGCCTTGATATCGATTACCGGCAAGCGACTGCCGAGCAACTGGCCACTGAACAGGCAGCCGGTTTTGACACAGTGACCTGCATGGAGATGCTGGAACATGTACCGGACCCGGCCGCAACGATTGCCGCCTGTGCACAGTTAATCGGGGATAATGGCCGGGTATTCCTGTCCACCATCAATCGCAACCCCAAGGCTTACCTGTTTGCAGTGATTGGCGCTGAATACCTGCTGCGACTGCTACCCAGGGGCACCCATGACTATTCAAAATTTATTCGCCCCTCGGAAATGGAGGCATGGGCCCGGGAAGCCGGCCTGCAACTGGTTGATCTCACCGGTATGAGCTATAACCCGCTGACACAGGAATACACTCTTGGCACTGATGTGTCGGTCAATTACCTGGCCTGCTTCCGCAAAGCCTGACAGATTCCGCATCATGTCCATTACAGACATTCGTACCGTCCTGTTCGATCTGGACGGGACATTACTGGACACCGCACCGGACCTGGCTGCCGCCCTGAATACCGTCCTTGAAGAAAATCAACGGGCAGCATTGCCATTTGATTACATCCGCCCGGTTGTTTCGCACGGCGGTATCGCACTCATCAAACTCGGCTTCGAACTGCAACAGGACGACCCGTGTTTTGAATCTTTACGTAAACGGCTACTGGCTGTGTATCGTGAAAATATTTCCCGTCACACGACCCTGTTCCCGGGTATGGATGCAGTCCTGCAGGAAATTGAACAACGTGGACTCAACTGGGGCGTAGTCACCAACAAGCCGGGCTGGCTGACCGATCCATTGTTAAAAGACCTGCAACTGTATGACCGTGCCACCTGTGTGGTCAGCGGCGACACCCTGCAGGAACGCAAACCCCATCCTGCCCCCTTGTTGCATGCCTGCACACTGGCCAACAGTCTGCCCGAACAGTGTCTCTACGTCGGTGATGCACAGCGTGACATTGAAGCCGGGGAAAACGCGGGCATGTACACAATGGTTGCACTGTTCGGTTACTTCACCGACGAGGATCAGCCACATACCTGGGGGGCAAGCCATACAATTGATGAACCCGCAGAACTGCTGACCTGGCTCGACAAAGGCCACACCCCATGACAATCAACGAGGTCACCTTCCTGATTCTGGTCGTTGTTATCTCGCTGGAAATCGGGGCACTGGCAGCCTACCTCATGGAAAACCGGAAATATAACAGGCTGCGAGACAAGTACACGCACCTGCTCACCGCACTGGAATACGAACGCAGAACAGCTGAACACAAAGAGTCCACTTACCGGGAGACCACCCGCTCTCTGAAGGATACGTTCAACACACTGGCCGGGAATGCGCTGAAAGACAATACCGCCCGGTTCCTGCAACTGGCGCATGAAAACATGAAGCAGTTCCAGATCAGGGCCGAGGATGACCTCAACCAGAAGGAAAAAGCGATCGAATGGCTGGTAAAACCAATCAAGGACGCGCTCGACAAGACCGAGAGCGAAATGCGGCGTATGGAGAATGAACGCAAACAGGCGCAGGGCGCCTTGACCCGGCACCTGGAATCCATCGCCGAATCACACAAATTACTGCAATCGGAAACACGCAACCTGGTGCAGGCCCTGCGCCGTCCGGAAGTCCGCGGGCAATGGGGTGAACTGACACTGAGGCGTCTTGCCGAGCTGGCCGGCATGGTTGAGCATTGTGACTTCCATGAACAGGAATCAGTGCAAACCGAACAGGGACAACAACGCCCGGACATGGTAGTGCGAATGCCGGACAAGCGCGAGATTGTCGTTGATGCCAAGACACCACTCGACGCCTACCTGTCAGCCGTTGAGAGCACCGACGATAACGAACGCAAGAGCCACCTGGAGCGCCATGCACGCAATGTGCGCGCCCGTATCAAGGAACTTTCCAGCAAGGCCTACTGGCAGCAATTCAAGTTCAGCCCCGACTTCGTCGTGCTGTTCATCCCCGGCGACCAGTTCCTGACTGCCGCACTGGAATGCGAGCATGCATTGATTGAAGAGGCCCTGACACAGAATGTCATCCTCGCCACACCCACCAGCCTTGTCGCACTGCTGCGTGCCGTGGCCTATGGCTGGCGTCAGGAAGTTCTCGCCGAGAACGCCGAAACCATCCGCGAGGTTGGCCAGGAAATGTACGGCCGCCTGACCACCTTTGCCGAACACCTGTCGAAGCTGGGCCGCAGTCTGGACAACAGTGTCGATGCCTTCAACAAAACCGTTGGCTCCTATGACTCACGTGTCCTCCCGGGAGCAAGGAAGTTCACGGAAATGGGTATTTCCGCGAAAAAGGAACTGCCCCGGGTCGAGCAGATCGAGCGTGCCACCCGCCTCGTCGGGCCACAGGACGCAGTCGAAAAAACCGGTTAGCAACACCAACCTCCCGGCCCCGGTTCCCGCAGTGTGAATATGTCACACTATTCGCGTGAATACCTCATACCTGCATGTGGCCTCCCATTACTATCCTTAGGTTATCAGGGATTGACGTCATGGATGACTGCCAGGGATGGCAACCCATGACTTTTGATTATGGAGGTAACTCTGCCGCATCTGCGAGCGAAGACCTGACCGGGAGCCGGTGCGGACACCTGAGGAATGAACAAATGGGCAAGGAAGATCTCATCTTCTTCGCAGACAATGACCCGCAGACGTCCAGTCAACACTGCGTAACACTTGATCGTGCAGGCTACACGGTCAAGCGCTGCCCGTTGAACATCCTCGCCAACACCCTCAACGGCACGCTGCAGGGTATTGTGGTACTGAACCTGGGCAGTAACGTGAAGGCCGGCCTGGAGACCCAGCAACAGCTGATTGCCGATGGCCGTGCGTGGCCGGTCATTTTTATCACCGACTGCGAGCAGATACCCGAGGCGGTCAAGGCCATGAAGGCAGGCGCCACGGACTTCCATGTGACATCCGTTTCTCCCGGGAAACTGCTGCACAGCGTCCAGGAGGCCATGTTGCAACTGGATGCCGAGAAAGACCTGCAGTTACGTCGCACAGGCATAGAGCAACACTACATAAACCTGACCCGACGTGAGAAGGAAATCATGGAATACGTTACCAACGGGGTAACCAATCAGGACACTGCGCAGCAACTGGGTCTCAGTATGCGCACCATTGAGGTGCATCGCTCACGGATTATGGAAAAAATGGGGGCAAGGTGCCTGGCCGATCTGACACGCATGGTCGATCTGTGCAGACTGTGCAGCAGCAATCACTGACAGCCGCCGCATCTGCAACCCCGGCACAAACAAAACGGCGACCCGTGAGGGCCGCCGCTGAGGAGCAACTATGAAAAAAACAACAACTACACTGTAGCGCGTAACCCTCAGCAGCACAATACGTATATACACGTACTCCGAAAGTCACACGAAATAATTCTGCCTGAAGACCACCTGCCATGCCCCACTGTGAATAAATCACACCTGCCATGTAACTACTTCATACCCGTCCTGCACCGGAATCACTATGCTGATATCAACAGGACAGTATAAACATGTAGAGGTGTACCATGGCTATAGCGAATAGAGATGTCGAAATAATATTGCATGTTGACGAAACGCTGGGGGTATCCCGCCGCAATGATCTGACCAATGCATTAAAGAGCAAGGCCGGTATCAGATCGGCAGAATTCTGCCCGTTACGCTACCACCTGATGCTGGTCAGCTATGATCGGGACAACCTGACATCACAGGACATCCTGCATCAGGTCACCAACCAAAATGTGCATGCCCAGTTAATCGGGCCCGTATAATATCCAGCATAACCCGGTCAGGGAGGAGACACCGGTTGATGGACAGGATGTCCTGATGCCGGTGGCATTTTTGTCATCAGGTCCGGGGCTGCCACAGGAACAAACCAGCTTGTTATTAGCCTGTATCTGCTCCATTATAAACAGCACTCAAGCAAGCATGCCATGACATAGCTACATGACCAGACCGGCCAAGGCTCTCACCCTGGGTGTATTCACGGGCATCCTTGGCATCCTTGTCATCTGTATTCCCTTTATTCTCGATCTTGAAGAAACTGCCGGCCTCGACTGGCTGTTTACCCTGCGTGGTCCCATCGCAGCACCGGATGATGTGGTTATCGTCAGCATCGACAAGGCATCAGCCGATGCACTCAATCTTTCGACTGATCCGGGCAAGTGGCCACGCAGCTACCATGCCGAATTGCTGGGCAAACTGGCACAGGCCGGTGCCGCCGTGATCGTTCTGGACATCCACTTCAAGGAACAACGCGAACCGGATGTGGACACCGCACTGGCACGGGCAATTGAAACATCAAACAGGGTGGTCCTGTTTGAGTACACAAAGAAAGACATCATCCGACTCTACGATAAATCAGGTCACTACAGTGGTGAACTGATTGCACAGCGACTGATACGACCGGCAGAGCCAATCGCCTCGGCTCCACTGGCGCTCGCACCGTTTCCGTTACCCGTCTTCCCGGTCAAGGTCAGCCAGTTCTGGGCATACACACCGGGTACCGGTGATCTGCCCACCGAGCCTGTCGTCGCCCTGCAGCTTTATAGCGCGGCACTCTACCCCGACTTCCTGGCACTGATTCGACAGACCGATCCGAAAGTCAGTCTGCCGCCAGTACAAACCACTGCCGGCCTGTTTGAGAAGTACGCCGTACAGGAATCCATACAGGCACTACGCAAGCTGTTTACGGAACGTCCATCGTTGGCGAAACAAGTAGCCAACGCCCTCGATAGCGATACAAAGTTCGCTGACAGCACAGGGCAACAGGCCTTGATGCACGCATTGATTGCAATGTACAGCAAGGCCGACAGCCGCTATCTCAATTTTTACGGGCCGCCACAGACCCTCACCACGGTACCCTATGCGCAGGTACTAAGACCTGACATTACTTTACCCGGTAACAGTCAGGCGCCAGACCTGCAGGGCAAGACTGTTTTTGTTGGCTACTCAGAGCGATTGCAACCCGAACAACTGGACGAGTTCTACACGGTCTATTCACAGAATAATGGCCTGCACCTCAGTGGCGTGGAGATTGCTGCAACGGCATTTGCCAACCTGCTGAGAGACAATCCGGTGAGACCACTGCCCCTGCCGGCCCAGTTTCTTCTCCTGGCTGGCTGGGGCTTATTGCTTGGTTGCTGTGTGCGCCTGTTACCGGTCTTGCCTGCGGTGACAATCAGCACGGGCCTTACTGTGCTGTATCTGGTTACCAGTCAGCTGTTGTTCAACCAGCATACTATTTGGCTGCCGTTGCTTGTCCCCCTTTTGATACAAGGCCCGTTCGCCCTGTTTGCAGCTATCGTCTGGCACTACCATGAAGTTCGCCAGGAACGTGAAAGCATTCGCACGGCCTTTGGCCTGTACCTCCCGGCACCGGTTGTTGATGAACTGGCAAATGATCTCGCTAAAGGCAAATCAGAAAGCCAACTGGTCTATGGCACGTGTCTGTCCACCGATGCCGACAAGTACACAACCCTGTCTGAAAGCATGGACCCTGCAGCACTGGCTGAGTTGATGAACGCGTATTACGAAACCCTGTTTGCACCCGTACGTCAATTTGAAGGCATTGTCTCCGACGTGGTGGGTGACGCCATGCTGGCGCTCTGGACTTCCAGCACACCAGAGTCCGAATTTCGTCGCAAGGCAATCCTCGCCGCACTGGCCATCAATGAAGCCGTCAGGCAACCCGAGGTAGGAAACATCCCGCATCATCTACCGACGCGTATCGGCCTGCATACCGGGCAGGTTATACTCGGTAGCATCGGTGCCATTGATCATTTCGAATACCGGGCTGTCGGTGACATTGTCAATACCAGCACACGCATCCAGGGTATGAACACCTACCTGGGTACCCGGGTGCTGCTAACAAAGCAAGTACTGGAGGGTATTGATGATTTTGTCACACGTGACGTTGGCTCGTTTGTACTGGCTGGTAAAACACAAGCACTCGTCATTCACGAGTTACTCGGTCATCGCGATTCCGCAATTGAATCTTCGGTAGTCGAACAGCAACTGCTCTTCGCCGAAGGGCTAACCACCTTCCGCCAGGGCGACTGGGCACAGGCGCAAAAGATTTTTACACGGCATTATGCAGTCAACAGGAATGATGGTGTATCACGCTACTATGTGAACCTGTGCCGCCATCAACAGCAACCTGATGAGAACTGGAACGGTGCAATAAAACTGGACACAAAATAACCACCGCCCGGTACCCTTTTGCTGGAAAATCAAGTATATTCATTTGACATCTAAAGAATAACGCCAATCAGGGAATGATAGAACAACATATACGTACATATACGTATAGGCATTGCAAATTACAATAATACATCCTGATATTACGGGGGAGTTACCTGAATGCAAATCAACAAAGGCTTGTTGGTCATCATTTATTGCTGTACCTGCCTTGTCCTTACACTGTCTACTGTCACCGCCACGGCGGCTGAACGCTGCAATAATGCCGTAGCGCGCACCCTTTCGGTACAAGGATCGTTCGAGGTCCGCTATGCCGGCCAAAGCAACTGGCAAGCAGCCAAACTCAATGACCGCTTCTGTACCGGTGATGCCTTGCGCACCGGTCAGGACAGCCGAGTCGCCCTCATGCTGCTTCCGGAAACGGTTATCCGGCTGGACCAACTCAGTTCAATGGTATTCACCCGACCGGATACCGATGCATCCCCCTCCTGGCTTGAATTACTCAAGGGCGCGGCCCATTTTATCAGCCGCGACCCGCGTGCGCTGCAGATCATCACGCCGTTTGCCAACGCCGCCATTGAAGGTACCGAGTTCCTGGTACAGGTAGACGAACAACAGACCGGTGTCACCGTCTATGAAGGCAAGGTACTGGTCGGCAACAACAGTGGCAGTGTTGCCGTCACCAGCGGCAAACAGGCCATTGCGCAGGCAGGCCAGGCACCGGTGGCACAAGCCGTTGTTCACCCGCGTGACGCCGTGCAATGGACGCTGTACTACCCTCCGGTCATGCAGCAGGGCGACGCTACTACCCGGCAGGCCGCTGCGGCACTGGCTGTCGGACAGGTGGACAACGCCGATGTACTGCTGGACCAGGCACTGGCAACCAATGCCGGCAACAGTGATGCCCTGGCGCTGAGGTCCATTATTGCCGTGACCCAGAACGACAAGGCGTCAGCACTCACACTGGCCAACCAGGCGGTCAGTGCAGACCCCAACTCGGCTGCAGGCTACATTGCCCTGTCCTATGCACAACAGGCACACTTCGATCTGTCCGGTGCCCTGAACAGTCTGCAACAAGCGACCCAACACGAACCTGATAACGCGCTGGGCCAGGCACGGCTGGCAGAAATGTGGTTGTCCGTCGGCGACCTGGACAAGGGCCTTGCGGCAGCGGAGCAGGCACACGCTATTGACCCCAACCAGTCTCTTACACAGACGGTACTGGGTTTTTCCTACCTCACCAGAATAAAGATTCCGGAATCGCTGGATGCGTTCAATCGTGCCATCATGCTGGACCAGGCCGCCCCCCTGCCCAGACTCGGACTGGGACTGGCAAAGATCCGTAAAGGCGACTTGGAAGCCGGTCGTGAAGAGATTGAAATCGCCGTAATTCTCGACCCCGGCAACTCCCTGATCCGCAGCTATATGGGCAAGGCCTACTACGAAGAGAAGCGTGACAAGCTGGCAGCAACCCAGTACGACATGGCCAAAGAGCTGGACCCCAACGACCCGACACCGTGGTACTACGATGCCATCCGCAAACAGACCGAAAACCGGCCGGTGGAGGCGCTGCACGATCTGCAGGAATCCATCAAGCTGAATGACAACCGCGCCGTGTACCGCTCAAGGCTGGAACTCGATGCCGACCTCGCCACCCGTAGCGCCAGCATCGCACGCATCTACAATGATCTCGGTTTTCAGCAACGCGCCCTGGTGGAAGGCTGGCAATCGGTGAATACAGACCCGGGTAATTTCTCCGCACACCGGCTATTGGCCGACAGTTACTCTGCCCTGCCCCGGCACGAGGTGGCCCGCGTCAGTGAGCTGTTACAGTCACAACTGCTGCAACCCATCAACCTGAACCCGGTACAACCACAGCTGGCCGAAACCAACCTGTCCGTCCTCGACAATGCTGGGCCGTCAGACCCGGCCTTCCTGGAATTCAACCCGCTGTTTACACGCAACCGCGTTGCACTGCAGCTCAACGGTGTCGGCGGCAGCAACAGCACCCGGGGCGATGACCTGGTGCTCAACGGCGTGCATAACCGCTGGTCCTGGAGTCTGGGCCAGTACCACTACCAGACCGACGGCTACCGTGACAACAATGATCAGAAGCGCAACATCTATAACCTGTTTGTGCAGGGCGCCCTGTCCCACAAGACCAGCATACTGGGTGAGCTGCGTTACGCTGACGAGGACTTCGGCGACCTGAACCTGCGCTTTGCCGGTGATGACTTTGAACCCAACCAGCGCCACGATGAAGAGCTAAAATCCGCCCGGGCCGGGCTGCGCCATGCGTTCAGCCCGCGTTCCGAACTCATCGCCACGCTGGTCTATGCCGACGGCGATAACTCCGCAACAGACCGGTTCGGTTTTGACTTCCCGCCGTTCTTCTTTGGCAACGAACTTGATCTCGGGATCTCGAGTGATGACAAGGGCTGGACGGGCGAACTGCAGCACCAGTTCCGTGCCGATAGCTACACCCTGATCAGCGGTATCGGCCACACCGATGCCGACCGGGAGGAAACCATCAGCCAGCAATATGCCTTCGAGTTCCCGCCATTTTTTGTCGATAGCACACAAAAGGATGATACCGACCTGCGCCAGTCCAATATCTACCTGTACTCACTGTTCGACCTGCCACACGACATTACCCTGACCGTCGGGGCCAGCGGCGATACCTTTGATAACGGCCGCATCGACAAGCAGCAGTTCAACCCGAAGCTGGGCGTCGAGTGGGATGCCACCACAGACACCACGGTGCGCGCCGCCGCCTTCAGGACACTGCAACGGCTGACCAGCATCTCGCCCCAGACCATCGAACCCACCCAGGTGGCCGGTTTCAACCAGCTTTATGAAGGCGCGGACGGCGAACAGGCATGGCGTTATGGCCTTGCCCTGGATCACTCCTTCTCGAACAGCCTGTACGGCGGGGCAGAGTTCAGCTACCGTGATCTTGAGGTACCGAGTACCAGTATCACCACGGGTGAACTATCTGACGCCGACTGGAACGAACAACTGGCACGCGCCTACCTCTACTGGGCGCCGCATCCGCAACTCGCCCTGAACGCCGAATACCAGTACGAACGCTTCGATCGCGACCCGGAATTTCCTGGCGTGGAGCAGATCAGCGACCTCAAGACCCACCGGCTGCCACTGGGTGTCTCCTGGTTCTCGCCCGGCGGCCTGATCGGCAAACTCAGCACAACCTACGTGAACCAGGACGGTGAGTTCGGCCTCGGGTTAGCGGGTAATCAGACCGAGAGGGACAGTGACAATTTCTGGATCGTGGATGCGTCGCTTGGCTACCGTCTGCCAAAACGCTATGGCATTGTGTCACTGGGCGTGCTGAACCTGCTGGACGAGGAATTCAAGTTTCAGGATACCGACCCGGCACTGCCACAGATCGCGCCGGAACGCACGGTACTGCTCAAATTCACATTAGCCGTTGATTGGGAATCCGGTCATGCGGGCCAGTGACGGATGTTTGGTAATAATAGTAAATACAAGGAGAACGTTATGTCAGATGATAATACGATAAGCATTAATTTGAAATTTAACAAGAATCTGAAACTGAAGGAAATAGTGCACATATTCAAGGATAAAAACGGGAACGAGAAAAGCAAGAAAATAAAGGCGAAAAAGAAATTCAAAGTTGACTTCGACAAGGTCGATGCGATGTGCGATGTGACCCTCATAAGAGGCGAGATCGCTGGCGTGGACCCCTACTGCATCAAGGTTGGCGGGACGCTGTACTGTTTCCCGTAAACCGGATATTCGTTTATCCACATGCCGACAGGGACGCCGGCAAGTGTAATTACTCGCTACCTTCAGTGCCCACCCGCTTCATCCTCTCTTTTTGTTAATTTTTCACAGTTAATTTGTTGCATAAGTCATAGCTGCGCTTCCCTTGCCTGCATAGACTGTCTGCAGGTTTACCACACGGGGGAGAGATTATGGGAATCGTACAATTTCACAGCAAGCAATCAGACCTGGTGTTGCACGTAAACGACCAGGTAGGTGATGTACAACAGCGTGACATTGAATCAGCACTTGAGGAAAACCCCGGTGTTGTTAATGTGGAATTTACAGAAAACCGTCCGCGCCTGATTCACGTCAGCTATGATCAGGATGAAACAAGCTACATTGAAACTCTTGAGCGACTTTGCAGCCAGAACGTGCACGCGCAGCATATGGGTGACTGATCGGTAGAGATATACCTGCAGGAGCACCTTGCAGAGAGTTCTGGATTCCAGGGAATACTCACCAGCCGTGCGGTAATTTTTCCTTGATGACAATATGCTTTTTGTTAACCTCGATATAACCGCCCGTTTTTAACTCCTTCAGGATCCGGCTCACCATCTCCCGTGAGGCACCCACACGGTTGGCAATATCCTGCTGGGTTAACGCTTCCCTGACAACCAGGTTATCACCCTCCTCTACAGCCAGCTCCAGCAATACCCGGGCGACCCGGCCATAGACGTCCATCAGGGCCAGACTGCGTACATTGTCCGTCAGTGCCCGCAGCCGCTTGATGAGGCCACACATAATCTTGCGCATGGCGTCCCGGTGCAGGAACAAAAACTCGTCGAAGTCCGGCCTGGAAATGATAACCATCTTGCTGTCTTCAATCGTCATGACCGATGCAGAACGGGGACCGGAGTCCAGTAGCGCCATTTCCCCGAAATAGTCCCCGGCGCCCTGATTATTCAGAATAACCTCCTTGCCCTCATCGTCATTCAGGAACACCTTGACCCGGCCTGACAGAATGCAATAGAGGGAGTCGCTGATATCCCCCTCATTGATAATAATGGTATTGCGGGGATAGTGACGGGTGACAGCCTTGCTGGATAGCGTCTTCAGCTCCGCTTCTTCCAGATCTGAAAACAAGGGAATATTCGGTAACATGGTTAACCTGTTTTTCTGTTTATCGAACCAGTCTCGGGCCAAATTATAATGAAAACGTGAATATTTTACACTTTCCGTGTGCATTCCTTGACAGCCATCACAGAAATTCTGAACCATAATAAAGCCGTCAAAGGATGAAAGACCGGCAGGGATGCCACCTACTATATTCTGCTGGCCACCGGAAAATACCGGTTACAGGAAAGTAACCCATTCTTGTCAGGAATGACTTTGAAGACTCCTCATACTGCCCGCTGTTGCGGGCATTTTTTTGCCTGGCAGCGCAGCGGACCGTTTAGCGCAAATATCGGTATAATCCGCGCCATCCATGAACAGCACACCTGCATATCCGGGCGACTGGCTGCCCTCCCCGAATTTATTACAGGACCGGGTAATCCTGGTAACCGGCGCCGCCAATGGCATCGGCAGGGCCCTGGTGAAAGACATGGCCGCACATGGCGCCACCACGGTCATTCTGGACCGGGACGTGCATGGCCTTGAGCAGCTCTATGATGAAGTCATCGCGGCCGGCCATCCGGAGCCAGCCATCTACCCGATGGACCTGCAGGGTGCGGGACCGGATGACTACACCCGGCTCGCCGCCACGCTGGAGGCAGAATTCAAACAACTCGATGGGCTGGTCCATAACGCTGCCCAGCTGGGTGCACTGGTTCCGTTTGCGAACTTTGAGCACGAACTCTGGTTTCAAACGCTGCAGGCCAACCTGAATGCCCCCTACCTGATGACTATGGCCTGCCTCGGTTTGTTAAACGCCAGCAAGGATGCCTCTATCGTATTTACATCAGATGCCGTCGGCCGCCATGGGAAAGCCTACTGGGGTGCCTATGCCGTATCGAAAGCGGGCCTTGAAGCCTTCATGCAGGTACTGGCTGATGAACTGGAAGTGAATACACCGATCAGGGTAAACAGTATCGACCCGGGGCCGGTACGGACCGCACTGCGGCGCACGGCTTACCCGGCAGAAAACAGCAACAACCTCAATGCGCCCGAGGATATCACCAAACCGTTCCTGTACCTGGCAGGACCTGATAGCCGGGGGGTGACCGGACAGCAATTCACGCTTGCGGAGATATTGTAAAAGAGCCCTGATGTGTCGTCCTTGCGAGTAACGAAGCAATCACTGCGCAACCAGGTTATCAGCCATCCCAACCGACTGGAATTCTCACCTCACCCCTTCTGCCCTCGGCTTGCCGCTTTTTAAAGAATGTTTTAATTCCCAGAATCATACTTTCTCGTATAGATTGATCCCCTGCGCTGACTGTTCTTTGAGTGGCGGGAATACTACGTGCCGCAGGGACCCTGCTGGTGGACTCACGTTCCTTCGCACGGTCAATACTGTCCTTCATTGCCAGCAATTCACGATTTGCCGGTTGAATACTGAGTGCGCGTTCGAGATACCGGCTTGCCCTGTCACTATCATGACGATCAGCTTCTTTTCGTACAAGCGTAACATACACATCAACGATTTCCTGAATGCCAGCATGTGCATCTTCGTTAGCGGGATCCAGTTGCAGAACCGCATTGAAGTAGCCATAGGCATTATCATCTTCAGGCGTCATCAGCCGGTAGTTTTTCTTTGATTGCCACCCTTTTTCAAGCAGTGTTTTGATGGTTCCGCCGTTTACAGAATCAGTTGGCTCAACTGTTTCTGTAAACGCAGCTGTGTTATCCAGCACACTCGCCGCAGGTGGTGCTTCGTCAAACGACAATGAATGTCTATCAATTGTACCAACAGATGACGGGTAGTTAATCTCGGCATGCTTGAGTGCCTCAGCAACGGCTACCTGCGGCTCATTCTCCAGTGGTTGCGAATCACCCGGGTTATTTACCCAACTGAGCCGGTCAGTGGCAACAGGCACAGGTATGATGTTCTCCGTCATACCCGCATCCGGAACCCCGGATATAACAACCAGAGTGTCAAGCTCCTGCCTGTCAGCTATCACTTCACCCTCGTCTTTGTCGCTGGCAGATATCCTGAACTCTTCGGAATCACTGGTGAGTTCCGCGACCACCTCATTTGCTATCAATTCATCGCCAGACGCACCGGATAAGCCGGTACCAGCCGTATCCTGAATTTCCCGGGTTTGATGATCTGTCCGGGACTGCGTGTCACTACCGGAAGTTTTATCAGAAAGCGAGGGCAACGCCGCGATGGAGAGGGCAGTGACTGCCAGCATCGCGCTTGTTACCACAAGCATTTTTCCCCATTTGGGTTGGCTGAAAGTCCGCCCTGCAGCGGCACTGTCGTCGCCATGCATAACAGGTTCCGGCGCGCTGGAAACGCTCAACTGCTCAGTGGTGACTGCTACTGGATCTGCCACCGGGCTCGCATGTGAAGGTTGCTGCTGTAACCAGGTGACGGGATCCTCATTATGGCGGGTAATGAACGCCTCTTTCTCCCTGGCCGCCAGTCTGGACGCCTCGAAAATAGCCAACGTATCGGCATCCACTTTGTCCACTCGTATTGCCAGATCAGCCAGAGATATCAAGCCGTCACGGATCTCAGGGATACTCGCAATAGCGTCAGAGTCGGCGAGCAGGGTGGTCCGGTTGGCCTCCATGGGCGTTAATTGCTCTTCACGCATCTCAACCGATATTGCCTGCACGTCCTCCCTGTCAAGGATGTAACTGCCTTTACCGAAACCAAGCAACAATAACCGGTTACAAATCTTGTTAATATGCCGTGGCACACCCTTACTGAGCTGATAAATTGCCAATACTGCCGCACTCGTGAATTCGGGGTCTCCGCCCCAGCCGGCATGTAGCAGACGATGTTCAATGTAAGCCCTGACTTCTATCAGGTTTAATGGTATGAGATGGTAATTTGCAATAACGCGTTGCTGAAACTGCTCCATGTCCGGTGTGCTCATCAGATCCTGCAACGATTCCTGTCCGACAAGGAAGAGTTGCAGCATCAGGCGGGATTGGGTCTGCAGGTCCGCCAGTATCCTCAGTTCTTCCAGCGCGGTGTGCCGGAGAGCCTGGGCTTCATCGATAATCAACAGAACGCGCCGACCTGCCTGTTCCTGCAGTAGAAAGTACTGCTGTATCCGGTGGCGTATCGTCGCCTTGTCCAGTTCTGCCGCATCAATATCATAGGCATAGGCCACGGCTCGCAGCAGGTCTTCTCCGCTGTAATTGGAAACGGCGATTCGTCTTGCGACTACATTGCTGGTGTCAAGTTCCTTGAGAAATGTTTCGAGCAGTAGCGTCTTGCCGGTACCGGGTCGACCGGTCACCATGACAAAACCTTCACCCTGATCAAGTGCGTATTCGAGGTATTCCCTGGCACCTTTATAGCCAGAATGGCTAAAACAGAATTTCGGGTCGGGCGCCAGCCTGAAGGGATTGGTGGTTAATTGATAGAAGCTTTCATACATGTCAATTTCCGTATATGCCTGTATTCTTCTGCGACTCAGGCGTTTCTAAAGATGCCATCCGTGCACTTACTGCGTCATTATTCTGACGCACCATTATCTGCCCAATTCTGGCTGCTAGTCAAGTTATAGTCGCTTGTTAGTCAGTAATCTACGCGCAGAATGTGAAATGTTTGTAAAATCAGTTGCAGGTGTATTTTGAGGGAAGTTCAACCGGGAAGGGCTCACTTCATAATATCCACATGAATACCCCGGGCTTCCAGCGCCTCGGCGCGTGCTGATATAAAGCGCTGGAAGCTGGGTTGTTCCTGATAGGCACCGGAGGCCACGTAATCAATGGCTGACTGCGTGTGAAAAGCCTTCAGCCAGGCTTCTGTTCGGAACACCTCGACACCGCGTCCATCGAAGAAAACCAGTGACGGTGCATATTGAACCTTCAGATCCCTGGCCCATTGTATAATACTGCTCGTCTTGCCATCCGGACGTCTGACCGGAGCTTTCGACCACATGTCCAGTAACACCACGTCAACCCGCTGCAACTGTTCCCTGCTCTCCGGACGCTGCAGGATATCCAGATGCAGTTCATCACACGGGGCACACTCTTTTTGCTCGAACAGTACCAGCAGTGGACGATCTTCACGTTCATCCAGTGCAGTCCCGGTCGACAGGTATCTTGCGTCCCCGTGCAATATCCCGCTGGCCGGCGCCGGAGACAATGCAGAATAGTATTCCCTGAATGTCGGTTCAGCACCATTATGCTTCGCCCCGTAGTCCAGTGCTGCGTTGAACTTGTGTGGCGGATAGTAACCATTCACCCTGAGAGTCACCCTGCCCTGCTCGTTCAGGAATAACAGCGTGGGTGTAAACATCACACGCAATGACTTCGCAAATTTCTTCTCGGTCGTCATCTCACCCTCGAACCCGGTGACCTCACGATCGCCCCACATATTGATGGCAACGACTTCGAAATGCCTGCGGGTCTTTTTTTCGGTCTCCTGCAAGGCAAAGTTGGTATCCAGCAGTTTCTTGCAGTAGGGACAACCATCCTGGTAAAAGTACAGGATCACGCGCTTGCCGGTGCTGGCGGCCTCGCTGACATCCTCACGGATATCAAGGAAGGAGTTGGCGAACCACGCCGGCTTCTCGGCATAACCGGGATTGACCAGGCCCTCCAGTTCCGGTTCGGCCTGCAGGGTCGTGCCGGTAAACATCATGAACGCCAGGATCGGAATATACTGCCTGCACAATTTTATTAACATGATATCTCCTACAACAATAGTCTAGCAGGGCAACGATCGAACAGTACACAATCACCACAGCGTGGTCGCACCCGACAAATCTCCTTCGCATGATGCACGATCAGTGCATGATACTCATTGAACAATGCGGTATCCGGCCCGAGAATGGACTCAATGGCAACACGCATGGTGTCATAACTTTCATTCCCGTCAAAAAGGCCCAGCCGTACAAACAACCGGCGCGTATAGGCATCGATTACGAACACTGGCCGTTCGAAGGCATACAGCAGGATATCATCTGCCGTCTCGGGACCGATGCCGTTAACGGACAACAGCATGGGACGCAATTCATCAGTCGCTGTTTGTGACAGCGCCCTGAATCCCCCTGCGCTGATATACCAGCGACAGAAATTCTTCAGGCGCCCGGCTTTCACGTTAAAATAACCGGAGGGGCGCAGCCAGTTTGCCAAATGGTCCTTGCGCGCCGCCACGATCCGCCCTGCATCCAGCCGATCATGTGTTACCAGGTTGGCGATTGCCTTTTCCACGTTGGCCCAGGCAGTATTCTGCGTCAGGATTGCGCCCACCATCACCTCGAAAGGCGTGTCACCCGGCCACCAGTGCTGCGGGCCGTGAGCATCATATAGAAGCCGGTAAACAGTTTTTAATGTTGGAGGGTTCACTTAGTACAGGTGCAACCATTGGTGCAGGAGCGCTTTGCAAGCGCGATTCGCGGCTGCAAGCCTACAAGTGTATCAATTGCAGAGGAACACTTATCGCCTGCGCCGGCCATGTTTGGCAGGCTTGCGGCGCACGGGGTGAGGTTTGGGTGCCTCCAGTTTTACCATTGCATACAAGGCGCTCAATTCATTCTGACTCAGGTCCCGGAAACGGCCGGCCCGCACTTCCCGGGGTAACTCGACCGGCCCATAGCGGATACGGATCAGGCGACTGACTTGCAGGCCCTGTGACTCCCACAGGCGACGCACCTCACGGTTCTTCCCTTCCCTGAGTATGACGTGATACCAGTGATTTGCGCCCGCACCACCGGCATCCTGAATGGATGCAAACGCAGCCAGGCCATCGTCCAGCATGACGCCATCCTGCAAACGCTGCAGTACCTCATCTTCCACTTTCCCGAGAATGCGGACAGCATATTCCCGCTCAACTTCCCAGGACGGGTGCATCAGGCGGTGTGCCAGCTCACCATCAGTGGTCACCAGCAGCAGACCTGAGGTATTGAAATCGAGTCGCCCGACGCTAATCCAGCGACCGTTTTTAACCCGTGGCAAATTGTCAAAAACCGTTGGACGCCCTGCCTCATCCTTGCGGGTCGTCAGTTCACCTGCGGGTTTATGATAAATGAGGGTACGTGGAATGTGGTCTGGACCGGTGGCAATGGATACCGATCGCCCGTCAATTTTAACCCTGTCCGTCGCAGACACACTGACACCGAGCTCGGCAAGCTTGCCGTTCACCGTGATTTTGCCTTCGCGTATCCAGGTTTCTACCTGGCGTCTGGAGCCGTGGCCGGCACGCGCCAGGACTTTTTGTAAACGTTCAGCCAATCGCGGGATTCTTAATGGAGGGTAGCGATGTTATCACTTTCCGTTGTTTCGGAGGCAGGTGCGACTTCATCGGTTACTGGCTCGGCAGTGGAATCCGTCACCTCTGCACCGCCAGCCTCTGCACCGGTTTCATCGTTGGCGGGTGTCAGTTCAATACCGGGAATGTCTGACAGATCCAGCTCCAGCTCCTTGCCAATTTCGTTCAGGTCACGCAACTCGGCCAGCGAGGGTAATTCATTGAGGCTTTTCAGACTGAAGTAGTCCAGGAATTTCTTCGTAGTGCCATACATGGCAGGACGGCCGGGGACTTCACGATGTCCCACCACATGCACCCATTCCCGCTCCAGCAGGGTTTTTATAATCGTGGTACTGACACTGACACCCCGTACTTCTTCAATTTCACCACGGGTAACCGGCTGCCGGTAGGCAATCAACGCCAGCGTCTCCAGCAAGGCACGTGAATAACGTGCCGGTTTTTCCTCCCAGAGGTGTGCGACCCACGGTTGCATCGTCTCACGGACCTGAATCCGGTAGCCACCGCCCACCTGTATTAATGCGATACCCCGTGTTTCATAATCCGCCTGCAGTGCCTCGACTGCACTGCGGATATCATTGCGCTCCGGTTTTTCCTGTTCTTCAAACATTGCCAGCAACTGGTCGATGGACAAGGGACGACCGGCAGCCAGCAGGATGGCTTCTATGACATTTTTAAGCTGATCAATTTCCATGATTAATTCCCTGCAGGTCAATCTTCATTCAGGCCGTTGCCTGCTCGGTCGTCAGGTCTTCGACCTCGACACTGTTTTCAGCCCGCGTAGCCGCCTTGACGTGTATCGGTGCATAGGGTTCCGCCTGGGTTAATTCGAGCAGCGATTCCTTGACCAGCTCGAGAATAGCCAGCAAGGAAACCACCACACCCATGCGACCTTCCTCAACGGTAAACAAATCGGCAAAACTGGTAAAGTGAGTGGAGTTAACCTTGTTCAATACGCTGGACATGCGTTCCCTGACGGACAGGGATTCCATTTGTACATGGTGGTGGGCATACATTGAGGCACGCTTCATCACTTCCTGAAAAGCGGAAATCAGGTCCTGCAGATCAACCTGCGGCGGCATGGAATTGATCTTGCGTTCAGGGGGTTCGGCAGAGGTCTGGTAGACATCACGCCCCAGTCGTGGCAGCGCGTCGATATCCTCCGCAGCCTGCTTGTAGCGTTCATATTCCTGCAGGCGCCGGACCAGCTCGGCACGCGGATCTTCCTCGTTCTCCTCGATATCGACCGGTCGTGGCAGCAGCATGCGGGATTTGATTTCAGCGAGCATGGCTGACATCACCAGGTATTCACCGGCCAGCTCAAGCTGCATATCCTGCATTAATTCAATGTATTCAACATATTGGCGCGTAATATCTGCCACAGGGATATCAACAATATCGACATTCTCGCGGCGAATCAGGTACAGCAGCAGGTCCAGCGGACCCTCGAAGGCCTCCAGAAAAACTTCCAGAGCCTGGGGTGGTATGTAGAGGTCCTTGGGCAGTGAGTCGAGGGCTTTGCCCTGGACAACGGCGATGGGTAATTCTTCCTGGGGATGGATGTCCGACGGTGTTTCGCGGCTCTGGTTTTCGCTCATGTAATTCCCTGGCACGTGGTGACCGGCGTCGTATCCTAGGGACGACTTTCATCGTCCGGTGGATACTATCCTATTTTCAGTGATTTGTCGCTTTTTTTGGTTCCCGGCCAGGCCTGTCAGCTATAGCTCAGCCCCATGGCCTGGCGTACCTCTTCCAGCGTTTCTCGCGCCACGTCGCGGGCAGCACTGGAGCCTTCGTTAATGATAGCGCGTACCCGTCCCGGGTCCTGTTCAAACTCCCGGGCACGTTCCTGTATCGGTTCCAGCTCCTGCAACACACTGTCAATAATGTGCTGCTTGCAATCGAGGCAGCCAATGCCGGCCGTGGTACAGCCTTCACGCACTGCGGCCTTGACCTCGTCACCGGAGTAGACTTCGTGCAACTGCCACACCGGACAGATATCCGGGTTACCGGGGTCCGTGCGTCGCACCCGTGCCGGGTCGGTCGGCATGGTACGCAATTTCTCACGCACATCATCCGGGTCTTCGCGCAGGGTGATGGTATTGTGATAGGACTTGGACATCTTCTGGCCATCCAGTCCCGGCATTTTTGATGCCGGCGTCAGCAGTGCCTCCGGCTCGGTCAGTATCATGCGCCCACTACCTTCCAGATATCCCAGCAAGCGTTCCCGATCGGTAATGGCAAGATTTTGCTGCTCTGCCAGCAGGGCCTGTGCCACGGCCACCGCCTCGTGGTCGCCCTGCTCCTGGTAGCGTTTCCGCAAATCACGGTACAGGCGTGCATTCTTTTTGCCCATCTTCTTGACCGCGGCCTTTGCGGCCTCTTCAAAACCGGGCTCACGACCAAAGAGATGATTAAAACGACGCGCAACTTCACGGGTCAGCTCGACATGCGCCACCTGGTCTTCACCAACAGGGACCTTGTCGGCACCATAGATAAGAATATCGGCGCTTTGCAACAAGGGGTATCCAAGAAAGCCGTAGGTCGCCAGGTCACGTTCGCGCAGCTTTTCCTGCTGATCCTTGTAGCTCGGCACCCGCTCCAGCCAGCCCAGTGGCGTTACCATGGACAGCAGCAAATGCAGTTCGGCATGTTCCGGTACATGTGACTGGATAAACAATTGCGCCGCACCCGGATTAACACCGGCGGCCAGCCAGTCGATCACCATGTCCCAGACACTGTCAGCAATAATGTGCGAATCTTCGTAGTGTGTCGTCAGTGCATGCCAGTCGGCGACAAAGAAAAAACAGTCGAACTCCTGCTGCAGCTTTACCCAGTTCTTAAGCACTCCGTGATAATGCCCAAGGTGCAGGGACCCGGTTGGCCGCATGCCGGAAAGCACCCTGCTGTTTGCATGTATTCCACCCAAAATAATCTCCTATCTGCCCATTAGCGTCAGCAGTAGCAATTGAAATTTCTGTGCTGACAGTCCGGACACCGGCACCACCATCGACATGACCACACTGATCACGGGCCACAACACCATGCCCAACACGCCCGTCACCAGCAGGCCAATCAGGATAAAGAACCCGTAGGGCTCGATACGACTGAATCTGTAGGCCCAGGGCCCCGGCAACAGGCCGGTCATCACGCGCCCGCCATCCAGCGGCGGCAGTGGCAGCAGGTTCAGCACCATCAGGATAATATTGATGGTAATCCCGGCAACACCCATCAGTATCAGCGCCATACCGGTCTCGCCCAGCAACAAACCAAGGCGTATCAGCAGTGCCCAGGCAATTGCCATTAACAAATTCGCACCCGGACCGGCGGCCGCTACCAGCGCCATGTCCCGTTTGGGATGGTGCAGGTTTTTCCAGTTGATCGGGACCGGTTTGGCGTAGCCAAAGATAAAACCTGCCTGCAGCAATAACAGCATACCGGGTATCAGTATGGTTCCCACGGGATCGACGTGCTTGAGTGGATTCAGTGTCAGGCGGCCCAGCATGAAGGCCGTGTTATCACCCAGTTTGCGGGCAATCCAGCCATGTGACACCTCGTGCACAGTGATGGCCAGCAGTACCGGCACCACCCAGATCGAAATTTTTTGTACCAGGCTGAGTTCTAGCATCGGCGGATTATAACCTTATGACCGGTGATTGCATTAACGTGTTCCCGGCAGCCTAAAAACCCTCAGCACTGCCCCGCCCCTGCCTGACCACCTCCGGTACGCCGTCCACAAGATCAATGACCGTGGTGGGTTCCACACCGCAATGATCACCATCAATCACCAGATCAACATCGTGCTCCAGTGTTTCGCGGATATCGTACGCATCCGTTTCCGGCATATCCTTGCCCGGAAGTATCAGGGTAGAACTCATTAACGGCTCACCCAGTTCATCCAGCAACGCCTGGGCAACAGGATGATCAGGGATACGAATACCGATGGTCTTGCGCTTCGGGTTTTGCAGGCGCCGCGGCACTTCATGCGTTGCTTTCAGAATAAAGGTATAGGCACCCGGTGTCAGCGACTTCAGCAGGCGGTAACTGCTGTTGTCCACCTTTGCATAGGTGGCTATCTCGGACAGATCACGACACATCAGGGTAAAGTTATGCCTGTTATCGAGATCACGAATGCGCCGTATGCGCTCCATGCCGCGCTTGTCACCGACATGGCACCCCAGTGCATAACTGGAATCCGTCGGGTACACGACAAGACCATCATGACGGATAATCTCAACCGCCTGACGGATTAACCGCATCTGCGGATTAAGCGGATGAATCTGGAAAAACTGGCTCATGGAAACACAGCATTATTGAACCGGCCAGCGGTCACTTTCCCACACCGGCAGACACCCTGCAGGCAATGCCGGCAGCTGTCCGAGTTTAATCCACGGATTTTCCGGCCCGTGATAGTCGGAGCCACAGGATGCCAACAGCTCCTTGTTACGGCACAGTGTTGCCATCGCAGTGATGTTGTCCCTGCTATGACTGCCCGAGACAACTTCCATACCCACTCCACCACCGGCACGAAAATCATCAATAAGACGACGCAGCTTGCTGGCCGTCATCCGGTACCGCGCCGGGTGTGCGATCACGGCCAGCCCCCCGGAACGGTGGATCCAGTCGAGTACCGCCTCCAGACTCGCCCACTGGCCCGCAACAAAACCGGGCTTGTTATTCACCAGAAAACGCTTGAACACCTCGCGTACAGAACGAGCGTACCCGGCTGCCACCAGATGCTGCGCAAAGTGTGTCCGCCCGACGATATTGCCTTTGGCACGTGCGCGCGCACCCTCGTAACAGCCGCCGATGCCGGCCCTGGCAAGACGCCGGCCAATTTCCTCTGCGCGCCAGTGACGAAACTCACGCAGTCCTGCAAGACCCGCCTGTAATGGCTTGCAGGCCGGATCAACATTCAGGCCGAGGACATGGATGGTCTGTGACTGCCAGCTTACCGATATTTCCACCCCCGGCACCAGTTGCAACCCCAGCTCCCGGGCAGTGTGTCCGGCTACAGCCAGTCCATCCAGCGTGTCATGGTCAGTCAGTGCCAGCACATCCACTCTGGCGGCATGTGCTGCGGTCACCAGTTCGACCGGACTCAGGGTTCCGTCAGAGGCAATTGAATGGCTGTGTAAATCATACTGAAGAGGCATCCGATCCATTCTACAGGACACTGCTTTATAATGTGCCCTGAACCCCTTGGTACACTTTCAAGGTGCTATTTCCGCACTAATAACCGGGCATTCATTATGCAAATACCCACAGGAGAATTGACCGTCATCCTGACCGGCATCAACACTGTCCTTGCGGCCTGCAAACAGGCCGGTTCGTCATCCACCTTGCGAATGGAAAACGAAACGGACCTGCCTGCAATGGCACAAGCGCTGCAGCAACTGGCCGATGTCATCACACGCGTTGAGGCCGACACCCAGTCAACCAGCGATGCCACCCCCGGGGACATTACCGAGATTGGCGAATATGCCCTGCAGTTACTTGAGGCCCTGTCTGCGGAGTCCGGTAACCCGGCTCTGAACGGGCAACAGCAAGCCCTGGCCAGCCTGGCAATCAATATTGCCCTCTGGATTGCCCGTCACGGCGGCCAGCTCGAAACACTGGAGCCGGTGGCAAATGCCCTGGCACTCATGGCCAACAGTAGCCGCGTACCGGAAGAACTGGGGCAACTCAGTGGCGTCATAAATGAAATCATTACAGCCGTATCCAGCCTCATTAGCCAGGATCTGGAGAAAATGAACCCTGGCCGGCCATGGCGGGTACTGCTGCTTAATAATAGTATCGTTGCAACGCGCAGCCATGATACGGACTTGATGGAAGCCGCCTTTGTCCTGTTGACCAGCAAGCTGCCGGAAGATGCGACCCGTTTTTTCAGCGAGGGAATGGAGCAAATGGACAGCCTGGATTACCCGCCCCACGTCCGCCGGGTGATGGAAAAATACCACCGTGAATGGCCGGTTAATCGTTCGCTGCATTAACCCCGTCATGGATGCAAAGCCGCGCGGGTCGGGTTAGCGAAGCGTAACCCGACAAGTTATGTGGCAACATGCTGTCGGCTTACGCTGCACCAGCATATTACGGCTTTCACCTGCCCGCCAAAAAGACTATTATTCGGTTCCTTTGCCTGGAACTTCCCGCGTATATCCCGGACTAACGCAGCAATGAAATTTCTTTTTGACCTGTTCCCGATCATCCTGTTTTTTGTGGCCTACAAGATGTACGACATCTATGTTGCCACGGCCGTCGCTATTGCTGCCGCTTTTGTACAGACCGGTCTGTTCTGGCTCAAGCACCGCAAGTTCGAGAAATCGCATCTCATTACCCTGGCTATCCTGGTGGTGTTTGGCGGGCTGACACTGATTCTGCATGACCCTGTTTTCATCAAGTGGAAACCGACCGTGGTGAACTGGTTATTTGGCGTCACCTTCCTCGGCAGCCAGTTCATTGGCAAAAAACCGCTGGTTGAACGCATGATGGGACACGCCATCACCGCACCCGCACCAATCTGGCAACGACTCAACTGGGCATGGATCCTGTTTTTTATCGCCATGGGTGTACTCAATTTGTATGTCGCATTCAGCTTCAGTGAAGAGACCTGGGTAAACTTCAAGCTGTTCGGCATGATGGGCCTGACGCTGGTGTTCGTGTTCGGACAGGCCTTCTACCTGAGTCGCTACATGGAAACCGATGAGGAAGCCGACGAGGAAACAAGGTAATGCTGTATGCGATTATCAGCGAGGACAAAACCGGCACGCTTGAACAACGGCTGGCGACACGGCCGGCACACCTGGAACGGTTACATGCACTGCAGGATGAAGGTCGCTTGCTGCTGGCAGGTCCACATCCTGCCATCGACAGCACCGATCCAGGCGAGGCAGGCTTTACCGGCAGCCTGGTGGTTGCTGAATTTCCCTCACTGGATGACGCACAAGCCTGGGCAGATGCCGATCCCTACATGAAGGCCGGTGTCTATGCACAGGTCACCGTCAAACCCTTTAAAAAGGTGCTGCCCTGACATGACGACTGAACGTACAGCAATGATCCGCGAACGCCTGACGCGCGAATTGCAGCCGGTGGAACTCGAGATCATCGACGAGAGCGCAATACATGCCGGTCATGCAGGCGCCGCCAGTGGTGGCGGTCATTTTATCGTCAGCATCGTTTCCCCTGCCTTCGAGGACAAAACACTCATTCAGCGACATCGACTGGTCTATGATGCAGTCGGTGATATCATGCACAGCGAGATTCACGCACTCAGTATCAATGCAAAAACTCCGCAAGAATCCTGATTTTCAACCCAAGAAGGACTAATCCAATGAACTATCGTCATTACCTGGTACTCATCGCATCACTGGCAACCGTCACAGGCTGCGACCAGATGCAGTCAAGCAACCGTACGGATACCGGCAACATTGCAGCCATGGCGGAACCGGCTGTCGAGGGCGTCGTCGTTGCAACCGTCAATAACAGCCCGCTTACCCAGGACGTCCTGGACATCTATGCCAAACAACGCAAGGCGCAGCCCGGCAACAAGCAGGCAAACACCGAGGAAGCGATACTGAATGAGTTGATAGCACTTGAGCTGATGCGGCAGGAAAGCATCAAGAAGGGCCTGGACACAAAACCGGTTGTCATTGCCACACTCAACCAGACAACTCGCACCACGCTTGCCGGTATCGCTATCCAGGACTTCATGACCAATAACACCATCTCGGATGAAGCCGCCAAGACTGCCTATGATGAACAGATGGGCGCAGCAGGCAAGGAATATAACGCGCGTCATATCCTCGTGGCTGACGAGGATACAGCGAAAGAGGTGGTCAAACTGCTTGACAGTGGCAGTGACTTCTCTGAACTCGCAAAGGAAAAATCCACCGGCCCGTCCGGCGCCAGTGGTGGAAAACTTGGCTGGTTTGGTTCGGGCCAGATGGTGAAGCCGTTTTCCGACGCTGCGGCTGCACTGGAAAAAGGCGCCTACACCAAGACGCCGGTACAGACACAGTTTGGCTGGCACGTCATCATCCTGGATGATGTTCGTGAAAGCACACCACCACCGTTTGATGATGTGAAAGACCGCATCAAGATGCTGCTTGCCAACCAGAAGTTGCAGGAATTCGTTGAATCATTGAAGAGCACGGCAACCATCGATATCAAGCAGTAAGCACTGATGACATTCACGGCTGGCGGACTCGTTCCGCCAGCCGGTTTCGTTACGGCGCTCTCAACCGGCAGGTGCCCGCCTCTCTGCCAGTGACACCACCTCCACTCCCTGGCCTGTGTCACTATCCAGCCACGCCTGTATACGCACACCATTTTGCGGATCACTGATAATATCAAGACAACAGTGACGTGCCGCATCAATCAACTCGTACAGGGTTTCTCCATCGGTACCTGCCGTCACATTCATCGCAGGCACATTCAATAACATAATCTGCGCAGTGTCAGGCAGCTCTGCCTGCATCATATGGAAAACATATTTCAGATAACGTCCTGGCCGCAGCCATGCCGCGTCCGGGTGGGTAACAGCTGTATCCTTGACCTGGAACCGGAATGACTGCATCGGGTATGTTGCTTCAATGATTGCAAGTAACCGGGAGACCAGTGTTATCAACTGGCCCCGTTGCAACAGACCGTCCTTCGCATCCATCAGCATGCGAACATCCTGCCCGGCAGCACCGACAAAGGCATTCAGGTCAGCCAGCAACAGCTGCTGACTGCCTTGCAGGCTGTCCCGCATCGCACACAGGCTTTCGAGAGTCCCCTGGAAGTGCAACAGGCCCGTTTCCCTGTCCTGGCTGTACACAGGTGCTTCAGACTGCCGCTCCGGCTCCTCCGATGTCTCAAGCTCGTCATCGAGCAAGGTGTCACCGGTTAACTTGACCGGTAACTGGATCACATCAATCAGGGCGTGCCAGAGTGCCGCCAGGGTGCGCGGACCGGAGAAAAATTCCACCTGGATATCTTCCAGGGCATTCGCGATCACGACAATACCGCCGGCTGCATCAGACTCCGGGAAAACAGAACTAAAGGCCTGCCGGACATGCTGTGCCCTGTTCACGTTTTCATCCAGCGGCAGCACCCCCAGCAACGGCACATCCAGCCCGAGACAGGAATTCACCTGGCGATGGAAATCACTGTGTATTCCTTTTGCATCTGCAGGATAGCGCACCTTGTTAACAATCAACCGTAACAGGCCGGCAAAACCGTTCAGCTGCAGCACCCTGACAAGAGCGAAGGCCTCCGCTCGTGAGCGTGGCTCGGGGGTAACAACCAGCACTACCACACCCGAAGCCCTGCAGCAGGCAAGCAATGTCCGTGCATCCATACCGGAGGTATCAATCAGGAAGTCGTCATAGCCCTCCTGCACATCCATTTCCTTGATGCAGCGCGTACTTTGCTCGACATGAATCGCCGGCCATTCACGCAACGGGGTTCCGCATGAAATAATGTCAATCCCCTGGTAACCACTGCGCAACAGTCCCTGTTCTGTGGAATCACCCGCACGCCGCAGCATACTCACGGGTTGTTGCACCATCAGCAGGCTTTCAATCGGAGTTGCACACTCCCGCGCATGGAAAATACCCACCTGTCGTCCACGCCGGACCTGCTCCAGCGCAATGTTGATTGCCAGGTGTGTCTTGCCCACGCCCGGCAGACCACTTGTAATTGTCATTATTCTTGTCATTACTGCTTACCATTGTGTTCCGCCAACCATGCAACCATATCGGTCCTCGACATTGGCTTGCTGACATAATAACCCTGATAATAATCACACCCCATCCCTTTCAGCATATTCAGGACCGCACTGGTCTCGACCCCCTCTGCGGTTACCGTCAGGCCCAGGCTGTGCGCAAGATCGATCGTCGCCCGTACAATAGAGGCATTCTCTTCATCTGTATCCATATCTGCTACAAAGGATTTGTCAACCTTCAGGGTGTGAACCGGCAACCGCTTGAGATACACCAGTGAGGAGTGACCGGTACCGAAGTCATCAATTGACAACTGAAACCCCTTCGTGGCCAGTTGACCCAGCGTGTCGATCACCTGCTCCGGATCCAGCATAACCCCGGTCTCGGTTATTTCAAGCAGTAATGAGGCCGGAGGCAGACGGTGTTTGTCCAGTGAAGCCTGTATTTTATCCATCAGATTGAAATCATGCAGATTATGCATCGACAGGTTGATGCCGGCACGCAACCCCGGGGTATTTTGCTGCATCCCGTCAAGCTCCCGACAAGCCGTCTCGATGACCCATTCAGACAACTGCCTGATCAGGCCGCTCTTTTCGGCAGCCTGGATAAAGGCCCCGGGCATCAGAATTTTTCCATCCGGCTGCTGCCAGCGTACCAGTGTCTCGATATAACTGATCCCGCCCGTCCTGAAATCCATCACCGGCTGGTAGACGAGAAACAGGTCATTACGTTCAATGTCTTCATTGAGGATACCGTCCAGCGTCATCCTGGCCTGGGTGATTTCTTCCGTAATCGACGGATCAAAGACTGCATAGCCCTGTTTGTTATCCTTCGCCGAATACATCGCATAGTCTGCATTGCGCAGCAGCGTATCCACGTCATCAGCATGCTCGGGCATCAGGGTAATGCCGATGGACACCGATGCAGATAATTTATGGCCCTCCACCTCGAACTCGGGCTGCATTGCCTGAATAATTTTCTGCGCGACCTGTATGGCCTGTTCCGTATCGGTATCCGGAAGAATCACGACAAATTCGTCACCCCCCAGCCTGGCCAGCGTATCCGATTCGCGCAACTCTCCGGAAATACGTTCAACCACATCCTTTAAAAGCAGATCGCCGGTATGGTGACCCAACAGGTCGTTGACATATTTAAAGCGCACCAGATCGAGCAGCAGCACGGCTGCCCGACCCGGTGTGCGGCGATACTCGACAAACAACTGTTTCAGGCGATCGAATAGCAGTGCACGATTATAGATACCGGTCAGAGGGTCCCTGATGGCCATGTCATGCAGGGTTTCATAGAGCTCACCCAGCTCGTGAAAACTGACCGGCGTGTCCTTACCCGTGACCGTTATGGCATCAGATGCCGGTTTGCGCCTGCTCCAGGCATGACGGAGCCTGTAACCGAGTCCTCTCAGCGGTTTCAGGATCATTCCGGGCAGCAAGCTGATTTTAAGGTGTTTCATTATCCTTCTAACGGGCCTGAAATCAGCGCCGAACAGTCACTCACGTCGAGACCATCTCAAGGCAATCCGCCTCATCCAGCACCTTTACGCCAAGCTTGATTGCCTTGTCATACTTCGATCCCGGATTATCCCCGACAACGACATAGTCCGTTTTTTTCGATACATTGCCTGTCACTTTGGCACCCAGGGCCTGCAGTTTTTCTTTCAGTTCCGCACGCGGCATGGAGAGAACCCCTGTCAACACAAACGTTTTGCCGGCAAGCAATTGCACTTGCGGCTTGTCTACAGTACGCCAGCGCACCCCTGCCTCACGCAGCTTGCTGATCACATCACGGTTATGCTGTTCACCGAAAAACTCGAGTATCCGTTTCGCAACAACAGGCCCAATGTCATGTACCGCTTCCAGCGTCTCAATATCTGCAGCCATCAGCGCTTCGAGGTCGCCGAATTCCCGGGCAAGGGTTTGTGCCGTCGTCTCACCCACTTCACGAATCCCGAGGGCATGGATAAATCGCTCCAGCGTCGTTGACTTGCTTTTGTCCAGGGCTTCGATCAGGTTTGTTGCCGACTTCTCTGCCATACGGTCAAGACCTGCGAGATCATCAACAGTGAGCCGGTAGAGGTCACTGACATGACTGACCAGATCTTTGTCGACCAGTTGTTCAACCAGCTTGTCACCCAGGCCCTCGATATCCATGGCACGGCGCGAAGCAAAATGCTTGATTGATTCCTTGCGTTGTGCGGGGCAAAACAGGCCGCCCGAACAACGCCCAACGGCCTCCCCTTCTATCCGTACCACGTGCGACTGACACACCGGGCATGTCGTCGGCAGGTGAAATTTTCGCGCACCCTTGTGGCGCTTTTCCCTGATGACTCGCACTACCTCGGGAATGACGTCACCGGCGCGTCGCACAATCACGGCATCTCCCTTGCGCACATCCTTGCGCCGGACTTCCTCTTCATTGTGCAGTGTCGCATTGGTGACGGTGACACCACCCACAAAGACCGGCTCCAGGCGTGCAACCGGTGTCAGCGCACCTGTGCGGCCTACCTGGACATCAATCCCCAGCACCCTGGTTTCACGCTCCTGTGCCGGAAACTTGCGGGCAATCGCCCAGCGTGGCGCACGTGCAACGAAGCCCAGTGAATCCTGCAGATCCAGACGATTGACCTTGAACACCACGCCATCAATTTCAAAGGGCAAGGTATCACGCAGTCGTTCGTAGCGCTGGTAGTACGCTATGCATCCGGATACCCCGGATACCCGTTGTACGTCCTCATAAACACGCAGGTGCCAGCCCTGCAATTGCGACAGGATATCCGTATGCGTCGCCGCCAGCCTGCCGCCGGCGACCCTGCCAACACCGTAACAGAACATTTCCAGCGGGCGCCTTGCAGTTATCGCCGGGTCCAGCTGGCGCAGGCTGCCCGCGGCGGCATTACGGGGATTGACAAACAGTTTCTGGCCTTCGGCACCGGCCTGTTGATTCAATGCCTCGAAACCGGCGTGCGAGATATACACTTCGCCGCGCACTTCCAGTACCTCGGGAATCGAGCGGCCGCTCAATTTCAACGGTACCGAGGCAATGGTGCGCACATTCTGGGTCACATCCTCACCGGTCACACCGTCACCGCGCGTCGCTGCACGTACCAGCCTGCCATCCTGATAGAGCAGACTGATTGCGAGGCCGTCAAGCTTGGGTTCGGCCGCATACTCGACCTGATCGGTTTCCAGGCGTTCACACACCCGTCGGCCAAAATCGTTCAGTTCATCATCGGAGAAGGCATTATCAAGTGACAGCATGCGCACTTCGTGCTGCACCTCGCCAAAGGCCTTCCGCGGTGCAGCACCAACACGTTGCGTAGGCGAATCCGGAGTAATGAGTTCCGGGTATTGTGCTTCCAGGGATTGCAGTTCGCGAAGTAGCTGGTCGTATTCCGCGTCCGGGATCAGGGGATCATCCCGGCTGTAGTAACGGTAATTATGCTCGTGTAATTCAGCGGCCAGTTTCCGGGCACGATCGTGCACGGATTTTGGCACACTCATGATGCCGCATTCGCCACCCGCTGTTGCAACTGGCAGCTGATCACCTCTTCACGCATGTGAGTAATAGTCTGATTTGTCAGCACGCTGCGCGTGGCATCGCACACGGAACTGTCCAGGTGATCCGCCAGGATCCGCGCTGACTCGACCATGGCATCGAAGGCATGGACGCCATCGGCACTTCCCGGTATTTGCAGGAACAGGACTATCCCTTCAGTGGTAAAGTCTTCCATTGCAGAGAGGTCAAAAATACCCGGCTCCTTGATATTGGCAGCGGAAAACAGGATCTTCTCCTGGCCGTTAATACTTTCACTGCGGTGAAAAATCTGCATGTCACCATACTCGAGACTGGCGGCAGCCAGTGCACTCAACAGTATCGGGCCGCGAAACGGGACCCCGCGCGGCGCCATTACATAGAGCGTAAATACCTTGTCGGAAGAGCCGCTTTCAGTTGTCTCGACCGCTTGCTCGCCGGGCTTCCTGTCAGCAACTTCCCCGGGCAGCATGTGATCAGCTAACGGGTCTCCCGGCAGTTCATCTTCTGCATACATTTCATCCGTCTGATTTACGACATCATCAAAATCGTTGTTATAGTCGAAATCATCAAAGCCGTCATCCTGACCGAGTACCGGTGTCGTGCGATGACTGCTACTGCGCGGCGGCAAGGAGGCTTTTCTGTTCTGGTAAAGACTGAACAGATAGATTCCGAGAACAATAGCGGCCCCGACAATAAGAAGTATCCAGCGTAAATTTTCCATGAGATGACTACCTGACCCCATTAATCGAAGAAATCCAGAGTGGCTGTATTTTCCTCCAAATGCAGGGAAGAATTCAACAGGGTCCCTGCCTCACCCCTGTTAAACGGCCGCCAGCTTCACTGCCTCATCAATATCAACGGCCACCAGACGTGACACACCGGGTTCATGCATGGTGACCCCCGTCAACTGGGTGGCCATCTCCATGGTGATCTTGTTGTGTGAAATAAAGATAAACTGTACGTGCTCTGACATCTTGCGCACCATATCGCAGTAACGGCCGACATTGGCATCATCCAGCGGTGCATCAACCTCGTCCAGCATGCAAAACGGTGACGGGTTCAAGCGGAAGATCGCAAATACCAGCGCAATTGCGGTTAATGCCTTTTCGCCACCGGAAAGCAGATGGATGGTACTGTTACGCTTGCCCGGTGGACGCGCCATGACCGTCACCCCGGTATTCAGCAGGTCCTCACCGGTCAACTCCAGGTAGGCATGCCCCCCGCCAAACAGGGTCGGGAAATTTTCCTGCATGCCTTCGTTGACCTTTTCGAAGGTCTCCTTGAAACGGGTACGGGTTTCCTTGTCAATCTTGCTGATGGCACCTTCCAGTGTATCCAGGGCCTCGATCAGGTCGGCATGCTGCGCATCAAGATAAACCTTGCGCTTGGATTCTTCCTCGTATTCCTCGATCGCGGCCAGATTGATCGGCCCAAGTCGCTGAATACGCAGCTCCAGTTTTTCGGCGGTCTCGGCCCAAACCTCAACGGTTGCCGACTCGTCTGTCTGCTCCAGCAACGGCTGGTACTCAAAACCGGATGCTGTTATCTGCTCCAGCAGCGTATCACTGCGCACCCTGATTTCCTGCCACGCCATACGGTCCTGTTCAAGCTGCTCACGCATGTTGCCGACACCGCGTTCCTTCCTGATCCGTTGCCGGTCGAATTCGCGCGTATTGTGCTCGATGTCTTCAACCTGCTTGCGCGCTTCACCAAGTTCGGCCTCGACAGTCGAACGTCGGGACAGCATCGCTGCCAGTTCCGACTCCAGCTCGACAATCGGGGTATCACCCTGCCCGAGTACAGTAGTCAGTTCATCGCGACGCGTGAACAGTTGCTGACACTGCTCACGCATGCGCGCCAGTGACTGGTTCGTGGCATCCTGTGCCGTACGCATGGACTCTGCACGAATTGCCAGCTCATGCACTGCCTGCTGATCACTGCGCGCAGTCTCCCTGGCGGCATCGAGCACACTACTGAGATGTTGCTGCTGGCGCGTGCGTTCCTCGCGTTCCACTGACAGGGCGGCGGCGGCATCCAGCGCCTCCTGAAGCCGGGTGCGGGCACTTTCCTGCTGTTCCGCCTCGCTGGCCTTTTCAGTGCGCAGCACTTCGGTTTCCATCATCACATGCTCGCGCCGGCTTTGTTGCTGCTCAAGCCGCGACTGTACAGCCGCCAACCGGGCACGCAGGTCACTGACGGCACGCTGCACCTGGTTGTATTCACCCTGTAACTGCTCACGGCCGGCCTCGGCCGCCACCAGGTCCTCACGCGCTGTCGTGATCGACCGGTTTAATGTCTCTATGTTTGTGGCCTGTGCCCCGGTTTGCGTGCTCAACTCGCTGATTTCACGTTCACGCTCCAGCACCCCCGCCTTCTCATCAGTATCGCGTGCAACACGTAACCAGCTCTTGCCTATCCAGACACCGTCCCTGCTGATGATGGACTCATGGGCAGCCAGCCCGGCACGCATTGACAGAGCCTCTGTCAGGGATTCCGCGGCATAGATACCATCAAGCAATGTGCCCACTGACCAGGAAGCCGTGACCTTGCTGGCCAACAGCACACCATTGCCGCTGGACAAGGATGCATCGCCGGCGACACTGGTATCAAACAGTGCGACCGCACCCTGCTCCAGGCTGCCGAGCAACCGGGCAGCGCTATCCAGCCCGTCGACACACACGGCCTCCAGATAAAACCCCAACGCAGTTTCTACCGCATGCTCCCAGCCCGACTCGGCCTGTAACTGCTGTGCCAGTCGCTGTGCACCCTGCAGTCCGCTCGACTTCAGCCAGCCAGTGACCTGCTCCGAACGCTGCCCCAACGCCGCATGTTGCAATGTTTCAAGGGAAGCCAGCTGACCACGGGTATCGTGATGAATACTTTGCAACGCGGAAAGTTCCTGTTCCTGCTGTTCCAGTCCGCCACGCACATCAGCAATATGCCGAACGGCATTGTCCAGTGTGGCCTGTATCCCGGTCAGCTCGGTTTCCTTTGCCTCACATTGCTGTGCCTGTTGCTGCAGACCCTCTTCTACGGATTGTTGACCCAGTGTCTGCTGCTCGTCGTCCATACGCTGCAGGCGCTCATCCAGCTGCTGCATGTGACGATCAAGATGATCAAGGCGGGTGCGTTCCACTTGCGCAGCCTGTGCACGTTCCGCCGAACGTCGATTGAACTCGTCCCATTCTTCCTGCCAGGCATGCATGGCCTGCTCGGCATCTTTCAGCGCAGTCTTTGACTGCTCGGTACGCTCGGTGGCCGCGGCCAGCTCGGGCTCCACCGCTTCAAGGTCCCGCGCCAGTTCTTCCAGCCGCGCACTGTCAACCTTGATGTGCGACTCGATCTCGGCCAGCGTCCGCTCGGCACGCGACAGTTCCTGTTGCTGTTGCTGACGCGACTCCCTGTTGTGTTTAATAGCCTGTTCTATACGGGCCACATCCGCGCCCAGTTTGTAGTAGTGGCCCTGCACTGTATTAAAGGATTCATTCGCACCGGTCAGGCTGTCTCGCAGCTTTTCCAGTTCGGCCTCGATCCTGCGCTGCTCAGCCAGTTCGGCCTGCATGGCAAGTTCGTGTTCCTGTATGGTCTGCTCCCGCGCACTGGATTCTTCGTGCATGGCGCGATAGCGTAATGCCAGCAATTCACCCTTGACCTGCCGCTCTTCTTCCTTGAGCTCCTTGTAGCGCGCAGCCGCACGCGACTGCCGCTTCAGCTTGTCGAGCTGCTTTTCGATCTCTTCCAGCAGGTCATTCAGGCGATCCAGGTTTTCTCGCGTGTGCTTGATGCGGTTTTCAGTTTCGCGGCGGCGTTCCTTGTACTTGGAGATCCCGGCAGCCTCCTCCAGAAACGAACGCAGGTCATCCGGCTTGGCCTCGATCAAGCGCGAGATAGTGCCCTGCTCGATAATGGAATAACTGCGCGGCCCAAGGCCGGTGCCCAGAAAAATATCGGTAATATCACGCCTGCGACAGCGCGTGTTATTCAGAAAGTAGCTGGAGGTACCGTCGCGTGAGACCTGGCGACGAATGGAAATCTCGTTGAAGCCGGCATATTGACCAGCGATGGTGCCATCCGAGTTATCGAATACGAGCTCGATACTGGCATGGCCCACCGGCTTGCGGCCGTTTGAGCCATTAAAAATAACATCGGCCATGGACTCACCGCGCAGGTGCTTGGCCGAGGATTCACCCATCACCCAGCGGACGGCATCAATGACATTCGATTTGCCACAGCCATTCGGACCGATGATTCCGACAAGGTTACTGGGGACGTGGATCGTGGTCGGGTCGACGAAGGACTTGAACCCGGCCAGCTTTATTTTGGACAACTGCATGGACGGCTAGGGTACTCGATTGATACCTGAAAATACAAGCTTTTGTTGTTGTATTCAGGTTGCATACACCATCTTGTGTCTTGTACCCTGATGCGCATGTCTACGAAGCCCAGCAAGAATATCGATACCTTTCCCAATCCGCACCCGGAACGGGATTACACCGTCCGTATCCGGACACCTGAATTCACCTGCCTGTGCCCGAAAACCGGCCAGCCGGATTTCGCCATACTGCACCTTGAGTACGTCCCGGATCAGGCCTGCATCGAACTTAAATCGTGGAAGCTGTATATCTGGTCGTTTCGCGAAGAAGGCGCATTTCACGAGGACATCACCAACCGCATACTCAATGACCTGGTTAAAGCCTGCCAGCCCCGCTTCATGCGCCTGCGCGCCGAGTTTAACGTCCGCGGTGGTGTGTACACCGACGTGGTCGTGGAGTACCGGCACCCTGGCTGGAGCCCGGCTGACAGCATCGCCTTGATATAAGGCATATATATTACATTTAGTTATATAGTTCTTCTCGGATATTTCTATAATAGATACACTCTACCTGGGTATCGATGTCGGCACCTCCGGCGTCCGCAGCTGCATCATCGATGAGACAGCGGCCATTCGCGCCGGGGCAAGCACCCCCCTGCCAGCGCCCGGCCGCATGGGCGCTGCCGTCGAACAGGATCCCGAAATCTGGTGGACGGCACTGACAGAGAACCTGGAGCAACTTCGCGCGCAACGCTCATTGGCGCCCGTCGCCGCCATCACGCTGGACGGTACCTCTTCCACCCTGCTGTGCTGCGACGCCAGCGGCAGGCCGCTGGGACCGGCACTGATGTACAACGATGCGCGGGCCACCCGTGAGGCGCAACGTATCGCTGGCATTGCCCCACCTGACTGTGCCGCTCACGGGCCCAGCGCCAGTCTGGCGAAATTACTGTGGTTGCAACAGTCACCCTTCTGTAAATATGCCCGGCATATCCTGCATCAGGCCGACTGGCTGCTGGGCAGACTGTGTGGACACTTTGGCACCAGCGATGAGAATAATGCCCTGAAACTGGGATATGACGTCATCCAGCGGCGCTGGCCTGACTGGTTGCAGGCGCTGGATGTCCCGATGACCCTGCTACCCACGGTAGTACCCGCCGGGCATGAAACAGGAACTCTGGCAGCACAGGCCGGTGAGCGCTGGGGCCTGTCCACCGATACACGCATCCTTGCCGGCACCACGGACAGCACCGCCAGTTTCATCGCAACCGGCGCCGGCCCCGGTGACGCAGTCACCTCGCTCGGCAGTACCCTGGTCCTGAAAGTACTGGCAGACCAGCCGGTGTTTGCTCCGGCATACGGCATATACAGCCACCGCCTCGGCGACCGCTGGCTGGTGGGCGGTGCATCAAACACTGGCGGCGCCGTCCTGAAAGCACATTTTACTGCCGCAGAGATCGAGCAATTTGCTGCATTAATCAACCCTGACGAGACAACCGGACTGGATTACTACCCATTGCTTGCCGACGGCGAACGCTTCCCGGTCAACGACCCCGCACTCGCACCCCGCCTGCAACCAAGGCCAGCCGATGACGTGCTCTTTTACCAGGGCATACTTGAGGGTATTGCGAATATTGAAGTCCGTGGTTATCAGAAACTGGCCGAACTGGGTGCGCCCTGGCCGAAAAGAATCATGACCACCGGCGGCGGCGCAGCCAACGCACCATGGCGTAAAATGCGCTCACGTTTAACCGGCATCCCCGTAACGGCCGCTACGCATCAGGAAGCCGCTTATGGTGCGGCCTTACTATCACTAAAAGGATCATCATGAAAAACAATCATTCCGGCATGCACTACCTGCTCGAGGGTTTACGCCTCATCCGGCAACCCGGTCTGCGCCGTTACGTCATCATACCGCTACTGGTGAGCATCGTCTTTTTCAGCGTTGCGGTCTTTGGCCTGACACACTGGCTGGAGCAGTTAATCGAACTGCTGCTGGGTTATCTGCCCGCCTGGCTTGACTGGCTGCAATACCTGTTGTGGCCGCTATTCGCTATCGCCGGGGTACTGATCATCTTTTACAGCTTCTCAATAATAACCAATCTGATTGCCGCACCCTTCAATGGCATGCTGGCAGAGGCGGTAGAAAAATATCTCACCGGGCAACCCATCGAAACCGGTGGCTGGCAGGCACTGCTTAAGGATTTCGTACCCAGTCTTCTTTCGGAACTGCGCAAACTGCTTTATTTTCTGCTGCGGGCCCTGCCACTTGGCATTCTGTTCCTGATCCCCGGCATCAATATTGCGGCACCCTTTATATGGGGACTGTTCAGCGCCTGGATGCTGGCAATTGAATACGTCGATTATCCGATGGCGAATCATCTGCTGCATTTCTCGACACAACGCAAGGTGCTGCGGAAACGGCGCGTGCTGTCCTATGGCTTCGGTGGCAGTTCATTATTGATGACCATGATCCCGGTGGTGAATTTTTTTGCCATGCCGGTATCGGTGGCCGGTGCCACCGCGATGTGGGTAGGGGAATTGCGGGAGCATGTACAGGATACCGCCGCATGAATGGATTTGTGTTAGTGTCGGGATAATTATTGCTCTCGCAAAGGCGCAAAGACCGCCAAGAATTCATTGATCTTTCTTTTTCTTTGCGTGCTTTGCGCCTTTGCGAGAGGCTTTATACGGCAGCCATTCATGACAAGAATTCCTGCAAGCGCCGCACCCCTTCCTGCAGATTTTCCAGCGACGTGGTATAGGCAAAACGCACATGGGTTTCAGGCTGATTCACACCGAAATCAATTCCCGGTGTAATGGCCACACCTGCCTCCTCCAGCAGCAGTGAAGAAAAACTGAAACTGTCGTCGGTAAAACGACTGCAGTTGGCATACAGGTAAAAGGCACCGTCCGGGGCCACCGGTATATCAAAACCAATATCACGCAAGGCGGGCAATAAATAGTCGCGGCGCAGCCGGAATTCGCGGCGCCGCGCTTCAAGGATGTTGATACTCTCCTCGTCAAAGGCCTTCAGTGCCGCATGCTGGGCCATCGTCGGCGCCGCCAGAAACAGATTCTGTGCAAGCTTGTCAATGTCTGCCACGTACGCCTGCGGTGCAATCAGCCAGCCCAGTCGCCAGCCGGTCATACCGAAGTACTTGGAGAAACTGTTCACCACAAAAATTTCATCCGAGATAGCCAGGGCCGTGGTTGCCTGCTCGCCGTAAACCAGACCATGGTAGATCTCATCTACAACCAGGCAACCACCCTGTGTGGAAGTAATGGCATGATATTCACGCAGGGCGCTCTCTCCCAGCAGGGTGCCGGTGGGATTTGACGGCGAGGCTACCAGCAAGGCTGCAACCTGCTCTGTCCAGTAGTCACGCACTTGCTGTAGCGTTGGTTGATAGTTTGATGCGGCTGTCACCGGGATACCAACCGGTTGCCCATTCAGCAAATAGACAAAATTACGGTTGCAGGGATAACCCGGGTCTGCCATTAACACCTGGTCACCGGGATTTACGAGCACTGCCATAATCAACTGCAATGCAGCCGAGGCACCGGGCGTGACAATAATCCGCTGCGGATCAATATCCACGCCATATCGCACCCTGTAAAATTCAGCAATGCGTTCTCGCAGCGCCTGCAAACCCACCGCGGGCGTGTAATGTGTGTAACCCTCCTGCAAGGCCCTGATACCGGCATCGATGACCGGCTGTGGTGTAACGAAGTCCGGCTCACCGATTTCCATGTGAATAATCGAACGACCAGTCGCCTCCAGTTCACGAGCGCGTGCCAGCAACGCCATCACATGGAACGGCTGGATCGACTGCATACGGTTGGCCGGCCTCATCGTCAGGCTTCCCGGCAGGCAGCGTGCAGGCGTTGCAGGTAATCCGTATCAACGAAAGGCCCGGGTTGCAAACAACCCTGCAACATGCGACAGGGGTTGTCCGGCTCGCCAAGATGATCCAGCACCACGGCGGCACCGGAAAAATCGTGCCTGTCAGTGTACTGGTTAACAGTAACCAGCACGTCAACACCGGCAGCGAGGGCCGCCTTCAAACCATTTGCGGAATCCTCAAGCGCAAGACATTGACTGGCGGACACGCCCAGCTTTGACATGGCATAGGTATAGATATCAGGCGCCGGCTTTTTCCGGGGCACCACACCGCCGGCCGCAACCACCTCAAACCAGTCGTCCTCGTGCCCACCGAAACTGTGTTTGAATAATGCACTGACGTTTGCCGGTGTTGTTGTCGTTACAATCGCCAGGTGCAATCCTTTTTCACGTGCTTCCCTGATCAGGCGAGCAACACCCGGTCGTAACGGTACCCGTCCCTCGGTCATCTTGCTGACATAGCTCGACGTTTTATCTGCATGCAGACTGGCGATAAACGCATCCGTATCCGGCGGCAGTTCTTCTCCCGGTTGTTCCTGCTGCATGTAGTGACGAATGCGTTCCTTGCCACCGGTAACTGACAGTAATTCATGATAGCGTTCGGGGCTCCATACCCAATCCAGACCCGCTGCCTTGAAGGCCTCGTTAAATGCCTGGCGATGCACCTCTTCGGTGTCTGCCAGTGTGCCATCCACATCAAACAGCAGCGCCTGCAATTCTGTTTTCATTTTCTGATCATCCCTATTTAAAATAAACCGAGGTACGCAACGGGCCCGGCCTGAAAAGACACTGCCGCGGTATTTTTTTGTATCAATTTCCGTTCTTGACTAATAGCGAAAGTGGCGTATAAATAACGCCCCTGAAGCTGTTGCCAGCCGATAATAATACGTAAAGATACAGCCGGTAAAATTATTTTTCTCAATTCAAACAGCATGTTAAATTAGCCGAATCTGGAGACAGTCTACATGGCGGCAAAAAAGAAAGCAGTAAAGACCAAGGCAGCAGTCAAGAAAAAGACTGTTGCGAAAAAGAAGACAGTTAAAAAGGCTGCCGTGAAAAAAGCTGCGCCGAAGAAAGCTGCACCGAAAAAAGCTGCCCCGAAAAAAGCTGCACAGAAGAAAGCTGCACCGAAGAAAGCTGCACCGAAGAAAGCTGCACCGAAGAAAGCTGCACCGAAGAAAGCTGCAACAAGGAAGACCCCAACAAAAAAGACCGCAACAAAGCGGAGACCTTCATCGCAGATTGGGCCTGTACCCGGCATCGCCCCCTATGCGGAAAAGAAGGGTGAGGAGTACATGAATGAGAATCAGGTCCAGCATTTCAAGAATATTCTGCTGGAATGGAAACGCGGATTAATGGAGGAAGTGGATCGCACCGTACATCACATGCAGGATGATGCCGCCAATTTCCCCGACCCGAATGACCGGGCAACCCAGGAATCGGAATTCAGCATGGAACTACGTGCACGTGACCGGGAACGCAAGCTGATCAAGAAGATCGACGAATCAATGAGCAACCTCGACAGTGATGACTTTGGTTACTGCGAGGCCTGCGGTGTTGAAATTGGTGTCAAGCGCCTTGAAGCAAGACCCACGGCAACGCTGTGCATTGACTGCAAGATTCTGGATGAAATCCGGGAAAAACAGCAGGGTTAATCATCTGATGCCCTTGCTGCACATTAAAAGCCGGCATACGCCGGCTTTTTTATTTCCTGTATCTACCCCCCAATGACCTGCTACCGCGGCCGGTTTGCACCCTCACCTACCGGGCCGTTACATTTTGGCTCGCTGCTTGCGGCAACAGGCAGTTACCTGGATGCCCGTCATCAACAGGGGAAGTGGCTACTCCGTATAGAAGACCTGGATCCACCCCGTGAAATTGCCGGTGCCAGCGACAGCATCATCAGGACACTGGAACAACTGGGTATGACATGGGATGGCCCGATCAGTTACCAGAGCCAGCGCAGCCACCTCTATGAGGACGCACTTGACCTGCTCAGACAGCAGGACTGTCTCTATGACTGCGGGTGCAGTCGCAAGGAAATTGCTGACAGTGCGGTACAGACTGAAGCCGGCCCTGTATATCCTGGCACTTGCCGCAAGGGATTAGCCCCGGGGCGCAGCCCCCGCTCCGTCCGTGTGCGCGTGGATCCTGCCGAAATCAGTGTTCGAGATCGCCTGCAGGCACCGCTGCAGCAACAACTTGCATCCGAAGTTGGTGACTTTATCGTCAGACGTTTTAACAAGCTGTTTTCCTACCAGCTTGCCGTGGCAGTGGATGATGGCGCGCAACAGATCAATCATGTCGTACGTGGCGCTGATTTGCTGGATTCAACACCGAGACAGATGTACCTGCAACGGTTACTGGGCTTGCCGACACCGGCCTACCTGCATTTGCCGGTCGCGGTGAAAACCGACCAGGCCAAGCTCAGTAAACAAACCTTCGCGCAGCCGGTCGCAGCAGATGACAGACACAGTGCCGTGATCGATGCCCTGCGATTTCTGCACCAGGAATTACCGGATTCACCTCACGACGCCAGCAGGGACGAACTCTGGCAATGGGCCATTGATCATTGGGATGTTACTGCCCTGCCGGCCTGCCGCACCTTGCCGGCACCCGTAGAATACATCGACCCGTCCTGAAAAATACTGCTCCCGTCTCTTGGCACGTCTGGCTGCATGACTATAATCAACAGGCAATCACACAACGTCACGATTCAACCACCAAGGGAATTTATCGATGCCTGACACAAGGATTTACGATGTACCGGAAGCCTTCGCCCGGAATGCTCTACTCAATACAGAGCAATTCGAGGCCATGTATGAGCAGTCGGTTTCTGACCCCGCCGGTTTCTGGTCTGAACAGGCAGAGAAATTCCTCAACTGGGACAAACCCTGGGACAGGGTCCTCGACTGGGATTACAGCAAGGGACATATCCGCTGGTTTGAAGGTGGCCGGCTAAATGCCTGCTACAACTGTGTTGACCGGCACCTCGATACCCGTGGCGACCAGGTTGCCCTGATCTGGGAGGGAGATGATCCCGCCAATGACGACCACATCACCTACAGGGAACTGCACGAACGTGTATGCCGCCTGTCCAATGTACTCAAGTCCCGCAACGTCCGGAAAGGTGACCGGGTCTGTATCTACATGCCGATGATCCCGGAAGCCGTCTATGCCATGCTGGCCTGTGCACGCATTGGTGCCGTGCACTCGGTGGTCTTTGGTGGCTTCTCGCCGGAGTCCATCAAGGACCGGATACTGGACTCGGACTGCCAGACCGTCATCACAAGCGACGAAGGATTACGCGGCGGCAAAACCATCAAAATGAAACACAATGTCGACCAGGCGCTGCAATCCTGCCCGAATGTGCATACCGTAATCACAGTGTGCCATACCGGCGGTGATATCGACTGGCATGAAGGCCGTGATATCTGGTATCACGATGCCGCCACCAGCGTTTCCAGTGACTGCCCCGTAGAAATAATGGATGCTGAAGATCCCCTGTTTATCCTCTATACCTCTGGTTCAACCGGCAAACCAAAAGGGGTACTGCACACCACGGGTGGCTATTTACTGTATGCCGCGATCACGCACAAATATGTATTCGATTATCACGATGGCGATATTTACTGGTGTACGGCAGATGTTGGCTGGATAACCGGTCATTCCTACATTGTTTACGGGCCATTATGCAACGGTGCCATCTCTCTGGTGTTCGAAGGCGTTCCGACCTACCCTGATGCTTCACGTTTCTGGCAAGTCTGTGACAAGCACAAGGTGAATACCTTTTATACGGCACCCACCGCCCTGCGGTCCCTGATGCGCATGGGTGATGAACCGGTTAAAAGTACTTCACGCAAGAGCCTGCGCCTGCTCGGCACAGTAGGCGAACCAATAAACCCGGAGGCATGGGAGTGGTATTACCATACCGTCGGCGACGCGCGTTGCCCGATTGTGGATACCTGGTGGCAGACCGAAACCGGCGGTCACATGATTACATCGGTACCCGGCGCAGTAAAAATGAAACCGGGCTCTGCCACACGTCCCTTCTTTGGCATACAACCTGCCATCGTCGACACTGAAGGCAACATCCTCGAGGGTGCCGCTGAAGGCAGCCTTGTTATTACACATCCCTGGCCAGGTCAAATGCGCGGCGTCTACGGTGATCATCAGCGGTTTATCGATACCTACTTCAGCGCCTTCCCGAACAAATATTTCACAGGCGACGGTGCGCGCCGTGATGAGGATGGCGACTACTGGATCACCGGTCGCGTTGATGATGTGCTGATCGTTTCCGGACACAACCTGGGAACGGCAGAAATTGAAAGCGCCCTGGTGTTGCACGACACCGTAGCCGAGGCCGCTATCGTCGGTTACCCGCACGAAATCAAGGGTCAGGGCATCTATGCCTACGTCACACTGGTCAGCGACGTCGAACCCAGCGATGATCTGCGCAGCGAACTGATCAAGCACGTACGCAAGGAAATTGGTCCGATTGCCACACCGGACATCATCCAGTGGGCACCGGCTTTGCCGAAAACACGCTCGGGCAAGATCATGCGCCGCATTCTGCGCAAGATTGCCGCCAACGAAGTGGACTCACTGGGTGACACCTCGACACTGGCAGACCCGGCAGTCGTTGATGATCTGCTTGAGAACCGTGTAAGCCCCTGATCCCGACCCGGGATCCACAATCAATGATCACCCGCAGTGCCTTTCGCCCCGCGTGGTGGTTGCCGGGCCCGCACCTGCAAACCATCTACCCTTCCCTGTTTCGCAAGCGCAAAGCGCCATCACTGACACGGGAACGTTTTGAGCTGGCAGACGGGGACTTTATCGATATTGACTGGACCAGACAAACCAAGGGTTTAAGGGTGCTCATACTGCATGGCCTGGAGGGTTCGCTCGAGTCGCACTATACCGGCGGCCTGCTCTGTGCCCTTGAAAAGAGCGGATACACTGCAGGCCTTATGTACTTCCGTGGCAGAAGCGGTGAACCAAACCGCTTGCCGCGCAGTTATCACTCCGGTGATACCAGTGACCTTGATGAAATCATACAACGCATTACGCAGCCGCACCGGGACATGGAGATTGCCGTCATTGGTTTTTCGCTGGGAGGCAACGTACTCCTCAAGTGGCTGGGCGAAAAAGGTCATGCCGCAAACATCAAGACTGCCATCGCCATTTCTGTTCCACTGGATCTCCACCACACAGCCCTGAATATTGACCGTGGGTTATCACGCATTTACCAGCGACACCTGTTAAACAAACTCACAGCCTCGGTCACAGCGAAAGCTGCATTGCACAGCCCGCCGTTTCCAGTTGACCGTTTACATGAGTTGAACACGTTTCATAAATTCGACAATGAAATCACGGCACCCCTGCATGGATTCCGGGATGTGAACGATTACTACTCCAGGTCCAGCAGCAAGCAGTTTCTTAAAAGTATCGAGATTCCTACGCTGCTACTGCAGGCCATCGATGACCCGTTCCTTCCTGCCAGCGCATTGCCCAATGAGGACGAATTGAGTTCAGCAATCACCATGGAACTCTCTGAACGTGGTGGTCATGTCGGGTTTGTAACAGGATCAAACCCGCTGCAACCCCGTTACTGGCTGGAGGAACGTATCCTGCGATATCTCGATGAGCACCATTAGGTCACACTGTTTTTTATTGTTCTATATGTATTCACAAGTAGTTGTTTAAGCAAGTCTCGCCTGGGCCGATAGACACCTTATAAATAGCGCATGCGTACGCCTTCGAGCTAAAACTGCAGGTATCAGTTATGAAGAAGATCGCACTTGGCATGATCCTGATGGCCATCACATCCACCGCCATAAGCGGAAATGACGTCTGGCAAACCCCCTTTAAGGAAAAACTTCAGGAAGCCAGGCAAGGCAACAACAATGCACAGTTTGACGTCGGTTCCATGTATCAAAACGGGCGCGGAACATCCCCGGATAGAAACAAGGCAATCGAGTGGTACAAGAAAGCCGCCGCGCAGGACAACCAGAAGGCAGTGACTCGTCTGAACAGCACAATCAAGTTCAAGACAAAATCCATCATGCGTAGCTTTTCAAATGACGGCTCTTTTAAAGTGGCCTACCGCAACCTGGTCACTGATGCCACAGAGATTGCCGCCGTTGAAGATACCGAAGAGGCAGATGAAATCGGTGGTGAGGATGTGAATACAGCCGCATACACCGTAAAAACAGGATGGGGAAAAGAGCATTTACTCGAATGCCAGATGAAGGACAGCGGCACTGTATCCTGCCAGAAAGACAGGACACATTCTTTTCTGCTCATTAGTCCGCACACAGTTGGCTCTGGAAACTAACAGGGCAACGTTTTACCACAACCCTGAGCAACCGGGGTTAATCAGCTGTCTCTGGAGCGACGATCGCGTATGCGCCGTTCCTGTCCACGCCAGGTACTCAGCCTTTCTCCAGCAAAACGACGATCATTACCTGGCGACCGATGATGATACTCATGGGCTTCCAGCGCATGACCACGACAGCTCGCACCAGCCAATCGATTAATGATTTTCTGGCCGTGACGATCTTTCCTGGAATGAATGAGTCCAAAATGAATAACCGCACCACGTACATCGTGTTTGCTTATAATGCGCGTCCTTGAGCCCAAGGGTAACCGGGCAAAAACACTGAGTCCTTTCTCTGTCGTAGATGCCGGCAAATTACCAACGTATACATACATAGATTAACTCTCTTTTTGAGTGGTTACACTACTTATACATAGACCTTAATATGATTAATAGCAAGTTACTCATGATGCATATAGAATACAGCAATTAGTCAAGCATCAAAGTAATAACAATAATAACTACAATAAATTAGCGCAATACTCTTAGTCATTTTTAGGGCTAATTAGCCTGATCGAAGTACTGAGCCGGTTATCATTCTTCTTTTCTTACACCGAGTTCTTTCCAAATAGTGGGGTCGCTAGTGACGTAGAAAGTTGGTCCTTTTTCTCTATGCTCAATGATGTCTACTATACCATTTACTGTTACCACCTCATACATAGGCCGTCCAGGTGGAAATCCTGCTGGGGAATTCTTGAGCTTGATGGGCTTATCTCCACGGGTATGGCCTGTTACTTGCTCAAGCTTTTTCCCGTGCTTATTGTATAATTTGAATACGGCTTGTCCACCACTCCGTTTCACATAATAGTCCATGGTTACACTCAGGTCGTTTCGAGTCATCCCTTCTGGAACATCAAACCACTCTGGCAACCTAGAATCCGGCGCCAGGTTAAAGCTAGATTCAACACAACCGGCTAAAATAGCCACTAAGATAAGGATCACACCACATAGATAGAATCTCATAACAAGTTCCTTCTATAAATTTAGTCTCAAGATAGAAAATTCAGTTAAAGAAATCACGATTACATTTGTTACAGGATTTTTCTCCACCCAGAATGGTTGGTATCCACGATGAAACATTGCATTCATTGTCCTCGTAGCATTGGTCGTGGTCAAAGCACCTCTCTGGAAAACAGGCATCCCCCAACTCACCGATAACAGGGCCCAGACTACACCTCCAGTCCTGTGGTTTCGTACCAGGCCACAGGTTACCATTTACATCACTGATGTAATCACCCAAGCTTATACTGCCCGGACGCGGCTTCCACCGATGTGAAGATTTGTGGTGCAATCCATAAAAATCCGTATATAGCAAGGGATTAGAGTCCACATAAGCATAGAGATGGTTGATATATCCTTCAGCCACTTCATATGGAAGTTCGACATAGCCAATTTCTCCCGCAACAAACATTTCGGGCGAAGGGTTATCCAGCATTATTCCAAGTAAATCACTTGTGATATATCTACCAGTTACCGAATCATAATAGCGGAAGTAGTTGTAATGAAGTCCAGTCTCATGATCGTAGTACTGTCCCGGGAACCGAATATTGAGCGATTGACTGCTGGATATATCAATATCTGCCTTCCCAAACGGGTCATGGGCTGCCCGCCATACCACAGATCCGGTTTCATCTGTCATTGTCTGCGGTGTACCCAGGTGGTCATTGTGGACATATGACACCGCTGTGGTAACGGTACCTGCACTACCCCCCACCCTTACAAACC
>JBDLIH010000007.1:0-69050 GCA_039714975.1 Pseudomonadota bacterium
GCAGACATCATCGTACTGGCCACCGAACTGGGCCTTGGCGACAACATCCAGATGGCCAAGGAGATTCAGGGCATCGATGTCATCCTGAGTGGCGACACCCACGAATCCATCCCCCAGGCCATCAAGATCCGGAACGTCTTCAGTGGCAAGAACGTCATTATCGTCGAATCCGGCGAGGACTCCTACCTGGGTGAACTGACACTGGAGGTCGCCCGCGGTGAGGTTAAGGACTTCAACTTCACGCTGCACGAGATGACGGATGAGGTGCCCGATGACACCAGTGACTATTTCGTCCCGGGCGGCATAGCGGGTCTGGTGGAAGAAACTACCAAGGAGTTCTATGCCGGTCCGAACTTCAAGTCACACACCTTTGGTCCGGGCGGATTCAAGTTTGGCTTCGGTCACACCCTGAACACGCCGCTGGACTCTGTGGCAGGTTACACCGAGGTTTTACTGGAGCGCCGCGATGTAATCGGTGATTTCATGAACAACTTCATCGGTGACGCTACACTGGCACTGGGCAAGAGCAGCGGCGATCCCGCTATAGTCGATGACAGGGCCTTTGCCATCAGCAACGGTTTCCGCTTCGACATTCCGGTATTAGCCATGGATACGCCGCTCGATGGCCCTGATGGTGGTTTCTCGGACGGTGCCATCACCGTGGGTGAAATCTACAACTTCATGCCTTTCACCCCGGCTGTGTCGTTTGTTGAATTCACCGGGGGCCTGCTGCGTGGACGCTACGAGGGCTTTCTGGAAGGTGTCTTCGATCCGCACTCGTTCCGTCACCGTGGTGGCTGGTGGATGGGCTTCTCCGACAACATGCGTTTCGTGCTGGACCTGGAATTGTCCCCTACCTCGGTACCATTGCAGACGATAGGCGGGCGCATTCTTTCCATGGAACTCGACGGCACATCGGTCGATCCGAGTGAGATCTATACCGTGGTCAGCTGCTATCCCAACGGTGAAGGCACCGATCGCCAGTGCCGCACCTCGGGCGGCCGCAACATGCGCTTCCCCTGCGGAGCGTTTAATCCAGACTTGACGGCTGCGAGCGTGGTCGGCGTGTGTTCACCAGTCAATACAAAGAACATCGTTGACGTAACCCGTCGTCCGGCCGTGTTACAGGTTGCGCCGAATGATTTCTGGGTTCCGGCACAGGTTTTACGTGAGTACTTGAAGGGGCACAGTGTTACATTTGCCGACCACGGACCGCAACGCAAGAACACCGTAACGGTGCCTTACAACGGCTGTCCGGATAACCCGCCGGCACTGGACAAGAACTGCGACGGTGTGCCTGATTCCGAGTTTGGCGAAGTACAGCCGGCCTTCGGTGCGGGTCCAACGTGGCTGGGGCGGCTTGTTGTTGATGACAAGGATTAATGCAACGGTAATAACAACGCTGTAAATCCAGTCTTGAGGCGTTGCCCCATTTACAAAAGGGGCAGCGCCTTTTTCCTAAGGTGATAACGATACCGCTCAACCGGATTCATAGCTGGAGGCCTTCCTGCACACCCTGAGTAGGCCGCTGACCGCCGAGATGGAACTTATGCAAGCCTCCCGGCCCTGAGGCACGGAGGAAATACTGCCTAGTCAAAATCAGGATTTTCCCTATATTCTCCAGCATCACCGATCCCTATTATCTAATTTGTGGCAGTGGTCTTGTTTGTGTTCCTTCGCAGCTAACGATGCAATGAAGGAGACAGCAGGATCTTTCATACCATCACTATGAAAACAATTACATTTCGCTAAATAACCGAACTGGAGGAGTCTGCAATGAATCTACTAAAACCCTTTTACCGCCTGCCCACTCTGATATTACTGCTTGTGGGCACGTCAACCTCCTGGGCATTTTTCGAACGCACGGTGGCCGAGACCGAGATCGTCGGGCAGTTTCACGGTGATCCCATGACAGCTGATCTGCGCCTGTACATGGCAGGCAACCAGTTCGTGGTGATGGACCAGCTGGTAGAACGCTTTCAGGAACTGCATCCCGAGGTGGATGAGATCTTCTATGTCACCATTCCACCCGGCCAGGAACGCAACTGGATCCTGCAGGGCGGTATCGAGATCCATTCCGAGAACTCGCTGGCTCCCAAGGGCTTCACCCTGTCCGTGATGCCTGACGTGTACACTACGGTTAACAAAGGACATATGGATCAGCTCAACGCAGCCGGATTGATCACGCGGTTCTATACTTATACCCACAACCGTCTGGTGTTGATGGCGCGCACGGAAGATGTAGAAATGGGATTGCTGGACAATGTTTCTGGCACTGGGGTTCCTGGCGTATACGAAATCGATGGCCTGGATTTCTATGACCTGATGAAGGATGACCTCGTACGCATCTCGGAACCGGATATCATCAACCAGGGCATCGAGCGTCACATCTGGCAGATGTATGTCAATGTCTCCAAGGCCAGGTTCCCAACCGATGATGACATTCAGGCGCTGGTGCCGAGCATGTTTATTCCAGAAAACCTGGCCGATGATCCGCTCACCTCACTGCGCCGCATTGTCTACTACGACAAGAGCTGCGGCAACATCCGCCCGGATCTGCCGCCGGATGAGCAGCCGACCCCATCCTGCAATAATCCAAGCACGTTTATCACGCTGATACACCACCTGGAAACACCGGATAATCTTCGCACTGATGTCGCTGACGTGGGTCCGGTATGGGCCACCGAAGTGTTCTATCAGCGTAACCGGCTGGAGCGGGATGACGTAGTGGCCATTGAAATCACCGGCGAGAACATGGCCACGGGTGATGACTTCAACCGGGGTGACAAGGTGAACTACCTGGCCACCATCGTGGAAGGCGTTATGGACTCGAACCACAAGAAGGCGGCGAAGAACTGGATCAATTTTCTGCGCAGTAATGATGCGCAGCAGATAATGGAGAATGTCGGCTTTGAGGGTGCAACTGCCGAAGAACTGGCTGCACCTTTTATCTATGAAGGCTCAGAATCGAACAGTAGCGTTGGTGATTATTAAACTCCGTGAAGGGTCAGGCTCCAGCGCCCGGGGCCTGATCCCCTTCCGACCCAGAGCCGGTATAGATGCGAGATTCTCAGCAGTGGTGTTCGTCAAAGTGCAATGCTCCATCCGCACCGGATGAAAGTACCGGGTTTGGATTTACTTCAGCAAATTTAGCTTGCCTGCCGCTCTCTGGTTGAATATTTATCATCTGTTGCCTTCATCTATCCGCCATTTTTGCGGGTAGTCTCCTGAAGCCGTTTGGGGCTGATCACTGACAGTAACAAGAATTATAGCCTACATTAATTATTTAGCGTAGCACGCTCCCTGGTTACCAGATAATCTGTCACCATCAGCATTTCGGTTAGCCCACCAGCATGCATTCGGTCAACACGGTATTTACCATTGACAATGATTTCCGGTACACCGGCAGGTTTATAGTTGCGTACGCGCGCCTCAGCCTCTTCGGCCTGTTTGATTACAGCAGGCGACTGCATGGCCTCGATAAAGGCCTCTTTATCAACGCCATGCTCCGCAAAGAATTCCGCCAGTTCATTTTCATTGCTCAGCTTTCTTTGCTCAACGACTATTGATGTAAACAGAGGAAAATGTATTTCGTCCATTACGTTCAACGCCCGTGCAGCATAAAATGCCCGCGCGTACAGTTCCATCGTCTTACTCCATACCGCCGGTGAATACCAGAAGTCGACGTCACTGGCCTGCTGTTTACGCCATCCATTAATGTGCGTCTCAAACTCATAACAATGCGGGCAACCGTACGAGAACATCTCCACCACCTCGATTTTACTGCTATCCCGGGTGGCGACCGGCGCATCCATCACAATATAATGCTCACCTGCTACATACGAATCCTGTTCTTTCTCCGTGGCAGCAACTTTTTGCTCCGGCGCGGCAGCGTTTTTAGCGTCCTTTACTGAATCCGCTGGATCCTTGCGCTTGACCGACAGTAGAACAACATCATCTTTTGGTACATCTTTACTGCGGCCTACCGTTGTTGTCTCCACCACAGAGATTTTATCAATTACGTCCATGCCCTTGCTGATTTTACCAAACACGGTATAGCCGGGCTGGTAGTCGGATATATAGTCGAGGCTGTCATTGTGCGACAGGTTGATATAAAACTGGGACGTGGCCGTGTCCGGGTGCGACCTGCGTGCCATGGAAATCGTCCCTGTTATGTTTTTCAGACGATTGCTTGATTCGTTTTTTACCGGAGCACGGGGGGGTTTATGTTTCATTCCTGACTCGAAACCACCGCCCTGTATAACAAAGTCAGGTATCACACGATGGAAAATGGTGTTGTCGTAGAAACCATCGTCGACATAGGTCAGAAAATTTGCCACTGTTTTTGGTGCTTTTTCCGGATAGAGTTCCAGGGTAAAAGATCCCATGCTGGTCTCGAAGACCACTTCTGTCCGTGACTCCTCAGACTGTGGATTTTCTGCATTGACGCCGGCAACATAGATTCCCAGCACAGTGAGTATGAATAAAATAAAGTATGAGAGTTGTTTGATTTTCATGGATTATGATGGTTGTTTGATTATTTTATGGATAAGGAACAACAGATATATTCGTAGCCAGATCTACCTGGCTGCCACCTTAACAGACACCGTTTGCTTCTTGCCCGACTTGAAGGTCAGCGTCATATCGACCTCCTGCCCTGTACTCAGGTGTTCCTTCGGCCGCATCATCATCAAATGCTTGCCCCCGGGCTCGAACTGGATTTGACCGTTCGCAGTAATCACCATGTCTGTCACTTCACGCATTTCCATAAAGCCATCGACCCTGGCCATTTCATGTACTTCGATAGTTTCATAAGCCTCGCTCTCCACCTTGACCAGTGTGATTTCTTCGGAGCCCGCGTTTACCAGCGTCATGTACCCGGCATTCACCGTCGCGTCGGTATGCGCTTCACGAACCCATGCGTTCATGATTGCGACCACATCACCATCCAGTTTGGCCGGGCTGGTTGTGGACACTGCTTTCACGGGCGTCACAATACTATCCAGCGGTTCATCCCCCGCAATCCTTTGCGTTTCATCAGCCATGTAGTCGAGCAAGGACAATGCCTCTTCCTTGTTTAAGCGCATATTGGGCATGGCCAGATTGTTGTACTGTTTGTAGAGTGCCATTGCGACAGGGTCTTTCTTCTTCAACATCTGGTCCGGCGCCTTCAGCCAGTCGAGTAGCCATTGCGGTTCACGTTTGCGGGTAACACCCAGCAGGTCCGGCCCCAGCGCATCCGCCAGTTCATTACCGGTAATTGAATGGCATGAGGCACAGCGTGTACGAAATATTTGTTCACCCCGCGGAATACTGCGCAACTCGGGGGCATTCGCATAGTCATCACCACGCGGCGGCGCCTTCCAGCCTGACAGCCAGTTACCAACCTGATCAGCAAGCACATAGGGATTCTCGAAGGGCGAACGTTTCATCCACCGGCCGGTGGTCTGATTACCAATGATCATGTTGACATTGTGATTATTCGATCCTTCCTCCTGGATCTCCTCGATGTACAGGCCGAGCTTCCTGCGAATTTGAATAATGTCCGATTTTTTACCGGTCAAAAATGTCCAGTTGGCCTTGAATCTTTTGCGGTACTCCTTGAAGACTTCCGGGGTGTCGTTTTCAGGATCGACTGAGATAGAGTAAAAGAAAACATCCTCGCCCACCCGGTCACCGAGGATATTTTGCACCCGGACGAGTTGTGCCGTCTCCAGCGGACAGGTGTCCGGACAATGGGTATAGATGAAGTTGATCACGACGATCTTGTCCTTAATCAGATCATCAAAGAAATGCACCGTTTTCCCTTCGTGGGTGACCAGCGGAACATTGGGGAAATAGTTCGCACCCCAGGGTGATGCTGAAGTGAAACCGGGGATACTACTCGTTATCAACAGGGCGAAGGCCGCCACCCAGGAATACCTATGCATAGTATTTATCTTACGAAAGTTGTTGCAATAAAAAAAGGGTTCGCGGTGAGCGTTATTCTGCTCACCGTGAACCCGGCTCTGTCAATCCAGCTGCTACAAAAACCAGGTAGCGGCTGGTACTACTCTGTTATTGACAGGACTCCCCTCCCTATTTACCCGCATTCCGTGCACGGTGGATAGCAGCATCCAGCGTGACCGGTGTCGGGCAGTTCACCACGTGTGGCGCGTTCGCGCTGGTGAAGTCGTAGTCATCGACTCGAACACCCGTGTTATCACCCTCTGCAACACGCGGCGGTGCCGGCCACTCAAGGATCTCCACCCTGCCGTCTTTACGCAGTTGCCTGAGCTCCTTCAACCCTTTAACTACCCGGTCGTGAGGCTCCAGCCAGTGTGCAAAGCCGATGTGCCACATCGGGCTGTAATCGTCTTCCGGCATGAAGTAGGACGGAAGACCGACCTGACTGCCGAACGGACCACCGCCACCGTTGATACCACACCCTTCAGAGCCGCAGTTATACTCACCGCCATCTGCAGTCGCAGGTTGCGGCATTGGCGGGAAGGTTGGATCGACGTGACGTTTACCCGGCATCCACTGCACCAGCGGTACGGCCGTAGTACCGAGGAACTCATGCTTCGGCACATATGGCACACCCATGGCCCGTGCCGGAGGGAACGGGAAGGTGTCGACCACGATGTAGTATGGCAGGTAATCACCATGCTCACTAGCCCACGACTTGTGCAGCTTCAGCGTCACGTACGGAGGATTCGCATCGGTGTCCATTTCGACCACATGGCCGGAATTGTTGTAACGACCCCATGCAGTACCGTTGTAGGCACAGGTGGTGTTCGGCGGAGAATCAGGGAAGCTGTTACAGGTTCTGTCTGTCCTGTTCTGCTCCCAGTCTTCGTCACCCCATTTCATGAAGATTATGTTGAACACCACATCCTTGCCATCGATGTTCACACGACGCAGCGGTGAGTAGGTGTTGGTGTCGCTGACATCAGGGATGTTAGCGTCGTTCAGACACGGTTCACCATTAACATCGGGATCACCTACGCGACAGGCCGGATTTGCCCAGACCGGGTTCGGCAGATCATCGTAGAAGGTCCACTCCAGCTTGTTGCCCTTGCGTTTCACACTGGCTTCAGCCGTAGCTGCCGGATTGACACCTGTCAGTCCACCGCCCCAGGCAATACCCAGCTCTTCCGAGAGTTCTTCATCACTGACATCGTGCATAATGAAGTAAACGTCTCTCTCATTGCCGTTGGCATCGACATGGGTGCCCTTCTCCAATTCGAAGGTTATCCCACCACGCTCGTTGTTGTCGTTCGGATCGAGCGCATCACCGATGGGTTCATCGCGGATGTTGTCGAAATGGCTGATCGTCACGCCATTCTTGATCCAGACTGACAGCGGATCCAGCTCAGGACCGAACTGACCGACATCGTCACCCTCCCTGAAGGTCGGCAGCGCAACAGAGTCGACATAGCCTACGCCATCCCAGGTCGGGAGTGGTGTCGGCATCAGCTTGACCTGTCCCGGATGCTCGATATCCCAACGCAGTAACATTGCGTGGTCTTCGTGCTGGGTGTTGTGGCAGTGCTCCATGTAGGTGCCTGCAAATTCCCTGAAGCGCAGTGCGATCTCAACCAGGTCGCCACTGTCGGGTTGCGGTCCCAGACGGTATACGTCCTTACGCGCCCACTGCTCATAATCAGGTGGCGCTACACCATTGCGGCGCAGGATAATACCTTCCTCGAAGTGAATATGAATCGGATGGCTCCAGGTGCCACTGTTGATCAGTCGCCAGACCTCCAGACCACCCGAGTTCTTGCTCGGCGCTGCTGATATACGGCGTGGATCCATGCCAAAGCCTTTACCACCATCGGTTTCGATCACCCAGGGTTTCTCGTCCGTGGGTTGTCTTTCAAATTCGAAAGAGCGATGCAGGGCGTTGGCCAGTTCCGCTTCGGTAGGCCTGTTCAGCGGAATCATCTTCTTGCCGCCGGCCACATACTCGGATGGATCCATACTGAGATCCTCGCCGTCGTATTCCGCCACGCGGAATTCCAGGAACTTACCGACGACCGGGTCACCATTCACCCAGCAGTCACCGACAATGCCGTCTTCGTCACAGTCACCATGCTCAGCTGCGTAAACGCCACTGACCACATCGGCCAACGGAATCGCTGCATCAGCTGTCACGCCATCCTTTTGCTGCATCAGGTTGACCATATAGAGCCTGTCGCCAGCATTAAACTGACTGAAATCTACAATGATGTCGTAACGTTCCGCGATACCCTGGGTGGGCAGCTCGCCGTTCTCGAAATAGACGCTGTGCTCCATGATGTTGCCGTCGTTGGCAACCATGTAGAACGGTACCGGGGTACCTGTCTCGTCCACCAGTGCCAGCTTGAAGAAACGTGACACTGAACCGTTCAGGATACGGAAACGGTACTGGCGTGCACGCACCTCCATGTAAGGCTTGTACAGCCAGTTGACGGTCATCACGTCACCAGCGAAGCCCATGAGATTGAAGGGGTTGAACCACAGCTGACCTTCATCGTCCCAGGCCTTTTCGGCAACCAGCAGGTTGACGTCGTAATCGCGGTTACCCCAGTCCAATTGTTCACCACTGGGGAAACGCAGGTTGACGCCATCATCGATGGCTTCATTACCACGGTCAATTGCACTGTAGTAGTTCATCATGGCGGCATTGCCCTTGTAGACATTCTGCGCCGTGAAATCGAGCATATGATCATGGAACCAGTGAGTACTCATGGTCTCACGCCAGTCACCCGGGACTTGATTGATGCCACCGGCACCATCCGGTGATCCAGCTCGAGGATCGCTGGCATCGGTGTTAATGGTATCGCTGCCAGCCAGCGTCATCGGCCAGCGATAGTCATAGAACTGACCCGGGAAGAAGAAGCTGTTGGCATAGCCATCACTCTCGGCCGGGTTGTGTCCATTATGCTCGTGGGTAGAGATGGTGTGCACACCAAAGCCACGGTTCGCCGCCACATCGATGGGCAATGCATTGTAGTGACGGAACAGTACCGTCTCGCCATAACGGGCAGTGAGCAGTTTGGGCGGCAGGGTGCCGTCAAATGTCCACAGTGATTTGTGGTCCTGCACCGGCATGTCCGGATGGAACTTGATGGCGATGCCTTCTGTCGTTCCCTCAAACCCGGGAGCGCCTACCGTGTTGTGGTAGAGCCCACCTAGACCAAATTCACCGTCATTGTAGTCGTGACCCTGCAACTGATCACGTAAACCGCCGTTCACACGGGCGCCTGCCATCGCGCTCTGGAAATATTCTGTGGGAGTGAAATCGTCCCAGCGCTGATGCGACCAGCCCAGACCCGGCGGCCGACCTTCGGCAGGCGGATCATCCAGAGGTCTGCCGAGATAGTTTTCGATTTCCGCTGCCCAGGGATTCGTATCCTGGTCGTTGGCAAACACGGTTGGGACAGGCCAGATACTCTTGTCGAGAAAATCTTCAAGGGCCGCGCCATCCGGAGCACTCTGGGCACTCGCGGGTGCCGGTAACGACGTCCAGCCGTTTGGCTTTTTCGCGTCCAAGTCAAGTGCTTTGGTCCCGAACTCCTCGAAGCGCAAAATCTGCTGGGTAAATGCCTCGGCGCCAAACAATGGGCTGGGTGGTCCATTGCTCGGGACATTAAATACGGCCTCTTCTTCAGGCCGCTGATCTGCCGGCTGCAGCGTGTTAGACGCTTCCGCGTCTTCGGTATGGCCGGTTTCACCGCCCTCAAAAGTACCCAGGTTCGCGTCTGGCAGGCCTTCGAGCGCACTACCATCACCATCGATCACCAGAGGAGTTAACGCTGAAGGATCTTGATTGTTGTCACCTCCGCCTCCTGGACCACCTTTGGCCGCTGCGCTGCTCGTGACGCCAAGGCACATGCTCAATAAGGCTGTCCCCAGGATTCCAGGAATGTGTGTAGTGTTACCAAAATACGGGAAATTTCTTTTTCTAGACATTGCGACCCCCCCAGGTTTTGACATGAATACACGCGCACCATTTTTTGAAGTTGCCTCATGGCCGCGATTGTTTGTTGGATTCGGGCGCTAATTTCTCACATGTAATAAATGTTGTATGTAACCCTGGATACGGGCTTGTGTAACCTGAATTACACAACAAATTTATCTCGAAAATATTTTTGTTTTTATGGAATAAACGAGTCTTCCCGGGCATCTATAAATATAAGTACGACTACCCGGGTGAATCACTTTCAGGACGGTTTATTGATGTAATTTTCACTTATATCGAAGCGGAGTTTATTTTTTGACGGTGAAAAATCAGGTTCCTGACCTACCAAAAATAGGGATTTTCCCTATGCCCCCTTTCTTGATTCTTTCATTAAAATGGGGCGAGGCATTCCTCAGGGTTTACTACGTCAGAATTGGTCTTGCTTCACCAGTTTAAGACATGCTCCAGACTGGACTGTTGTTCGCAACTGTAAAGAACACAAAATATAATGCCGGATGTAGCGGCCCAATAAACAACAAGTGATGTACTTGCGCATCTCCTGCAGACAGGACTGACAACCAGTGTTCAAAACCAGAACCATTGACTGGCGCCAACATTATCCACAGCTTGCGTCAATTGCAGATCCCGCCTGGATAGAGGCAATTAAGCATTTGGAGCCAATCACTGTGCCCGGCGGAACCCAGGCATATATAGCTGGTGATGAATGCCGAAACTTTCTGTTACTCCTAAAGGGCAATATTCGGGTTTATGCCTCCGGACGGGGTGGCCGTGAGATTGTCCTCTACCGTATACAGCCGGGCGAATTCTGTATTCTGTCACTCGTCTCATTCCTGCAGGGCAGCTCATTTCCTGCGAATGCGGTCACTGAAAACGAAGTGCAGGCCCTGGTCATGGACCGTAACGTCTTCATACGGGCCATGAAAAATTCACCGGCCTTGAATGACATCATGGTGATGGAACTGAGTAATCGATTTATTGAAGTCATTAACCGGGTTCAGGAGCTTGCGTTTGAACCGCTCGATATACGGATGGCCAATCTGTTATGCAGGCGGTTCCGTGAAGAACACGGGACAACGATTGAAATCACCCATAGCCAATTAGCCCAGGAACTGGGTACCACACGGGAAGTTGCAAGCCGAATGCTCAAGGACCTGGAACGCGGCAGTTACATCAGACTTTCGCGCGGTAAGGTCAGTTTGCACGACAATGAAGCAATCGGACGCATGTATCAGTTGGGAGAGCAGTAAGCTGTAATTTACTGCTGTCAGTAACCGCAATACACTGTACTCATTCCTCCGGTTTCCCCAGTACAACAATGTAACCCGCAACGGGCTGCCCCTTGTCCATTCGCAACACGCTCTCCTCAAGGTACACTTCCTGCAAGCCAACGGCTTCTGCCAGTCTGATCAGATAGCCAATTGAGTGTGCATAGCGCCCGGTGGGCCTTAACACAAAGTTGCCATCCCCCTCTTTCGCCTCGATGGAAAAGGCAAACAGCCCACCGGACCTCAACGCCGTGCCAATTGCCTCAAACACCTGATCCAGCCCGCCTACATAAATAAAAACATCGGCAGCCAGGACAAGGTCATACGCATTGTCGTGTTTACGCAGTTCTTTTGTTATATCTGCCGTAACAAGCCTGTCATACAGCTTGCGTTGGCTTGCCCTGGCCAGCATTCCCGGCGAGAGATCCACACCCACCATGGTTCCGGCCATGCCACGAAACAGGGGGCCGCATAAACCGGTACCACAACCGAGGTCCATCACATCCAGTTCCTGTTGTTCGGGACCGAGCAGCCGTGATACTGCCTTGTGGAGACTCCGGGGAACCTGATACCCGAGCTCCTCGACAAGGTGCTGGTTAAAATACGAAGCACACCCATCAAACAAACCGACTACATAGCCGGCCGGTGCGGATTTCGTAGTATGTCCTTCCAGTGCAGCCAGCATGTGTCGTGCACTGGTATTTTTGTTATCCAGTTGCAAGGTAAGTTCAAACAGGGCCCTGGCTTCATCCCTCCCTCCCTGCTCCATCAGCATGGTTGCCAGACTGTTACAGGCATCCGGAAAATTCGGCTCAAGGGTCAGCGCACGTTTCATTGCTGCAATGGCCTCATCCTGGCGCCCCTGCGTATGCAACAGGTCACCATAGTTGTAATGTGCCAGCGCGAAATCCGGGGCAATACTGATAGCCTGCCGGAATGCATCAAGCGCGGCATCCGGCTCCCCGGCAGCACGCAAGGCATTGCCCAGATTGTTATACGCCAGCGCGAAACCGGGGTTGATCCCGACAGCCTTCCGGAAGGCATTAATTGCCTCTTCGAAATTACCGCCAGCCTGCAGGGCGGAACCAATATTGGTGAACAGTTCAGCACTTGCCGGGCCCCGCTCGACAGCGACGGTTAAAAGCCTGATGGCTGTTTCACTATCCCCTGACTGGTGTTCAAGCAAACCCAGCATATGGAGGGTGTCTGCATGCTGCGGTCTTGCCTTGAGAATCTTTTTGTATATCTGCCTTGCTTTCTGTAGTCTGCCGGCCCGGTGCTGTTGCACCGCAAAGTCGAGTTTTTCCTGGATTGCGCTTCGTTTCATCCGGACTACGTTCACTGGTCTCGCGCGGCACGCCGCACGCGCACCACGCCCAGGATTATAGCCAGCACAATCACCACCAGTGGCACCAGTGCGATGTTGATGATTTTCAGCCGGGTTCCCAGCAACTCGATATCCTTGCTGAGCGCATGCTGCACATTACGCAGGTCTTTTCTTATTTGAATATGCTCAGCCCTGAATTTATTGATTTCATCCAGTTGAGCCTCGCTCATCACCGGCTCGCCCGTCTCGCTGGTCACTTCTTTCTGCAGTTCCCTGATCTTGTGCCCGGTCGCACTCAGCTTCTCCTGAAGCAGCAACTCCTTGATGCGGAATTCCTGGTCTGCAGCAGCCCTGAGATCCGCAACTCTTTCAAACGGCCTGACCGAGCGCCCGCGACTCCTGAGGTTGATGAGGTCATTACTGCCACTGAGGTTATCCAGCGCATTGATGACAAAGGTATCGTTATCGGCACTTGGTACTGCGGCACGCCTGCCGTAAAAATCCTGAAAGCTCACCCAGAACATGTCCCGCAGCATGTCGGTATCGGCAACGATAATCACATTCGCCGGCTCACTTGATTCTGTCAGACGGCCTGACTCCCCGCCCCCATTGATACCCTCCGGGAAGGCGGATAGCACGTTCCCATTGACCCTGGCCGCCAGCACGAATGGTTCACCGCCAGACTGGTAGGCCTGCAGCAGTTCCTCGGGGCTGGTAAAAAACTGGATGCTGGCGGCATCGATCGGCATGGACTGGTCGCTGGTCATGACCATGGGTGTGAAACGTGTTTTCGCCCCGGCGCGCTGGCGCAGAATCCCGGCACTGCCCATCACCAGACTGTTCAGTCGGCCACTGACAAAGTCCTCGCGACTGAAATTATCCTCCCCCAGAGTCAACCAGGCGACATAGTCCACGACGCCCTTCTCCTGCCCGCCCACGGTAGACTTGATACGGGTTGCAGCCTGCCGGTCGGCGGCAACCAGGTAAGGCACCAGTTCAACCCCCCACGCCTCCATCAGCTTCCCGAGGTCCGATGCACGCGCCGAGGTGACGTACTCCTGTTCGCCCTCTGCCGGCTTCTCGATTTCCACATCGGCCTCGGCAAACGGGTCGAGGAAGGCGAGTACGCGGCCACCACCCAGCACGTACTGGTCAATGGCAAACAGTGTCTTCTCATCGGTTTGCTTCGGATGCACGATCATCAACACATCAACATTTTCAGGAATCGATTCGGGCGAATTCCCCAGGTCCTGTATATCAAACGAACGTTTTAACTGGGTCAGGATGAACCACTCCTGCGTCCTGTCGAGAAACACGTTGGCTGGACCACCATCCAGCGGCAGGGAGGAGATCAGTCCGACCACCGGTCGTTGCGGATTCGCCAGGCCATAGACCAGCCCGGACAGTTCATACTCCAGTGACTCTTCCTGCTCCGGCTGAAAATAGGGTAGCGCGCGCCATTTCCCGGCGGCATTGCCCCCAACCAACCCGAAATAGGCCAGACTGCCGGCCGTGTCCACAGGCGTCCCCTGCAGGCGGTAGTGCATTGCCTCGGCCTCTTCATCGGAGAATGGTTCCGGATTTTTGACCACCAGCTCGATCTGGCCGTCTGCCAGCGCGACGTATTGCTCAAGCAACTCCTTTACCTGCTGGCCATAGGTCGTGATCGCCGGCATACCACTGAACAGCTGTTCGGAGAAATAGAAACGCAGCGTGATTTTCTCATCAAGATTGCCAAGGATGTTCTGCGTACCCTCTGACAGGGTGTACAGGCGGTTTGCGGTCATATCGAGATGCTGACCCTTGAGGAATACCCCGGCGGCCAGGTTGATAACAATCAGCAGCACCGCCACTGCGACCAGACCCGCCCCGGAAAATAATTTCTGCCCCTTCAGCATTACACTGCACCTGTTATCATTTTACTTTTAATCCGACTTCTTCATCTCGACGGCAATGATGTTTGCCAGCAGCCAGCAACCGATAAACGAAAAAAAGAACACCAGGTCACGCAGATCGATCACACCCTTTAGCATAGAATTGAAGTGGGTGGTAATACTCATGCCACTGATAGTGTTGATCAACGGCTGCGGCAACCAGGCCTGGAACAGATCCAGTACCATCGGTGTGCCGGAAAGCATGAAGACAAAACAGATGACCACGGCAATCACAAAGGCAATCACCTGGTTGCGTGTGAAAGCCGAGACACAGGACCCGACAGCAAGATAGGCGCCCGCCATGAGATAACTGCCGATATAGCCGACCAGGATCACAGGATTGTCCGGGTTGCCCAGGTAGTTCACCGTTAACCAGATCGGGAAAGTCAGCATCAGCGCAATACCGGTGAAGGTCCAGGCAGCGAGGAACTTGCCGGCAACCGCCTGCCAGGTGGAGATCGGCAAGGTCATTAGCAATTCGATGCTGCCTGACTTGCGCTCCTCGGCCCACAGCCGCATCGACAAGGCAGGGATAAGAAACAGGTACAGCAGTGGTTGATAGTCAAAGAAAGTCTGCAGATCGGCCTGCTCACGTTCGTACCAGCCACCCACGTAGAAGGTGAACACGCCATTCAGTGCCAGGAAGATCACAATAAACACATAGGCTACCGGGGTGGTAAAATAGTTGCCCAGCTCACGCCGGAAGATGGCAGCCGTCGCACTCATGACAGATCACCCTCATCCACCGACCCGCCATGCGAGGTAATCCGCCGGAACACCTCGTCCAGCTGACCGGTGGCAACATAGACCTCTTCAATTTCCCAGCCCTCGTCTCGAACCAGACGGGTGACCTGCCCCACGATGGACACGCCGCCTCCGGGCATCACAATAAGGCGATTCAGTGCCTGCTCACGATTCACCCCGGCGACATTATCCAGTGCACTCAGACGTTGCTCGGCAATATCCGGAAGCCCGCCGGCGAAGGTGATAGTCACCGCATTGTGCTGTCGTGACATCGCCTCCAGTGCCTGTGGCGTGCCATTAAATACCAGCCGCCCCTGCGCAATAATCACGGCACGGTCGCAGATGGCATTCACCTCTTCCAGAATGTGCGTGGAAATGAGGATGGCCTTGTCTCGCGCCATTTCACTGATCAACTCGCGCACTTCGTGCTTCTGGTTAGGATCCAGCCCGTCTGTGGGTTCATCCATGATTAAAATGGGAGGGTCGTGCAGAATTGCCTGCGCCAGACCCACGCGACGCTTGAAGCCCTTGGACAGGGTATCGATGGGTTTGTGGATCACACTACCCAGGTTTGCCTTCCGGATAGATGAATGAATACGGTCCTGCTTTTCCGTTCCCCGGAAACCACGGATATCTGCAATAAAACCCAGAAACCCGGTGACGGTCATTTCACCGTAAGCCGGAGCACCTTCCGGCAGGTAACCGATACGCTGCTTGACTTGTGTTGGATACTTGCCGACATCGAGGCCATCCACCCGGATCTGCCCGCCACTTGATGCCAGGAAACCGGTGATCATTTTCATGGTGGTGGACTTGCCCGCGCCATTCGGGCCAAGAAACCCCAGCACCTCGCCCCGGTTCACATCAAAACTGACGCCATCCACTGCAGTGAAGGCACCGAACTCCTTGCGCAGAGACTCAACTACAATTGCGGACTCCATCATTTAGTGCTATTAGCAGGCTCGGCTGGTTCCGGTACAGCGCCCTCTTCTTCCCCAGGCCAGTAGGTGGTAAACGTCTGTTCGACCAGCAGGTGGTCCTGATACCAGATCTGGAAAGTCCACTCGCCCTCCACCAGCTCATAGTCCTCGTTGAAGGCATAGCCGTCAAAGCCAATCACCTGTCCAACGCTCAGGCGACCCTTGAAGGTACGCTCGGATCCCATGGTTGTGGACTCGTCGGGTAAGCTCATCTCGGGATGAATCAGGACCTTCCTCAATTCAACGGCCGGTTTTTTTGCCACTTCCGTTGGTAAATCCATGATGCGGTAGCGATAGGCAAAATAGGTATCCTTTACCAGGGGAATGCGGTCGGTCTGTTCAGCCAGTTCAAGAACCGGCTTGTTGATCACCTTCCCGGTGTTTGCGGTTATTTCATCCCGTACCCGGCCCTTTCTCTGTGCGTTATATATTCCGTGTTCGAAAACCCTGCCGTTCGGATCCTTGACGTCTGCGGGCTGCGCCCGGGCTTGTGTGTCCGCAGTGTCGGAATCCGTATTCGTTTTGCTGTCATTGTCAGTAGCCTTATCGCAGCCGGCCAGTACGGCCAAGACCAAACACGCTATCAGGTATTTCATGGAATCCCCCTTTGTACAGAAAAACATTTTTAATGTTATACCTTAAAACAAGACAAATCAGAACAGGGAAAGTTTCCGCTTTAACCAGCAGGCCATGTACAACAAAGAAGGGGCTTGCGCCCCCTCTCCGGTATGCAGTATTACCTGCCCTTAGTCATCCAGTGGCAGTCCGCTCGGCACGCCGTTGACAACATCCTGGTCACTGCGAAGGTCAAGACTGGCCGGGTCCGTCAGCGCATTCAGGAAGTCGATAATGCGATCGACGTCCTCATCACTGTAGGCAAACGGGTCCAGCTCGTTGTGAGCCGCGATAAAATCAACACGATCCGGATCATCCATGGCGATATAGTTCTCCGCATCCAGGGTCGGATGGGTCGGAAGGACTGCCTGCCGGTTGCTGTTGTAGGTATAGAGTGCGTTGACCGCATCCACGTGGTGTTCGACAACTGCGCGCAGTGTATCGTAGGCACCGCCATGACCATAAGGTGCAGTCAAAGCCACATTACGTAATGTTGGAGTGCGGAACTTGAGCGTATCTGCCGGATCTCCGGTTACCTGCTCACGACCAAAGTCTTCATGGCCACCGGTCTTGCCAGGGCTGTTACTGCCGCGGCCTGAGCCAATCTGCGGCATTGCAATAGCATGGAAAGAATTGTCGGTCTGGTACAGGCCACTGTGGCAGCTTGCACAGGCATTGCCATTACCATCACCCTCGTAGAACAGTTCCATGCCGGCCAGGGCATTTTCACTCATGGCGCCTTCGTCGCCACGGAGCAACTGGTCGAAAGGGCTGTTATCCGCACGCCAGGTTTCACCCTCAAAAGCCGAAATGGCATTGGCGGCATGGGCATAGGTGATATCACCGGCGCTGAGTACGTCGCCGGGGAAAGCGGCTTTAAACATATCAACGTATACAGGAATGGCCTGCAGGCGTTGCGCCAGCTGCTCCCAGACACCGCCAGGATCGGCCAGGTTACCGGCACCTGCTGCATCGGCAATGGAGTTCTCACCCGGCTGACCCGCCATTTCTGTACCAGATGTCACAGGAAACATGGCCTGACATGCCAGCACGTTTTCCAGGTTGCCTGGCAGATTGTGACCAGCCGGTGTCTTGCAGCCGCTTGGGAAGCCTTCCCCACCGACGGTTGTCACACGGCCATCGTGGAACATGGTGTGGAATGAGTTGTCACCCAGATTCCATACATGCGGCGCATTGCGTGGCACACGTTCGACGACCAGATCTGCACCTGAACCCACATTACGGGTTACACCCAGACCTTTACCACCTTCACCAACGGGTAATGAAAGACCGTCACCGGTACCTGTCAAAGAGTGGTGGCAAGTACCGCAGGAAATGTTCTGATTACCACTCAGGATCTTATCGAACATCAAAACCCGACCCAATTCTACCTTTTCTGCACTCGGTGTGCGGAAGTCATAATTGGGTTCCGGCAGATCGAGACCGTTGCCCTTGGCGTTTACCGTGCCACTGATTCCCAGCATCGCGACAGCGACAGCGGCAGCAATACAGCTATTTGTTTTCATCGTATAGTCTCCCCATTATGTTTAAGTGCACTTTGGCTTGTGTAGATATCCAGACAACAGGCAGTGCTCGTTCCCGAAACCCTGCACTGAAAAACAATACAAACGACTGACGTTTTCCAGACACCCGCCCCCTTGTCATACCTGTCGTGACAGGCTGATCTAGAATCAGTCTTTGTATTGATGAAATTCAGACCGAATTTATTCCCTGATTTTTACCCGTTGTAAAAATGGCAGGGAAGTATTTTGCAGGCGAGCATAAAAAACCGGCGGGCAGTTGCCTGCCACGCCGGTAGAAGCTAGTCTTGCACGTACGGGGAAGCGCGCAAGACCGAAAGCTTTTCTTCAACGGGCTATCAAATAAATCAGGCCTGTCGAGTTAAAGCTTTTTTAGACGACCTGGTATCAGGGATACTGGAACCAGGCTTCACGCTTGCTCGGAGACAGGCCATGACCGAGACCATCCTGGCAGTGTGACACGATGCGCAGCATGAACGGACCGCCAATTCCTGCATCAGTTGGATTCACAATTGTTGTCGGAATCGGCTGAGCATTGGGGTTTTTTGTCTGCGCAAGCAAATGGTCGGCATGATCCATTCTGTTGAATGGATAGGAACCACCCAGTACCGGGAAATCCAGGCTGAGGTTTAACACACCTTCACCATCGGAGTTGGTTGTGAAACCGTTTGGCTGTGTAGAGCTACCGGCTCCAACCCAGTCAGCGACCAACTGAGCCAGGCCACTACTGGGTGCCAGAGGTGTTGCACCACCACCGGTGATCGGGCTGCCACCGAAACTTGCGCCATGGGCAGCGCCTTTCATCCGCACCCACACGGTATACAGTGTGTTGGGCGCAGCGCCTCCCACTTCGATCTCTACCGTACTGTTTCCATTGGTCTGGCTGATCACAAGCGAAGCGGTTGCATCCTGCCAGCTGTTACCGCTCGGGTCTACCGGGCATTCTGCTTCCACAGTGTCACCACTGCCACTGGCGCTGCCTGCAGGCCGACGGCTGAAGTCATCCTTCAGGGTCGCGGCCTGGGCGATACCAGAAAGGGTAAGCCCGCTAACTAAAGCGGCGATTGCTGTTGTTAAAATGGAACGTTTCATTAGAACTCCTCCCAATTATTGCTATTTAAAAGTAAGTATTACTACTTCTTGATAAAAAGACCTGTTATCGCCCTAAGGCTCCCCCCGGCCTTTAAACGTGGCCTCCGGCAGGCGATACGCCGCCCGCCGGAAGACAAGTGCTTGCTATTGCTAACTGCTTACTGAATGAACGCCTCGTGAATGACCATCAGCATGCGCGGGTCGACGAAGTCATCGACGAGCACATTATTGCCATTGGCCCGGCCCAGGTAGGTCGCGATTGGCTGGGCACAACCACTGTTGTCAGCACCCGGGGCTTGGCTACCATCACATGGGGTCGTTTTGTCCCAGCTTTCGGCGAGATCGTTAAACTCAGGATTGCCATCAGCATCTTCCGGCAGGATCGAGTACTCGCCAACACCACCACCCGGAACGAAGCACGGAGCCGGCGGAACCCCACCCGTTACCGTGCAACCCGGATTGAAGGCAGACGCTGCAATTAACAGGGTTTCCACATCACAGGCCGTGCCATCAACACCAGGACCACCGATGTTGTCACAGGCCACGGCGGACATGCGGTTGGGACGGATACCGGCAATGACGTTCACACCCGGGTCCAGACCAATGGTGCGATCCGGTGAGTCACTGCCCAGATCGACAACCTGGACCTTCTGACGGAACACGCCCGGGTTACAACCACCCGGTGTGCCGGGAATTTCTCCCTCGAGGCAGTCCCTGGAACGTTCCCGGTCGGTCACGTAGATGGTACCGTCTTCGTCATAGCCCCAGGCACGCAGCGAGTCGCGACGTGACGGATCATCGGCCGGTGTACCTGGACGCATGTCGATCCAGCGAGTAATGACAGCATTATTTTCAGGTTCGTCAAGCTCGAATGAATCGTCATCCTTATTGGAACCTACGCCAGCGACTTCATCAGAAAGACCGGCTTTCCAGTCAACCATGGCGATAGCTGCACCGTGGAACATACTGACGCCCATGCCTTCCTCAGAGAATGCAAGGCCAGCCATACAGGTCCAGCGAGCATCTGCATCAGCAGGCTGGTTGTATTCGTCGATTACATTCAGAGATTCCTGATCCAGCACCAGCACACGGCTGTTGGCAGAGCGAGCAGCTGTCTGGTACACCGGAGGGAAGAACAGGTTGGAGGCATTCGCTTGCGAGTCGTCACCGCTTGGGCTGACTGAATCCGAGTTCTGCGCATTGAAGAAGTTGGCATCGCAGATGGCCTGTACGATATTTCCGTTCGGCATCATCTGGGTACCCAGTGGACGCGGCAAGGAACCACGACCAGCAGGACCTGTGGGGTTACCCAGCAGTGGTCGGAAAGACACTGTGCGGATCGGGGTGCCATCACGATGGAACTCGGTCAATGACTGCTGCGCCGCACTGGTGATGAAGGCGTGGCCGTTCAGACCACCGGACAGTACACCGGTGGGCTTGAAGGGACCGGGGCATTCCTGTGAATCTGGACAAATCGGGCCACCAGCATTACCGGGATTGAACGGGTTGTTTACCGTGATACCGCGAGCACCGGTGACAATGTTAACTTCCAGCACGTTACCTGGACCATTAGCGGCCGCCCATCTCGTTGCATCAGGGTTTGCAGGTGAAGGGCCGTTCATCGCATTAGCCATCATAAAGTTGGCCTCGAGACAGGCCGGTGTACCGACGTCATCAAGACCATGTGCTGCTGCCGTGCCCACGGCTCCTGCAAGCAGGGCACCGCTCATTGCAGCAACGGTTTTTTTAAGTGACATATTCATATGGTTCCTCTCCTTTTCTTATATATAAACAACGATCGTTGTGAAGAAGACACGCCTGATCAAGCACAAGACGCCCCTCTCACTAGTAGACGCACCCGGGGATGAATTTATTCCAGTGTTTTTAATTGCGGGTTACAGCTTATTTGATGATTATCCAAATATTCAGCTGCTTACACTGTGAATTGTTTCAGGTGATATCAGGACAGGAAGATCGTGCAGGGAATCCGGTCGGTCACAATGAGGATTTTCCCTATAGGTGCACCCCCCGGACCGGAGTAGTATCAAGCACGTTTCTTTAGTAACAGTGGTCCCGGAACAACATTCCAGCCTGGAGCCTGTCACGGAGAGAGCACAGACCTGACAAGGAGATAACATATCATGTTAGTACTTACGAGGAGAGTCAATGAGACACTGATGATCGGTAATGAAGTAACGGTGACCGTGCTTGGTGTTAATGGGAACCAGGTAAGGATCGGCATTAATGCACCAAAAGAGGTGGCCGTGCATCGAGAAGAGGTTTATGAACGCATTAAGGCCCAGGTGGACCTGAAGATGGTAACGAATTAATCCCTGGTAACCTTAACAACTCCAGTAAACACAATAAAAATAAATTTACAAAAACGAGAATAAAGTGGTTTTGTGAATCATCTATTATGTGGGGGCGCAGTAATGATAAAAAACATGATTTGTGCAAGCCCGGCACTGAAAAGACGGATTGCCGATTCAAGAGACCGTCTTTACCGTGTCGCATTTTCCTGGTGTGGCGATGAAATGCTTGCAGATGACCTGGTTCAGGAGGCCATTGAAACAGGCATTCGTAAAAGACGACAGCTAAGGGATGAAAGCAAACTGTTTCCATGGCTGTATCGTATTCTGAACAATGCATGGTATGCGCATCTAAGGAAGGACAGGACACATGAAATGCTGGATGACGACATGCCCACTGAGGATATCGGGCCATGCAACATTTGTCAGGAACTTGAATTAGTCACACGGGTGCGTGCAGCAGTTGCATCACTGCCACGAGACCAGCGACAGGTAGTCTCTCTGGTCGACCTGGGCGGGTTACCATACTGTGAAGTTGCCGAGACACTTGAAATACCCATTGGTACGGTTATGAGCCGGTTACACCGGGCAAGAAAGGGGTTGCTGGCCAGTATGGATGGTGCTCCTGCTGAATTAATGACAACCCGGGGAAACATACGTCTAGTGGAGTAGTGTTGTATGACAAAGTCTGACGATATTCTTGATGATCAGGCGCTGGGGAGTTTCACAGACGGCCTGCTCGATGCTGCCCACAGCGAAAAGATCATCAAGGCTATGGAAGACGACCCTGAGGTACGGGAGCGTGTATATCAGCTTCGCCGTGCAAAAGACCTGATGAGACTGGGATTTGGTGACACCAGCACACCATCAGGCAACACAGCAAAAGAAAAATTCCGGAACTGGAAAATCTTTTCACCGGAAATTGCTGCATCCATTGCAGCCCTGGCGGTCGCCTTTGGCGCCGGCATGCTTGGCCATGGGTACCATGAGGGGCCAGTGAACGCTGTTGCCGGCCAGGCTGTCGCATCAAGCCGTCAGCATCAACCGGAAAAAGTGATTCTGCACATTTCCGAGTCAGACCCTGCAAGGTTTTCCACCATACTCGAGTACACAGAAAAGTTTCTGCAGGAACATCAGGGAGAGGGAGATCAGATTGAGGTCGTCGCACACGCAGGAGGCCTTGATCTGATGCGGTCTGATGTTTCCCCGTTCAAGGAACAGATACTCGAGATGATTTCCAAATACAAGAACGTGCATTTCTTTGGCTGCGCCAATGCCATCCGTATGTTACAAAACAATGGCATTAACCCTGCCATAATCAGTGGCATCAACACGCACGTGACCACATTCGAGCACATCGTCAGTCGACTGCAAACAGGCGGCTGGAAGTATATAAAGGTTGATTCGATTAAGAGTATCTAACCCCCCTCGGGATTGTCTGATTGTTCAGGCATCTCCAGCCACTCCGCCTCTTCGATACCGTTCATGCGCCGGTCGGGCTGCTTTCGACGTTCTTCAAGTACCCTCTCCCCATTGCTATCCCTGAGCAGAAATGACCGTTTCCCTGCCAACTGTCGTCGATCTTCCGGTTTGCGCTGACTCATGATCCGCCCTTCTACCTCTGGAAGTTACCCGGGCAAATAAAAAAGACCCTGCGACAGGTACCGGAGGTTACGCTGTCACAGGGCTGCTGAAATTGTATGTAATATTCAGTTACCGTGCTTACTCATGAACAGCATGCCCGGAGAAAACAATGGGCATGCTGGCAGGACCCGGATACCCGTCACCACGCAACATGTCTCATCACTGCCCCGGAGTGAAGCCAAAGAATAATTGCCTCTGATGACGGTGGATATAGGGAATTTCCCTATTCTGATAGATGCACAAACTGATAGCGCGATGGCCCGGGCACGATCACCGAATGGATCATAGGTCCGTTGCGCACGCTGAACCTGGCATCCCGCTCAGGCAAGCTGCCTGCACGATTGAGAGCAGGATCCATCTGCGAGAGAAAACCATACGGGTATCGATCAGGGCGTGATGACCCCCATCCGGACGGCAAGACGGGTCAGTGCCGCAATATCGGAAACGCCGAGTTTCTTCTTCACGTTGGTGCAGTGGTGACCGACTGTTTTGGGACTCAGATTCAGGATTCCGGCAATATCATTCACGGACTTGCTGTCTGCCAGCAAGTGAAAGACCTCAAACTCCCTGGGTGTCAAACCGGCAACCGCGTCCGACTCCGGCGTGGTTTTACGTTTAACAAGATATGACATCATTTCCTGTCCGACGTAGACCGAACCTGATGCGACTTGCCGGACGGCCTCTATCATGACCCGTGATGCGCTGCGCTTGGAAATGTAGCCCAATATTCCTGAATCGAGTGCACGCGCAAGGAAGACTTCGTTTTCATGCACGCTGAAGACGAGTATTTTCGCGGTGCTGTCCTTTGCCAGTATCCTCATACTGGCTTCCAGTCCGCCCATACCCGGCATTGACAGGTCCATCACCAGCACATCGGGCTGGTATTGGAAAAAGTCTGTATAGGCAGATTCGCCATCTGCCGCCTCTGCAATCACCACAATATCCTCGGTGCCCTCAAGCAGCCTGCGGTAACCGGCGCGCACCACCTCGTGATCATCCACCAGCAATACTTTTATCTTTCTGTCAGCGTTCAAGCCTGCGCCTCTTCACCGGTCAATGGCACCGAAATCATAATTGAAAGACCTTTCCCTTCCCGGGCATCCAGACTGAATTCACCACCCAGCGATTCCACTCTTTCCCGCATACCGATCAGGCCCAGACCACCTGCGGGCATTGTCGCAGGCAACCCGCGTCCATCATCCTCTATCTTGAGTAACAGCCGGTCAATTTCACCTGCCAGGTCAATAGTAACCTTGCTGGCCCCGGCATGCCTGGTGATATTCGTCAGGCATTCCTGAACAATTCTGTATATCGTTATATTGATGCGCTCACCCAGATTATCCAGTTGACCCGTGGCATGCAGTAAGCAGCTTGTATCAGGATTTCTTTGCATCCAGGCAGATATATCGTCCTTGAGTGCAGCGACCAGCCCGAGGTCATCGAGTATGCCCGGTCGCAGCCGTGCCATCATCGAGTGAACGCCATCATAGATTCGCGAGGAAACATCAAGAATCGCTCCGGCACTCGCCTCAACTCTCTCATCCCGTCCAGCGGAAATATCGCGGATCAACTCGGCATCCGCCTGTATCGCTGTAATACATTGTCCCAGCTCGTCATGAAGTTCACGTGCCAAATGCTTGCGTTCCTCCTCCTGCACATCGAGGGAGGCATGCACCAGCTGGCGGTTTTCTGCCAGCAGTCTTCTGGATTTCCCTTCTTCCTGCTCAAGCAACCCCGTGCGGCTGGACACTTCACCTACCATGCGATTGAAGGCCGTTGCCGTCTTGCCCACCTCATCGGCCGTCTCGGTGGGAACCACAACGGAATAGTCGCCCGCACCGACCGACTCGGCTGCATCGGCCAGTACACCCAGCCGTCGGGTCAGGTGCAAACCGATCAATACCGTGGCCACCACCGTCAGAAAAATCTCCGATACGGCAATCACAATACCCCTGAAGCGGGCTTTGTGTATTGCGCTCTCCATCTGCGCAAGAGAAAAACCGGCAAGCATCTTTCCCATGGGTTCACCTGAGACCTGAATGGCCCGCGAGGCATTAAAAACCGCATCGTCAACTGCTGAAGGATGTGAATCAACCCGGGGCCATGGCTGGGCCGGGGTGTTCCCCAGTGAGACGACCGGGTTTTCATCCCGGTCCAGCACGACCACGTAAGACAACTCCTTGTGGTTGACAACCTTGTTCAGATAATCCTGCAACGATGCATAGTCAACCGCAACCATGTAACTACCGGACGTGTCGGCGATCTGCTCAAGCAGGCTGCTTGCAGTATCCTGCAAGCGGTCCGCATGCGTCGTGTGAATAATCCTGATATTGCTCCACACCAGCAATGACAGCATCACGACCTCGATAGTCACCACCCCGGCAATCAGGCGGAAACGCAGGCTCTGGAAAAAGGAGAATTTTCCTTGCGTCATTCGGTATCAATCCGCTCCGCGGCCCATATCAGACTGTCATATATATCAGGCAAAGATTTTACAAACCCCCTGAAACCGGCCGTCTTCAGGGCTTCCCGCCCCGCAGGAGTTGACGGCATCGCTAGCAACACAGCCACCATCGCATCCCTGCATTCAGGATCAATCCAGGGGGCGGCACTGATCGGCATATGCGGTGTACTTTCAGTGACCGAAATAATCTTCATGCTCTCCCTTACCCCGGGATTGGCCACCTTGAAAGGTGGCATCATCAGGGAAGAGGCATCAGTCGCACCGTAATAGGATGAGAGCAATGAAGCATTGTGTGAGGGTGTCGTTACCAGGTTCAGGTCTGCATCCGGATCAAGGCCGTTATCTTCAAGCTGTTTTCTTACCAGGAGTGTTGCCAGGCTCAGCGGGTCGACCGTTGCCAGCTTCAGGCCTGCCAGATCCTTGATGGTTTCGATCTGACTATTCTTGGGGACAACAATGACGGCTGACATGCCGCGAGAATCAACACTGACCAGCAAATGATACCCTGCCTTTTTTCTTGCCAGGTAAAATAGGTGCGGTGCTGTAAAGAGGAGATCGTAGCGCTTGTCATTATTTGTCCGCCGAATAAATGTTTCGAAATCCGCTGCCGTTTCTATTCGGATGGGTGTACCCAACTCGGCAGACAGATGATGAACCAGCGGCGCAAATCGTTGTACCAGTTTTTCCGTACTGACCAGTGGAAGAAAACCGAATGTGAGTGCACCATCACGCCCACATGGCACATCAAGGGTACTCTGTGCCGCGTTTGCAAGGCCAGGAACAAACAAGGCACAGGTAATGCAGGTACGCAGGAAACGGGTAATCGTTCGCATCAATTCAAAGTAGCTTGTCCAGCACTTCACCCAATTGATACTGCACCTGATCCAGTAGCTGGCCGGCATCAATCACCCGGTAACGATCTGCGTGTTGCCCGGCCATATCAAGATAGGCCAGACGAACACGCTCGAAGAATTCAACTTTCTCCTGTTCAAAACGGTCCAGTTTGCCCCGTTCACCCGCTCGCGCCAGCCCGACTTCGACCGGCACATCCAGCAACAGGGTAATATCGGGCCGGAAGTCACCCTGCACCAGTGCTTCCAGGCGGGCAATCACGCCGGTATCAATACCGCGCCCGCCGCCCTGGTAGGCGTAGGTTGCATCGGTGAATCGGTCACACAATACCCACTGACCCTTTTCAAGGGCAGGCCGGATGACACGGGCCAGGTGCTCGGCGCGTGCTGCGAACATGAGTTGCAGTTCGCAGGTTGAATCCATGCCTGTGTAATGAGGATCTAGCAACAGGCCGCGAATTGCCTCGCCAAGGGGAGTCCCCCCCGGCTCACGCGTCACAACGACGTCCTTGCCAGCTGCCAGCAGTCGTTGCTGGATAAATTCGATATTGGTGGTCTTGCCCACGCCCTCGATACCTTCCACCGTGATGAACATGCCTTTCATAATTATTGTCCTGAGGGAGGCAGTGTGATGCCTTTTTTATTTTTCTGGAATTTATCCACGGCGAGATTGTGCTGCTTGAGTGTACTTGAGAAATAATGACGCCCCTCGCCCATGGCCACAAAATACAGGCTCTTTCCTTTAGCCGGATGCATCACTGCATGGATAGCGTCAACGCCCGGCATGGCGATCGGTGTGGGCGGCAGGCCATCGCGGGTGTAAGTATTGTAAGGTGTGTCTTTCAGCAAATCGCGTTTGCGTATATTACCGTCATACGAAGCACCCATGCCATAGATAACGGTTGGATCCGTCTGCAAGCGCATGCTCTTCTGCAACCGCCTGACAAACACACCGGCAATTGCCGGTCGTTCGTCAGGCGCCCCGGTTTCCTTTTCCACAATGGATGCAAGAATCAGGGCTTCATCAGCTGACTTGAATGGCAGTCCTTCCTCACGGCCCTCCCACTCTGCCTGTAGCTGGCTTGCCATCGCCTGGTAGGCACGCTGCAGAAATTCCACATCAGTGGTACCGCGCGTTATATGGTAGGTATCCGGCATAAAGCGTCCTTCCGGCTGCTGCTCCGGGTGACCGATCGCCGCCATGATCTCTGCATCGCTCTTGTCGATCAGGGTATGCTCCAGCACCGGCTGGGCATGTACCCGCTGCATCATTTCCCTGAAGGAATGGCCTTCAATAAGGGGCAACTCATGCTGAATGACCTTGCCTGCAACCATTTCCTCCAGCATTGCCCGTGGTGTCATGTCCTCTATCAGGGAATACTCACCCGCCTGCAGCCGTGTCGCAGCCTCCAGTTGACGCCCAAGCAGGATAAAGAATCGGGGGTGCCGGATAATCCCGCGAACAGTGAGGTCACTGGCAAGCCTGTTCAGGGAGGCGCCGGCGGGCAAGGTATAGATCAACCCGTCAGCCGGTACATCAAGCCGGGTGTCCTGGAACTGCTGGTATCTGACAAGGGTAATGGCGGCCACTGACAGTACTGCAAGCGACACCATAATAAACAATCGAAACAGGAATGTTCGCACCCCCGATTTTTGTAGATGATTTATCATTATGTATTAGCCAGTAACGTTTGCAAGCGCGTGGTAACAGGCCCTTTTTGAAAGGTGTGTTTATCGACTCCGGTCACAGGCCAGATACCCATCAGGCTGTTACAGACAAACACCTCGTCGGCCTGCAGCAACGCATCTTGATCTAACCGTTGAATCCTCGCCACTATAGAATTCTCTGCTGCCATCTCCAGCACCCTTGCCCGCATAATACCGGCAACGCCGCAGAGCTGCAGGTCAGGCGTTATCAACACGCCATCCTGCACCATAAACACGTTACTCATGGTCCCTTCCACGAGGTCCCCGCCAACATCCAGCATCAGACCTTCCATAATAGCGGGATCCCCCCACTCCTGGCGCGCCAGAACCTGTTCCAACCGGTTAAGGTGCTTGATGCCTGCCAGTGATGAATTATGTCCCAGTCGAGTCCGGCAGATTCTTGTCTTAACGCCTCCTTCTTTACAGCTTGCCGGATAGTCGGGCCATGCGTGCAATTGTATAATACGTGTCGATCGTGGTTCCCCGGGTAAACGGTAACCACGGCCACCACTGCCGCGAGTGATGATGATCTTTATCACGGCCAGTTGCGACTGTTTTATGAGTGAACGGCACTCCTCCTCCAGCAATGTTTCGTTGACCGACTCCATGCCCAGGCGCTCGCACCCGGATTGCAGGCGGCGCAGATGCCGTGACCAGTATTGGAGTTGCCCATTCTCTACGGCAATCGTCTCAAAAACACCATCACCGTAGAGCAGGCCACGATCTGACGTGGGAACACAGTCATTCGGTTTGCCATTCACCAGCACTTGCACAGCGTCACCCATCACGCATCATCCAGTCCAAGTGCACGCAACAGCCCGCGCGCCTTGGCACGGGTTTCTTCCAGTTCGGCTTGCGCATTCGAATCAGCCACAATTCCGGCACCGGCACGCAACTCCAGCCGGTCTCCCTGGCAGACCATACTGCGTATCAGGATATTCAGGTCCATACTGCCATCACGGTTGACATAGCCCATGGAACCCGTATAGGCACCACGCGGCACTTGTTCAAGCTCGGCGATAATTTGCATGCAACGCACCTTCGGGCAGCCTGTGATGGTACCACCCGGAAAGACGGCACGAATCACGTCTCCCGGCGAGACCCTGTCACGCAAGCGCCCGCGCACATTGGAAACGATATGGTGTACATGCGCATAGGACTCGAGCACCATCAGTTCGTTAACTTCAATCGAACCCGGCACACACAGGCGGCCGAGATCATTACGTTCAAGATCGATTAACATGATGTGCTCGGCACGCTCCTTGGGATGTGCCAGCAATTCTTCCGAAGATGCCCTGTCTGACACAAACTCATTACTACGCGGGCGTGTGCCGGCAATCGGCCGTGTTTCAACCATGCCGTCATGAACACAGACCAGACGCTCCGGAGAAGAACTGATAATCGACACATCCTTCCATGTCGCCAGGCCGGCAAACGGTGAGGGATTGTGCTGTGCAAGATTGTTAAACAACGTGGCAGCAGCGGCTGGCTGTTCAAGTGTTATTTCCCAGCGCCTGGAAAGATTCACCTGGAAGACATCACCCTCACGAATGTACGAATGTATCCGCTCAATGGCATCCAGATAATCCTGTGAATCATCTTCACTGACAGTGGCGACTGTGGCCATATCTGTCGCAAATGTACCTGACAAAGAAGCGATATCCTCAAGGATGCTTTCAACTGACATTGAGTGATCCTGTTCAGCAACAATGAAAGACTTCTGCTGTTCATTATCCCGAATCACCGCCGATCTGAAACGTGTCGCGATAGCAACCGGCAGATCGCAACTTGATTTTGGCAAACACAGACAGGGTTCTATTTGCCCTGCCAACTCATAACCCAGGTAGACAAACCAGCCACCGGTAAAAGGCAGGTTGGTCTCATCCTGAACAACGGCTCTCTCCTGCTGCCACCAGTCATCAAGGGCAGTCAGGAAATCACTCCCGGCTGATTTCCCCCTGTCCGTATACGTGAGACTTCCATCCACACCCAGAACCAGGCTGTCACCCGGAAAGGCGAACAGGATGTCATAACGACCATGCGCCGTACTCTGCAAAAGATGGGGATAGCGCTCCGGATCAGAGCGGTGTAATTCTATCAGGTCGATTGCGTAATCGACCTTGTGGACATGGCACTGGCTGTGAGATTGCCGCACGCGCAGGTAAAAATAAGCCGAGTGCCAGTTTTATTTAATAGCCACGGAATCCACGAAATAACACGGAAAAATAAAAAACGTTCTGGAAATATTTTCGTGTTCTTCCGTGGATTCCGTGGCCATCTTGTCTGTCTTTCTCAGGTTGATCCGGGACTAACTCATCCGGCGGAATATCAGTGTGCCGTTGGTGCCACCAAAACCAAAAGAGTTGGACATGGCAACATCAAGCTTCATTTCCCTGGCTGTATTCGGTACGTAGTCCAGGTCACATTCCGGATCAGGGTTTTCCAGGTTAATCGTGGGGGGGGCCACCTGATCACGCAGTGCCAGAAGGGAAAACACCGCTTCAACACCGCCGGCAGCGCCCAGCAGATGGCCTGTCATGGACTTGGTTGAACTGATCGCCACCTTGCTCGCCTTGTCACCAAATGAACGTTTGATGGCCAGTGTCTCGGCAATATCGCCCGCGGGTGTCGATGTGCCATGGGCATTGACGTAATCCACGTCCGTATGGTTCAGACCGGCATCGGCCAGCGCAGCATCCATACACTGTGCAGGTCCTTCCCCACCTTCGGAGGGTTGCGTCATGTGGTAAGCATCACCACTCATACCAAAGCCGACTATTTCCGCATAGATATCCGCGCCCCGGGCATGCGCCATTTCGTACTCCTCCAGCACCAGCACACCGGCACCGTCACTGAGCACAAAGCCATCCCGGTCCTTGTCCCAGGGACGGCTGGCTGCCGCGGGATTCTCATTACGGGTGGAGAGTGCACGCGCTGCTGCAAACCCGCCTATGCCCGTGGGACAGGTCGCCATTTCCGCACCACCGGCGACCATGATGTCGGCGTCACCATAGGCAATGGTTCGCGCTGCAACACCAATGTTGTGTGTTGCTGAAGTACAGGCAGTGACGATGGCAATGTTGGGGCCTTTCAGGCCGTACATAATGGACAGATTCCCGGCAATCATATTAATAATGTTACCAGGAACAAAGAAGGGAGAAATCTTGCGCGGGCCGCCATCCAGAAATGCCTGATAGGCTGTTTCTATGCCGTGCAAGCCACCGATACCAGACCCGATCGCAACACCTGCGCGGCTGGCATTGGCTTCTGTAAGCTCTATGCCCGAGTCTTCAATGGCATGGCTGGCAGCCGCTATACCATAGTGAATAAACCTGCCCATGCGACGCGCATCTTTCTTCGGGATAAAGTCAGAGACATCGAAGTCTCTTACTTCACCACCAAAGCGCACTGCGAAATCGGAGACATCAAAACCGGCAATCGGGCCGATACCGCTTTTGCCGGCAAGAATATTATCCCAGGCAACCTTAATGGCATTGCCAACAGGAGAAATTATACCCAGGCCGGTTACAACAACGCGTCTTTTGGACAAGACTCATCCCTCACAAACGTACTGCTCAAAAAACACATAACAAAAAGCCGCACCCGTCAAACAAGGGTACGGCCGGAATTCTTGGGAAAAGAATCAGTCCTTGTTGGCGTTGACGTAATCAATTGCCTGTTGGACAGTGGTGATCTTTTCTGCTTCTTCATCAGGAATCTCGCACTCGAATTCCTCTTCCAGCGCCATAACCAGTTCAACGGTATCAAGTGAATCAGCACCAAGATCATCAACGAATGAAGAGCTGTTGCTCACCTCGTCTTCCTTCACCCCCAATTGCTCGATAACAATTTTCTTGACGCGTTCATCAATATTGCTCATTTCGGATTATTCCTCTTTGATTAAAAAAGGCAGCTGCAGCTGCGAGGGTATTGTAGTGAATGCAAGATACAACATACAAGTTGCATCTATACCCCATTTACCCCGGATTCTCCCGACTTATGGAGATTCTCATGGCCGTCATACTATAGTTAATTTATTTTCAATTACAGTTACTTACCAAGCATATCTCAGGAAACCGATCATCCTAACTCATGTACATGCCACCATTCACATGAATGGTTTCACCGGTTATATAGGCCGCATCAGCCGATGCCAGAAATGCAACCGCATTGGCAACATCCTCTACCGCCCCCAGCTTCCCAAGTGCAATCTGCTCCAGTAATGCGTCACGTTGCTCCTCCGGCAATGCCCGCGTCATATCCGTATCGATAAAACCCGGTGCTACCGCATTGACTGTAATCCCCCGTGATCCAATTTCCCTGGCCAGTGATTTGGTAAAACCGATAACACCGGCCTTGGTAGCCGCATAGTTCGATTGCCCCGCATTTCCGGTTGCACCGATCACTGATGTAATGGTGATGATTCTGCCGTGTTTTGCTTTCATCATGCCGCGCAGGCAAGCCTTGCTCATCCTGAAAGCCGACGTCAGATTGGTGTCAATCACATCATTCCATTCATCATCTTTCATGCGCATCAGTAAATTATCACGCGTGATACCGGCATTATTCACCAGGATAGTAGGTGCACCGTATTCAGCCTGGACATCTTTAATCAATGACGCAATGGAATCAGGATCAGTCACATTCAGTACCTTGCCGACACCCTTGATTCCACTTGCTGCAAACGACTCCGAAATCACCTGTGCACCATTCCCGGACGTTGCAGTTCCGACAACAGTCGCTCCCTTGCTGCCAAGGGCCTCTGCAATCGCTTTACCTATGCCGCGACTTGCCCCTGTCACCAGGGCTATTTCATTTAATAAGGACATAATAGCTTTCCGTTGTTTACCGGTCTTAACATTTCAAAGCACTATTAATCCAGTGCTGACTGTAATGAGGACTCATCAAATATGGCTGCGGCTGCAATCGTTTTATCAATGCGTTTGCACAAACCTGTCAGTACTTTTCCGGGCCCTGCTTCTATGATCCGGGTCACGCCCTGTTTGCCCATAGCCTGTACAGAGCCAACCCATTGCACCGGGCTGTACAACTGTCTGTCCAGGTTTGCACGGATCGTGTCCGGATCATCATGCAATGTCGCATCCACATTCTGGATGACCTTGATTGAAGGTGTTTTGATCATGGCCTTATCAAGGCGATCGGCGAACTGTTCTGCTGCCGGTCGCATCAGTGCACAATGTGACGGCACACTGACCGGCAGTTGTACTGCCCGCCTGGCACCTGCCTCTGTCGCCAGCGCGATGGCGCGCTGTACGGCCTCGGCATGCCCTGCAATAACGACCTGTCCGGGTGAGTTATAGTTAACCGGTGACACCACGTCTCCATCAGCCGCCTGTTCGCATACAACGGCAACCGCGACATCATCCAGTCCGAGAATGGCAGCCATTGCGCCAGTGCCAACCGGCACAGCAGACTGCATACAGCGCCCGCGTTCTTCAACCAGGCTGACGGCCTCCTGAAAATCCAGGGCACCGGCACACACCAGAGCGGTGTATTCACCGAGGCTATGCCCCGCCATCAGAACGGGCGCCAAACCGCTGGCATCCTGCCACACTCGCCAAACAGCCACGCCTGCCGCCAGCATTGCCGGTTGCGTCTTGTCCGTCTCGTTCAGTTCATCCTCAGGCCCATCCTGCGCCAGCTGCCATAGATCATAGCCAAGCACGTCACTGGCCTGGTCAAAAGTGTCGACAACCTGTGAGTGGTCCGTGGCAAGCGCGGACAACATGCCGAGCGACTGGGAACCCTGACCGGGAAATACAATTGCGAGAGTTGAGTTCATAATCAATATTTAATGAGTGCCGAGCCCCAGGTAAAACCACCACCAAAGGCTTCCAGCAGCAGGGTTTCACCACGTTTGATGCGACCATCGCGTACCGCAACATCCAGCGCCAGCGGCACCGATGCAGCTGAGGTGTTACCGTGTTCATCCACCGTTACCACCACGTTATCCATGGACATCTTCAGCTTGCGGGCAGTCGCCTGGATAATACGGATATTGGCCTGGTGTGGAATCAGCCAGTCAACGTCGGACTTCTCCATTTGATTGGCTGCCAGGGTTTCATCGACGATGCGGCCCAGGGTATTGACTGCCATCTTGAAGACTTCATTACCCTGCATTTGTACATAGGCCTGCCCGGCTTGCACCTTGTCATAACCACTCGATATACCGGCAGGGACAGTCAGCAGATGTTCGTAACTGCCGTCAGCGTGCAAGTGAGTGGAAAGAATACCGGGCTCATCACTGGCCTCAAGGACCACGGCACCTGCACCATCACCGAACAGGATACCGGTACTGCGATCATTCCAGTCAACAATACGTGACAGGGTCTCGGCACCCACAACCAGTGCACATTTGGCGGAGCCGGTTTTAATAAATTTGTCAGCGATCCCGAGAGCATAGACGAACCCCGTGCATACGGCCTGCACATCAAACGCAGCCGTGCCATGAATATCCAGCCGCTGCTGTAACAGGCAGGCCGTACTTGGAAATACGCGGTCAGGCGTCGTCGTCGCCAGTACAATCAGATCAATCTGCCGGGGAGTACGTCCGGCGGTCTCCATTGCCCGGGTTGCCGCGATTTCCGCGAGATCGCATGAGGTTTCATCACCGGCGGCGATATGTCGCTTGTAGATACCGGTGCGTTCCCTTATCCACTCATCGGTCGTATCCATGATCTTTTCAAGATCATGGTTGGTCAGTACTTTTTCCGGCAAGTAACTGCCGGTACCGGTTATCCGCGAGTATTTCATATGGCTTGCCTGCTTTCTTCGTAGGACTGCAACTGGGTCGAAATACGTTCAGGTACATTTTCACGGACCTGAAGAATGGCAACCTTGATAGCATTTGCAAAGGCAAAGGCATCCGCGCCACCATGGCTCTTGATAACAATGCCACGCAAACCGAGCAGACTGGCACCATTGTATGCACGCGGATCAATGCGGCGACGAAACGCCTTGAGTACCGGCATGGCGATCAATGCGGCAAGTTTGGTAAAAACATTACGCCTGAATTCCTGCCTGATAAATTCAGCGATCATCTTGGCGACACCTTCACTGGTCTTCAGCGAAATGTTGCCGACAAAGCCGTCACAGACAATGACGTCGAAACCGCCCTTGTAGATATCATCACCCTCGGCATAACCCGCATAATCCGGCATGCCCGCGCTGAGTAATTGTGCCGCTTCCTTGACCTGCTCGTTTCCCTTGATTTCTTCCTCGCCGATGTTCAGCAGACCAATACGTGGATGCCTGTTTCCGTCTACCGCAGCGGCCAGTACGGACCCCATCAGGGAAAACTGGAACAGGTGTTCAGCGTTGCAATCAACATTGGCACCAAGATCAAGCATCCAGGTGTGCCCGGTCAGGGAAGGCAAGGATGTACAAATCGCCGGCCGGTCGATGCCGGGAAGCATTTTCAGTACAAAACGGGATGTCGCCATTAACGCACCGGTATTGCCGGCGCTGACACAGGCATTCGCCACCCCGTCTTTCACCAGGTTAAGCGCAACCCGCATGGATGAATCCTTCTTGTTGCGCATGGCTAAAGAGGCCAACTCATCCATCTCTACCTTCTGGCTGGCATGATGAATTTTCAGGCGTGGATTGTCGGCTGCACCGGCCGCGGTGATAGCCGGTTTCAGCTTTGCTTCATCACCAACAAGAATGATCTGAACATCCGGGTGCTGGTTGGCGGCCGTGATGGCCGCAGGCACGACAACATCCAGACCGGCATCACCGCCCATTGCATCGAGCGCAATCGATATTTCATTACTCATGATGTGAGCGGCAGATGTAGATAGACAAGGGCCTGATTATTCAGGCGTCACAAGACATGTGATAACCGACGATTGAAACCGGGTACATTCACAGTCCGTATTAAAAGGCCGGTAACTAGTCCTGGTCTTTATTGATGACCTTGCGACCCTTGTAAAACCCGTCAGCACTGACATGATGACGCAGGTGCGTTTCACCCGTTGTCGGTTCAATCGACAGAGTGCTGCCAGTCAGCTTGTCATGCGAGCGGCGCATGCCACGACGTGATGGCGTTTTGCGACTTTTCTGTACGGCCATGTTGATAACTCCTAAACTACTGTTTCAATTTCAGTCCCGCCAGGACAGCAAACGGGTTCTCGCGTTGCTCGTTCACCGGCGGCGCATGTTCTTTAACAAATTCCTGGCAATCCAGCCCGTCCTTGTGGGTTGGCACGATGGGTAACGCCAGCAACACTTCATCTGCAATCACGTCGGCCATGTGTGCAGGTTCCGCCGTTACTACCAATGGCTCATACCACTCAGGAAGCGCATTTGCTGCAACATCACTGGACACCAGGCCAAGGCGGCATGTCAGATCCAGCGGCAAAGTCATTTTGCCCAGACAACGCTGACATTTCAGTGCCACTTCGCCCCGGATGGACCCGGTCAGATAACGCGTGCCATCCGGGTCCTTACCCAGTTCCATCTCGACCTGTAACTCGCCCGCATCAGAAATCAATGCCGGCACTAACCGTTCAAGATTGCTTATGGCTATGCGGCCCCGCAGCAGACGCCCTGCCTCGGCCGTAGCGATCAGATCGAGTCGATCTGGCAGGTGGTTTATCATAACCCGCGAATATTATCTGCTGACATTATTACTGTCAATCTGAATATACCTGTGAAAACCCATACATCTTGCTAGAATTCAGTCACTTATTCTGCCTGACCCCATGAACATGACACATACAGTCACACTTGCCTCAACCTCGCCATTTCGCAAGGAACTGCTGCAGCGACTGGGTATCCCGTTCGTAACAGCCGCACCGGATGTCGACGAAACGCCGCAGACCAACGAAACAGCAGAAGCCCTGGTACGTCGCCTGTCAGAAGACAAGGCGCGTGCAATAGCCGCAAACCACCGGGGGCTCATTATCGGTTCCGACCAGGTCGCGACCACGGGTAACAATATTCTTGGAAAACCCGGTACGCATGAACGGGCATTTGAACAGCTACGGAATCTCTCGGGAAAACGCGTCACCTTTCAGACAGGCCTGTGCTTGCTGAACAGCGACACCGATGAGGCACAGGTGGATGTCATCCCCTTTATAGTGAAATTCAGACAGCTCAAAGACGAGCAGATAGATCGTTACCTGCAGCAGGAACAACCCTATAATTGTGCTGGCAGCTTCAAGTCAGAGGGGCTGGGTATCACCTTGTTTGAGTATATGGAGGGTACCGACCCCACCGCGCTGGTTGGCCTGCCTCTGATCCGGCTGACCGGTATGCTGGCACGGGCCGGGATTGTCCTGCCGTAGCCCCCTTGCAGGAGATGGTATCACCTTGCCTACCGTACCGAGCCAACACCATTGGCGAATAGCTCGCTCATTCCCTTGGCCATTGCCACGCCGATACGGTCGCTGAGCCGCTTGAAGAAATCCGGCTTCTCGGTAAATTCGACAATGTCCTCAACACCGATAACTTCACGCGCCACGTAACTGCTACTGCCGATTTCATCCGCAAGCCCCATCGGGATGCCTTCTTCTCCTGTCCACACCAGCCCGGTAAACAGGCTCTCGTTATCTTTCAGGCGGTCACCCCGCCCCTCTTTCACTGCGCTGATAAATTGCTGATGGATACTATCGAGCAATAACTTCACGTGCTCGACATCGGCAGATTTTGAAGGTGTAAACGGGTCCAGGAATCCCTTGCTCTTGCCTGCCGTGTACAGACGCCGCTCGACGCCGAGTTTTTCCATGCTGTCGACAAAGCCAAAACTGTCCATACGTACACCGATAGAACCTATAATACTGGACTCATCCACATATATATCGTCGGCCGCAGATGCCACGTAGTAGCAGCCGGAGGCACACATATCCGTTACCACCGCATACATCGGTGTATCCGGATGCAACTCCCGGAGCCGCTTGATCTCCTTGTAGATATAACCGGACTGTACCGGGCTGCCACCGGGCGAATTTGCCCGCAGGATGACGCCTGCTGTCTTTTCATCTTCAAAGGCTTTACGCAGTCCTTTTATCACGGTGTCGGCACTGGCCTCGGACGAATCTGAAATAACACCCCTCAGATCTACCAGCGCCGTATGTTTATCAGCCACCTTGCCCAACTCATCCCAGTCAGTTGGCATATACAGAATCAACAGCGCCAGCAGGTAACAGGCCAGTAATACTTTAAAGAAGATATTCCAGCGCCGGGTACGTCGCTGCTCATCAACCGCAGCAAAGGCAAGCCGGTTAATAACATCCCGATTCCACTCGTCACTGCCCATTTCTGCCTTGCTGCTTTCTGATTCCTTGCCAAACATCTTGTCACCTGTTGTATGTAATGAAATTACTCGCAAACATCTATGAGACCCGCCTCTGCCAGCCACATCGGCATATCGATGAGCTGCTCCAGGCATACCAGGGGCGCATGCCGATTCAAACGCTCTTCCGAATGCACGCCGGTTCGCACCGCAATCTTGGCAGCACCGGCATTGGTTGCCATCTCCATGTCATACTCGGTATCGCCAACCATCAGGGTTTCCTTAGGCAATACATTCAACTTCGCCATTATATCCAGCAGCATTTGAGGGTGCGGCTTGGATGGTGCCTCATCGGCACAGCGCGTCGCATGGAAACAGGACGCAAGATCGGTCTCACCCAGTACCCGCTCCAGTCCACGACGCGCTTTCCCGGTTGCGACCCCCAGTAACAGATCCTGCTGTATCAGGGTATTCAGCACGTCACGCACCCCCTCGAACAACACCGAGGCTTCAGACTGGAACCAGTACTTTCTGTAATGATCCACAAACGCCCGGTGAAACCGCTCGTCGCGTCCGGGCACCAGCGTATCAATCGCCTCACGCAGTCCCAGCCCGATGACATTCTTGACCGTTTCATCATCCATCGGTTCCAGGCCCAGGTCGGCGATCGCCGCATGCAGGCAGGCCACGATTTGTGCCTCGGAGTCCATCAAGGTGCCATCCCAGTCAAATACAATGAGTTTGATCTTTTCGGTCATGGTTTGTGCGGATAAAGTCGGGTAATTTTTGTGCAAGGCAGATTACGTCAACTCAAGCTGGTCTAATACAGCCTTCAACCCGTCATCCAGCGGCGCACTCACGGTTATCTTTTCACCACTGGCTGTATCCGTAAATTCAATGTAATGCGCGTGCAGCAGCATACGACGCAACCCCAGTCGTTTCATAGCAAGATTAAAGGCCGGGTCACCGTATTTTTCATCGCCGGCCAGCGGATGGCCAATATGTGTGCCATGAACACGGATCTGGTGTGTCCTGCCTGTTTTCAATTCAACCTCGACCAGTGTTGCCTCACGGAAACAGGTCACAGGCTTGAAGATACTGATCGCTTCCTTGCCCGATTCATCCACGGTAACCATGCGTTCCCCACCGCGCAGCAGATTCTTGCGCAGGGGCACCGTCACCGTTTGCCTGCCGCCTTCCCAGGTCCCGGACACCAGTGCCAGGTAGTGTTTCACCACCTCACCCTGCCGCAGTTGTTCCTGAAATGCACGCAGGAAGCTGCGACGTTTTGCCAGTACCAGGCAGCCAGAGGTACCCCGATCAAGGCGATGTGCCAGTTCCAGATAGGGAGCCTGTGGTCGCCCGGCCCGCATGGCCTCAATGACGCCATAGCTCAGGCCGCTGCCACCGTGGACAGCGATGCCGGACGGCTTGTTGAGAACCAGGCAACGACTATTCTCATAAAGAATGCGGTCCTCGAGGCTGAGTCCGGGTCTGACCTTGCCAGGAGTGGACGCCGACACCCTGACCGGCGGAATTCGCACCGTATCACCCGCGCATACCTTATATTGGGCACGTTTGCGGCCACTGTTCACTCGCACTTCACCGCGCCTGATGATGCGGTAGATGTGACTCTTGGGAACGCCCTTCAGGTAGCGCGCCAAGAAATTGTCGATACGCTGACCGGCCTCCTCCTCGGTCACATTTACCTGACGCACCTTGGGGAAGCTATATGCCGGCTCCTGACTCATCGACTCGCTATCTACCTGAAAACGGGTAAGGAATTGTACAGGGTTTACAGCAGAGGTATTACCTCCTTTGTTTGCGGGTATAGAGCAGGGTTGCTATAGTCCCCCTCACGGTTTGACCTTAATCGGACGTTCTGCGTCTGCATGTCAACCCGAAGACACCAAATTTATACTGGGGATGTTGGCAGCTGCATAAAGCCGATAATCTCCTTGATGTGCAGCAACGTGCTGTTATAAATAAAACCAGACCAGATAAACAACCAACGCCCCCATGATTCGCGTACAGCATCATATGCCAGCTCTTATTACCTGCCTGCTATGGCTGATGGGTGTAAAACCCGCGCCCCGCCGGCAACACGGTCCGTCATGGACACGTCAGGCAATATGCGCTGTGCGTCATCAGGTCGAGCGTATGAGAGAAATAAAACATGAAAAGAATGTTAATCAATACCACGCAGCCCGAAGAGCTGCGTGTGGCCATGGTCGATGGCCAGAAGCTCTACGATCTTGATATCGAGGTACCCTCACGCGGTCAGAAAAAGTCCAACGTATATAAAGGTAAAATCACACGCATCGAGCCCAGCCTCGAAGCGGCCTTCATTGACTACGGTGGCAATCGTCATGGCTTCCTGCCATTAAAGGAAATCGCGCGCAGCTATTTCAGCGAATCCGCCAAACAGGGCGGCGGCCGCCTCAGTATCAAGGATGCCCTCACCGAAGGCCAGGAACTGGTCGTACAGGTAGAGAAAGAAGAACGCGGCAACAAGGGTGCCGCCCTCACCACCTTTATCAGCCTTGCCGGACGTTACCTGGTTCTGATGCCCAACAATCCGCGTGCCGGCGGGGTCTCCCGGCGGATACAGGGCGAAGACCGCAACCTTGTACGCGATGCCATGAGCAGCATGAACATACCCGACGGTATGGGCATGATTGTCCGCACAGCCGGCATTGGCCGCAGCAGTGAAGAATTACAGTGGGACCTGGATTATCTGACGCACCTGTGGAGCGTCATCAAGGAGGCCTCGGATGAACGCCCCGCTCCGTTCCTGGTTTACCAGGAAAGTAATGTCATAATCCGGGCACTGCGTGACTACCTGCGCCCGGATGTCTCGGAAATCCTGATTGACAGCCAGGAGGTGTTTGAAACAGCACGTGAGTTCATGGAGCGCGTCATGCCCCACAACCTGGGGAAACTGAAGCTCTATCAGGACACCATTCCGCTGTTCAACCGCTTCCAGATTGAATCACAAATCGAGTCTGCCTTTCAGCGGGAAGTCACACTGCCTTCCGGTGGTGCCATCGTCATTGACCACACCGAGGCAATGATTTCTATCGACATCAACTCTGCACGGGCAACCAAGGGCAGCGATATTGAAGAAACCGCGCTGAATACCAACCTGGAAGCCGCTGATGAAATTGCCCGGCAACTGCGCATTCGTGACCTGGGCGGGCTGGTCGTCATTGACTTCATTGACATGCAGCCGGCCCGCAACCAGCGTGAAGTTGAAAACCGCCTGCGTGATGCACTCAAGATGGACCGCGCACGCGTCCAGATCGGCCGCATATCCCGCTTCGGTCTGCTGGAAATGTCACGTCAGCGTCTGCGACCTTCCCTGGGCGAATCCAGTCAGATTGTCTGTCCGCGCTGCATCGGTCAGGGCACCATCCGTGGTGTCGAATCCCTGTCATTATCGGTGCTGAGAATCATTGAGGAAGAAGTCATGAAGGACAATACCCTGCGGGTTGTCGCTCATGTCCCGGTCGATGTCGGCACCTACCTGCTGAACGAGAAGCGCGAATTGCTTGTGGGCCTTGAGGCGCGCCACAAGATTGCCGTCATGCTGATCCCGTCCCCGGCACTGGAAACCCCTAATTACGATGTGCAGCGTATACGTAAGGACGAATCAGCCACCGCACAATCCACCCCGAGTTACCACATGGCGAAAGCACCCGCCGAACCGGAGCTACCGATCGCAACATCCATGGAAACAGTTAGCGCCGAAGTACCGGCAGTCAAGTCTGTCAAACCGACCGCGCCCGCTCCTGCACCATCACCGGCACCTGCACGCGATAAAAAGGCTGCCAAGGCCTCAAAACCCGGCCTGTTTAAACGCCTGTTTGCCAGCCTCTTCGGTTCCGCCGAGGAAGCGCCAAAACCTGCGCCCGGCAAAACAGGGCAACAGCGCAGCAGCCAGCAAGATCGGAGGCGCGGAGGCAACCGGAGCAGACAGCAGCCACAGGGTAACCGTCGCAGGCCGCAGCCTCAGGACAGCCGCCGCAAGCCGCAGCCTCAGGGCAGCCGCCGCAAGCCACAGCCTCAGGGCAACCACCCGTCATCAGGACAAAACGCCAGCCAGCGACAAGCGGCCGACAACCGTAAACAGCCGCGCCCGGCGCAAAAGCCGGAGGCCGAAAAGCAGGCTGCATCAACGCAGGCATCCTCGACCACGCAAGCCGAGCAACCGACACCCTCAGGTGACACTACAAGCCCGCAACAACGGCGGGGATCACGACGTGGCCGCCGTGGTGGCAGGCGGCGTTCATCCAGTCAGAACAGGAATGCCAGCGACCAAAAGGCAGCAGCAACTGAAAACACAACGACTGGTAGTACAAATACCGAGAGTTCGGGCCAATCCCGGCCAGCTGCTGACAGGAATCAGCCACGGGACAGCAGCAGTACTCCACCACAAGACAGTCAGAACAAGGCCAGTGTTCCGCAGCAAACTGCAGTCAGTACAGCAACGGATTCCAGGCCAAAGGTACCCGCAGCACCGTCGACACCCGATGAAAACAAGGCCGCGCCCAAGGCACCCACAGCACTATCGACAACAGATGGAAACAAGGCATCGCCTGCGGCAGATACTGCGCCCAAACAGGAAAAGATCGCCTCGGAATAAGATTACGGCTACAGTCGGTGCTGCCGGCGAATTTCTGCCAGCAGCCCGGCTGATGCCTCTTCAATCAAGTCCAGTACACGCTCAAACCCGGTAGTGCCCCCATAGTAAGGGTCCGGTACTTCATTCGTCTCCTGATCAGCTGCAAACTCCATAAACAGGCGCAGCTTCGCTTCGTGTTCTGGCGGGCAGCTGGAAGCAAGGTCCCCGAAATTGCTGCTGTCCATGGCAATGACATAATCAAATTCATGGAAATCATCGGGGCCGACACGACGCGCCTGTTGTGAACTTAAATCAACGCCGCGCTTCAATGCAGCAGCAGACGCGCGCTCATCCGGGCTCTCACCTATATGGTAGGCATGTGTCCCCGCAGAATCTATCTGTATGAGGTCCGCAAGGTCATTGTCCGCAACCAACCGTTCGAAAACACCTTGGGCTGTGGGTGATCGGCAGATATTGCCCATGCATACAAATAACACCGAAATCGTTGAATTGTTTATCATAACGGTTTGATTTTAATACATTGCAAGGTTCTGTCAGACTGGCTATAGTTTGCCCTGATTGCTCGCACAAGTGTATCTATATGTGTAGCTGACAGGCAAACTGACTGCAGCAAAAGTTCGCACTTTCAAGGCAACAGACAAAGACCAGTGGCTAAATGATGGCGATGGTTAAGCCAGTTTCCACAGATTACCTTTGATGACAGAAGTGGGCGCGACTTACAGCGCCGTTACCGGATACAGATCACCCGCAAATATACACTGTGAGATTGGCCGCATACCCCTCGCTTAACCGGCTGGACCTGGCTCTGCTGTGCGCTAATCTTCTGACAGTGCGCGGCTGTAAGTATTTAATTTACTTTTGTTTACTTTGAAATCCCGCATAGAAGTGCATAATGAACAACATGAAAACCCTTGTCATAGCTATGGTCTTTATGGCGGTGATTTACCTGGCCGGGATAATTTCCAATTCAAATTCTGCCATGCAACTGGCCGCAGTCATGTTATGTGGATTAGTCATTGTCTGGTATGCCTTGAGAGCTATTTGCTGCGCATGCAAGACCAGAGACAAATCTACTTCCCGGTAATCAGCCACAGGCCTCCTTTGACAGCCTGCCACTCCCCGTCCTGGTGACAGGACTTTCTTTGTCCGTCTGTACCTCAGGACAATAGGCAGACCGGGAATTATGCCATATCGTATTAACCAGTGGCGCAGCTAATAACTCCAAATTCGCCACTAATACGTCCCGGGTCAATCCGTCTCGGGGCGTATTTTTCCATGCATAAACAAAAACACTGACCAACGAATGAACGCAGGCCACCTTGAGGAAAGATAAATACTATCTATATGACCAGCTCTCTGGCCCTTTCCGGTCATTCGTCAAAAAGATAAATAATAACTGCCATAAGCATTACCATTAAGATTATGGCAACATCCTCCCATCGATACGATGGCCTGTGATTGCTCATATGTCACTTCCTGTGCCGGTGTTAGAATCCGGCCTTATCAATGATGAGAATAGCTGGCGGGATTAAGGCCGCCAAGAGTATCAGTGCACCGCATATAGAGGCATAGATTGTTCGTATCATAGAAGCCCCCGATCTGTAGACAGAAGAAAATCTTTTATGCAGGCTTTTGACAGTATTGCCAGCCTGACCTGGCACCGCCCTGAATCAGTGGCGTGCTCCCCTGGCCATTGCCCCCTCGACCAATGCCAGTATGTCCTCCAAACAGGAGTCGTCTCCCTTTGAAATAAAGAAGTCCGCCCCGTCACGAAAGGCTTGCTGACGATACTCCGGCAGATTGTTGGCAGAGAGAATAACGACCACAATATCACCGTACACCCGCTTTATCTCTTTTGTTACGTCCAGTCCGTTTTCTCCAGGCAACTGAATGTCTATGAAGATAATATTCGGACGCAGGTATTCCACTTTATTCAGTGCTTCCACCCCGTCGCCCACTTCCTCGACGCCAATCAACGGGAAGTACGAAAGCAATACGTCCGAGAGTGCTTGTCTGAAGCTGACATTATCCTCAACAAGCAGGGTATTGAACATTGATGTATCCTCCGCGGAGCCTGGCCCGTGTTTTTTTTTCATTTGTTCACATAATTTCCTAATGAAATTATTGCCGGTTTTCCGGCAGGTAAGCACCCCATATTTTTCCATGTACCTGCGTCCTTGCGATTGCCGGTACCCCCGATACCGTCGCGGTGAATGTTGAGATGTTTCCTTGCCATTGAAAAAAGACCTGCATTCATCGCTCATCGTAGCCCTGGCAGCATCATAAATAGTCAAGTGCATATCCTGTGCCATTCTGCTCAAGGCGGGGAAAGTCCTGCAGTTTGAAGCGGTAACGGGATTTGAGCCGAGTGCTAACATGATCGGGACCGTATATTCTGTCGCCGTTGCCCGACGGTTAATCCGCAGCGTTAGCTATCTAGCTGATTGGAACAGAAATCTTGTGTCGCCTTATAGCGACACAAGTCAGTCGGTCTGAGCGAGGATCCACAGAACCCGGGGCTGGTCGACTTTCTTGGCACCCGATGCGATACCTGTCAACGATCTGAACTATCGGGAGAGGGTGCAGCAGTGCCATCCTTACGGGGTAGCTTTACTTTTATGTTTGTTTATCACCCGAGAGTAGCGCCAGAAGTGTATCCAGCAAGAAGCTTCCTCCCTCTGCTGTTATTTTTATTGTCTTTATTTGCCCATGCAAGCAAAAATAACATTGGCCATAAGGACCCCTGCTTGCTAGCGACTGTTTGTTAACAACTCATCAACCCGCACCAGGTCTTCCCGGGTGTCGACACCGTGGCCGGGTATTTCACTGGCGATACCCACATGGATCTTCATCCCGTGCCACAGCACCCGCAGCTGTTCGAGTTTCTCAATTGACTCCAGTGGTGATGGCTCCATTTGCATATAGTGCTTTAGAAAACCGGCGCGGTAGGCATACAGGCCAATGTGGCGTAATGCAGTGGTGGTAGTATCCACCCTTGGACTATCGCGATGACAGGGTATCGATGCGCGGCTGAAATACAGTGCATAGCCCTGCCTGTCCAGGACAACCTTGACGACATGCGGGTCAGCGGCCTCATCAGTGGACTGAATCGGATATGCGAGGGTCGCTACCGGGGCGGCGGTATGGTTTGCGAGATCATCGGCGATTTGCCTGATGAGTACAACCGGAATTAACGGTTCATCGCCCTGCACGTTAACAACAATGTCGTCGTCATCCCAGCCATGTATCTCGACAACCTCTGCAAGGCGCTCGGTCCCTGACGAGTGCCCGGGCGATGTCATGCACACTGTCGCATCAAAGCCCTGTGCAGCGTCTGCAATGCGTCGATCATCGGTCGCGATTATGACCTCGTTCGCACCGCTCTGCAGTGACCGTTCATGTACATACTGCAGCATGGGGCGACCGGCAAGCTCAAGCAGTGGTTTACCCGGTAGCCGTGTTGATGCATAACGTGCCGGGATGACGACTTTAAACTCTGTGATGCCCATGCAATTCGGTATCAGACCTCTTCATCGGCCGGCAGCTGCCGCGCTTCATCTTCCAGCATCACCGGGATACCGTCCCGGATGGGGTAAGCCAGTCGATCTACCTTGCAAATCAATTCATTTTCATCCTTGTGATAAACAAGTGGCCCCTTGCAAATCGGGCAAGCCAATATATCCAGTAATTTTTTATCCACGCTGCACTCCTGCCCTCTATAGATTCTGTTTTGAAGCACCATTATCCCCGATGTATGAGCCGGGTATCCAGTAGCTCATCCAGACAAACACAGAATTCGTCTGACATCCGGGTCTCAATCGACACATACCAGTCATTTGCCGACGCAAAATGGCGGCATTTGACCGCATCCTTTTCAGTCATGAAAACCGGTCTGTCATCGCCGAAGCGAATGTCCTCGGGCCGGTATTGAAAATGATCGGGAAAACTGTGCGTCTTCAGTCGCAGACCGGCATCCGTCAACGACTGGAAAAAACGTTCCGGATTACCGATACCTGCCACCGCATGCACAGTTTGAGACCGGAAGTCAGCCATTGCGCAAACCTTGTCAGGATCCAGCAGATTATGTACGTCCCCCTGTACCACCCTCATCTGGTGCTCCTGTCCATTGCCCAGGCCATTAATGACAACCAGGTCAACTTCCTGCAAACGACCGGCCGGTTCACGCAGCGGCCCGGCGGGCATTAAAAAGCCTGTACCAAACCGCCTCACACCATCAATGACGGCAATCTCGATATCGCGCTGCAGGGCATAGTGTTGCAACCCATCATCACTGAGGATGACATCACAATCTCCAGACTCTATCAGCGCGTTTGCCGCTGCCACGCGATCTGGTGCAACGGCCATTGGGCAGTGTGTCATGGCCGCAAGCAAAACCGCCTCGTCACCGACCACAGCGGGATCACTGTCTGGCCTGACCTGTTGCGGCCAGCTACTCGCCTGCCCGCCGTACCCCCGGGATATGATACCGGGCTTGTAACCCTTGCCTTGCAGGTATTTTGCCAGCCATGCAACCAGTGGTGTTTTACCGGTCCCGCCAACAGTAATATTCCCGACAATAATGACCGGCAGTGAAACCCTGGTGCTGCGGAGAATACCGCCCTTGTAAGCCAACCGTCGCAGGCTGACTATCACACGGAAGACCAGCGAGAGTGGTGTCAGTAACACCAGCCATGGACTGCGTGTATACCAGTAATAATCCAGGTGCTTCATTTAACCTAGTTGGTATCTGTCTATATTTTTGATAATTTCTCTCGCAAAGGCGCGAAGACGCAAAGAAAGTTTTTTATATACTCTTTAGATAATAATCAGTTATAACTTTGCGATCTTGGCGAGAGTTATTCTTTCTGGACTAACGCCAGCTATTCTTCCTCTAGCGTTGATGTTGCCAGGGAAATTTGTGTCAGGCCGAGCTGGCTGGTGGCATCAAGGGCCGTGATCACAGCCTGATGAGGAGTACTGGCGTCAGCGCGGATGATGACAGTTAAGGACTCACGCCCTTCTACCGCCTTGCTGATGGCACTTTTCAATGTCTTGAGTTCGGTGTTAACCACCTGCCGCTCTCCGATGAAATAGCGTCCCTGTGCATCAATCACGATTTCAAGGGACTCATCTTCAGCTTCTGCCGGTGTAGCCGTGGCCTCGGGCAATTCAATCTGGATACGTGATTGCTGTTCGAAGGTCGTTGAGACCATGAAAAAGATCAGCAACAGAAACACCACGTCGATCAGCGGCGTCAGGTTGACTTCCGGTTCATCCTCGTCGCCGGGCTGGAGGTTCATCGCCTATTGCCTCTCGACCGGCATGCGCTGACCATGCATGATTTCCACCATCCCCAGCGCCTCCTGCTCCATCCTCAGCACCAGCATCCTGACCCGCCCCCTGAAATAACGGTAGAACATCAGCGTCGGTATCGCGACTACCATACCCGCGGCTGTGGTTATCAATGCTTCCGAGATGCCGCCTGCGAGCGCGCCGGGATCACCGACACCTTGTGTGGTGATGGTTGAGAATACCTTGATCATACCAATCACCGTACCTAGCAAGCCCAACAAGGGTGTTATGGCCGCAATGGTGCCGAGCGAATTGAGGTAGCGTTCCAGTTCATGAACAATGTGCCGGCCGGTGTCCTCGATGCTTTCTTTCATGACCTCGCGGTTCTGATGGCGGTTGGATATACCGGCTGAAAGAATGGAACCCAGCGGCGAACTGGCCTGAAGTTCTTGCAGGTGTTCTTCATTCAACTGGTGAATCTTCTCCCAGCGCCACACCTGTGACACCAGGTTTTTCGGCAAGACCCGGCGCACCTGCAAAGACCAGAGCCGTTCAACAATTATTGCCAGCGCAATAACCGAACATAAAATAATGGGCAGCATCAGCCAGCCGCCTGCTTTCACCAGTTCTAGCACAACATGACCATCCTTCGTTAGGGCGGGAATCAGAAAACGATGCAAATCATACTGTATTTGCTCCGCCAGCCAAACCGTGTTTTCAGGGAATCTTGACCGGTTGCCAATATCGCCGCCGCTCATCCCGAAAACGCCGGACTGCCGGCTTTTCATCGTCCGAGGATAATGTCACCGTAAGCGCACCGCTGAGACCTGTTTCGTACATTTCTGCATGAATGTCGGCATAGCGATCCACTACCGGAGATTTCGGGAAACCGTAGCGATTGCGATAACCACTCGGAAACAGCACAATGTCGGGATAAACCGCCTTGATGAATGCCGGGGTTGACGAAGTGTCGCTGCCGTGATGCGGTGCGACTAACACCGCTGCAGAAAGCTGCTGGCGCGGCTGCCGCAGCAATGCCTGCTCGGCCGGCCCCTCTATATCACCTGTCAACATGACACGATGACCACCTGCCGATTCGATACGCAGAACGCAGGAGGCATCATTTCCCCGAAACTGACTGCTCCTGTAGGGGTGCAGCAAGGTAAAACTGACGCCTTCCCAGACCCACCGCTGGTCACGCCAGCAATCCCTGGCCCCGGTGACCGGCATTTTTTCAGTGACGCTGGTCAGTAACTGGTCTGCCGGGAAATCGGCAAGCAGTGACGCGACCCCGCCGATGTGGTCATTATCACCGTGACTGACAATCAGCATATTCAGCTTGCGGATACCCGAGTGCCGTAAAAATGGCGCCACAACGGCCTTACCGGTATCAAAGGTTTCGCTGAAGCGCGGCCCGGCATCATAGACAAGCACATGTCGCTGTGTCTGCACCACCGCCGAAAGCCCCTGCCCCACATCCAGCAAGGTAAGCTGTGCTTCCCCCCATTCAGGGCGCTCCGGTTCAACAACAACCAGAGGCAATAACAGCAGCAGCGCCAGCCATCTGCCCGGCATGCCTCGCGGCATAAACAAAATCGCGAGTCCGACAAATGCAGGAACCAGGGTCCAGGCCACCGGCTGATGCTGCTGCCACAGCGCAAACTCCAGCCCGGCCAGACTGTCCAGCCACGGCCAGACAATATCCATCACTTCAGCCGCAGCTCTCAGCACCCATTCACCGGCTGTCTCGCTGAGACTGAACCCCAGCGTACCGATCAGTGCAACGGGCACAACAAGCATCCCTACAAAGGGTACGGCAACACTGTTTGCCAGCGGGGCTATTACAGAAGCCTGCTGAAAAAAAACCAGCAACAACGGCACCATGGTCAGTGCCAGGACAAGGTGCATATAAACCCATTTTTGCGTAAAACCCCGAGTACCACGACGCCCGCCTATACAATAGGCAATGACGGTCACCGCCCAGAAAGACAGCCACCAGCCAGGCGACAGGACAGCAAGCGGGTCCAGTAGCAGAATAATCATGACAGCCAACGCTATGGAACGGGAAAAGGATGCATTCTGATCAGACACAATCGACAACATGAAGATACTCACCATGATCAGGGCACGGCGCACCGGGATACCGAACCCGGCCAGTAACGCATAGGCAAGCGCCGCAAAAACCGCTACCACAGCGGCCACCTTGTTCGCAGGACAGCGTTCAACCAGGTACCCGCAACGCATCCAGACAAACCTGGCCAACCAGAACACCAGTCCCGCCACCAGGCTGACATGCAAGCCCGATATCGCCACCAGGTGGCTGGTGCCGGTCGCCCGCAACACTTCCCATTGAGAGGTACTCAGCGCACTGCGATCTCCGATAGTCAAGGCACGAATGATTGCCAGTGAAGGGGTATCTGCCGACATCCCGTCGTAGGCGGACATTAACCGCGATCTGAATCTGTTTATAATCGAAACCCCGGTAACAGATAGCAGACGATTACGCGCCTTGTCCTGACGAACATAACCGGTTGCCATGATCCCCTGCTGAAACAACCATTGCTCGAAATCAAACCCGCCGGGATTTGAAAAACCGTGCGGCCGTTTCAGGCGGACAGCCAGTTGCCAGCGCTCACTGTGAGCTACTTTGAGGTCGGGACTATAGCTGCTGAGACGTACTTTTCCCTGGAAATCCGACCAGCCCTGCCCTGCATCCAGTCGTTCAATGTAAAACAGGAAGCGTGTCTGCCGGTGTGTTATCTGCCGGGGCCGATCAAGCACCCGGCCCTCTACCAGGACCGTCTTGCCTTCCAGTACCGGGTCGAGCGCCGGATCAAGGGCAAACTCTGCCAGCAATGCAGTCCAGAAAAAACCCAGGATAAAAACGGCGGGTAACCGGACAGCTCGCCAGACCAGCGAGAGCAATGCAAGAGGCACCACGGAGTATGCCCAGAGAGGCGGCAGGCCAGCACACCATTGAAGTATAATCACACCACCCGCAAAGGCGGTGGCAAGCAAGAGCATGTTCGTCCCTGAACAGTGTTGTTAAATTTGCGAAACCGTAACCAACCGGCAGCTGGCAGGCGGCTATATCAAATGACCATCCTCCAGCTGCACAACCCGGTCCATACGATCGGCTATCAACGGGTCATGTGTAGCCACCAGCAAACTGGTCGAAAAGTCCCGGTTCAGCTCCAGCATCAACTCGAGGACTTGCCCGGCATTGTGACGATCCAGGTTGCCCGTCGGTTCGTCGGCCACCACACAGGCCGGCCGGGTCACCAGCGCACGGGCAACCGCCGCACGCTGACGCTCACCACCGGACAGCTCACCGGGTTTGTGTGTTGTCCGCTCGGACAGTCCGACACGGCCGAGTATTGCAATCGCCTGTTCGCCCGCATCCGCAGGACGCACCCCCCTGACCAGCAACGGCATGGCCACGTTTTCAAGCGCAGTAAATTCCTGCAACAGATGATGGAACTGATAGACAAACCCCAGTTTCCTGTTGCGCAAGCGTCCCAGCTGTACCGGTGACAAGGTATCGAGAGACTGCCCGGCTATCCTGACGTCACCACTGCTTGGTTCATCAAGTCCACCCAGCAGGTGCAGCAGCGTACTCTTGCCACTGCCGGAAGCACCCACAATCGCAATACGCTCGCCGGCAGCAACGTTAAAATCTACGTTGTGCAGAATCTCCAGTGCAACATCCCCCTCACCGAAGGTTTTACACAGTTGATCGCAGGCAAGCACGCTACTCATAGCGCAAGGCCTCTGCCGGGTGGGTACGTGCCGCCCGCCAGGCAGGATACAGTGTCGCCAGCAGACTCAGGCCCATGGACACCGACGCCATCACCCAGACATCCTTCCAGTGCAGTTCCGAGGGCACCTCGCTGATGTAATACACATCAGCCGCGAGGAACTCTACATTAAAGAAATTTTCAATCGCAGGGACAATGGTCTCTACATTCAGGGCCAGACCAAGGCCTCCGGCAACACCCAGCGCCGTACCCAGCACACCGATTACCACTCCCTGGATGATAAATATTTTCATGATCGATCCTGGCGAGGCACCCAGTGTTCGCAGAATCGCGATATCAGAGCGCTTGTCAGTCACCACCATAATCAATGTCGATACGATATTAAATGCGGCAACGGCGACAATCAGTGTAAGAATAATGAACATCACCCGCTTCTCCGTTTTTACAGCGCGGAAGAAATTTGCGTGCTGGCGTGTCCAGTCCTCGACCCGGTAACCACCTGGCAGCTGCACGGACAACTCCCGGGCCAGCCTGGGTGCATCATAGATATCTTCCAGCTTCAAACGCAGACCGGTGACGTTGTCATCCAGACTGAAGAGTCTGGCAGCATCCTTGATATGAACCAGTGCCACACCCCGGTCATATTCATACATGCCAACCTCAAAAATCCCGACAACCGTAAAACGCCTCAGTCTCGGCAGGATGCCCGTTGGGCCAATTGTGACCTGGGGTGAAACAACGGTAACCGAGTCTCCGACACCGGCCCCCAGTACGATAGCCAGCTCACTGCCAAGGATGATGTTGTACTCACCTGCTTCTAATAAGGTCAGGTCACCGCCGTTGATGTGCGAGACAACATCGGAGACCCCGCCTTCCATCCCCGGCATCACCCCCCTGATCAAGGCACCACTGACGCGCTTGCCCTGACTCAGCATTGACTCACCCTGCACGTAGGGCGCCATTGCCAGAATTTCCGGCTGCGCCTCAAGGCTTTGTGACAGTTCCTGCCAGTCAGCCAGTTTTCCCGCGTAGGTGGTAACGGTGGCATGCGAGGCCATTCCGAGAATGCGATCCCGCAATTCCTTTTCAAATCCATTCATAACAGACAGCACCGTAATCAGCGCCGTCACGCCAAGAGCTATCCCGAGCATTGAGGTCATGGAGATAAAGGAGATGAAATGCGTCCGTCTCTTTGAATGCGTATAGCGCAGACCGACGAATAATTCGAGTGGACGAAACATAGCCGGCAATTAAATCACATCTACCGGTTAATTGCGCATGCTTATATCCACGAAAGAAGGTGTGCCGGTGTCCATCCGGGCCACGGCAAGGGTTAGTGCTCGCCCGGCTGCGCTAGTTAAGCTTGCTCCTGTCAACCAGGTCTGCCGATAATTCAGTCCAGCAGGTCAATTCACTTTCCCGGGTTAGCTGATTACGTAACGGCACCGCCAGCCCCCTTGATAACCACGCTTCACCGCTGTAAAGCGCAATAATGGCCTTGCGTAACATGGAGACGGTGGAGGTACGACCGATGACACCCTGAACGCCGAGGGAAACGGCCGCCAGCGTTTTGTACTCATGCTCACCTTCCACCACCATCAGAGACCGGATCGACGGATAGAATTCATGCAAGGAGCGGATCGCCTGGTGACCTACCTGCTCCATGAGGGCTTCATCCAGCACCAGCACATCACTCCGGCTCAGCGCGGTCCAGATGCCAACCTCGTCCAGACTGACCGGTTGAGCAATGAGGTTGATATCAGGGCAGTCAGCAAGCAACTCGGCACAGCCCGGGTAGTCCATGCTGCCAGCACACGCGACAGTAACATTTATTTTCTTCATAACCAGTTGTTTTTATAAGCCTAAATTACTTTACGTCGCGAGGCGTTTTGACACAATTGGACTTAGGTACCAACCACTTGCCGTGTCCCGATCCTGCACCACAATCACCGCGCAACCTTTTCTCAAAGGAGCATCCGCTGCTGCCGATAAGCTGATGAATAACTTCCGTAAATATTTACAGGTTCATCATGACACTGCCAGGTCTGCGCCGCTATTTCTTCAAGCAACTGTCCGCCATCCTTATTGCAGGACTGATCAACCTGGCATGCGTTCCCCGCTTACCGGCCGATGAGTTTACCCCGTCAAGACAGATTTTAGGGAAAGTTGAGCAGGACTACGGTAATTATGCACGACAGCGCGTATTCACCTGGTACAAGCTGATTAATGACTACAATGATGCACGCCCTCTGGACAAGCTTGAACTCGTCAACAACTTTTTTAACCAGCTGGCTTTCGTTAATGACAGTGAACTTTGGGGCCAGGAAGATTACTGGGCCACTCCGCTACAGATGCTCTCCTCCAATGGCGGCGATTGTGAAGACTTCTCGATTGCAAAATACTTTACCTTGCGGGAAATGGGCATCCCGGAAGAGCGCATGCGCCTGACCTACGTCAAGGCACTTCAGCTCGACCAGGCACATATGGTTCTCACCTATTTCCAGACACCGGACTCAGAACCACTGATACTTGACAATCTTGTCGCCGATATACGCCTTTCATCAGAAAGAACCGACCTGTTACCTGTCTACAGCTTCAACGGTAATGGCCTGTGGCTCGCAAAAAAGAAGGGGGAAGACGAGCGCGTCGGTCGCTCAGCACGCCTGAGCCGATGGCAGGAGGTGATTGCCCGAATCAACGATGAACAAATCCCGCTGATTCGATAAGCCGCACTGCAAGTACCGCGCAGCCATTCATAAGCCGGATCAGTAGATGACCCTGTACCGACAACTAACACTCAGCATCGCTCTGTTGCTCGTCACCGGTTTCCTGGGTTCCGTGATCATCAGCACGGAAAACCTGCGCACTTTTCTGCTGACCCAACTGGAATCACATGCACAGGACACCGCCACATCGCTGGGCCTATCACTGTCTCCACCCATGCAAGTTCGTGACATGACAATCATCACCTCTATGGTTGATGCGGTCTTTGACCGGGGTTACTACCAGCAAATAGACATCACTTCACTCAATGGCGAGACGCTGTTGTCCCGCAGCAATCAAACAGGGAACAGGGACGTACCTGCCTGGTTCACGGAGCTCGTTGACCTGCAGCCACCCGCCGCAGAAGCACTGATCATGTCAGGCTGGCAACAGGCAGGGAAAGTACATGTCGCCAGTCATACAGGGCATGCCTACAATGAATTATGGTCCAACACTGTTGATACTTTCCGCCTGTTTCTGGCATTGGCGATCGTCATCATCGTTACCGGTCTCATTGCAGTAAACATCCTGCTACGCCCATTACGTCTGCTTGAGTCACAGGCGGATGCTATTTGCAATGCGTCATACCCGTTACAAAAGAAGTTACCGCGCACACGTGAACTTCGACGCGTTGTCACGGCCATGAATCGCATGTCCGGGAAAATTGGCATTATCTTTGCAGAACAATCCGCATTGACCGAAAGTTTGCGCGTACAAGCCTACAAAGATCCCGTCACCGGCCTGGGTAACAGGCGTTATTTCGATCGCCAACTGGAAACACTTCTGGGATCACGCGAAGAACCATCCACGGGGGCATTACTGCTGCTTGAGTTACACGGTCTGTCGGAGATCAACCTGTCCGCCGGCTATCCGGCAGGTGACCAATACCTGCAAGCTGCCGCCAACCTTATCAGCAAACGGATTAAACGGCTTGATAGTTGTTTTGCTGCAAGAATTTCAGGTGCCGGTTACGGCATCGTTGCAGTCGGGCTGGACAGGGAGGGTGCAGAGTCTCTGGCTGAGGACCTTTGCCATGAACTGCTACAGCTGCACACCGATGGGCTCGAAAGCAATGAGAACATCATCGTCCATATTGGAGTAACCCTGTGGAAACAACAGGATGTTTTACACGATCTGCTCGCCGAGGCAGATAGCTCCTTGCGTGCAGCGCAATCCACCGGCAAGAACAGCTGGAAACATTTTACACCTTCATCAGGTACACAGAAGCCGATTTATGGTAGCGGGCACTGGCGCACTATCCTGCAGCATGCGATTAACACTGAAAACATCACCCTGTGTACACAGCCTGTCTTCCATACCGGCAGTAAATCAATCATTCTGCCCCATCATGAGATTTTGCTGCGCATTCCGGACCATGCCGGCAACCCCATCACGGCAGGACTATTTATGCCTATGGCCGAGCGTTTTGGACTGGCGAGTGATTTCGACAAGCTGGCAGTCCGCAAGCTGCTAACACACATGGAATCGGAGCATAACACCCAACCCGCTTATGCGATCAATCTCTCATCCGGTTCTTTACATAACCCGGTCTTCATCCAGTGGCTTTGCCGCCGGCTGGAAAGCGCGTCCGAAAACGCCGGACGAATATTAATCGAGTTCCCTGAATACGGTGCACTGATCAATATACAGGACACGCGCAATCTTATAGAACGACTGGATTCGCTTGGCTGCCAGTGCGGTATAGACCATTTTGGCCAGGGTTTTCATTCTTTTGGCTACTTGCGCAATATAAAGGTCGGCTACCTTAAACCTGACGGCAGCTACACACGTGATATTGACAAGGACGAAGACAACCAGTTTCTCATACGCGCACTCACCGAAGCTGCCCACAGCGTAGACATCGCCGTCATTGCACAGGCAGTTGAGACCAGCGCAGAACGAGATACCCTGACAGCCATGTATCTTGACGGCATCCAGGGATTCCTGACCGGCAGCCCACAACCACTACAGACCTGAATGCCGGCAATTCGGTCAATATTGCCTTCCTGACAGATTCGCTAAATCGTAGCGGATGTGTGCCGATAACAAGCAGGTACACGACTATTCAGGAAATTGAAGACATGCCAGCGAGTGACTCACGAAAAGTACCCGTTATTCTTGTAGCGAGTAACAACACACCGCTTACCGACAGATTGACAAGCGTTCTTGATGAAGTCTTCTCACTCGAGGTCACTACCAGTTCCTCAGGTTTTGGCAGACTGATTAGCCAGTCAAACCCGCACCTGGTTTTTCTTGACCCGGCCCTTTTTAACGACACCTTGATGGAAACCATCACTGTTGTAATTAATCAGGCCACACAGACACGCATCATTATTCTCGAGGATGATGAAAACATGCCTGTTGACCAGATGTCCCTGTTCAAAACGGGTGTACACGGGTTTCTATCGCATACGATCACATCCACTCTGCTGTTGAAAGCTGCACACGCCATCTGTAACGGTGAAATCTGGGTGCCGCGACAGCTTATTACCAAATTAATCGGTGAGCTTGCACGTGACAGCAGCGCAGGTACACACACGCTCAGCTTCGCCGGCAACAGCTCGATCGAGCATTTAACGCCACGGGAAATGCAAGTCGCGGAAATGGTTCACCGCGGTGGCAACAACAAGGCGATCGCACGTAAACTCGACATATCCGAACGTACTGTAAAGGCCCACTTGAGCGCCATATTCCGGAAACTGGACATTGAAAACCGCCTGCACCTGGCACTGTTTTTTAGTGAATTAAGGTAGCCACTACAAGGTACCGCCAAGCCGGTCCCGTCCCGGGTTCCTCACAGCAACAGCAAATCACTTTATTTCAGGCATTACTGGCTATAGGATGTCAGTCATGTCGCATGACTCGATACTATTCTCAATTTTTCTGATTTTTACCGGTGCCGCGGTGCTCGCGGCGCTGGCACTGTATGCACGACAGTCCCTGCTGGTTGCCTACATACTGCTCGGTGGACTGGTTGGGCCATGGGGTTTGAAGCTGGTCAGCGACACTGCCATCATCCAGCAAATTGGTCACATCGGGATTATTTTCCTGCTGTTCCTTCTCGGGCTGAACCTGCAGCCCGCACAACTGGTGCGCATGCTGCGTGAAGCCATCGTGGTCACCGTTATCAGTTCCCTGGTTTTTGGCATCGTCGGCATGCTGATAGGCTGGGCTTTTGGCTACAACCACTTTGAAAGCCTGATCATTGGTGCTGTCATGATGTTCTCGAGCACAATTATCGGCCTGAAACTGTTACCAACAACTGCCTTGCACCACCGTCATGTGGGTCAGGTCATGATCAGTATCCTGCTGCTGCAGGACATCCTTGCCATCGGCATACTGCTTTTCCTGGAGGGCCTGTCACAGGCGGTGATGGAGTGGCAACAGGTTGCGGCACTGGCCCTGTCATTGCCCTTGCTCGTCATCATCTCCCTGCTCTTTGAACGCTTCATACTGCAACGATTGATGCGGCGTTTCGACACCATACAGGAATACATTTTTCTCACCGCCATTGGCTGGTGCCTTGGCATGGCGCAACTGGCGGAAATCATGGGGCTGTCATATGAAATCGGTGCCTTTATTGCCGGCGTCTCGCTGGCTACCAATCCCATTGCCCTGTTTATAGCAGAAAGCTTCAAGCCACTGAGAGACTTCTTTCTTATTATGTTTTTCTTCTCCCTGGGTGCCAGTTTTAACATTACAATATTACCGGAAGTCATTATTCCTGCTGCAGTTATTGCCTCATTAATGCTGATTTTCAAGCCCCTTGTATTTGCCCACCTGCTGCGGCAATCCGGCGAATCATCGGGGCTCTCAAACGAGGTTGGCGTGCGTCTGGGGCAAGTCAGTGAATTCTCCCTGATGATCGCCGTGCTGGCGCTTAATGCTGGCGCCATAGGCTCCAGGGCCTCCTATCTGATTCAGGCAACCACCCTGATCACATTTATTGTTTCTTCCTACATCATCATGCTGAATTATCCAACCCCGATAGCCGTAAGCGACCGACTCAGAAAAGACTAGCCGGGGTATCAGGATGTCCTGCACTTTGATGGCTAATATTGTGTACAATCATCCGCGACACTGGCACAGGCAGTACCCGGGCCGGTAACCAGAAAACAGAACAGACCTCTGGAGCTCAGGGATATATGGCACACCCGCAGCATGCCAAGACACCCAAACTTAATGCCCTGTTGATTGGCAAAAGGACTGTACCCAGCGGTTGCAGGGTGCTCAATGTCAGCCAGCAAGGCATGTCATTGCAATGTGATCCTGATGGCCGTTTGCTGACCTTCATTAATGGCGACACTGTTGATATCTACCTGTCTGTCCAGCATATCAACGGACACAATAAATTCACTATTCCCGCCATAGTCAGTCACGTTGATGAAAGCACTATTGATGTTGTCTTTCACTGTACCGACCCCGAACTCGCCGGATTGATTGAGTCTTACCGAACCAGCAAGTCACACAACCTTGAAGCCTCGATTGACCACCGACAGGCCGGCAGGAAAGAGAGTACGGTCAAACCTGTCGCTGCAAATGAAAGCGTCAGCTATAACGCACAAACCAAGGGACCCACCAGCCAGAGCAGTCGATCATTTTATTCAGGTCTATTTGCCCTGTTTATTACCACTCTGGTCCTTCTCGGTGCGTACTACTACATTTCCAGTATCAATAAGCGCCTGAATACACTGGAAACGGCCAGCCGTTCCCACACTGATGAACTTGCCGAGGTGCAGACGCAGGTATTCAGCAGCCGCCTGCAAGACGGCAGATACGCATCGCTCAATGCACGCATGAAAGCCCTGACCGATGCCTTCCAGTCATTTGAAAAACGGGTCACACAAACACTGCCACAAGAACCGGTTATCGTCGCTACGGCAGCGCCTGAACCAGTCAGGGAAGCAGCACCTCGTGAAGCTCGAAAACCGACCGTTGGCACTCCAAAACCACAGACAGAAGCAAGGAAGAAGGCCACCGCACCTGTCGAGAAGAAACCAAAGACCGCATCACCTGCCAAAGAAGCACACGTCGTCATGGCAGAGAAGCAAACTATTGAGGAACCAGATACACCTTCCCTGCAGAAATACCCGGCCATCAAGACCCAAGCCACTGCTCCAGCCGCAACCACACCGGCCCAAACTGTGCCGAAAGCGGCCCCATCAGCCACGAGCCAGGACAAACCTGACAAGACCGGAACAAAACAAACACCCGCAATCAAACAGGGACCTGCAGCAAGACCCGCTGCACCCCCTGTGGTGCCCCCTGTAGCCACGCCAACGCGGACAGAGAAACCTGCAACCGCTCGTACAGGACCGTGGGTTATCAACCTGCTCTCATCAACTGACAAGGCATATGTAGAAAAAGCCATGGCTGATATACAGTCAAAGGGATTTAACGTTGTCATAAAAAGTGCAACTGTCAAGGGCAGGCAATACTGGCGCCTGCAAGCACCCGGTTTCGGGTCAATGGCAAAAGCCAAAACCGCCGCCGAGCCCATCAAAGAGCAACTGAAAATAAAGGATGTCTGGATCTTCAAGCGCTAATGCACCAGACACGATCCAAACTTCAAGGACAACAAAAAAGCCCGCACAAAGCGGGCGTTTTTTATGTGGCGTCCCCAAGGGGATTCGAACCCCTGTTGCCGGGATGAAAACCCGGTGTCCTAGGCCGTCTAGACGATGGGGACTAGAAACATAAAACAAGGGCTGAACGGGTCAGCCCTTGTTCGTTTGGTGGAGCCAGGCGGGATCGAACCGCCGACCCCTTGCATGCCATGCAAGTGCTCTCCCAGCTGAGCTATGGCCCCGTAAAACGAAGCGCGCAATTTACGTCAGGCGCCCTGTGCTGTCAAGACAGAAGCCGCATTTTCCCGCCTTTGCCACCCCCTAACTGCCTGAAGTTCTGAAAAATACTGTCTCTATGCCTTTTGCTGCTGCTCAATCTTCGCCCATGAGTCACGCAAGGTCACAGTACGATTGAAGACAAGCCGAGCGCTATCCTGTTGATCCTGATCCAGACAGAAATAACCTTCCCGTTCAAACTGGAAACGCTCTCCCGCCTGTGCCTCTGCCAGGGATGGTTCAACAATGCAGTGCATAACCGTTCGCAGTGAATCCGGGTTCAGGTAGTCCTTGTAGTCCCCGTCCTCTTTTGCCGCATCCGGGATCGGGTTGCTAAATAATCGATCATACAGACGAACTTCCGCCTCTATACCGTGCATGACAGATACCCAGTGAATGACACCTTTCACCTTGCGCCCTTCAGGATTAGCCCCCAGTGTCGCAGGATCATAACTGCAATGCAGTTCAATAATCTCACCATGCGCGTCCTTGATCACTTCATCACAACGTATCACGTAGGCATTTCGCAACCGCACTTCACCTCCACTCACAAGCCGCTTGAACTTCTTTGATGCCTCTTCCCTGAAATCGTTCCTGTCTATGTACAGTTCAGCGGTGAAGGGAATTTTACGGTTACCCAGCGACTCTTCCTGCGGGTGATTGGCAACGTCAAGCTGTTCAACCTGATCCTGCGGGTAATTCCTTATAATAACCTTCAAAGGATGAATGACCCCCATTCGTCGTGGTGCATTCACATTCAGGTCTTCACGAATGCAGTTTTCCAGCACACCCATCTGTACCGTGTTTTCTGATTTGCTAACGCCAATACGGGTACAAAAATCGCGTATTGATTCTGGCGTATAACCACGTCGCCGCAGCCCGGCAATCGTCGGCATACGCGGGTCATTCCAGCCTTCCACCCGGCCTTCATCGACCAATTCCGTCAGCTTGCGCTTGCTCATTACCGTGTACTCAAGGTTCAGGCGTGAGAACTCGATTTGCTGTGGATGACAGGGCACGGAAGTATTATCCAGCACCCAGTCGTACAACGGGCGGTGATCCGCAAATTCCAGCGTACACAGGGAGTGCGTAATACCTTCAAGCGCATCTGAGATCGGGTGGGTAAAATCGTACATCGGGTAGATGCACCAGGCCTCACCGGTCTGATGGTGAATGACGCCATGACGAATGCGGTACAGCGTCGGGTCACGCATATTCATATTGGGCGAAGCCATATCAATCCTGGCACGCAGCACCCGAGCCCCGTCTTCGAACTCACCAGCACGCATGCGTGCCAGCAGATCAAGATTTTCCTCAACACTACGGTCCCGGTATGGGCTTGGCGTACCGGGTTCCGTCAGGGTACCGCGATATTCACGGGTTTGCTCGGCTGTCAGATCACAGACATAGGCCTTGCCCGCCTGTACCAGCTCGACTGCTGCATCGAACAGATGTTCGAAATAATCTGATGCATAGAAAAGGTGATCACCCCAGTTGTAGCCCAGCCAGCGCACATCCTGCTGAATCGACTCGACATACTCAATGTTTTCTTTATGCGGATTGGTATCATCGAAACGCAGATTACAGGTACCCTGGTAGTCATCCGCGATCCCGAAATTCAGACAGATCGACTTGGCATGACCGATATGCAGATAGCCATTCGGTTCCGGTGGAAATCGTGTTGTAACCTTGCCGCCATTCTTGTTTGCCTCAATATCGCCATCGATAATATGGCGTATAAAGTTGCCTGCCGTTACTGCTACCTCATCATTCATGCTGCGTTCTCTTCCACACGTTTATTTATGTACTGCAGCGCCCTGTCGATACGGCGCAGGCAGGCCTCTCTTCCAACCAATTCCAGCGTGACATCAATGCCGGGAGAGGCAGCCCTGCCGACCACGGCCACACGCAATGGCTGCGCAACCTTGCCCATTTTCAGATCCAGCGACTCAGCCACATCGATAACCACCTGATGCAGTTTCTCTGCTTCCCAGTCTTCCTGTATGGCAAGCCGTTCCCGGACCTGTTGCAGTGGTTCACGGGCAGTTGCCTTCAGATGTTTCTTGGCCGCCTTTTCATCAAAGTCTTCATAATCACGATAGAAGAATGCACTAATCTCTGCCATTTCTACCAGCGTCCTGGCACGCTCCTGCTGTTGGCGCACTACTTCAACAATATCCGGACCGCTTGCAGGATCAATATCCAGATCACCCAGATGCGGGCTAAGCAAGCGCGCAATTCTTACAGGGTCCGCACTCTTGATATAATGCTGATTGATCCACAGCAGCTTCTCTGTATTGAAGGCGGATGCCGCCTTGTTGACATCCTTAATATCAAACAGCTCGACCATCTGATCGAGGGTAAAGAGTTCCTCATCACCATGCGACCAGCCCAGACGTACCAGATAGTTAAGCAGCGCTTCAGGCAATATGCCCTGATTGCGGTACTCCATGACGCTGACTGCGCCATGGCGTTTTGACAAGCGTGAACCATCATCCCCAAGAATCATCGGCACATGGGCATAACGCGGTGGATCCTCACCCAGAGCCTTGAGAATATTTACCTGACGTGGCGTGTTGTTGACATGATCATCTCCGCGAATTACATCGGTAATCCCCATGTCCAGGTCATCAACCACCACCGTCAGGTTATAGGTCGGAGACCCGTCTGTTCGACGAATAATCAGGTCATCCAGTTCATCATTCCGGAAAACGATTTTACCGCGCACCTGGTCATCGACAATGACACTGCCTTCAGGCGGGTTACGGAAGCGGACGACATGCAGCTCATCGGCAGTAATCAATTTCCCGCGACAATGGCCATCATAGCGCGGTTTCTCCTTGCGCTGCATCTGCCCTTCACGCAAGGCCTCCAGGCGTTCCCTGGAACAACTACAGCGATAAGCCAGTTTTTTGTCCAGCAATTCATCAATGACTTCGTTGTAGCGATCAAACCGTTTGGTCTGGTAGAACGGGCCTTCATCATAGTCCAGCCCCAACCAGGTCATCGCTTCCAGGATGGCATTAATGGACTCAGTCGTGGAACGCTCAAGGTCGGTATCTTCAATACGCAGCACATACTTGCCGCCATGCTTGCGGGCATGCAACCAGGAAAACAGGGCGGTGCGTGCACCACCGACATGCAGATAGCCCGTCGGACTGGGTGCAAAGCGTGTTTTGGTGCTCATCAGGTCAATTACTCGATAAAAAAGAGAGAAAGTTTACCCCATAAGTCGACCAACAGGTATCAGACAATGCCCGGGTCAGGATCACTGATCGTAATCAGGCTGGTGAGTGCATAACGCAATTTTTCCTGATCTACAGGTTTCAGAAGAAATCGGGACACACCTAACCGGTCACATTTTTCATATATCTCGGTCGTTGCATCACCGGTCACGACAAAAATCGGTATGGCCACATCCTCCGACGTCCGTGCCCGGTACAATTCAATCACGTCAAAACCGGACATACCCGGCATCTGGATGTCAAGCACCATCAAGTTATATACACCACTGCGCAATTTTTCCAGTGCCATTGGGCCTGATGAGGCGAAATCCGACTCGACACCGATATCATCCAGCATGGCTTTCATCACATGACGATTCAGCCTGCAGTCGTCCGTCACCAGCACATTGAGCCTTTTTCCACTCTCCAAAAAAATCGCAAGATCATCTCTCAGATTATCTCGTGTGTGTGTATCCAGCATCCGGGAAGCATAAGAAAGCACATTCTCAATCTGCTCACAGGTCTCTATTACCAGGTGAAATCCTGCACGAAGATAGTCATCGTGTTTACTTGCATCCTCACAAAGTACAACCAGGCAGGAACCTGCCTTATGACCCTGGCGGATTACATCATCAATCTCGGCATCAGTAACCGCACACGAATCCACGATTACGCAGCATTCACCCAAATCAATATCAGAGCGATCCAGTTCGCCCCAGTTATCGAATGCCCTCATCCCGCCAAATACGGCAGGTACTGTGTCTTGCGGTAGCCTCGTGCCAACTACACAGCAACCGGGCAGCGTACCCTTTGATCTACTTCCTGTTTGCTGATCACCAGACACCTCTACCAAAGGTATATGAAACCAGAATCGACTCCCCTTATTTTCTTCGCTCTCAAGGCCAATCTGTCCACCCATCAAGTCAACAAGTCGTTTCGCAATCGATGTTCCCAGCCCGGTTCCGCCATAGCGTCGTTGCACAGAGTCATCCGCCTGCCGAAAACGCTCAAAGATACGAGACTGCATGGCTGACGGTACTCCAACACCGGTATCGATCACCTCAAACAGGATTTGCCTGTTGCCATCTTCACTCTGAAAACTGCTGATCCTGACCTTAATCTCACCAACGGACGTAAATTTGACTGCATTCCCCACCAGATTCACCAGAATCTGTTGCAAATGGTCAACATCACCACGCACCCGGGGCGGCAGGGTGATATCCATATCAGTGATGTACCTGACGCCACCCTGCTCAGCATGCATCGAGAACATGCCTTCGACCGAGCGAATCAGCCCATATAAATTGAACGTTTCCTCTTCTATGCGTACATGGCCTGACTCAATCCTGGATAAATCCAGTACACCCTCAACGAGCGTTGTAAGACTTGCGGAGGCATCTCTTATACTTCTCGTTATCTGTGCCCGCCTGACATCATCCATTTCCCGGTCCAGCATCTGACTAAACCCCGCCACAGCATTCAGCGGTGTCCTGATCTCATGACTGACGTTTGCCAGAAATCTGGTTTTTTCCTGATTGGCTTTCTCTGCTTTGTCTTTTTCCAATTGCAATCTCTTCAACATTATCGACACGTACAGCGGAATAATAGAGAGCAAAATGATACCCATAACTGTAAACAGCACCTCTTCACTCCAGAATGTTGTTGTATTAACAACAACGATAAAGCCAGCTAACGACAATATCGCACAAATAATAAGCTCCTTATATCCATATCTAAAACCATTTCCAACCGTGAGCCATAGATATACAGCAAAGAATGGGACACCATAGTCACCTAACAAAAAGAGCAGAGCGCACACTAGTGCAACATCAAATACCATGTAGACAGTATGTCTCCACTGCATACCATTCGGGTATAAATATGTTTGAAAAATAATTATTAGCGAGAAAACTGTATAAAAGACACCCAATGTAATAACTGGATGATGGAAACCACCATCTAATCTATCTGTTAGCGCCAGAAACGCCGCATATAAAACACCGCTGACAACCAGCAATAACCGCATACCAGCCTGCTCCAGTTCGACATTCCTGCTTGCCTCTTGCAACAACCCCTTTCTAGCTTCCATTAAATAATTTCCTTTATTAATAAGCCAATAATACTAGCTCAAGAGTCCCGAATTTTCATCATGATGCCATCCGAAATACGTCCAGTCTATCAGGGTCTTGTCGATCGACAATGAATTTCGCGAAGATACTGTCCTGAACGTTATTCAAGAGAAATTCAGGCAACGAGTGGCGTAGCGCGGTAGCCACAACCAACTCAGAGGGAGCAATACCAGGGCGAATGGTTCGCAACCAGGAACCGAAAGAGGCCCACACCAGCTTGGGAACGTTGGCAGACAGATACTGAAGCAGTCCCTGGGAGACAACGCCAGCGTGAATAAATACATGGTAGGCGTTGATCTTGCGCTTGACGGCATCGCGGTAGGCTGAGGATTCCCGATGAAGGTATTGGTTACCATTTCTCCGATGTAGCGGTTTCATCTCCTTCATCCAGAAATGGTATGAGAAGGAGCCGACGACGCGTACCGCTTGCTTAAAGCCGTGTTCGATTTTGAATCGCAGACCGTAGAGACGAATAATGTCTATGGCACTCAGGGACGTGTCAGTAGCCATCAGCAGGCAGCGTCCCCGGGTCGGGTGAATGACCACCACGAAGCGCACGATCCGTCCAACGGGCCGCCAAAGCAGGTCACAGACCCGATACTGGAGGGTGACATTTTTATCGCCATAGACAGGGCTGGCGGCTTGCTCCATCGCCTGTCCATCATTGAACAGTGACTTGAGCGCGATTTTCTTGCCATAGACTCTGGGCCGGCCTCTTTTCTTGACGCCTTGGTGTTTATATGGGGTGTAGGCCACCGCATTGGATCTCACCCGCGTTACCAAATGATTATCCTGGTCCAGCAGACCAGTGATGATTTTCTGACTGGCATAATATGCGTCCGCCACAAAATAGAACGGTTGCTGGATATCGACAATCTTGAGCAAGGCAAGCATTTCATCGAGCAAGGTGCGTTTGTCGCGATTGGACCACACCAGGCCTTCGTGAATGCGAGTGGCCAGCGGCACGGCAAACACACTCTCGGCGGCCTGAACCAGCACCGAGACCGCCTGCAAGGAGTGCCCCATGATGTATTCCGGCTTCGTATTCGAGTCCGATTCCTGGTGAAGCAGTTTGACGGCAGGCATTTTCTTGCCGCTCTTTGGTACCTTGATGCCATCACCGACCAATACCAGTCGGCCATTGACGCGCAGCGGGTCAGGAAATAGTCGCAGCACCACTTGCGCCCACGGCGCGGACATCCTATCAAGCAGCACACCGGTGCTGTGAAAGTTATCGAGCAGGTTGTCATAGAACCGCTCATGTAATCCCAGTGCGTGCACAATGCTGGTCACACCGAGCAAATCCGTGCGCACCGTCAAGCCTGCCACGCAGGTCGCAAACCACAGAAAGGTTCGCAGACGCGTACAGCCCGGGCGCAATAGCCAGATTGCATCCCACCAGCAGATCCACAATTGCATGTTGTGTCGGCTCCTGTGTCTTCTATTGTTGGCATTGAAGAATAGCATATGTATGCTAAGCTTTTAGCAGGCAAAGGCCATTACAAATGACAAATAGACGACTCGCACAAATTGAAAGACGCATTGGAAAGATCAAGGGGGAACTGGCCGAGATAGGTGAAATGCGGCCGGGGTCACTGACCAGACAGTACAAAGATCCCGAGACCGGGAGCGGACCTTACTACCAGCTAAGCTATACGCTTGATATGAAAAGCCGGACTGAGTATATTCGTCGCGAATGGGTCAACGACATTCGCCGCCAGATCAGGAACTACAAGCGCTTCAAGAAACTGAGTGGCGAATGGATCGCGTTAAGCATCGAGCACTCCAGGCTGACGATGAAGCTGGCGCGCCGCCAGTAACCAGCAAGCGATGTCCATAAACCATGAACAAAGAGCATGAAGGCAGCGTATGGGAGAACAATCCTTTCATCGATGGATTATTCGAGTGGATGGACTCCCCTCGTGGCCAACTTTCCGATGAAGTAAGGGAAGCCACTTGGCATTGTTTGGAGAAAGTGGATGTTGACGCCACTCATCGCTTATCTGGGACGATGGAAAGCGGCTCTCTATTGAGGAGTCAGTGCAACGAATCCTTGGTGACTATCCAGACTTTCCAGTCGAACTGATCGAAACCCATCTTATCGCCTGGCTCGAAATGGAATTTGCCCCCGAGACCTATTCCCAAGAGCAAATAGATGAGTTAGATCGACTGACGGAGAAGTGGGTCAATGACCATTACAGCCAACGTCAGCTGCGGTAGAATAGCGGAGAACTCGGTACTCTTAAGATACTAGCATATACCTCTTAATATCGATCACATTTATAACTCTAATATTAAAGCACCCCAGGCACCACTCTTGCGAAGAATACTGTATATATTTACAGTGTATATCTATAGCTACCTGCTCAGGAAGATATTTATGCCACTAGTCACTCACTCGCCTACCTTTTGGCCCCGCACCATTGCTCTGGTGGATATGAATGCGTTCTTTGCCTCTATTGAGCAACGTGACCATGCCGAATGGCGTGGGCGTCCGATCGCTATCACCAATGGCCTGCAGGGCCGCCAGCTATGTCCGGAGTTGATCCAGTGTCCGGCACATCCGGAACGTTACGCCGCAATATCGACCACCATTATGGGTGCATTACAGGACATCACCCCGGATATCGAGATATTCTCGGTAGATGAAGCCTTCCTGGATGTCACACATTGCCAGCGCCTCTTGGGTCCTCCTGAGCAGATCGCCCGGCTGGCAAAA
>JBDLIH010000008.1:0-67992 GCA_039714975.1 Pseudomonadota bacterium
TGATCATATGCTCCATGGGACCGTACCGTAGGTATCCATCAGGAAGAACTGGGCAATCGGGTAGCCGTAACTGGCAATCATGTAGACCAGCACCAGCAGACACCAGAAACCAAACCCGTTCATCAGCGGCGGCATGCGCAGTACAGCATGCACCGGCTCGGCGTAATCGACCTCAAGACTGGTTTCAGCCTGCGCATTGCCATGCGTCTTCATCAGATTGAAGACCAGCAGCAGTGCCGAGACAACCAGGATGATGCCGCCGACGATCATGGCGACCTCATTGGGTTGCCACTTATCGACCAGCACCTGGTCATAGGGTGTCGACGAGATGCGGCGCGGCTGCCCGTCAAGACCCAGCACGTGCCAGGGTAGCGTCAACACCAGCATGCCAATGAACCACAACCATAACTGGGTGAGTGCCAGCCGGGTGGAATGCAGCTGTCGGCCAGTCAGCTTCGGCCACAGATAATAGGCAATGGCAAAATACATAATCACCACGGTGCCAGCGAAGATGAGGTGAAAGTGGCCGGTGACCCACTGGGTGTTGTGGATCATGGCGTTCATGGCATAACTGGCATTGATCATGCCGCCAAAGCCGCCGAAGGTGAGCATCAACAGGGCCAGCCCCGCGGCGGTGACCATGGGATTACCCCAGGGCAAGGCGCCGATCCAGCCAAACAGACCCTTGCCACCACGCAGCTTCCCGGCGATCTCCAGCGAGGCAATGACGGTGAAGCCGGTGATCAGGGTGGGTACGGCCACCATGAAGGTGCCGGTCATGTGCAGGAACTTCCAGCCCGCAGCCTGAAACGGGTCCATATAGAGATGGTGTAAACCGATGGGTACTGAAAATACCAGCAGCAGGATAAACGCCACGCGTGCCATCTGGTCACTGGCCAGCCGACCACCGGCCGCCTTCGGCAACAGGGTATACATGGCAACATAGGCCGGAATCAGCCAGAAATACACAATGGCATGCAGGGTCCAGGAAAACAGGGTGCGCGCCAGACCCACATCGACGGTCTCGATGAAGCCCAGGGACCAGGGAATCAGCTGAAACAGCACCTCCGAGGCAACCCCGAGACTGGTAATGAACCAGAGAATGGCATTGGCCGTAGTGCCAAACATGGCCAGCGGTACGGTTTCACCCGGATGCGCCTTTTTCCAGAGGGTCATCATCATGACCATCTGCAGACACCAGACCCAGGACCCAACCACCAGCAGTGCGGCGCCGATATAGAACGCCGGATGCGCCATCAGCGGTGGATAGAAGGTGTAGAGTACCGAGGCATTGCCGGTTAGCAAGGGCACGGCCGCCAACAGCACACCGATGATCGACAACCAGAACCCGAACCAGGCCAGCGGCTTGTTCCACAGGGCCTGTTTGAGGCTGGTCGTGGCCGTGTAGTAGCCGAAGCCCATCACCACGAACGTCGTCAGGACAAAACCCATAAGCACCCCGTGCGTCGATACCGAGGCAAAATACAGTTCGGGCGACTCAATGGCCGGTACCAGGCCGCTACGCTCTGCGACCTGGTAGAGACCCATGAAGGCTGCGGCCAGGAAGGCAATAAAGCCGACCCACATATTGGCCAGTGCCAGGCCGGCTGCCTTGTCAGTATTCATGATTGGCCTCCCGCCGACTTTGGCACAACGACCAGGCGTGACCACATGGAGTCATGTCCGAGTCCGCAGTATTCATTGCACAGCAGGGAGTATTCCCCCGTATGTGGAAATGTGGTCGTCACCTCCGCGATATAGCCCGGGACGACCATGGTGGCCATGTTGGTATTCGGTACATGCACCCCGTGCAGGACATCGGCGCTGGCCAGCCTGAAGGTGACCGGCGTGCCGACTGGCACCTCGATACGCGGCGGATAGAAACCATAGCGTGCCGCCACCAGGGTGACCCGCACACTGCCGTCGGGATTCGTCTTCACCCCGAGATTGTCCTCGGCGAACTCTTCCGACAGATGCAGTCGCGAGGAATCGATGGTCTCGACATTGCTGGGCGGGTGAAGGTTATTGGCCACGGCAAAATAACCCAGCATCACCCCCATCACGACGGCAAGGGCAAGGGATATCCAGACCCATGTTCTTTCCAGCGGGTCATCGCAGATACTTTTCAATGGATCAGCCATTTTGCCTTTCTCTCCTTAGGGAACCTCTGATTAATTTTTTTATGTCATCCCGGCGCATGCCGGGATCCAGAGTTTTCAATGCATTGGATGCCGGCATGCGCCGGCATGACGAATTAGTTTACCGGTCCGTGTTCAAGGAACATGCCGAAAAACATCCAGGCCCACCCGGCGAACATCAGCGCACCCAGCAGCAGCATCAGTGCAAAGGTACCAAGCGGCGGACTATCGAGGATCTTTTGCTCCTCTTCAGGGGTTAGTTGATTCATGAGTTTTCTCCTTGACTGATTCACCCAAGCATTTGGCACGTAGCCTCTACGGAAAACACAGGCACCTGCCCCTCTTCGGGCAGATGGAGGAACACAGAAACATGAAAGGAATGCTGCACGTTTTTGTTTACTTTTCCCGGGCCTGTCGTTTCGGCCCGAGCCCCCACGGTTATTTCGAGTTGATACTCCCCGATTTTGCTATAAATTACAAGTCAAAGGCGGTAGTATCTGGTCTGTTTCTAATACGTCAGGGCAAATCGTACCTGCCAGGTACAAAGGGTGCGCAATAACAGGTCCGGCAAGGAAAAACCCATGTCAGATAACCCGGAGGAGCACCCCACCCGGCTGGAACAGGCCGAGCATTATATCTACCTTGCCGCCGGCTACATCCTGGTCCTGGCGGCAGCCGGTTTGCTGGTTACCGCCCTTATCGAGATGGCCGGCAGCATCATGGAGGGCCAGTACACCACCGCCATGGTGCACCTGCTGGATCGCGTCCTGCTGGCATTGATGCTGGCAGAAATCATCTACACCGTCGGGCGCATTACCCGCACCCAGCAACTCGAGACCGAACCCTTTCTTATCGTGGGTATTATCGCGGCCATTCGGCGTATGCTGATCATCACGGCGGAAAGCGCCGGTCACGCCGATCTCACCAACCCGGTTTTTCAGGCCCAGCTGGCGGAACTGGGGCTGCTGGCACTGATCATCTTCCTGCTCGCCTGGGCGATGCGCCTGTTGGGTGATCGCAGCAAAAGTTCTGAATAACCATACCTGCACAGCGGGCTTGATCCGCACCAGGCCAGTGGCGATTGGAGACCCTGTTGCTATACTTTCCTAATTGACATAGATCATGGAATTGCCAATTAAACTTGCCTATGTTCATCCAATAGTATTGACTGCATCGATCAGCCTTGGCCCGGAGGGCATTAACAGCTAATGAATATCTCAGGCATCCTCGTCATTGTTTCACCACAACGGGTCGAGTCAATGGTCGATCAGCTGAACGGGATGGACGGCATCGACGTCCACCATATCGAGGCGGCAACCGGCCGCATCGTTATCACCCAGGAGGCCGAATCCATTAATGATGAAGTTAATGGTCTGAAGCGCATCCGCGCCCTGCCCGGCATTATCCTGGCGGAGATGTCCTACCACAATTTCGAGGAAGACAACGAGCTGCTGGACGCCATTCCCGCAGAACTCGCCGACGAAGACCTTGATACCGTCAAGGTACCCGGTTTTTTAAACGAATAACCCTGCAACACCCAACCTTATTCAGGAGAAAACAATGGACGTGACACGCAGAGAGTTTCTCAAGACCAGTGCAGCAGCAGCCACCGCCACTGCCGCCGGCATCACGATACCTGTCACCGCCCTGGCCAAGTCAAAAGAGGCCGAGGCCGGCGTGCAGTGGGACAAGGGGGTGTGCCGCTTCTGTGGTACCGGTTGCGGCATCATGGTTGGCACCAAAGAGGGCCGCATCGTCGCCACCAAGGGCGATCCCGATGCGCCGGTCAACAAGGGGCTCAACTGCATCAAGGGCTACTTCAACGGCAAGATCATCTACGGCAAGGACCGTCTTACACAGCCATTGATGCGCATGACAGACGGCCAGTTCGACAAGCAGGGCAAGTTCCAGGCCGTCAGCTGGGAACGCGCCTTTGACGAAATGGAGAAGCAATTCAAGAAGACCTACAAGGACATGGGCCCGCACGGCGTCGCCGTCTTTGGCTCCGGGCAGTACACCATCCCGGAAGGTTATGTCATGGCCAAGCTGATGAAGGCCGGCTTCCGCAGCAACAACATCGATCCGAATGCACGCCACTGCATGGCCTCGGCCGTGGTGGGTTTTATCCAGACCTTCGGCATCGATGAACCGGCCGGTAACTACGACGACATCGAGCACACCGATACCGTCGTCACCTGGGGCGCCAACATGGCCGAGTGCCACCCGATTCTGTGGGCGCGTGTCTCCGACCGCCGGCTCTCAAACGAGAACGTCAAGCTGGTCAACCTGACCACCATCAGCAACCAGACATCCGATATTGCCGACACCGAGATCGTCTTCAAACCGGGTACCGACCTCGCTATCCAGAATTACCTGCTGCGCGAAATCATCAAACGCGATGCGGTCAACCATGGATTTGTCAAAAAGCACTGCGTGTTCGCCACCGGCCCCTACGACATCGGTTACGGCATGCGCGCCACCTCCAAATATGCGTTCGATGCCGAAAAGGACATCCAGGCGAAGGAGTTGAAAATCACGCTGGACAAGGACGAGGCCATCGCCCAGCGCAGAAAGGCCGGCGAAGTCGTGGAACAGAAAAACACCAAGAAACCGGTCAAGCACTGGATGATCGGTTTCGATGACTTCAAGAAAGGCGTGGAGCCCTACACCCTGGACTTCGTGGCACAACTGTCCAAGGGCGACCCGGACGAGGACCTGGAATCCTTCAAGGCCAAACTCAAGGGACTTGCCGACCTCTATGTCGACCAGGGCCGCAAGGTAACCAGCTTCTGGACCATGGGCTTCAACCAGCATTACCGCGGCAGCTGGGTAAACGAGCAGATCTACGCCATCCACCTGCTGCTCGGCAAGCAGTGCATGCCGGGCAACGGCGCCTTTTCGCTCACCGGCCAGCCCTCCGCCTGTGGTACCGCACGCGAAGTGGGCACCTTTGCCCACCGCCTGCCGGCTGACCTGGTGGTCTTCAATCCCAAACACCGGGCATTCAGTGAAAACATCTGGAAAGTGCCGGCCAAGACCCTGAATCCCAAGGTGGGCAGCCACATTACCAAGATCATGCGCGACCTGGAGGATGGCTCGGTCAAGTGGGCCTGGGTACAGGTCAACAACCCCTTCCAGGCAACCGCCAATGCCAACCACTGGATCAAGGCGGCACGCAAGACGGACAACTTCCTGGTGGTATCCGACCCCTACCCCACGGTCTCGGCCAAGGTGGCGGATCTCATTCTGCCCACGGCCATGATCTTCGAAAAGTGGGGCCTGTACGGAAACGCCGAGCGCCGCACACAGGCCTGGCGGGAACAGGTGGCACCTCCCGGTGAGGCAATGGGTGATGTCTGGCAGGGGCTGGAATTCGCCAAGCGCTTCAAGCTCAAGGAGGTCTGGGGCGAGCAGGCGGTGCCGGGACTTGCGGCCGACGGCTTCGAAAACGGCAAGCTGCCCAGTGTACTGGCCGAAGCCGAGAAGATGGGCTATTCACCCGAAGACACCCTCTACGACGTGCTGTTCGCCAACAAGGACAACCGCAAGGTCAAGTGGCCCGATAACTCGGTCTCCAAGGGGCATGCCAACCACATTGCAGAAAAACTCGGCGATGGCTGGTTCCCGGAAAAGGCCCTGTTTGACGAATACCGGCAATTTGGTGTGGGACATGCGCATGATCTGGCAAAGTTCGATGTCTATTACCGCGATGACGTGCGTGGCCTCAAGTGGCCGGTCGTCGATGGCAAGGAAACCCAGTGGCGCTTCAACGAGAAGTACGATTCCTATTGCAAAAAAGGCAGCGGCTTTGACTTCTACGGCAAGGCACTCAAGGCCTTGCCGGGCGGCGATCTGGACAAGGTCACCAACAAGGAGAAGACCAGCCTGGCAGGCAAGGCGAAGATCTTCTTCCGGCCCTACGCGGCACCGCCGGAGCAACCGGATGAAAACTATGACCTGTGGTTCTCCACTGGACGCGTACTGGAACACTGGCACACCGGCACCATGACGCGGCGGGTCCCTGAACTGCACCGTGCCGTTCCCACAGCGCAGTTGTTCATGAATCCGTCCGATGCCGAAGCACGCGGCGTCAAGCGCAATGATGTGGTCTGGATCGAGTCGCGCCGCGGCAAGGTCAAGGCCGTGGTGGAGACCCAGGGGCGCAATCGTCCGCCAAAGGGGTATACCTTTGCAGCGTTCTTCGACGAGGGCGTGTTTGTTAATAAAGTCTGTCTTGATGTGACCTGTCCCATGTCGAAGGAAGAGGACTTCAAGAAAACCGCCATCAAGGTCTACAAGGCCTGAGCATGATTCCCTGGAGACGCCTGGCGGCAGCCAGGCCAGCTCCCGGGGGACGGTTTCATGGGAAGGAAAACATCGATCTCGCGGCGCGATTTTTTCGCCAGGATGGGCCAGGGGGCCGCTCTGGCGGCAACCGGCGGCCTGGTCTGGTCGTACCTGCTGACGCAGCAGGCGCGGGCGACGCCGTTCGCCATACGCCCGCCAGGGGCGCTTGCCGAAGCGGACTTCAATGCCCGCTGCATCAAGTGCGGCCAGTGCGTGGATGCCTGCCCCTATGACACCCTGAAGCTGGCAACAGCAGAATCCGGCATCCCCATTGGCACGCCCTATTTCATCCCGCGCGAGACGCCCTGCTACATGTGCGAAGATATCCCGTGTGTCCCGGTCTGCCCGACCGGTGCGCTGGACCACGCACTGGATAACATTGATGACTCGCACATGGGGCTGGCCGTCATCGACATCGAGAACTGCCTCTCCTGGCAAGGCTTGCGTTGTGAAATCTGCTTCCGCGAATGCCCGGTGCAGGGCACGGCTATCACGGTCGAACATCACCCGCGCCGCATCAGCAAGCACGCCATGTTTGTACCACTGGTACACAGCAATGCCTGTACCGGCTGCGGCATCTGTGAGAAGGCATGCCCCACCCAGAAGGCAGCCATTCGGGTACTGCAGCCAGACCTGGTGCAGGGCCAGATCGGCGATCACTACCGTCTCGGCTGGACCATCGACAGCCCGATCACGCAGGAATTCAAGGCCGCTGGTGATGCGGCCGGTGCCAGCGCGCCGGCAACCGGGCTGGATTACCTGAACGAGGGATCACCGTGAAGCAGGCAGGCAAACCGCTAAGGACCGGCCCCAATGGCCGGCCGGTCAGACCCTTTGTCATGCCGGAATCCTTCGGCGGCAAACTACGGGTATGGCGCTTCCTGTTACTGCGCCGTGCAGTGCAACTCGGGGTACTGCTACTGTTCATCGGCACGGTACGCTGGGGCTGGGAGGCCGCCGGCAGACCGGTGTTGACCGGCAACCTGAGCAGCTCGGAATTATTCGGCTTCATCCCCATGGCCGACCCCTTTGCCGTGCTGCAGATCATGCTGACTGGTAGTTTTCCACTGCAAGAGGTGATGCTGGGTGCCGCCATCATCCTCACCTTCTATGCCCTGCTCGGGGGCCGCGTGTTCTGTGCCTGGGTGTGCCCCATCAATATGGTGACTGACCTGGCCGCCTGGCTGCGCCGCCGCCTGGGCATTTCCGACCTGTTCCGGCTCAGCCGTAATACCCGCTACACGGTACTGGCGCTGACACTGCTGCTCTCGGTACTGACCGGCGTTGCCGCATTCGAGTGGATCAGCCCCATCAGCATGCTGCATCGGGAACTGATCTTTGGCATCGGGCTCGGCTGGACAGCCGTGCTGGGTGTCTTCCTGTTTGACCTGTTTATCTTGCGCAACGGCTGGTGTGGTCACCTCTGCCCGCTGGGCGCTTTTTATGCCCTGGTCGGAAAACTGGCACTGCTACGCATCCGCTTTGACACACCCACGTGCACGCACTGTGGTGAGTGCGCCAAGGTCTGCCCGGAACCCCAGGTTCTGAACCTGAGGGAAGCAGCCGCAGCCGGCATGATCGCCTCCGGCGAATGCACCAACTGCGGTCGCTGCATCAGCATCTGTCCTGAGGACACCCTGCATTTCGACCTGCGTCGCTTTATCGAAGCCCCGCAGAAACCAGACACAACCCAATCCAACCAAAGGAGAGCAGCATGAAAACAACCCCGTTCCTCGCCACGCTCGGCCTGATAGTCGTCGTAACCGCCTGTGCATCGAGCGGTGGTGCCATCGATGAACTGAACATGGGCCTGAGCAAGACCAGCGTATTTGATACACCGACACCGGACACCTATGCCTACAGCGATGGCAAGCCTGGCTATAATGACCCGCTGCCACGGGCCTGGGAGAATGCACCGCCCCAGATCCCGCATCGGGTCGATGAATTCCTGCCCGTCATTGCCGATGACAACCAGTGCCTGGACTGTCACGATGTGCCCAAATATATCGACAAGCCCAAAAACATGGACAGAACCAGGAAAAGCAAGAGCCCGATGTCAAAGGATCACTATGCAAGCAGCGATATGGATGAGCTGGCGGGTGCCCGCTTCAACTGCACACAATGTCACGTACCGCAGTCGAACGCCGCACCGCTGGTAGAAAGCACCTATCGTTGAGTGAAATAGACGGCGGGCGCAGGGCTTTCCTGCGTGGCGCACTGCTGACCCGTAAAGGCCGCAGCGCAGAAGCAGTGAGGCAGCAACCGCTGGGGCCACCGCCACCCTGGCACCGGGGCTTGCCGCTGGATAAAAACTGCCCGGACTGCGCACACCCGTGTCTGACAGCCTGTGAGCCGGATATTATCCGGCTGCACCCGGCAGAGCATGAACTGGCCGGCACACCCTGGCTTGATTTTGGAAATTCCGGCTGCACCTTTTGCAGGGCCTGTGTGACGGCCTGCCCCATGGAGATCAAGATTAATGAATCGCTCAACCCTCCGATTGGCAAGGCCCGGTTGAACCGGGATACCTGCATCGCCTGGAACGATGTGATCTGCATGTCCTGCCAGGGACGTTGTGATTACCAGGCCATCAGCACTGAATACCAGCGTCGGGCACAAATCGACACTGATCGCTGCACTGGCTGTGGCATGTGTGTACCGGCCTGCCCTGTTGGTGCGCTGAGCATCGTATAGACGCTATTACGGGCATTATCCGCCGGTCATGCTCATGAAGCGCACGACCTGCTCGCGCTTCTCGTTGAATTCATGGCGCTCCGGCTTCAGCCTCAGCGCTTCAAAAATCGCCTCCTTCAGGCCGTCATCACTTATCCCCTGCCGCAACAGCGGTCGCAGCTCGTATTTATGGTCCTGGCCAGGTTTTTATTTTCCAGTGCCATCCAGGGACCCCGATTACCTGAACTGTCATTCCACCCCGTCAAGTAACACCAATCCCCCGGTCCTGAATGACCGGGGGGATTTAACCAGCATCTCCTAGAACCTGGCGCTGGCCGTCAACCACAGTTTCTCGGTATCTACACCATGATCATCAGCATCATAATCCGAATATTTCAGCTGCAGACCGTAATTACCGAAATCCTTGCCGACCAGGAAACCGATCTCTGAACCCAGGTCATCACTGGGGTTACCACTGGCCCCTTTATCATCAGAGGTAAAGTCATGGTAGACCGCTAACAGTTTGATACCAGCCACTTTACCGCCAACGCTGAGGTAGACATCCTCGATACCGCCGGGGATATTACCGAGTCCGCCACCCAGGAACTGGTCTGTCCAGCCCTGGAATTTATGCAGTGTTGCCATCGGTGTAATAAAAAAACCATCGCTACCATCGGCGCCCAGCATCTCGGTACCCAGCTTGACAGTGACACCGACGAAAGTGATGCCAGCCTCAAGGTTGTAGTAGTCCGCATCATAGGATAGCGGATTGTCATCAGTATCTGACTGGGTTGCATATTCAGCCGCATAAGACACCTTGACACTGTCACTCGCATCGGTGGAGCCCGCAAAACGCAGGCCATACGTATTGGTATCCCAGCGGTTGAAATTTGCGCCCGCTGCAGACTGTTTGCCTGACGGATCAGCATCAAGCAAATAGCCGTAACCGGTAAACTTGCCCCATGACAGACCCTCATAGCTGGCATTCAACAGCAGGGTTGACTGATCAACATCACCCACCAGGCTGTCCTCGCCAAAAATACGATTGACATTGGTCACATAGCCCGCAAAGAGATTGGCATCCGGCAGGCTCTTGCTGCTAATGCTTAAGGCATCATAGGTCTGCTCGTTCTGGCGCCAGCCTACATTGCCTATAAAGCGCGCGTTATCCAGTATGATGCGCTGGCGACCCCATCGGCCACCGGTTTCCTTGTACGCGTACGAGAGATAGGCCTGGTTCACCTCGGTACCTTCGGGATCAGCAATAGCAGGCCCGGACTTGCCATTGACGCCATCGTTATAATTCACGCTTGTCAGCGAGGTTATGTCATCCATCTCCAGCATGGCCCCAAAACCCTTGAAGGTATCCGTGGTGTAGTTCAAGCGGGTTCTCAAGGTGAGTGCATCCGCAGAATCATCTGACGGTGTATCGACTTCAACATCTTCATAACGCAGACGAAAGCTGAGGCCTGCCTTGCCATTCTTTATCGCATCGACAAAAGTGTCAGATTCGGCACTGGCCTGCTGGCCAGCAAAGGCACAGGCGGCTGCCACTGGTAATAATACAAAGGTTTTCATTGAAAAGAATTTCATTTCTCACGCCCTCCTACAGATTAAAAGAAGATCAAACAAGGCAGCCGTATTGAATTAAAGCCATTAGTGGCCAAATCTCAACGAGCACGCATCCTGCAGCAACAGCGCCAGTACATTCCAGAGTACAAACAAAAATATTCGGACTAGCCACCCACTGATGCAGACTATTCTGGACGGACGATCCGGAGATCGGTATGACCTAGATCAACATATAGGGATATTTTGATATACTTATACTGATTCAAACCCGATCGGGTTTAAGTGCCAGAAAATCAACGACTAAACTGCTGCCGACTTGCATTGCCGTATTTTTAGTTTATGATGGAATCAGTACCTAAGTGACCGATATCAGCATATAAATAATTTATAAAATACTAATCCCGACAAACGGGATAATACATGGAGGATATAACCATGAGTTTGAAATCTGCAGTAGGCAAGACCTGTGTCTGGTGTGTCGCAATAACCATAGCAGCGCTGACATTGCTGGCGATCACCTGGACGGTGATCCTCCTCAGCAATTACTAAAGAAAGATAATACTTACACCCGCAGGTCACACGCCTCGTTGGGCGCTATGCCTGTGTGTGCCTGTTATTCCATGCTGGACCGGTAAACGTTTATCCTTTCTCAAGTACCCGCGGCATCAGTTCTACAAGGTTACACGGCCGGGTCCGGTAATCGAGTTGGTGACTGATCAACTTGCCCCAACCGGTACGACAGGCACCGGTTGATCCCGGCAAGCAGAATATAAAAGTTGCGTTGGCGACCCCTGACACGGCTCGCGACGCGATAGTCGAGGTACCGATTTCTTCGTACGACACGGCACGAAACACCTCGCCAAACCCTTCTATCTCTTTATCAAGTAAAACTTTCACGGCCTCCGGTGTACTGTCGCGCCCGGTGATGCCGGTCCCACCGGTGGTGATGACCGCATTGATTGTTTCATCGGCGATCCATTGCGACACAACCGCGCGTATCTGGTAAATATCGTCCGGAACGATGCGCTTTTCCGTCAGCGTATGACCGGCCCCGGTCAGCAGTTTCACCAGCGTATCACCGGACGTGTCATTGGCCTCAGTGCGTGAATCCGACACTGTCATGACAACGATGTTCAGGGGTTTGAATATACGTTCGTTTGGATTGTTGGACATTATTACTCTCGTTACTTCAGATCAGGTTTTGAAACGGCTGCACCACGACTTGCTCGCCGGCATCAACACTGGTGCAGTCGGGGTCGAGCAGGATGAAACAGTTGGCCTCGCTCATGGAGCGCAGGATACCGGAACCCTGGGCACCGGCACTGCGCACGGTGAACTCACCAGGTGCAGCCTGCTCCAGCACACCACGCTGGAATTCAAAACGGCCGGGGCGTTTGCGCAAGGCGGTCGTGGTTCGTGCGCTGACAGTGTAAACACCGCTTGCACCGGTTTCGCCGGTCATCTTCAGCAGCGCCAGACGCACAAACTGGAAGAACGTCACCATGACGGAGACCGGATTGCCCGGCAGGCCAAAGAACACGGCATCGTTGATGTGTCCGAAGGTCACCGGCCGTCCCGGCTTCATGGCAATTTTCCAGAACGACATGCTGCCGAGTTTTTCCAGTGTCTCCTTGACGAAATCGGCTTCGCCAACGGAAACACCGCCCGACGTTATGATGGCGTCGGCCCGGACTGCTGCGTCGTTAAAGGCCTGTTCAATCAGATCACGCCGGTCGCGTACCACACCCATGTCGACAATCTCGACATCGAGCTTCTTCAGCATGCCATAGAGTGTGTAGCGATTACTGTCGTAAATCTCGCCGGGAGCTAGCGGTTCACCCACCGCACGCAACTCATCGCCGGTAGAAAAGAAGGCAACCTTGAGACGGCGAAAGACACTGACTTCACCCAGTCCAATCGAGGCCAGCACACCGATATCGGCAGCGGTCAGGCGCTTGCCGGCTGCCAACACCGACTGCCCTGCAGCAAGGTCCTCACCGGCGCTACGTACATTCTGCCCGGGCTTGTGACCACTGCCGATGCGTACCATGTCACCATCACGCTCCACATGCTCCTGCATGACAACGGTATCGGCACCCTCTGGCATCATGCCGCCGGTCATGATCTGTACCGCCTGCCCGGGTTCAATCGCTGTCAGCCAGGGACGACCGGCCCACGAGGTTCCCGGTACCGGGAACTCGCGTACACCCTCGTCCGGCAGATCTTCGGCACGTACGGCGTAACCGTCCATGGCGGAGTTGGTGTGTGACGGCACATCGATCGGTGACACGATATCCCCGGCCAGCACGCGGCCCAGCGCTTCTCGCACTGGCAGGGATTCTGTCCCGCCAATGGCTGTAACGCTGTCCAGGATACGTGCCTGTGCCTCATCGACCGTCAACAAGCCGGTATTCAATTCATCTTCACAGCAGCCGGGTTGTATTTCGATTTCATTATTTTGCATACAGAGATCCCCAAATATTACGTCAGTCCGCGCAGTGAAGCAGAGAGGCGGACAAAAGCACATAGCGCGTTGAACGCCCGCACAGCGACCCGCAGGGCGAGCGCCGCGAGTAATCCAGTTTTATGGACCAGCACTGTACTGGATTCCCGCTTCCGCGGGAATGACATGTGTTAATTTAGCAGAGAATTCTTAGCCGTATGGAATGATCTTGCGCTCACCACCGGCGGAGTCAATCGACTGCGGCCGCAGGCTGCCGGACTCCAGCGACAGGTGCACATCACACAAATGTGCCACCGTGTGGAACTCATGTGTTGCCAGCAGGATGCTGACACCATCGTCCTTGAGCCGCTTGATCATCCGGTAAGTCTGCTCGCGTGCCTCGCTGTCCATGTTGGTCGTTGGTTCATCCAGCAGCAACACCCGGGGTTTCAATATGCGGGCACGCGCAAAGGCCACCCGCTGGCGCTCACCACCAGACAGTTCACGGGCATTACGCATTTGCAGATGACTGATGCCGGCCCAGTCCAGTGCCTCCGCAACCTTGCGGGAAATATCCTTGATCGAGAGTTCCCGGTGACGCAAGCCATAGGCAATATTGTCGGTGACGCTGCGATCAAACAGGTACGGGTTCTGGTGCAGATAGATTACATGGGTGCGCATCCGCTGGCATGCGCGTCGCCAGGGCATTGTCTGGCCGTCAAAGGACACCGTCACGCTGTCCGGTGCCTCAAGACCGGCGATGATCCGCATCAGGGTTGATTTGCCTGCGCCGTTGCGACCACTGAGCGCAACACAGGCTTGCTCATAAATCTCCAGTGAGTCGATGTCCAGCAACAACTGGCCATGTACGGTCTTGCGCAACGCGCTGTAGTGAATAATTTCACTCATGATGACATTTCACCCCGTCCCTGGAAAAAGGCCAGCAGGCCATTCAGCAGCAGTGCCAGGACCAGCAATACCATGCCCAGTGCAATCGCCTGTGCAAACTCGCCCCTGGTAGTCTCCAGCGCTATGGCCGTCGGAATATTGCGGGTATAACCAAGGATGTTACCGCCCACCATCATGGAACAGCCGACCTCGGCAATAATACGACCAAAACCGGCAAGCAGTGCCGCGATCAGTCCGAAACGGATTTCATGAAGCAGCGTCATGAAGGCACGGTACGGTTTTGCGCCCAGGGTGACCGAGGTTTCCCAGACGCGCCGGTCGGCTGCCTGAAAGGCCGCGTGACTTAGCGCAACCAGTAGCGGAAACGACAGCAGGATTTGCCCGATAATCATCGACGAATGGGTAAACAGCAATTGCAGGTCGCCCAGCGGTCCACTGCGGGAAAACACCAGGTACACCGTCAGACCGACTACCACAGCAGGAATGGACTGCAGCGCACTGAAACCGGCAATCATGGTGCGCCGTCCGCGGTAACGCAGGTGTGCCATCAGGAACGCCACAACAAAGGCGAGTGGTGCAGCGATCAAGATTGCCCGCACCGAGACAGTGAATGAGGTGAAAATTATGACCCACAATGCCGCGTCACCGGAAAACAACAGGCGGAAGGATTCAGCAGTGCTGGCAGACAGGCTATCCACGTTATCCGTTAGACCACACTAGTTAACCGGGTAGAACAACTGTTCGCCATCGACGCGGTATCCGGCAATCAGGGCATGCGCCTCGTCGGACCCAAACCAGTGAATCAGGCGTTCCACATCCGGATAATGTACATTCGGGAAGCGTTCAGGGCTGACCGCGATAATACCGTAGGCGTTTTTCAGGTCAGGGCCATCGGCCACCAGCAGTTTGAGCGGGATGTTTGCGCGGTGGGCCAGCCAGGTACCACGGTCAACCAGCGTGTAGGCCTGCATCTCACCGGCGATCTGCAGGGTCTTGCCCATCCCCTGGCCCACCTGCCGGTACCAGTACCCCTCAGGTTCAATGCCGGCCTGTTGCCAGATCGCCAGTTCCTTTTTATGGGTGCCGGAGTCATCACCACGTGACACGAAGACGGCAGCAGCGGCCGCGATCCTTGCCAGGGCCTTGCCGGCATCCCGCATGCTGCGCACGCCGGCGGGATCATCCTCCGGACCAACCATAATAAAATCGTTGTACATAATCTCATGACGGGCCACACCATAACCCGCCGCGACGAAGGCCTCTTCAGCCGGCCTCGCATGCACCAGTACCACATCGACATCGCCGCGCCGCCCCAGTTCAAGCGCCTTGCCGGTACCAACTGCAATAACATGCACCCTGATATCCAGCACCTGTTCAAAGACCGGTTGAATAATATCAAGCAGGCCCGAGTTTTCAGTACTGGTGGTGATGGCCATACGGACCACAGGGCGCTCACCGGCCAGTGCATGTGTAGAAAACAGAACGATGGAGAGAATAATCAGATTTGCAAAAATGTGCTTCATGCGCAATATTTCCTGTTATGAGCAAACTTACACACATCGACGCCAGTGGCGCCGCACGCATGGTCGACGTTGGCGACAAGCCCGAGACGGTACGCGAGGCGCGTGCCGGAGCTCGGGTTCGCATGGCCGCAGAGACCCTGCATCTTATCGAGTCCGGTGGGCATAAAAAAGGCGATGTAATCGCTGTCGCCCGGGTTGCCGGTATTCAGGCCGCCAAGCGCTGTGCCGAACTGATCCCGATGTGTCATCCGTTGCTGCTTACCGGAATCGACGTCGATATCACACTGGATGTCGACAACAGCTGCGTCCATATCACCACGGCCTGTCGACTCAAGGGCGCAACCGGTGTTGAAATGGAAGCCCTCACCGCCGCCTCGGTCGCCGCACTGACCATCTATGACATGTGCAAGGCAGTGGACCGCGGCATGGTCATCGAGGATGTGCACCTGTTGCACAAGTCCGGTGGCCGCAGCGGCGAATGGAATGCCGGTGATACGCCGCCCTGACCGGGCAGGCTCTCAGCCACCCGGCTCGGCCAGGTGGTCTGCAATCAGCTCGGTAATACCCAGCAACTCGACGTCATACATTTCGTTATCTTCCAGGCCGTCTTCCAGCATATGCCGGCAATTTGAACAGGCGGTCACCAGTCCCGCTACCTTTACTGCGTCCAGCTGCCGTTTCTTGGCACTGAAAACCTTGAGACGCAGTTCATTAGCACGTTCGATCGTGCTGACGCCACCGCCACCACCACAGCACCAGTTCATGGCGCCGGTCTCGGGCAGTTCAACAAAGTTTGGTGCAACCATGTTCAACAGCTTGCGCGGCTGATCCAGCACACCACCGCGGCGCCCGGCGTTACAGGGATCGTGATAACTGATCCTTTCATCGGTAACACCGTCCGTCTTCAGACGGCCATCGCGACGCAGCTCGTCCAGCAGTTCCATGATATGCACAACCTTGAACGGCAACGGCCGGCCGATAAAATTCGCTGCATCCCAGCGGATAGTGCTGTAGGCGTGCCCGCATTCAGGGCTTATGACATATTTAACTTTCAGTTTCCCGGCCGCGGCCACCACGCGTTCGACCAGGATAGTGGCCATTTTTGAATTACCCAGCTGTACGCCGGTGTTGGTGGCCTCGAAATAGTCACTGCTGATAGTCCAGGACACGCCGGTTGCCTTGAATATCCTGGCCAGTGAACCGATGAACTCGGGGAAGCCGGCGATTTCACCGGACGACAGTAGCAGCAGATAATCGGCATCTTCGACATCCATCGGCACCTTGATGCCGGTCTCCTTCTCCTGCACCCGTATCGTCGCCTGCAGTGTCGCCAGCGTGACACCCATGGGGCTGCCGATTCCCACGGCACGCCTGCCGGCCTCTACCAGGTCCCCGGGTGAAAATCCGGCCGCAGAAAGGCCTTCCTTCACCTTGCGGATCATGTAGGCGATATCAATACCCACCGGACACACCAGGCTGCAGCGACCGCACATGGTACAACCGTCATAGACCAGTTCCTCCCAGTCTGCAAGGTCCTGCTCGGTGAGTTTTTTGCTCAAGCCCATGCTGGCGGCGAGCTTGCCCCAGAAGGTGTATTCCTGCCGCCACAGCTTGCGCAACGGTTCGGTCTTGTAGATCGGCGTGTAACGCGCATCACCTGTTTCTGTATAGAACAGGCAGGCCTCGGCGCAGATGCCGCAGTGCACGCAGCTGGACATATAGGACATCACCCTGCTATCCATCTGCGCCCGCATGGCCTCAATACCACGCGTCAGTCTGTCATTCATGCCTTCACCCCGCGGCGGCCAAACCAGGCGCCGGTAAAAGCGCGACTGGGTATAAACATAAAGGCATGCATCAGTCGGCTGAACGGAAAGTACACCAACCACAGTTCAACCATGAAGCGGTGCAACACCCGCAGGCCATTGAATTCGCCGAGCAGTGCCATGCAGCCGGTGAACATGACGATGAATGTCAGAATCGCGGCAAGGTGATCATCGACATCCGAAATCAGCCGGGTCACCGGGTGCATAATGCGATAAATCCACAGCAGCATCAGACCGATGAAAGCGATCTGTGCCGAAATGATAAACGCCCAGTACGGCATCGCAGTCCAGCTTAGTCCGGTCTGTGCCTCTATAAACAGCACATGCGGTGCCGCAAAAACCAGCAGCGCAAACAGGCCGAGGTGGAACAGGTAGCCGGCAACAAACTGCAGGCGGGTACGCGAAACCATCTCGCTGCGTGGCATGAAACGACGCAGATTGGCACCGATGGCACCGGCCAGTCCCGAAGCGCGTGGTTCCGAATAATCAGGTTTGTTGCGTACCCGGAAGATCGACAGGATGCGCCACAGTACGCCAATGGCGAATACCCACAGGGCAATGTCCCAGAATATGCCATCGACCAATTGTTCAAACATGGTTCATCCTTTTGCTTTCACCCATCGCGTGTCGGGCTGGCAACACCGGTTGAGGCACTGCCGCCACCTGCCGGTTCCGTTTCGCTATCATCCACCGCGGCCGCCTTGACCTCGGCATACCAGCGGTCATGATGTGATTTCGCCCAGGCCTCGTCGACATAGCCGGTGGTCATACTGCCGATCGTACCCTCGACACCAGCAGTGCCAAGATAGATATGTCCAAAGGATACGGTGATCACGATCAATGCCACGATGCCGTGCAGTACATGTGACAGCTCCATCACCTCGCGGCCCTGGCCGAACACGGCAAAATCCAGGATCAGCCCGCTCACACACAACACGATGCCACCGAGTACGGCAATCCAGAACCAGATCTTTTCGCCGGCATTGAAGCGACCGGCACTGACATGCCCACCACCTAACAGACCGCCACCCTTGATCAACCAGGTCATGTCACCGCGCGCATAGAAGTTGTCTTTAACGAAGGTCACGAACAGCATCAGGATCGCCACCAGGAACATCGGCCCAAACAGGTTGTGTGCTTCCTTGCAGGCCGATGCTGTTAATCCAAAACCGTCTGGCCCAAGTAGCGGGATGAGCACAAAACGGCCATACAGCAGTATCAGTCCGGTCAGTGCCAGCAACCAGAACACGCTGACGGTAAACCAGTGGGTGGTGCGCTCGAACACGGTAAAGCGCTGGATCTTTTTGCCGCTGGGTCCACCCTGTAAGCGCAACGGGCCACGCACCAGGTAGTACAGCAGAATGACAGACAAGACGATTCCCATCAGGGCGGCACCGTAGGGTATCAATCGCTGCATGCGGAACTGGCGCCAGTCCTCGCCATAGACGTTGATCAAAACACCGCTATCAACACCCTTCACCCGGGTCGTACCAATCACGCTGCGATCACGCTGGCGCACTTCACGCCACAGATCCGCACCTGGATTGACGACCTTGCCGGCAGACTCTCCGAGATCGGCTACGGCATAGGGGATCAACGGCAATACCAGCGTCAGCAACAGTAGTGACAGCAGCGAGAATACAACCATTCGATGATGCCGGATGCGTGACTGCCTGTTATTGGACATGCGTGCAAGCTCCTCCTGTCATGCCGTCACAGCACCCGCTATTGCTCTGCCGGTCACTCACATGCAAGTACGTGCCTGAATTATTCTCCACCCGTGGCCTTGCCCTCGATCGCCCTGCCCTTGCGCAGGCCGCCCTTGCCATAGGCGACACCCCAGCCCCAGGACATACCGGCCGAGCCGCGCCAGGTCACCCGTTCGCGGAAGATATCGGAAACTGTATCGCCATCGCCCGCCAGCAAGGCCTTGGTGGCACACATCTCGGCACACAGTGGCAGCTTGCCCTCGGCCAGCCGGTTACTGCCATACTTGGTTCGCTCCTCGGGGGAATTGTCCGCCTCGGGACCACCGGCGCAGAAGGTGCACTTGTCCATCTTGCCGCGCTGTCCAAAGGCACCGTCCTGCGGGAACTGCGGTGCACCAAACGGGCAGGCATAGAAGCAGTAACCGCAACCAATGCACACATCCTTGTCATGCAGCACCACACCGTCATCAGTGAAATAGAAGCAATCGACCGGGCAGACCGCTGCGCAGGGCGCATCCGAACAGTGCATGCAGGCAACCGACATGGAACGTTCGCCCGGTGAACCGTCATTGATGGTGACCACCCGGCGGCGATTGACGCCCCAAGGCACATTGTTTTCATTTTTACAGGCCGTGACACAGGCGTTGCATTCGATACAGCGCTCGGCATCACAGAGAAATTTCATTCGGGCCATGATTTGTCTCCTTCCTGTCTCAAGCGCGACTGATGCGGCACAGGGAACACTTGGTTTCCTGCATCTGGGTTACAGAATCGTAGCCATAGGTTAATGCCGTGTTGGCGGCTTCACCGAGCACGTACGGATCAGCACCTTTCGGGTATTTGTCCCGCAGGTCCTTGCCCTGGAAATGGCCACCAAAGTGGAAGGGCAACCACACGACACCCGCGGCCACGCCCTCCTGCGTCACCTTTGCCATGACCTTGATGCGGCCACCCTCGGGGCCCTCGACCCATATCTGCTGACCATCCCTGATGCCGTTATTGTTGGCATCGACGATATTGATTTCAGCAAACATATCCTGCTGCAATTCCGCCAGCCAGGGATTGGAACGGGTTTCGTCACCGCCACCCTCGTATTCCACCAGCCGGCCGCTGGTCATGATCAGCGGATAGTCGCCGGTGTAGTCCTTTGCCTGGATCGAACCGTAACGCGTTGGCAGGCGGTAGAACGATTTGCGGTCCTCGTAGGTCGGGTATTTCTCCACCAGGTCGCGCCGCGAGGTATACAGCGGCTCGCGGTGCACCGGTACCGGGTCCGGGAAGGTCCACACCACGGTACGTGCCTTGGCATTGCCAAACGGTGCGCAGCCGTGCTTGATGGCAACGCGCTGGATGCCACCGGAGCGGTCGGTCTTCCAGTTCTTGCCCTCGGCCAGCTGCTTTTCGCTGTCACTCAAGTCATCCCACCACCCGAGTTTTTTCAACATATCAGCGGTGAATTCCGGATGACCGTCCTTGAGTTCATTGCCCTTTGGCCAGGAACCCTCGGCCAGCAAGTTGACGCCGTCGCGCTCGACACCGAAACGGGCACGGAAATTCAGGCCACCGCGCGCCACCGGCTTGCTGGTGTCATAGAGATTGGGTGTACCGGGATGCCCCATCCCGGCGGTTCCCCAGCAGGGCCAGGGCATACCGTAGTAGTCGCCGTTGGCCGGACCACCCCTGGCCTCGAGGCTGGTGTAGTCGAAGGTATGCCAGTTCTGCTGATGCTGCTTCAGACGTTCCGGACTTTGGCCGGTATAGCCGATGGTCCACATGCCCTTGTTGAATTCGCGTGTGATGTCCTCGACGCTGGGCTCGTCATTCTCCACCGCCATGTGCTTGCAGAGCTGCTCGCCAAAGCCGAGTTTGCTGGCCATCCTGTACATGATGGTGTGGTCCGGCAGGGACTCGAACAACGGCTCGATGACCTTGTCACGCCATTGCAGGGAGCGGTTCGAGGCGGTCACCGAGCCGTAGGTCTCGAACTGGGTTGCTGCCGGCAGCAGGTAGACGCCATCGGTGCGGTCATGCATGACGGCACTGACCGTGGGATAGGGGTCGATGATGACCATGAGGTCCAGTTTTTCCATGGCCTGCTTCATCTCGGGCCCGCGCGTCTGGCTGTTCGGCGCATGCCCCCAGAACACCATGGCACGGAGGTTATCCTGCTGCGCAATGTTGGCCTTGTCTTCCAGCACACCGTCGATCCAGCGCGATACCGGGATACCCTTGGTGTTCATCGGTTTGGCCGGCTTGCCCTTGGCCTCCTCATAACTGCCCTGGTCGAACCGTCCGGCCAGCCAGTCGTCGTCGACATCCCAGACCTTTGCCCAGTGTTTCCAGGCACCCCCCGACAGGCCGTAGTAACCCGGCAGGGTATGACTGAGCACACCGAAGTCGGTAGCCCCCTGCACGTTGTCATGGCCGCGGAAGATATTGGTGCCGCCACCGGCAACACCCATGTTGCCAAGTGCCAGCTGGAAAATGCAGTAGGCACGGGTGTTGTTGTTACCGATGGTGTGCTGCGTACCACCCATGCACCAGATGAAGGTACCCGGGCGATGTTCCGCCATGATCTTCGCAGCACGCTTGATGGTCTCTTCCGGCACCCCGGAGACCCGTTCGACTTCATCCGGCGTCCACTTAGCCACCTCGGCGCGGACCTCGTCCATACCGTAAACGCGCTGCTTGATGAATTCCTTGTCTTCCCAGCCGTTCTCGAAAATGTGCCAGAGCATGCCCCAGACCACCGGCACATCGGTGCCGGGGCGGATGCGCATGTAGAGATCAGCATGCGCGGCGGTACGGGTGAAGCGCGGATCGATCACGATCAACGGCGCATTGTTGCGTTCCGTGGCTCGGAAGACATGCTGCAGGGAGACCGGATGCGCCTCGGCGGGGTTGCCGCCAATAATCAGGATCGCCTGGCTGTTGTGAATATCGTTATAGGAATTGGTCATGGCACCGTAGCCCCAGGTGTTGGCTACACCGGCCACCGTGGTGGAATGACAGATGCGTGCCTGGTGGTCCACGTTGTTGGTCCCCCACAGGGCGGCAAACTTGCGGAACAGATAGGCCTGTTCGTTGCTGTGTTTGGCCGAACCCAGCCAGTAGACGGAATCCGGACCGGACTGCTCGCGAATGGCCAGCATCTGGTCGCCGATCTCGTTGATGGCCTGCTCCCAGGACACCCTGGTCCACTTGCCATTCACCAGCTTGGTCGGGTACTTCAGGCGCCGTTCGCCGTGACCGTGTTCACGTACCGAAGCGCCCTTGGCGCAGTGTGCACCGCGATTGAAGGGGTGATCAAAGGCCGGTTCCTGGCCGGTCCACACGCCGTTCTCGACTTCTGCATAAATACCGCAGCCTACCGAGCAATGGGTACAGATGGTGCGCACCTGTTCGGCCTTGCCACCGGATGCAGCCGCTTCAGTGGCAGCTGATGCCTTTTGCATCATCGACATCGACAGTGAACTGACCGCGGCGATACCACCGGCATTGATACCCGAGCGTTTAAGGAATGTGCGGCGGTCCATGGTGGCCACGGTAAACGCAGCATGTGCCTGTGAATGATCTGTCGCTTGATTCTTCTTGACCAGCTTCATAGTCCAGCCTCCTGATTGTCAGAGATGCCCCTGTCTCTGTACTGCAACTTGCCCGATCGGTGAACGTGCCTGCCAGCGGCCTGGTGAATTCAGTCCAAAAAAAACCGGATCACGTTTTCAGTGTCCGGTAGTAGTCCCTTATGTGGTTTGTTTCATGGTAGCCGCGGGATGTCATCACCTCACTTTTCCGGGCGGCTGTGCCATGCGTGTCATCGGCCACCAGTCGTGAGGCAACGAAGGTTGTCAGTGCGGCTGCCCCGCCGGCAGCGGCAACTCCCTTGAGAAAACTGCGGCGGTCGGTTACAGGTCCTGCCTGCTGCTGTTTCATCGTCTCCTCCAACGGTTGCTGGTTGGCAATGGTTTATTCAGGCAGAGAGAAATACCTTTGTTCCACTGCCAGAAACTGCTGCCCCAGTTGGGCCACGGCCCGGTAGAAGTCCGCGGCTTCGGCCTTGCCAAGATCAGCAAAGAATTGCCCCAGCCACAAGCCTACGTAATCCTTGAAAAAAGCCGCTTGTGTCAAGTGTAGACCATGTTCGGAAATAATCATTCCCATAATCTCGCACACCGCAGCCGCATGATCTTCCGGCTCGGCGACATTGGCCTGCCGCTCGATACCGAGTCCCGCAAGTTCTTCCCGCAACGAGGCTAACACCTTTTCCATAAGAAAACCATGGATATAGAACGAGGCATAGGGCACCAGTTCACCACGCCCCAGGCCTATGAATAATTTGAAATATTCGTCTTTTACCTGATCGACATCAAGACCATCGGCAGCCGCCTGCAGTGCCCGCCAGGCCGACGTCATGGTGACGTCATCAGCCTCCACTGCCGGGCGAATATTGCGCAACAGATCAATCATCTCAGCATCGGGCGGCGCTGCCAGCAGCGCTCCCAGCAGGCGATAAATATCGGCACGTGCCTGCTCACCCGGCTCGAGTGTCTGGCGTGCGGGTTGCGAACCCTCATTCATGAAAAACCTCCCGGTGATACCGGTTTGCCGTCGTCCTTGTTGGCAAGCATGGCTTTTACCCGGCAGTCCTCGCACATCTTCAGTCGCTCCAGTTCGGGGCCCTGGAACATCGGGTGACCCTTCATCTTGCCGATGATCTTTTCGATCATCTGGCGGGTTGCAAACGGCTTGCCGCAGACAATGCAGGCAAACGGTTCTTCTTCAAACAGTATGCGGCGGGTGTTGCGCGTCGGGAAGTCATAGAGATAACGGGGAGTAATGGCGATGGCATCTTCCGGACACGTTCTGCAGCACAGCCCGCACTGCACACAATTGGCTTCAATAAAACCGAGTTGCGGTGCTTCATCACCAGCGGACAAGGCACTGGCCGGGCACTGGGATACACAGGCCAGACACAGGGTACAACGTGTTTTATCGAGCAGTACCTCACCAAAGGGCGCACCCGACGGCAGCGAGACCAGTGGACGCGTCTGCCCCGTTGCCGATGCAAACAGATGATCGACTGCAAGGCGAATGACGGTACGTTTTTCATTCAGGCCGGCAAAACCGGCTGGTTCCGGATTGCTCAACAGCGACAGATTTCCGAGTAACCCGATCAGATCCGTATCCTGATACCGGGTATACAGCAGCACATCAGGGGAATATCCCATGCCCGCCAGTAATGCGCAGGCAATACCCAGCTGAGCCTGAATTTCATTCTCCACTGATCGTGGTAACCGGGAGGTGCCCAGCAGCACAACGGCTGCCGCACCATAAGCCAACGCAGACAGCCAGGTATCCATCCCGACACTGCCCAGTTCTTCAACCTCAACAGGCAGGATATGTTCCGGCAATTGTGATGTAACGGCTGCGACCACGTCATGGCCTGCCTCACCATCATGGAACAGCAACACCGCGTCAGTACCCCCGTTTTCACGATAGGCCTTCAGCATGGCGCGCAACCGGTCCAGACTGTCACTCAGCCGCGGATAACTGTAGGTAATCGCGCCGGTCGGACAGGCCGTGGCGCAACTGCCGGCACCCTGGCAAAGATTCGGATTGACCTCGATAGCATCACCTGCGGAGGTAATCGCATCCGTCGGACAGGACTGCAGGCAACGTGTACAGGCGGTGATACCGCTACGGCCATGCGCACAAATGCTGGCGTCATAATGAAAATACTGCGGTTTTTCAAACTCGCCGGTGAGGTCCGTTAATCCATCCAGTGCGGCCCGCACAGCGACCGGGTTATCACCGGGCGCGAAATAACCGGGTGGTGGCAGTTCGGACTGCAATAACGGGGGACTGCCGAGGTCCAGCACCAGGTCGTAGACCTGTGGTTCTGCGGCCGCCACCAGGAGCTCGAAATGCCCCAGGTAGCCAGTCAACAGTGGCGCCCCGGCCCCGTTAGCGGTAACCAGACCGGTGGCGCTGATATTGTCAAAACTGCCAAGCACTGCTGTTGCAGCCTCGATGGCGGTTTCCGTACCAATAACCAGCAATTTACCGGCAGACTGGTAGGCGACCTTGCCCACCGGTTCAGCAACAGCGGCACGTGAGACAGCCAGCGCCGCGGTGCGCGCCTTGCCATTGATGCTATCCCCTGCAGGAAGGGATACCCACTCCGGTTCAGTCATTGGCAGTGCATGTATGCAGTTAAATTATGTGCCACCCTTTTCAGGGTCATCAGTATCAACATCTGACTCCGCCGCCTCGTTATTGCTGTTATTTTCTGTTTCCACGCCGGACTCATCCGGACCGTCATCTGCAACCGGCTTATCGACCGCTGTCGTCGCAGTTTTTTCCCCTGTCAGCTCGCGCTGCAGGGCACGTTTCATTTCATGGGTAATGACATTACCGAGATCGGCAAACTCTGTGAAGTCCTCGTCATAGTCATTCAGACCATCGGTTATGTTGAAGGCAGACTGGCCAAACAGTATGCGCAATGCCTTTTTCCTTAGACTGTCACTGACACCGGTTGACAGGAATGGTGCAAAATCACTGTCCTCGTTGAGTGATTCAAGCGGCGGCATATCGGCATCGGTCAGTTCCCTGGCCGGTTCGTTGTCAGTGCTCCCGGCCTGCTGCTGCAGCGCAGCAGTTTCATCATGCACAGTGCCCTGCTGCTCCTCAACCTTGCGCCGTGACCAGCGTGCCAGGAAATCTTCCTGGCTGTCGCTTGTCTCCTGCCCCGGCTTACTTTCGCGGCCCATGACCGGACTCCTTCCAGTTTTCCCGCTTGCGTTTCTTGCGCTTTTCGGGGACGTAATGCTCCAGCACATATCGCTCGGCCCAGCGATATAACTCGGGTGGCATGGCAACCGTCTCGACAATCTCGTCGGTTTCCATGTAGGAAGTGGCCTCGCCATAGCTCAGCGTGGCAATAAACGGCTGTAATGGCTCGCCCGCTTCCTGACTGCAGATTACAAAGACAGCGGGATTGTCGCTGACGAGGTTGTAGTAATAGCTTTCGGCATCATCCTTGTACAGGCGCAGGCTCAGGCCGGTGTGCAGATACTGCCGGTCCTGTGTGGCCGCATGTAATTGCCGGGGTGGTGTTGTCTCCTGATCATCCGGGCCGGCAGCAATGACACCCGCCACCTGCCATTGCCCGTCCTCCCAGCGATTATCCGGTGTCCTGACATACTCGACCATAACGGACACGGAAAACGCATCAGGTACCGGTGTTGTCAGGGAATCAGGCATGTACACAACCACTGTGGTTCATGAATTGCTATCCTTTACCAAAAGGCCCCGTTAACCCATAGTATAGGTCTGAATGCAGCAGCTCAAACAGGCGCCAGTTGCAATACATAAATGCCATGTCACAGACACAGGACAAATACCGACCCGAAATTACCCATGCCGGTCTGTCACCGACCCACCCGGTACAGGTTGTCGATGAGTTCAATGAGCGTCGTGATGTCGAGATTCCGGGCGAATCACCGTTGACGCTGTATGTCGACGGGCGCGAGATCGTGACCCTGATGACCATCGGCGCCCACCCGGAAGCACTGGCGCTGGGTTATCTGCGTAACCAGCGCTTCGTCGACCGGCTCGAACAGATCAAGTCGGTCGAGGTGAATCATCACATCGAGGCAGTCAATGTCACCACCTGGGATGGCATCGAGGGCTGGGACGAAAAACTGAAGAAGCGCACCGTCACCACCGGCTGCGGTCAGGGAACGGTGTTCAGCTGCACACTGGATTCGCTGTACACAATGAAGCTGCCGGATATCACGGTACAGCAGTCAACCCTCTACGGGCTGCTGGCAAACGTATCGGACTGCAACGGGGTCTACAAGCGCGCCGGTGCGGTACACGGCTGTGGCCTGTGCGAGAACACGGAGATCATTTTATATAGCGAGGACGTCGGGCGTCACAATGCAGCCGATGCGATTTCCGGTTACATGTGGCTGGACGATATCCAGGGCGACAACAAGATCTTCTACACCACCGGCCGCCTGACTTCGGAGATCGTGATGAAGACTGCCCATATGGGCATTGCCGTATTACTGTCCCGCTCCGGCGTCACCCACATGGGCCTGGAACTGGCACAGGAGCTCGGCATGACCATGATCGCCCGCGCCAGGGGCAAGCATTTCCTTGTCTATCACGGTGCCGAAAACATTATCTTTGACGCACCACCCGAACAGCGTACGCTGCACGTAAAAAGATAAATCACTATTCCACAGCAATCGTTCCGTCCACCGTATGAACCAGCCCAATCGTTGGCATTTCCAGCTTGACAGACACACCTATCGGCTCACTGCCAGACAGCTTGCCACTCCCCGCTGCCGCCTGCAGCGCCTTCTCGATCTCACGCTGTGAGGTAATGCCAACTTTTTTAAGAAATTTTCTGATTTCCATGTTTATCATATCTTCATTCATGATCGGTCTCCTTGCGATTGTCTGCCTGTGGCATGATGATTAACCCGCCGTGGGCAGCAACGATAGCATTCCAGAGTCATGACGACAGCGACACCGGTACACGACATCACGGCCGTCATCCTCGCCGGTGGCAAGGCGCGCCGCATGGATGGGGAAGACAAGGGCCTGATAACCCTCAAAAACAGGGCCATGATCGACTTCATTATTACCGCCCTGCGTCCACAGGCGGGCAATATCATTATCAACGCCAACCGTAATCAGGAGCAGTACGGTGTCTATGGCCTGCCAGTGATTGCGGATATTCTGGGGGATTATCTCGGCCCACTGGTCGGCATGGCCACGGGCATGCACAGCACGGACAAGTCGTATATCGTCACGGCACCCTGTGATTCGCCCTTTATCCCTGACACGCTTGTGGAAACCCTGTACCACGCCCTGGATGTCAGTCATGCCGACATCAGCGTGGCGCATGACGGTGCACGCATACAGCCGGTATTTGCGCTGTTACGTTGTGAACTGCTCCCCAGCCTGCTGGCCTACCTGGACGAGGGTGGCCGCAAGATCGACACCTGGTACAGCCAGCACCCTCTCGCCATTGCCGACTTCTCACATTCGCCGGACACCTTTTTGAATCTGAACACCCCGGAAGATCGGCTAACCCTGGAAGACAGACTATCCACCTGACAGACGAACATGCGCTACACTAGTACACCATGAGCACCCGTCTGACAGATCCATTTGGCCGCAGCATTGGGTACATCCGGCTGTCAGTCACCGATCGCTGCGATCTGCGTTGTTTTTACTGCCTCCCGGGCGACTATCGCGATTTCAGCGAACCGGAGGAATGGCTCTCCTTTGAAGAGATTGAACGCCTTATCGGGGCCTTTGTCGCTTCGGGTGTACGCCGGGTCCGGATTACCGGGGGTGAACCCCTGGTCCGCAAAAACCTGCCGGTGCTTGCGGGGAATCTTGCACGGATACCCGGTCTGCTTGATCTGTCATTGAGCACCAACGCCGTCGGCCTGGGCCACAAGGCAGAAAAATTAAAGTCGGCCGGTATCAGCCGCATCAATGTCAGCCTCGACACACTGCGAACAGATCGCTTCAAGGACATTACCCGGGGTAACCTTGACAAGGTGATTGACGGTTTAATGGCTGCAAAGCAGGCTGGATTCAGTCCAATCAAGATCAACATGGTTGTTATGAAGGGCATCAATGATGACGAAGTCGAGGACATGATCGAATTTTGTATCGAACACGACTTCACGCTGCGCTTTATTGAAACCATGCCCATGGGTGATACCGGTCGCAACGCGGCATCGCATTACCTTAGCTTGCAGGAGGTTAAAAACAGGCTGACCGAGCACTACGAACTGGTCCCCGGTGTCATGCCAGGCGGCGGACCTGCACGCTACGTACAGGTCGCAGGCAGCCAGCTGCGTATCGGTTTTATCACACCCATCTCGCAACACTTCTGTGAAACCTGCAACCGGGTCCGGCTGGCCGTCGACGGCACGCTCTACCTGTGCCTGGGCCAGGAGCACAAGTTTGAATTCCGGCCACTGATGCGTGAGGGTATCAGTGATGCGGAACTGCTGGATGCCGTGCAGTATGCGATAACCCTGAAACCGGAACGTCACGAATTCAACGACAAACCACAACAGCTCGTGCGTTTCATGGCAAAAACCGGCGGATAACCAGGCAACAGTTCACATGATCCAGCTACGTTACTTCGCCAGCCTGCGTGAATCACTGGGCATCGGTGACGAACAAATCGATTTACCCGACGGCATTCATGATCTTCCCGGCCTGACCCGCTGGCTGCAGGACCGCAATGAGACCTGGGCAAACACCCTTGCCGACAGTCGCCTGCATGTCGCCATTAATCAGGAAATAGTTAAACCGGACGCCACCGTCACGGACGGTGACGAAGTGGCCTGGTTCCCGCCGGTCACCGGAGGCTGACATGATTCGCGTGCAAACAGAAGACTTTGACCCGGGCGTCGAACTCGAACGGCTGCGTAGCCGGAACAAAGGACAGGCCGGTGCCATGGTCAGCTTTACCGGACTGGTACGCGATATGAATGAAGGCGATACGGTTACACAAATGACGCTGGAACATTATCCCGGCATGACCGAGAAGGCGCTGGAAAAAATCGAGCAGGAGGCCAACGAGCGTTGGGAGTTGACAGCATCGCTCATTATTCATCGGGTCGGGCCGCTGACACCGAATGACAACATTGTTTTTGTCGCCGCCGCCAGCCGGCATCGCAAGCAGGCGTTTCTGGCCTGTGAGTTCATGATCGACACATTGAAGACCAATGCACCTTTCTGGAAGAAGGAGAGCCTGCCTGGTGGCACGCGCTGGGTTGAACCCGGCACTGACTGATCAACAAAGTATCTGTAGGAGCGGATCACATCCGTGATACAGCCTTACCCTTTAGAATTCGAATGAAAGCTGCGCGGCGACCAGTTGCCGGGAATTGATTTCGTTGTCGTCATCGTCAAACACGAAATCATCCCTGAACTTGCCATGCAGATAATCGACAGAAATATTAAACCGGTTTCCAATCAGCCAGGTTGCCGACACACCCAGCTGCAATTCCGGTTCATCCGGGATCTCACCACTGGCCTCGATACGTCCTGCCAGCTGGAAATTGTTCAGCGGGAACCAGGCCACCTCGACATTAGCAGCCCAGGGCCGGTCTTCTTCGCTGTCAAGTTCACTAAAACTGCGCAGTGCACCGAGATACTCGGCGGTGAATTCAAACGTTTCCCGGCCAACCAGTGTATTGGCGGTAATGCCACCCACACGATGCCGGTAGTTGCCATTAAAATCCTCCAGAAGCTCCTCATCGGTATCCGCCATGTCCGAAAAATAACCGGCACTGATCTTCACCGACTCGTCCGCGGATGCAAACTCGAAGCCGCCGCCCCAGTCGATTTGTCCTCCGGACTCACCCTGCCGCTCCGCCTTGCCATCGATACCGTAGGCAAAAACATCAACGGAATCGCTGAGCGCGTAATCAACGACCAGTGCATTACCGCGTGTCTCGCCAAATTCCAGTATCGGGCCGGTCGCAAAGTGACTGTAGAATTCACCAAACGGGATATACAGGCGCCCGGCCTCGACACCCAGCATTTCCCCCTCATACTGCAAAAACCCCTCATCCAGTAACGAATGATCGGAGTCAACTTCATATTCGAAAACAAACTCCGCAGCAATCTCTTCCGTAAGCGTGAAATTCAGGCCAAGCTGCAGTGTCTTGGTCGTCATATAGTCGCTTTTATCGGACTTGTTGCCGGAAAAATCAAAATCCTGGTACTCAGCCTCGACCTCGGCAAGACCGGAGACTCCAAGCCAGTCGGTGACCTTCCTGCCCAAACCTGCCTCACGCCGCTCCGAAGGTGAACGGTAAAGCTTTGCTGGTTTATCAACCTGCGATTCAGCAATTTCCTCGAGGACATCACCGGCATATGCACCCCCGGTCAACAGTGGCAGAATCAAACACAGGGTGGCGATAGATGAGACTTTCATGTGACCTGATTGTACCTGCGTTTATCCGGTTTCATTGCACGAGTTAACCAAATGGTAATGCTGCATTCACCGGAAAATACAGGACGAGGAAGTCGTATTATTCATATACTTGGTATAGCAGTGTGACAAATCCGTGTCAGCTGCCTTGAGATAATGCAGGCAGGTTTTATGAGGCTCTTGTTAATTGAAGACGATGAGAAGATCGCCGCTTTCATAATCAAGGGAATGAAAGAAGCAGGTTTTCAAATTGATTATGCCGCTGACGGCGAGATCGGGCTGAGGATGGCGTCCAGTGGTGATTTTGATGGTGCCATCATTGACCTGATGCTGCCAAAACTGGACGGCCTGTCGGTTATCGAGAGTCTGCGGGACAAAAAGATTGCATTGCCCGTGATTATCCTGAGTGCCCGACGGTCCATTGATGACCGTGTAAAGGGACTGCAGCTGGGTGGCGACGATTACCTGACAAAACCTTTCGCCTTCTCTGAACTGCTGGCACGCGTACAGGCGCTGCTGCGCAGAGTCAACGGAACGGCCGAGGCAACCAGTCTCACGCTGCACGATCTCACCATCGACCTGCTGGCGAGAACCGTTAACAGGAGTGGGAAAAAGATAGACCTGCAGCCCAAGGAGTTTTCACTGCTTGAATACCTGATGCGCAATGCCGGCCGGGTCGTCTCCAAGACCATGATCATGGAGCGTGTCTGGGACTACAGCTTCGACCCGCAAACCAATGTCGTTGAAGCGCGCGTCTGCCGACTCAGGGACAAGGTTGACAAGGGCTTCGACAGACAACTCATTCACACCGTGCGGGGACTGGGCTATGTCATCAGGAAATAGCGCACATAAGACGCTGGCGTCTCGCCTGACACTCTGGAATGCTTCGATCTATATTGCGTTCTTTGGCAGCGCGTTTCTCCTGTTCTACCTGTCGATCAACACCATACTGCATAATGACCTTGATGAAGATCTGGAAGAAGACGTAGCTGAATTCCGGATGCTGCTCGAATCGGATGGCTTCGCCGCAGTCAAGCTCGAAATCGAACGCGAATTTTTCTCCGATGATCCTGAAGACAGCTTCTTCAGGATCATGGACTCGAAGGGCACTACGCTGTTCACCTCCGACCTGTCCGACTGGGATAAAGCAAGGGACAGTCCGCAACTGCCTGAAAAACTTGCACAGGACAACGAAACTGTATTCGGAACCATCACTGCACCCGATGATGACTACAATGCGCGGGTCGTATACGGCTGGATAGGGCCCGACATGATTCTGCAAACCGGGGAATCCATGGAAGACATACAGGACTTGATGAGTCTGCTGTCGACCATTTTCATTATCACCTTCGCTATTGTAGTGCTGTTTGCATCGGCGGTCGGCTGGTTTCTCGCACGACGCGCCATGCATGGTGTCGAGGAGGTCAGCAGCGCTGCTGTCGATGTTGCCAACGGCACACTGGACAGGCGTGTCAACGTCAAGACAGAAGGTGCCGAAATAGAACGCCTGGCGTCCACGTTTAACGCCATGCTCGACCGTATCCATACACTGATGTCAGGCATGCGCGAGATGACTGACAATGTAGCCCACGACCTGCGCAGCCCGCTGGCGCGAATACGGGCTAATGCGGAAATGGCGCTTTCAAGTGCAACAACGGTGGAAGAGTATCGTGATTCTGCTGCTGACACACTCGAAGAATGTGATCGCCTGATGCACATGATCAACACCACGCTCGATGTTGCAGAAGCCGAGGCCGGTGCAGCCAGCCTGAGCATGGATACAGTTGATATTTCCAGGGTCGCTGAAGATGCCTGCGAATTATTTACTCCTATTGCCGAAGACAAGGGTATTTTTCTCTCGGCCAGCATAGAACCGGGCTGCCGTATACAGGGGAACCTGCAGTTATTACAACGCATGCTGGCAAACCTGCTTGACAATGCATTCAAGTATTCCGAACGTGACAGCAGCGTCAATATCGGTGTAAACACATCAGGCGAGAATATCCTTGTGTCTGTCCGCGACGAGGGCATGGGCATATCCAAACAGGACCTGAAGAAAATATTCGACCGCTTCTTCAGGTGTGACGAGAGTCGCTCAAAGACAGGTTGCGGACTCGGACTCAGTCTGGTGCGTGCTGTGGCCATTGCTCATGGCGGCAATATTGCTGTATCCAGCACCCCGGGAAATGGCAGCGAATTCAGGATAATTCTGCCGACCTGAGTTTTGTCAGAATGTATCGGATGCAGTTTGGTGCCTTGACTGACATACTGCCAGTTCCAGGCCGGCATTTTACAAACCTTGCCAAAAGATAATCTCCCGGCAAGGTAGCGGTCAGCCTGTCCCACTATGATTATTCTGTCAATCGACCAAGGAGGAATAATCATGAAATACAATCTCTTTATTACTGCAATACTCACATTGGCACTATTACCCGGTACAGCACTCGCAAAACAGGACAAGCGTGACTATACCGACAAATTCCCGATCGCGGGCTGCCAGTTTTTAACAGATGGAGGTGAAAATCCCTACGTCATTCTGGATGTCGGTCGTGTAACTGCCTACGATAATTCACAATGCCTGAACGAAGAGGATTGTGATGAACTTGAAGAGTTCGTAATCACAGTGACCGGAGATACCCACGTCGTCAATATTGACGGGCAGATGATTACGACCCGGGTTGTGCTGGAAGAGGAATATGTCGACGGGGAACTTCTGGAAATATCACACAACTACTTTGCCGAATGTGCCGGGACACAGGATGTCTACTACTTTGGAGAAAGCGTTGACATCTTCGAGGATTGCGACACCAAAGATCCGATAAACTTTGAACCGCCAGGTTGCGTTACACATGATGGCGCATGGGAGGCCGGCGTTGATGATGCCCAACCCGGCATACAGATGCCCGGCGGCGCCTTCATAATCGGCGCACGCTACTTTCAGGAAGTTGTACCGGACATTGCCCTGGACCGTGCCGAGCATATCGCTAATGGCCTGGACATTACCGTACCCGCAGGCAGCTTTGAGGATTGTGTTGAAATCAGGGACACCTCGGCACTCGATAAAAAGTCCGTCGACACGAAAATATACTGCCCCGGAACGGGTCTGGTGAGCGACGAGGAAACAAAGCTTATCTCTGTTACTCCTTGAGCAACAATCGTGGATACGATCCGCTCCTGCAAGCGCATATATTTACGCAGGAGCAGACCGCATCCGCATATCACGATTCCGTAGATTTAAGTTAGCGCAATCCGGCCTGTTGCTATTTTGAACCGCCGCACTTGCCCTCGCCGCATTTTCCTCCCTGCATGAAACCCTTCATGTTTGCCATGTGGGCCGCACGCTCGCCTTCATCGATCACGCCGTCGCCGTTCTGATCGATCTTGTTAAACATGACTTCGTGTCCCTTCATGAATTCGTCCTTCGTGACCTTGCCATCACCATCGGAATCCATACGCCCCATACCACACTTACCTTCACCACCTTTAGCCTCAGCACCCTTACTTGCGCCGCACTTTCCTTCACCGCACTTGCCTTCCGCCAGCACCATGTAGCCACCGGAAAGCGGCTTCATGGTAAACGGATTTTCAGTCGCATTGCTAATGCTGCTGTGTGCCAGGGAAACCGTGAACACGGTGCCAAGTACAGCGGTTAATGGTTTAATAAATGATTTTTTTGACATGTTATTTCTCCTCCTGTATGTGTTGAAAATCTAGCGGCCTCTGGACCGCGCCATATGAATGGCCCGATTATCGAGCGCAAGTGCTGCCTCATGCACTGCTTCTGACAATGTCGGGTGTGCAAAAACTGTACGCGCGATATCTTCACTGCTGGCATCGAACTCCATGGCGGTGACTGCCTGTGCAATTAATTCCGATGCCGACTGGCCGAGTATATGCACACCCAGCACGCGGTCTGTCACTGCGTCACTCAGTATCTTCACCATGCCATCGGTTTCCTGCATGGCACGTGCACGACCGCTGGCCGCAAACGGGAACGTCCCCGTTCGATAGTCTACACCGGCCTGCTTCAGGACCGCCTCGGTCCTGCCAACCCACGCGATTTCAGGGTATGTATATACCACAGACGGAATCGCCTCGTAGTTAACCTCGCTGTGCTGGCCGGCGATACGCTCGGCAACCGCGATCCCTTCTTCAGATCCCTTGTGTGCCAGCATCGGGCCACGTACGGCATCACCAATGGCATACACACCGGGTGCGCTGGTAGAACAGTCCTCGTCCACATGGATAAATCCGCGCTCGTTCAGTACCAGTTCTGCATCTGCTGTCGCCAGACCTTCCGTGCAGGGCTGGCGGCCGACGGCGACAATCAGGCGGTCTACGGTTAATGAATTTTGCCTTTCAGAATTTTCATATTCGACATACACCCCATCATCCGTAATGGCTGTTGATTTGACGCAAGTACCCAGGTGAATATCAAGCCCCTGCTTCTGGAACGACCTCATGGCTGACTTCGCAATTTGCGGGTCTGCCATCGACAGAAAGACGTCCTGCGCTTCCAGCAAGGTCACTTCCGCACCCAGCCTGCGCCAGACACTGCCCAGCTCGAGACCGATAACACCGGCACCGATAATCCCCAATCGCTGCGGCACCTCAGTCCACTCCAGGGCACCTTCTGAATCAACGATGGTATCATTATTCAGCGGCGCAACCGCAAGCTGTACCGGAACAGACCCCGGTGCGAGAATCACATGCGCAGCAGTGATGGTCTGCTGACTGCCGTCGTGTGCCGTGACGTCCACCTGACGGTCGGGCATCAGTTGTCCACAACCCTGTATCCACTCGACTCCATTCGATTTGAACAGTAATTCGATACCCTGTGTCAGGTCACGTACTATGGCATCCTTGCTTGCAATCATGGCGTCCACATCAAACGTAACACCGTCGACCGCGATACCATGAGTCCCCATACCCCGCTGCAGCCGGTCATACCACTCCGAACTTTCGAGCAGGGCTTTTGACGGAATACAGCCCGCGTTAAGACAGGTACCGCCAAGAGATGGATGACCGTCCTTGCCAAGCCACTTGTCAACACAGACGGTTTTCATGCCCAGTTGCGCACAGCGTATCGCTGCCACATAGCCTGCGGGTCCGGCACCGATAATAATGACGTCGTAATTATTGCTCATGATTCATAGTTACAAATCCAGCAACATGCTCGCCGGGTCTTCCAGCAAGTCGACAATGGTCTTGAGAAATGTCACCGCACTCTTGCCATCGACAATACGGTGATCATAGGTCAGTGCCAGGTACATGACGGGACGTACAACAACTGCACCGTTCTCCACCACGGCACGGTCCTGGATCTTGTGCATACCGAGGATGGCACTTTGCGGCGGGTTCAGAATCGGCGTCGACAGCATTGAACCGAATACACCGCCGTTGGTAATGGAAAAAGTGCCACCGGTAATATCGTCCATGGACAGTTTGCCGTCACGACCCTTGTTGGCAAACTCCAGTATGTCTGCCTCGATTTCTGCGAGACTCATGTATTCGGCATTGCGCAGGATCGGCACCACCAGACCACGGTCGGTACTGATGGCCACGCCAATGTCACAGAAACCGTGATAGACAATCTCGTCACCATCGATTGATGCATTGATATCCGGATGGCGCTTCAACGCCTCGGCTGCGGCACGCACGAAGAACGACATATAGCCCAGGCGCACACCATGATTTTCTTCGAACGATTCGCGGTGTTTTTCACGCAGTTCCTTGATAGGCTGCATGTTGACCTCGTTGAAGGTGGTCAGCATGGCGGTGGTTTGTGATGCCTGCAACAGGCGTTCGGCCACCCGTGCACGCAAGCGGGACATCGCTACCCGCTTCTGCGGGCGATCTTCCGTGATCTCCGGCAAACCGGGTGTCGGTGTTACCGGCTGTGCTGGTTTTTCAGGTGCCTCAGACGGCTGCCTTGAAATAACCGGGGCAGGCTGTTGAGATTCAATATGTGCCAGTACATCAGCCTTGGTAACCTGGCCCTGCCTGCCGGTCGCGATTATATCTCCACCATTGAGATCATGGTCCGCAATCAGTTTGCGTGCCGCCGGTCCCGGCTGTTTCTGTTCCATGCCACCCTTGACCGGCCCAGAATCAGGTTCCGAACCGGCTGCAACAGTCATTGACCCATGTTGTGCACCATTTGCACCGATCAGCCCGATGACCTGATCAGCGGTTACCGTTTCCCCGTCTGTAATCAGGATCTTTTCCAGTACACCGTCTTCCGGTGCCGGAATCTCCAGTACCACCTTGTCCGTTTCGATATCGACCAGTGCCTCGTCACGCCGTATCACATCACCGGGCTGCTTGTGCCAGCAGGCCACCACACCGTCACTGACGGATTCCGGGAGGGCAGGTACTTTTACCTCTGTTGTCATGGTGTCTCCAGACCCAGCGCCTTGTTTACCAGCTCGGCTTGCTGCAGTACGTGCAGGCTGGCATAACCCACCGCGGGGGCGGACAAAGCCTTGCGGCCAGTATAGATAAGTTTGCTATCAGCACCAATGAGTTCTTCGAACTTGTGCCGCATGGCATACCACGCACCCTGATTCCGAGGCTCTTCCTGGCACCAGATAAACTCCCTGACGGCAGGATAGTGGCCCAGTTCTGCACGCAGCAGGCGCCAGGGAAACGGATAAAGCTGTTCGATACGGATCAGCGCCACATGATCAAGCTGTGCGGCCTGCAGGCGTTCCAGCAAATCGTAGTACACCCGGCCACTGCACATTACCAGCCGGGTCACCTTGCTGGGATCGGTATTCAGCTGCGCGCCGATGACGGGATGAAACTGTCCGCCTGCCAACTCATCCATACTGGATACCGCCAGCTTGTGGCGCAGCAGGCTCTTGGGTGACATTACAACCAGTGGCCTTCGAACCTTGCGTATCATTTGCCGGCGCAGCAGGTGGTAAAACTGAGCCGGGGTTGTCGGGTTACACACCTGGATATTATGATCCACACACAGTTGCAGGAAACGCTCCAGCCGCGCAGAAGAATGTTCCGGACCCTGTCCCTCATAGCCATGTGGCAACAACAGCGTGAGACCGCACAAGCGTCCCCACTTGGCTTCACCTGAAGTAATAAACTGATCGATAACGACCTGTGCGACGTTGGCGAAATCGCCGTATTGTGCTTCCCAGACGGTCAGCGTTTCCGGATCGGTTGTTGCATAACCGTATTCAAAGGCAAGCACAGCCTCTTCTGAAAGCAAAGAGTCAATCACCAGAAACCGCGGCTGCCCGGCAGCGATATGCTGCAAGGGTACCCAGGTTTCGCCGCTATGCTGGTCATGCAATACCGCGTGACGGTGAAAAAACGTGCCACGCTCACAGTCCTGACCGGAAATCCGGATCGGGTATCCGTTGTGTAGCAGGCTGGCATGCGCCAGCGCCTCTGCAAAGCCCCAGTCGACCGGCAAGGCGCCGGCGGCCATCTTGCGGCGATCATCGATCACCTTCATTACACGGGGATGCAACTCAAAACCTGTCGGCAATTGTTGCAAGCATGCGGCAAGTGATTCCAGTGTCTCGATGCTGACCGTGGTATCACACGGCTCGTCCCAGTTGTAGCCGATGTATGATTTCCAGTGAACGGCGACCATGGCATCGACAGGCTGGTTCAACAGCACGGCAGGTGTCACGCTGTTGCCGGCACCCAGTTGATCACGATAGTCCGCAACCATTTTTTCGGCTGCTTCCTGCGGGATAATATCCATGTCCGCCAGTCGCTGCATATACAAACTGCGCGTTGTAGGCAGGTCACGCATATCCCGGTACATCATCGGCTGGGTTGCGGCAGGTTCATCCGCCTCGTTATGCCCGTGACGCCGGTAACAGACCAGATCGATAACCACGTCCTTCCTGAATTGAATACGATAATCCAGCGCCAGCCGGGTGATAAAAAGCACGGCCTCGGGATCATCGCCATTGACATGAAAAATCGGTGCATTCACCATCTTTGCCACATCAGTGCAATACATTGTTGATCTGGAGTCCTTGATACTGCTGGTCGTAAAGCCAATCTGGTTATTCACCACAATGTGCACGGTACCTGCCGTGGTAAAACCGCGCAGGCCGGACATATTGAATGTCTCCATCACCACACCCTGCCCGGCGAAGGCGGAATCACCATGGATTACAACCGGCATCACCCGGCTGCCCGGGTGATCACGGTAGCGTTGCTGACGTGCACGTACCGATCCGTGTACCACAGGAGAAACGATTTCCAGGTGCGAAGGATTGAACGCCAGTGCCAGGTGAACCAGACCCCCGGGCGTCCTGATATTCGAGGAGAAACCCTGGTGATACTTCACATCGCCGGAAGAATGAATCCGGTCATGCACATCCTCAAATTCCGAGAACAGCTCTGAAGGCAGCTTGCCGAGGATATTGACCAGCACATTCAGGCGACCGCGATGCGACATGCCGATCACGATTTCCTTCACACCCCTTGCGCCGGCACGATCAATGAGTTCGCCCATCAACGGTATCAGGCTCTCACCGCCCTCCAGGGAGAAGCGCTTTTGCCCCACATACTTTGAATGCAGGTAACGCTCTATGCCTTCTGCCGCAGTTAATCGCTGCAGCAACCATTGCTGTGTGTCACGGGACAGCTGCAGGTGCGATTGCACACTTTCCAGACGATGCTGTATCCAGCGTTTTTCCCCGGTCTCGGTGATATGCATATATTCAGCACCCACGGTCCCACAGTAGGTTCGATTCAATGCATAAAGAATTTCCTCGAGAGTGGCTTCATCCGGCCCCACCAGCGAGCCGGTCTGAAATACCCTGTCGAGATCGTCTTCGGTGAGCTTGTGGTAATCGAGATTGAGTTCCGGGACCGGTTCGGGATCGACCCGGCGCAGCGGGTCTGTATGTGCATGCTGGTGTCCGCGAAAGCGGTAAGCATTGATTAATTGCAGAACACGGACCTGTTTACGTTCCTGCTCAAGGCGGGCACCTGTTAAACGGGCAATACGGTGGCCACGCAGGCGGCCGGTCAGCCGCGAGAACTCCCGACGCAGTTCCGAGTGAAAGATATCACCGCTGTCCTGACCATTTACCCGGGGAAGCCCCTCAAAATATTCACGCCAGTTTTCGGCAACACAGTCCGGGTCACGCAACCAGGATTCATACAGGGCCTCGAGATATGCGCCGTTGCCACCATCGAGCAACGATGTCTGTTGCAATGCCTTCATCCATTGCTTGCTCATGACTCGATGGCTCCTGCCCAGGCAGAAAATTACAAATTGACGGAGGTCAGCAGTTCCCGGTTACTTATATATCAAAGACTATCGTTTTCTCCACCAGTTTCTTTAGATACACCGATTCACCACGGCACAATCCACCATGGTTGACCCTCCGATATGACAACCCGGTCATGCCAAAACTTTACTGGCCGCCAGCACACGACTGCCCATGTCTAAAGGATTGAATAAACCATCGCCGGTGCCGATAGCCTTGGATATCGCCGCAACGCACAGGGCAGTGATTATGTTATACCGGTGCCAGAATCGTTCGCATGGATTTATTACCAATATTAACAGGAAATTACGTCATTGCGCAGAATAACCCGCAAACACCGGTCCGGGACTGACATCGCATGTTGAATATCCCGCTGTCACTGCGACTGACAACCGGACTGGTAGTCCTGATGATCGGTGCGCTGTTACTCGGTAATGCACTCGGTTTCCATCTGGAGAATCTGGCCGGCCTGATCACGACAATCACCGTTCTTGGAATTGCCATTGCTCTGTTCATAATCTTCAAAAGTCACAATCACATTGATCTGGCTGCCATTGCACCCACGTTACTTAAGTCCACACTTGATGCATTGACCGAAGGGATCGTCCTGATTGACAACAAGGAACGCATCGTCATCGCAAACACAGCCTTTGCCGATATCGCTGGCACAACACCACAGGACTTGAAGGGAACATCTATATCCAGCTTCGGATGGAAAAATATCAATGAGTATGAGCAGGAATTACCCTGGTCGTTATCAATCCGGGAAGGCTGTCAGCTGACAGAACGGCAAATGTACCTGGTTGGCCACGATGGCGAGAAGCAATTGTTTGTTGTTGATAGCACACCTGCCAGGGATGCCAGGGGAAAACACAGCGGCATCATGATCACCTTTCATGATGTCACCAGCCGTGAAGCAAAAAATGACCAGTTGGAGGGCATGCTTGGCATGCTCAAGAAGTCGCGTGACGAGATCAGGCGCCAGAATGAGGAACTGCAGGAACTGGCCACACGAGACTCATTAACCAATTGCCTTAACCGCCGTTCATTTTTTGAAAAATACGAAGCCGTGTTCAGGGCAGCGAAGCGTGATGTGTACCCGCTGGCCTGCATCATGTCCGATATCGACCTGTTCAAGTCCATTAATGACCGCCATGGACACACGCAGGGTGACAACGTCATTCTCATGGTCGCCGAAATACTACACCAGTCATTGCGTTCAACAGACACGGTATGCCGCTATGGTGGAGAGGAATTTTGCGTTATATTGCCTGGCATCGATCTTGACCAGGCCATTGAGATGTCTGAGCGAGCCCGCGAGAATATTGCACAATTCGTTTTTACAGATGAGTCAGACAGCAAGTACCTCTCTATTACATCCAGCTTTGGTGTGTCGTCCATTGAACACCAGCCAGAAACTCTCGCCCAGCTCATTGATAACGCAGACAAGGCCTTATACCGATCGAAACACAGCGGCAGGAACCGTGTGACAGCATGGCTACCCGGTCAATCCGACCATGCGGAAACTGCCGGCAGCAATCCGGGCCATACAGTGCAACCACCCGCCAAACAGGCCGCCGACCGTTTGCCGATCAACACCGGTGTCCTGGCTGATCACGACAATCTGACAGGCTTACCCAATCGAAAACAATTCCACTGCAGCGTTGTTGCAGCCGTTCAGTCATGCAAAATCAACCGGCAGCATGCCTCCGTCATAATGCTGGATCTCGATATGTTCAGCCGTATTAATAGTACGCTTGGATATTCTATCGGGGATGAATTGCTCAAGGTTGTCACTCACCGCATCATGGGTGCACTTCGTAATACAGATTACGTCTCACGTCTGACTGATACTGCCACTGTCACATCAATCTATCGCCTGGGTGGTGATGAGTTCGGAATACTGCTGACCGGCCTGGACTGCACAGAATTTACCGGTCAAATCACCGGCCGGGTCATTGATTCAATCACACCACAGATAGACATACAGGGACACGAGATCCACCTCACCTGCAGCGCAGGAATCAGCCTTTATCCAGGCGACGGTGCAAGCGCTGATACACTGCTGAAAAATGCGAGCACCGGGCTGTATTACGCCAAGCTAAAGGGTCAGAACCATTATCAATTCTTTAACGAAGAACTGAACAGGAATTCGCTGAAAAACCTGAAACTTGAAAATGACCTGCGTCATGCCCTCGAAAGAGACGAGCTGGAGCTGTACTACCAGCCGAAGATTGATCTTGTCAACGGCAAGGTCAATTCATTAGAAGCACTGGTACGCTGGCGGCATCCGGAGATCGGCATGGTCCCGCCTGATGAATTCATCTCTATCGCCGAACACAACGGCCTGATTACATCGCTGGGTTACTGGGTGCTGGAAACCGCCTGCCGGAAGATCAGGCAGTGGCAGGATGCCGGATATGAACACCTCAGCATCGCGGTCAACCTGTCAGCAGTACAGTTTCGCCAGCGTGATCTGCTGGAACAAATTCATAAAACACTTGAGGAAACCGGAATCTGTGCACACCAGCTGGAGCTGGAAATAACGGAGAGCACCATCATGGAGGATATCGATACTGCATCATCCACCATGCGCGCACTGCACTGCTCCGGCGTTCGTATTTCAATCGATGACTTCGGTACCGGCTACTCCTCGTTGAACCATTTGAAACGCTTTCCGATCAACACAGTCAAGATCGACCGTTCCTTTATCCGTGACATCACCACAGACTCGGATGACGCGGCCATCGTCAGCGCCATCATCGCAATGGCACATAACATGGGACTCAGAGTTATCGCTGAAGGTGTCGAAACACAGGAGCAACTCGATTTTCTGCGCTCGCTGGAATGCGAAGAAGTACAGGGCTTTCTGTTCAGCCCACCAGTCCCTCATCGCGAAGCCTATGCTTTGCTTGACCAGTCCATCGAGGCAATGCAACCACCCTTTTGTGACGCACCTACGTTCATGTAGGCTGAAAAAGGGCCGCCGGTAAACGGCAGCCCTGGAGTACAGACTGAAACGGAGTTACTGGCTCTTGCTTACAATGTACTCAATAGCGCCTTGCAACTCTTCATCCGAGCACGCCATACACAATCCCTTGGGCGGCATGGCATTCAGACCCTTGATGGCATTGGCCATCATTGAATCCATACCTGCAGCAATGCGCGGTGCCCAGAGAGCCACATCACCCAGCTTGGGTGCACCCGCTGCACCGGTGGCATGACAGGCCATGCACTTGCTGTTGTAAACATCCTCACCCGACCTCGGCCCGGTGGATGCTGAATCACCACCGGCCGCCACTGCCGTATCCGCAGCAGGGTCAGCTTCCGGCTCGGACTCTCCGGCAATATATACCTGCCCAACCGGCTTGATGTTCTCCAACACAATTTCTTCGGGTTTGTCGTCTGAAACACCGCTGGTCAACTTACCGGCAAGAATGACCAATATAATGGCAAATACGGTCAGCCCGCCCATTAGCGCAAAAAATGTCGTATAAAATTCTTTATCCTGACTCACTGTCTTCTCCTGATTAATCTGAAAGCATGGTGTTCACCGCCACCGCGAAACCGAAAAACAATACCGCCGCCGGGAACGAATGCTGCCGAATTATACTGGAAACGCCAGGCACATAAAATTACAAGGATTGCCTGTACTTTCATGTGCTTGGCAAAGGCATGAGCTGCTGATGGTTTAACGCCGGTGCTTGGCACTCCTTACAGGGTGTGCCGTACTTGAGTATCAACACCCCGCTTCCTGAGCAACCGGCACATACGGTATGATTACACTTCTGCAGCGCCCGTAGCTCAGCTGGATAGAGTACCGGCTTCCGAAGCCAGGTGTCAGAGGTTCGACAAGCCACCGAAGGTGGCGCAGAACGTCGTCGCAACGCGACGGCGGCCCCGAAGGGGTGAGGGCCGCAGGCCCGAATCATCCTCTCGGGCATCGTTGGTATACTTGTAATGACAATTAACAGGGAAGTCTTTATAAATTTTGCGCCCGTAGCTCAGCTGGATAGAGTACTGGCTTCCGAAGCCAGGTGTCAGAGGTTCGAATCCTCTCGGGCGCGCCATTTTCATCGGTATCCACAAAATAACTCCCCGACATATAAACACATTAAAAAATAAAAACTGTACTAATATAGTTAACAAGCCTTCAGACTCTCTGTCTGCTGTGAACGATAATCATAACCGAGGAGAATAAAACCATGTCCAAACCTGAATCCAACCAAGCCAGCCAGAATGAAAAGAAGCATCCCGAAATGAGTCGCCGCGAAGTGCTGATCGGCATGGGCGCTGCTGCAGCGGCAGCCTACGCAGGCAGCGCAGTGTCGGCCATGCCGGGGCATGACCACAGCAAGCACACTGCACAACAACCTGGTTTGCTGGATGCAATCAATGATTGTGTCGACAAGGGCGAGCGCTGTATTGCCCATTGTCTCGTATCCTTTCAGGAAGGTGACCTGGAACTGGCCGACTGTGCCGCCAAGGTCCATGAAATGCAGGCGATCTGTGGTGCCTACAGCTATCTGCTGGCGGCGAACTCAAGCTACTCCAAGTCCTATGCCACTGTTTGCAAACAGGTGTGCGAAGACTGTGAGAAGGAATGCAAAAAGCACTCGAAACACATCGAGTGTGAGGCCTGTGCAAGAGCCTGTGCCGAAGTGGTGGATCAGATAGGTCTCGTTTTTGGGTGATATTGCCGGGGCCTAATTCAGACTTAATGGCCTGATCGTCCCGTTCACATCAACATACTAAGACGGCTGCCAAATGGCAGCCGTCTTTTATTGGATGGCAAGTTTGCATGCAAATCAAGTTGCTTTCCTCATGGCAACACCAACCAAACCAAGCAGTCCGGAGCCGAAGAGCCAGGCTGCAGCGGGGATGGGGACAGCCGCCATAAACGATATATCATCAACATAAAAGTCATTAGGAAAGGTGCTGGTATCTGAATTATAAATGCGTATATCTGCCATTGTGGCCGAACCAGACATCCACTGTTCAGACCAGTTCTCCCATGTTCCTGGCAAATCTGGCGCAGTGAATAACGAACCAACAAGCACACCGTTGATCTCAACATAAAGATCTGCTGGGCCTCCGGCCACAGCTGTCGATATCCAAGCAGAAAAATCGTATCCAGTAAAAGAACTAACAGGAACAATTTCCTGCCAAAAATACGGATTGCCTGTTGTTGCTCCATTAACAACCAGCATATTACCGACACCCGATGTATGGTCTGGAGTAGCTGCAAACAGATTGTTCCAGTTTTCCGGGTCAGTACGGACTGTGTACTCACCTTCAGTAGTGTTTGAAGCAGGAGCGTAGCTGTACTGACTTGAAAAGACCGTGTTTCCAGATTCGAAGTCGCCATTAATGACGAGGCTGGCACCATTAATGTGACTCGAGAATGCGCAAAGAATTGAAGCAAGGATGCGTAATTTCTTCATGAGGTTCTCTCCATAAATTCTTATTCGTTATTGCCAGTCTTCTTATTTCCTGATCGGCTCTCCAAATACTTCACCCGCAGCACCTGTATAACCAAATGCTAAACGCCGTCCTGTATCTGGATATTCCGGCCAGCCCCAGCAGCCCCCCCATAACAACCTCTCCGCAGATTCTTCGTTTTTATTACTAGCTCCTGGTTTGGATGCCTGACCTGGTATTCATACGTCTGGCAATGCCTGTCAGCCCCAGCAGTCCTGAGCCGAAGAGCCAGGCAGCAGCAGGGACAGGGACAGGTGAAGCCTTGGTTATTTCGATCTCAACATGCAGACCATCCAGGCTAAAATCATTAAATTGCTGTGAGTCCAGAAGAAACACAAAATTCAGGGGATCTGCGGCACGTCCCTTTCCAGAATGACTCCAGCTACTGCCAGGCTGGTCAATGCCATTCGCAATAAAATTAACTACACCTGTACCATCAACACTACCGTACACATCTCTCACATCGACGCCACCAAGCGGCATTTCAGGATCCCAGTAGAGTCCATTGATTTCAAGACGTACAGGAACATCAACAAGTAACGTTTCATTGAACAGTAACGGATCGGCCGCAATCCAGAACTCGAGTAGCTCTATGTCCGTCCCGGGCACAGGCCCCGCCGACACAGTAAGCATCTCTGTTATGGTCGCATTGTTTCCCGCTACCGTCCCGGAATCAAAAAACGAATCTGGTTGATTGTCAAAAGGAACAGGCCCGGACGTACTATAGCTTTCAATTCCAGTGCCACCACCTGGACCAGAACCGGCTGAGAAAGTACCTTCCAGGGATGCGAAATAGTCGACCGGCGTGGCAGACAAGTACGCACTGTAGACTGAGAGGACTAGAATCAAGGTTGATGAACTAGTGAGCTTTCTATTCATGGCATTCTCCATATAATTCAATTTTTACTATTGGCGTATCCGGTTTATGAACTAAACCAGGGTCCTGGTATTCATACGTCTGGCAATACCCGCCAGCCCAAGCAAACCTGAACCAAACAGCCAGGCTGCTGCAGGCACAGGAACGGTTGTCATAGAGAGAGACGTCAATGGGCCAATCATTTCAAATTCAAATGTCGACTTGTTGAAAATGTTTAGCTGTGGACTCATTTCTGACAGTACTGACAAATCCGGTATACCATTACCGGAGAAAGTAGATGTGGGACCGCTCCAGACGATACTCACCTGGTACTGCACTCCGTTACTAACCACCTGAAAAGTATCCTGACCAGGTAAAACAGCCCCGTTATCTCCGACCTGAGTGATTATTGATGAGCCAGACAATGTTCCGAAGTTATCGATTTGCACCGAGTACTCGTAAGGAACGCCATCAAATACAAGGAGTGGGTCACCTGGATTACCAGTTGAGGCATTGGCACTATCAGAGTCGTATACGAGGAAACCGGACACATTCGGACCAGTGCCGCTGAGACTGCCACTGCCAGATGCATCGTTCTTGGTGAAACTCACCGTGACTGGTGCCGCCGCCGCTGCCATGGCAAATAACGTACCTGAAAGGACAGCCAGCAAAATACCCGGAAGCACTTTGATTGAAAATAATCTCTTGCTCATGACGATTCTCCGTAAGTAATTAATTGGTAGTTGTTGTGGCTCACTGCGACTGTGATGTCTTGCAATGACTAGATCTCGATAACGAATACACCTCGTTTCCATTGTTCATCCGGCATGATTCAATCAGGTGTTCTGCCCTGAGCTCATCAAGTGCACGCTGGACCTTTTCCTGCGAATACATAGCCAGTCGCTTCAGCAACCACCACTGGCGTATACCTTCCGCTGTATCCGCGGCGTTAGGGTGTTGCTGCAAGTAACCAAGGACCTCTGACTGGATTTCTGACAAGGTGTTGTAGTCGGATTGCATCGTTCCTCCCCTGTGTCACGGTTCATGTTCATCTTTTGTATTGCAGGCACCGTGCCAATATTATTTCTCAATTATTACAATTGGTTATGATATTCATGCATATCCTCATGGGTCAGCAATGACCCGCAAATATCACCGGGATTTCCAGTCTGGAGTGTGCGTTACAGGGAGTTATGCAGTGGGTACTGAATGACCCGGGTGGTGCAGGGATGCCCCACCGGAAAACCTGTTCTACCAGAAACAGGAATTACTGCGGGATACGCTTCGCCAGGATTCAGGCTTGATAATAGATCTGGTGTTTTTTAAGCAATTTACCGAGTGAACGGCGTTCCTTGTGAGCACGTTCCGCTGCTCGTGTGACATTGCCCTTAACCTGTTGAATCAGAACCCTCAGGTAATTCTTTTCAAATTCATTAATGGCGATTGTCTTTGCCTCGTTGAATGGCAGCTCGTTTAAAGCAGTATCTGCTTGTGGCAACTTGCCCGCCCCGGGTTCATCAAAATACAGATGTTCGTATTCTATGGTGTCATCGACGGAAAGCAGGAAGGCGCGGTGGAGGGTATTTTCCAGTTCACGAACATTACCCGGCCAGGAATGGGCTGTTATCCACTGGCTTATAGCAGGGCTTAGTTGTTTTTCAGGCTGTGCGTATCGATTGCGCAAACTCTGCATGAAGTGTGCTGCAAGTAATTCAACATCTCCGACACGCTCACGCAGGGGTGGCAGTGTCAGCGGCATGACGTTCAGACGGTAATACAGATCTTCCCTGAACAAGCCCTGTTCACGAAGCAGGCTGGCTGCAACATTGCTGGCCGTCACAATGCGTACGTTGGCTATTTTTAGTGATTTGCTTCCCAGCGGCCGGTACTGCTTGTCCTGCAGGAAACGCAACAGTGCTGCCTGGGACTTGAGCGACAGCGCCTCGATTTCATCAAGGAACAGCGTGCCACCATCAGCATGGTCAATCAGGCCCGCCTGCGCGATTCGCGCATCGGTGAATGCGCCACGCGCATGACCGAACATTTCATTCTCGAACAGGGTATCGGGCAATGAGCCGCAATTGACTGGAATAAAAGGACCGTCCGCGCGCGGGCTGAGATAATGCACCGCCCTTGCAACCAGTTCCTTGCCGGTGCCGGTTTCACCATAGATCGCAACAGATACATCATAGCCAGCAATGCGCTTGACGATGTCGAGTACCTTCGTAAATGCCGTCGACCGGCCAACGAGGTTGAGTGCCGTGAACTCAATCAGCGGGGACTCCTTGTCCATTACAGCACAAACCCTGTATATCCGTGACCCGGTCGCCGTCCTGATATTACAAGATAAGACATCTCCATTGCCCTGCCTCCCTTAATTCTTATAATTTCTGCCCACACATATACAGGGGTCGATCAAATCGCAGCCTGAATCTATTCCCACCATATGATCAACCCGAAATAAACACAGACTGACGCCATTTCAGTCTTGCACCTGAAAGCAAGGTCGTAAATACTACTTGTGGTGGTGTCATTTACAGCTACAACCAAAGGCCTACTACTTTGGTATAAGGTGAATAATACGAACAGGCTAGGTGCAGGGCGATTTATTGAAGATTCTTGTCGTTGACGACCACAGAATATTCTGTGATGGACTGAGACTGATCCTTGCCCATCTGGAGGAGCAGCCAGAGGTGCTGGAAGCAGACCACTGCAAGTCGGCTCTTGAACTGGCTGACAGCCATCCCGACCTGGATCTGGTGATGCTGGACATCAATATGCCCGACATGGATGGCTGTGATGCCCTGAAAAAGTTTTCTGAGCGTTTTCCCACACTGCCAGTCGTCATGCTCACGGCATCGGAAAGCATGCGTGACATGCGCCGCAGTTTTGATGCCGGTGCCAGCGGTTATATTCCAAAATCCTCCCGCACAGATATCATGCTGGGCGCGATCCGCCTGGTGATGGCCGGCAGTCTCTATATCCCGCCATCAATGGCCGTCAGGCAAAGGCCAGCCGACACTGCGAAATCAACACCGGTTGATAATGAAATACTGGAAGGACTCACCCAACGCCAGGCGGAAGTACTGAAGCATTTACAGGACGGGATCAGCAACAAGCAGATTGCCGACCGCATGGGCCTCACCGAGGCTACCGTGAAGGTTCACATGTCGGCCATTCTCAAGACACTCGGCCTGCAGTCACGTCTTGAGGCCGCACTGGTTGCACAGAAACTGAACGGGCAGTCAGACTGACTGCGATTTCTGTAACCACGCCCGCAGACGTGCGGGTTTCACCGGTTTGTGCAACAACTCCAGCCCGCACTCCTGTGCTTCCTGTAAACGGGCCGGCTCGGTATCACCAGTAATCAGTAGCGCGGGGATATCCCTGCCCAGTTGTACACGCAGCTTCTCGGTCAACCATGTGCCACTCGCCTTACCAGGCAAGCGGAAATCCGTTACCAGGGCATCGAAAACTGTACCACTCGCAGCTATTTGCATAGCCTCCTCGGCGGTTGCGGCACAAGTCACCGTGCAGCCTCAGTTTTCCAGCAACAATTGCATGCCGGTGCGCACCTCCGGATCGTCATCGACCACCAGCACTGTCAGTTGCAGGCCGGTGTCAACCGGGTATGGATTATAGCCTGATTCATCATATTCAGTGTGTGACTGTTCTCGTGCCGGGAGTTGCAGGGTGAATGTGGAGCCCTGTCCCGGTTTGGATTGCAGCTCCAGCGGATGATCAAGCAGGCTGGCAATCCGCCTGACTATGGACAGACCCAGGCCCAGACCCTTGGTCCGGTCCCGCTCCGGATTACCCAGCTGGGTGAATTCCTCGAAGATATTCTCCTGCTGATCGAGTGCGATACCGATGCCGGTATCTTCGACACTCAGAAGTAAATTGCCTCTGGATTGTTCACAACGAATTGTCACACTGCCGGATGGCGTATAGCGGATTGCATTGACCACCAGGTTGCGCAGGATACCTTCCAGCAGGGTTGGATCACTCTCGATACACACAGCGCATTCTGCGTTTTTTAAATCAAGCTGTTTTTCCATTGCATCCGGCAGGCAGTCATTGATCACTCGTTTGATTACATCCTGTACCGGGAAAGTTTCAATCTCGGGAGATAACATACCGGCATCCAGCCGGGAGATATCCAGCAGGGCCGCAAACAGGCGTTCCAGTGCACCTACCGAGGAGCGAATATTCCCGGCCAGCTCACGTATATTGTCGTCAACTGCCTGTCGGTCAAGCACCTCGGAAAACAATGACAGGGCATGCATTGGCTGACGCAGGTCATGACTGGCAGCAGCAAGAAACCTTGACTTGGCCAGATTGACACGCTCCAGTTCGTCTCTTTGATTTTCCAGAGCCTTGACCAGCTCGATGTTTTCATAACGCAGCTCAAGCGAACTGCGAAAGGCATCGCCGACAGCACGTCCGAATGTCATCAGACCCATCATGAAAACGACATCGAAGATACCCATGAACACATGAAAGCTGTCGGCCTGCAAAAACATCATCATGCCAGCCGGGAGCATGGATATCGGGAAGTAGGCATAGAACGCCGGCAGGTACATGGGCAGCACCGCGGCAGACCCTGCGCCCATGCCCGCCAGCACCAGCAGGATCAATGCCTGCATTTCCAGTTGCTGCGGTGCAAACAGGACAATACCCGCCATCCCCCAGGCCAGTCCGCTGACACCGGCAAGTACCACAAAGCGGACTGCCCAACGGCTGTCAGACAGGTCCTCACGACGATAACGGTAGTGAAGGTACAACAACACCCTGACCAGCAGGACAACAATCATGGCAACCAGCCAGCCGACAATATAGTTTGCAGGAACGGCATCACGCAGCATGAGTGCCAGTAACAGCATGACCAGCATGCTGTAGGCCAGTACCCGTGGCAGTTGCTGGTAAAGATGATCGATCTGCGCCTTGAAAACGGCAGCACGCGTATCGGAAGATACTGCGGCCTCTCTACCGCGTGCTGTTAGTGAGATCGACATATTGACCCGATGATACCGGTATCCTCCGGATTAAGATGCGTGGCAGTGAATACCTGTTTAAACCGGTGTCGATAATCTGGTTCAAATACCCTCGCCACTGGCAGAGGGCGGCAACACCTTCCCCTCATAACTGAACGGCAGACTGCCAAACCCGCCGGACAGGCTGAGCTTGCCACTGAGTTTGTACTGCATGTTCGGTGTCTGTTGCTCCTGCAAGGCCTGTATCTGGCGCACGAAACTGAACAAGGTACTGACACCACTCAGCTCGATAATGGATTCACCGTAGCGCGGTATGGTCACGGCATCATTACTCACGCCTTTCAGGAATGAATGTCCGTTGACCTCAAGGACATAACTCATGCCCGATATATCAAGATCATGGTCATTCGGGTTCTGGACCCGCACCATGAAACGATATTTTTGCTCCAGCGGCGTCACTTCCACCGGTTCGATCGAAACTATAGACAGATAGGGGGGGTCGATCGTGGCTGGCAGGGATGCGCAACCTGCAAACCATATCGCTAATGCAAGCATGGTTGCAGCTCGCAGATAATGCAGGGATTCAGCCATGATACCGCCCTCCACGACGCAGGTGCAGCCCCAGGTAAACCAGCAGGCTGCCCACTGTCAGCGCCACTGCAGCGATCACCCAGGAAATGGCCACGGCCCCCGTGCCCGGCCAGAAGACCAGCACCAGTCCGATCACCACACCCGTTACACCAATACCGGTCAACAGGCCCCGGTCAGGATCGCCTGCCGCGGTCTCGCGTGCCATCATCCACAGGCTGCCGCCCTGGATCGCAGCCCAGATGCCGACAATGATGAACAACAGGCGCACGGTCACACCCGGCCAGAACAGCAACACGGCACCTGCGGCGAGACTGAACCAGCCCGGTAACCAGTAGGAACCGGGCAGGCGTGCCTGCCAGGCACTTAACAGACTGGCCACGCCATTGAGGACGGCAAAGATGCCAACCAACTGAATCAGCAGGGCAATGGTTGCCTTTGGCCAGAACAGCGCACCGATGCCCAGCGCCAGCGCAAACAGACCACGCAGCAGATAAGACACCCACACCTCACCCAGCCGGTCACTTATTCTGCCCTGCATGCGGGCGGCAACCTGACGCAGCCGTTCTTCCTTGTGTTTCATGAATGCTTAATTCCCGGAACGCGAGAACGGCTGGGATATCATCGCCCACACCGAGTTGCCTTCCTCTGAAACCGCCCAGTCCAGACGTACAACAGCGCGGAACGCCATTAACCGCAGACTAATGCCGGCATCAACTTTCAGGTTATCGAAGAACAGGTCTGAATTGTATTCAGGCCCCACCCTGCCGACCTCAACGAAGGGCACAATCTGCCACCAGTCGATTTCAAAATACTTGATAACGGGTAAATCATGCAGTGGCTGATAGTCGGGCATCAGGCGCAGTTCAGCCGCATAATAAACGGCGGACTTGTCACGAAAACGCCCTGAAGGGTAGGCACGCATGCGATCAAAACCACCCAGTTCCGAACCGTAACTCGGTGGTGGACGATGGGTGACTTGCTGTGGATTATCCGGACTGGTTTTCCATGTCGGGGTACTTGAAGTCCAGAAATCCAGCGCCAGCACCTGCTGCCTGAACCAGTCCGAGGTGCCCAGGTTAAAATACTTGGCCATATCCAGTTGCAGGTTGGTCCAGCTGTTGGAGCTGTCAAACCAGCCAAAATCGCGACTCACCTTGAATTGCTGGCGACTGCCGTAGGACGGGTTGCGGGGAAAATCGGTATTGTCATATTCAATCCGGAAATCCAGGCCATTGGTCTTGGCTTCCAACTGGTCATCTTCATTACTATTGAATTTACTGAGGTCGCGGTAGGTATAAAAGAATCGCGTGGCCAGCGTCGTTTTTCCGCTGGTCATCGGGTTCCACTCACTCCCCCCCACGGGACCGGATTTCAGCAAACCATGCTTGAGGCGGTAGACAGAAATCGGGTCATCTTTCGCATTACCAATAGGCAAGGCGTAATTCACGGTAAACTCAAATGTCACTTCATTGCTGGTACCCGAGACGAAATCATCCGGGTCCGAGTCGTTCGAGCCGGCCTTGGCTACCGAAGGGTCAAGATCAAGATCAGCATAAAAACGCTGGTCCGTAAAATGGTCCAGCAACAGAAACGTATCGGTGAAGAAACGGCTGTCACCCAAACGAAAGTTATTCAGCGCGCCGGATATCAAGGCGGAGTCATTTGAGGTGACGAAGCCGGTACCAAACAAACTGGCCTGCGGCTGGAGGGTACCGGCTGTGAAACCACCGGCACCGATCGCCGTGCCCAGCGCATCGGTGGCAAACAGGTAGGGCAGCCAGCCCGTTCGTTTTTCATCGATGCTCTCCCCCTCGTCCAGGGCGACGATTGCACCCCCGGCATACAACGGCGAGACAAAAGAAAGCGTGATGATAAAGAATGCAGCTGCAATCTGCGGCCTGTTTAATACGCTGTAAATTTGCATTTCAGATCCTCCGGTGATCCGCTGTATTTTACATGAGGCGCAGCTGCAGTTTTGAGATTATTAAACAGCCTCAGGAAGCCGTGCTGAAGTGGCCGGAATTTTATCCTGGCAAAAAAACGGCTGCTCAATGGCAGCCGCAGTGTAATATTTTTATAAAGCGGTTAAGCCGCTTTTCTCCTGGCAACACCAACCAGCCCGAGCAGACCGGAACCAAACAGCCAGACGGCAGCTGGAACAGGTACAACAGTAGTAATGTTGTCGAAGTCTGCGTTCGTTAATGTGCCATTAAAGCCACCATTACCCAGATAGTTCACATTACCTATAGAGATGTTAGTCGAAGCGAAGGTGAATCCCTGTTCGCTCAGGCCGAAGAAGTTGAGCAAGTCCGCGTTCTTGCTGTCGGTGCCAAATCCAGACAGAATAAGCACGCTGGCGTCATTCCCATCACCTGTAACAACAGCATCGCTAAATGAACCTGAGACCAGTGTACCAGAGGCGATCTGAGTAACACCGTCTTTAACAGTACCGGTAATCGTTAGTGAACCACCGCCGTTAAATTCCCACACTACGGGGCCTTCTGAGATGTTAGTGCCTGTAGTAAAATCGAGCACACAATCTACACAATCGAGGGCAATGCCAGGGTTGGACGGAGTGTCTTCGCCGAGAATGGTATAGAAATCAATTCCACTACCTATCAATGCTCCACCGGTACCATCATAGGACAGAGTACCATTCTGAGGATCGGCACCATCATCGAAACTGATAGTAGCCGAACTGGCACTAAAAGAAACAAAAGCAAGACAACCGAATACTACAGTCAATAACTGTTCCATGTTTTTCATCCTTTTCTCCGTTTATTCATTATTTTAGGAACCGTTTACCGGCACCCTGGCTCTTCTAAAGAGCCTGCTTATTATTAAGCTTCCTCACTACAAGGCAAGTTTTATTCCAACTCTACAATTATCATTAGAATCAATCTTGTAATAAAATCTGTCTAAAACAGCCGGTCGAACTCCATATGGAATCTGTAAGATTTATCAGACAAAATTCTTGGATCTCTTACACTCTCAATTCCTTGTACAACCGGCGTGAAAAACCCGTTTTCCTATGCGGATTTTGCTGCGCAATTAAAACCGGTACCATCATGCTCCACAACCATAATGAGTACGGCACCATGCACTTTGACAAAGTCACGAACATCCCCAACGAGACCCATGTCATCATTGAAATCCCGGCGCACAATGATGCCGTCAAACCCTGTTTCTGATTGACGTGTCAAAATCAACGACCTCCGTCCTTGCCGGTGATATCGGCGGCACCAACACCCGGCTGGCGGTGTTTAATGTCGCCGGGCAACAGCCGGAGATACTGGCCAGGGCCAGTTACCCAAGCCAGCAATATGCTTCGCTGCAAGACGTTATTGCCGTTTTTCTGGAAACACATCGGTACACACTGCAGGCAGCCTGCTTCGGTGTGGCCGGCCCGGTGCATCAGCAGGAAGCGAAAATCACCAACCTGCCCTGGCAGATAAGCGCCGCTGATATTGCAGAATCCCTGGAACTTGCCAGGGTGTCATTGCTGAACGATCTCGAGGCCACAGCATGGGGTCTGCGCACCCTGAAGGCTGAAGATTTTCACACCCTGCAACAAGGTACCGGACAGTCTGCCGGCAACGCCGCCATTATCGCAGCCGGTACCGGACTCGGCGAGGCCGGTCTGTATTTCGATGGCCAGCAGTATCATCCCTTTGCCTGTGAAGGCGGACACACGGACTTCAGCCCGCAGACCGAACTGGGCATGGCGCTGCTACGTTATCTGTCAACGCGACATGAGCATGTCAGCTGGGAACGGGTTGTCTCGGGTACCGGGCTGGTCAGTATGCATGAGTGCCTCTGCCAGCTGCGCCAGCGTGAGAGTCCTGACTGGTTGCAGCAGGCCATGCGCGAGGGAGACCCGGCCGCCGCCATTTCAGAGGCCGCACAACAAGGACATGATGCCATTTGTGAAGAGGCCCTGGACATGTTTGTACACCTGTACGGTGTCGAGGCCGGCAACCTGGCATTGAAGTTGATGGCGACCGGCGGCTTGTATATAGCGGGTGGTATTGCGCCAAAGATTCTGCCGCAAATGCAGAACGGTACCTTTATGGATGCCTTTCTTGCCAAGGGACGCATGCGGGGATTGCTGGAGCGGATACCGGTACGGGTGGTATTAAATGACGAGGCCGCACTGCAGGGTGCAGCTATATATGCTGCAGCATACGAAATCTAAAAGCACCGTCATTCCGGGCGGAGCGTAGCGGAGACCTCGGAATCCAGAGGTTTGTTTATATAGTATTACTGGATTCCCGCCTTCACGGGAATGACAGTATCCCTAACCATTTGGGCTTAAGAGCGCCTTGCAGGCGCGATCGCGGACGCTGTCCGCTCCTACACGAGTAGACATGTGAGAAAGATAACGGAAACAGACACACGGGATAATATTAACTGGCAATGCCTGGCCGATGCGGATGCCGTTGCAACACATGCAGCCGATTTGATATTGCAGGCCGCTGTCAACGCAATTCACGAACGCGGTGTTTTTCACCTGGTACTGGCAGGCGGTCGTACACCCGGGAAAGTCTATCAACGCCTCGCCAAGGCACAGGCTGACTGGAAAAACTGGCAACTCTATTTCGGTGATGAACGCTGCCTGCCGGCTGATCATCCCGAGCGCAACAGCCGCATGGCAGCCAATGCCTGGCTGGATAATGGTGCCATTCCCGTCGAAAACATTCATTCCGTTCCGGCTGAACGGGGTGCCGAGACAGCCGCCACAAACTATTCGTCAGTGATTGACCATGCTCGCCCCTTCGATCTGGTCCTGCTTGGAATGGGTGAAGACGGTCATACCGCCAGCCTGTTCCCGGGACAGCTTCACCCGGATACAGAATCCGTACATGCCATACACAATGCACCCAAACCGCCACCGGATCGCGTCAGCCTGAGCCGTTCAAGCCTGAGTGACAGTCGTGATGTTCTGGTGCTGATTACCGGTACCGGCAAGCGTACCGCTGTACAGCAATGGCAATCCGGTGAAGCCCTGCCCATTGCCGGCATTACGGCCCGTCACCGTATGACCGTCCTTGTGGATGAAGCTGCAGCGGCACGGATCACCGGCATATTGCCTCCATCGCCAAGCACTGCGGTTAGCGACTAACCGGCATGCGATGCAACTCACCCACGGCGCCCTTGATACGCAACAGGTCACCGTCCAGCGCCGGCTGGCCATGCCACCACTGGTAATCCGGCGACTGATGCCCGATCCCGAGATAGACATTTTTCAGATGCAGTGACTGCATCCTTACGAAGTGTTCCCGGGCGGTCGCCAGCTCTGCCGCGGGGAAGTCGCTCTCTGCCTGCTCAAGCACTTCGGCCGCCTCCTGCACTTTCATGCGTCCGATAGCCAGCATGTCTTCACCGTTATCGAACAAGCGGGTTATATAACGGGGTGAATGACAGTCCTGGCAAACGGCACGCATGACATCCGGCAGCTGTTCACCTTCTGCAACGTCGGTCCCTTCCGTGGTATTCCATTCACGCACGCCCGCACTGACGTTGTGATTGCCCTTGTGCATGTGACAGTAGCTGCAGCCGGGTGCACGGTAGTTCGCCAGTTCCAGCGGGCGGTCCCAATCCCATTCATCCTGCTCCAGGCGTACCAGGACGCCGTGTTTTGAAGTCGTGTAACTGTGTATGACAGGACTGTCTGCTCCACCATGACAATCCATGCATGCTCCGTCCTGGCGGGCACGTGCCGCGGCATTGCTGTGCGACTTGCCGTGACAGTCTACGCAACTGGCCATCGTCTCCGTTTGTGCATGCACGCTCTCCTGCCATGCAGCAACCAGTTCAGCGTCTTGCTGTTGATGGCACTCCAGGCAGGCACTGTTCTCAAATGGTCCTTTGGGTACGGGTACATCGGCCCTGGACAGGGTGGCGAAACCGATCAGCCAAATAAAGAACAGGCCACGCATCAGTTCTGCTCCCGGTTGAACTCTGTGTAGTCACCGGACATCCAGAGATCTGATGGATCGGGCCGCTGGTGTTGTTCTTGCTGTTCCTGCCCGGCCAGATCGTGCAACCGCTCTGCCTGCTTTTCAATCGCCGCCAGGTCACGCTCCATGGCTGCATGTCCGCGGATAACGGCATCCTGATCTCCGTGGGCCGCGCCCTTGTAGGCACCCAGGTTATCGAAGTACCACATCTCGAAGTAATCACGCTCAATGGGTGAAACATTGTAGAAGGCCGATGCCTGCCCCTCGTAAAAACCGACACGCGCCCGTGGCCAGAGGCTGTCCAGCCAGTCGGCAGGATACGCCGGACGTTCGCCGGCTGCGGGATAGAGCAGATCCTGTGAACGCAAATCTTTCAGCACCGCCTCGGCACGATACAGCTTTTTCCAGGCCTGTTTGCGTTCCGCATCCAGCCCGGCGAGTTGTTGCCGTGACCAGTTCGCCTCGTGACAGTCGCTGCACAAGGTCACCCACCGGTCACGTTTGACCTCGTTGCCCGAGATCAGGGGATTGATTTGCTTGATACCAAATTTCCAGATCGACTTGTCGGCCACCTGGTGTTTGCCATCATCCATGTGACAGTAGGCGCAGGTGGGTCCCTTGTAATTACCCTTGCGTAACGGCTTCGACCAGTCCCATTCCTTCCCCTCGGCCAGATACAGCTGGCCGTGGGCCGAGGCAAAATAGGTTTCATCGTCCGGATGCGGCGGTCCGCTGTGACAGGTAATACATGCCTCGGGACGGCGCGCCTCGGCAGCACTGAAACGGTGACGGGTATGACAGGAATCACACTTGCTGGCCACCGAATGACATTGCAGACAGGCGGTTACTTCAGCCTTGGGTTTATCCACGAAATGTTTTGCATCCAGTGCCCGCTCCATGGCCAGTGCATGACTGGGAAAACCGTATCGCTTTTCATCCTCGAACTGGGCGTGCTGTGTTGCATGGCAGGTCCCGCACACGTCAGGTGCGGGCATGTGCAGTGCCTGGTGATTGTTACCGTGACAGTCCGAACAGTAGACCGTGGCTTTTCCGTTGCCGGGGTTTGAGTGACGACTCGCCTGCCAGTCCTTGACAATGCCCGGTGTCACCGCCTGATGACAGGCGATACACTGTTCACCCTCAAACTCACCAACGACAGAATCTGTCGACTGGTAGAAGTCATCCGGGTTCCAGTAAGCGAACACGGCGTCCGGCAACCATTGCCTGGAATAAATCCCGGCACCGCCGCCACCCTTGCTCCATTCCACATAAAAATAACCGGCGGGTATGGCTATCAGCGCAATGATCAGCGGAATCCAGATATAGCGAACCCGTTTCCGGCTCATGGTCGCACCCTTCCCTGCCACCAGCGTGCCAGTCCGATGAATACCAGTAGTAGAAACGGTCCCAGCGCCATCCAGCGCCCGCTATCGAAAATGTCGCTGGCATTAAAGCCGCTATCGTCCGAGACCCCGGATATAACCGCTTCCGTGCCGGCAGGGACGGTGTCTGGCTCTGTCTGCAGGTTCTGCTCCAGATAATACTGAATCTGCACCATCAGTTCCCGGGAGGGTGGAGAATATTTCATCACAGTCATATTGCGCTGCATGCGCTTCAATACAGCGGACCATTCTTTCAGACTGTGTTGCCCTGCATCCGGCAAAGCGTGGCAACTGCCGCAATGCGAGGTAAAGGCAGCCGCACCCATTCCACCAGGCTCCCCCTGCATTGCCTGCAAGGCGTTGTTGGTTAAATAGGTCCTGAGTAATTCCTCATCCCCGGTACTCGGTACCTTGACCTTCCCCATGAGGCCACCAAAACGGCTGGTAACGTCCATGAGCAGATTCATCCTGTCCAGCACCACTTGCCATTCGTCGGCCGTATGCCGCCCGGGGCCGGGCAAGGCGTGACACTGGGTACAGTAGGTCTGCAACAGCATTGCACCCGGGCTTTCGGGTTGCGGCAGGTCCCCGGGCTGCATACCGGGCGGCATGATCTCGGGATACAAGGTACACAGATCAAGCCCGCCATAGCTGTGGCTGGCCAGTGCCGTCACACACCAGAACATGCCAATAAAGAAGACGGAGATCCTCACGGCACGGATTCCTGTTGCATAACCGTGGCCGCAAGCGGAACCCGCTCACCTGTAGTTTGTCCCGGGTTGAACAGTGCAATTGCCGCTTGTCTGGTACGCCGCGACAGACTGAAGCTGTCCAGTATCCCCTCGGCAGCACGTCTTCCGGCCGCGATAGCGGTGACGACCAGATCGGGGCCGTGCGTATTATCACCGCCAGCATAGATTCTTGCATGGCTCGTCCTGCCATACGCATCAACCCGGATTACCCCCTGGTCATCTGTTTGAACATCGAAACGGTCCAACCAGACAGGTGGCCGTAAAACCTGGCCCACGGCAAGGATAACCACATCACAGGCGATGGTTTCCTGACCGCCATCAGGTGTATTGAAACGCACACCGGTAACGGCCTCATCCCCCAGCACATGCGTCGGTACACGCTCCATACGAAAGAACACACCTTCCTCAAAAGCCGCTTGCTTTTCCCTGAGCGTGGCACGCATGGCCTGTTCTTCCCTGCGATAGGCAACGGTCACTTCGGCAGCACCCTGGCGCACTGCGGAGCGGGCACAGTCCATGGCACTGTCACCACCGCCGATCACCAGCACATGTTTATTCGCTATTGCTGCTGGTTCAGTATCGCGATTAACCTGTTGCAGATAGGTCAGTGCATCCGTGACGCCTGTCAGTTGCTGACCGGGCAATTGCAGATCACGGGAGGTCTGGGTGCCGGTACCCAGAAAGAGTGCATCGTGGGTTCCCAGCAGGTCCTGCAGCAGTGCTTCATCCACCTCCACGCCCAGCCGGAAATGAATCCCCTGTTGTTCCAGCAGCTGATGACGCCGCGCCACTAATGCCTTGTCCAGCTTGAAGGGCGGCACGCCGCTGGCGAGCAGACCACCAATGATCGGCTGTTTATCAAAGACCGTGACTTCACAGCCACCCTGGTTCAACTGGTCGGCACAGGCCAGACCGGCAGGTCCGGCGCCAATAATGGCGATACGCTTGCCGTTGTCCCGCCGTGTATAGTGTGGCCGCCAACCCTGCTTGAATGCGGTTTCTGTCAAGTAACGTTCAATGGCACCGATGGTCACTGCACCATCCGGCTCTTTGGCCTTGGTGCAGGAACCTTCACACAGCCGCTGCTGCGGACAAAGGGTTCCACATACTTCAGGAAGGTTGCTCGTGCTATTAGAGATGACAGCAGCCGATTCAATATCACCCGCCGCCACTGCCTCCAGCCATTCAGGAATTCGGTTGGACAAGGGACAGGCATTGCTGCAACCGGGCACACCGCAATCGAGGCAGCGTGCTGCCTGCGTCTGGATTTGTGCCAGGCCGGGTAACGCCGTTGTCTCCGCCCAGTCGCCGAGACGTTCCCCGGCTGGCCGCAGCTGCGGTTCCTGGCGCAGCAGCGGCTCAGGTACTTTCCGCTTTAACAGGTGACTGGCGTTTTGCACCAGTTTTTGTCTGAACAGGTTACGTACATCGTGTATTTCCAGCGCATCGGTGGGGCAGGACACCACACAGCGGGCACAACCCATGCAATCCTCGAGCGCGGTTACCCGCCCTGCCTGCTTCCCCTGTTCCCACACCGGGATGCCCATATCACACACCTGTTCGCAGCGCTGGCAATCGATGCATTTGTCGGTATCCATATCGATACCATAAAAACCGGCATGATTGAGCAGCCCGAAGGTCGCACCATAGGGACACAGATAGCGGCAGTAAAAGCGGTTACCCACCAGTGGCGTAATAAAGAAAGTGCCGAAGTAGGTCACCGCAACAATGAGGTAAAAACCACCGACAAAACTCACTGTCCAGGAATTTGGCGGGAACTGGGTCACCACCATGATTCCGACATAGTAGGAAAAGAAAAACCACTTGCTGTGACGCAGCCGCCAGGTCCATTTGGAACGCGGTGTCTTGTTACGGAAAGGGAAACCTACTGTTTCACGTATGCCCACACAGGGACAACCGAAGCCGCATATAACACGTCGGCCAAACAGAAACACCAGGCCCAGAATCAGAAAAAATGTCACCGTACCCGGTACGTGCAAAGACGGAAATACCGGCTGTGCCCAGAGGAATCCCACATAGGATTCATAGAACGGATGCAGCCAGGGAATCAGCCACCAGAACACCGTGACAACGAATACCAGAATAATGAATCGCTTACGCGTATACGGATTCTGCTCGGCGATAATACGCCAGAGGCCAAAACCGAGGATGATGCCATACTCGGTATAACGGTTAAGCCAGATGGGGTTCTCGAACCAGAACAGCCAGGTTTCATTCAGCCAGCCAGCAAAGGCCAGGGTGAAGGCTGCCATGCTGAGCAGTTGCACCGCAACACTGTAGCGACCCGGCATGAGATCCTGCTGTGTGCCGCTCGAATCCCGGGGGTTATGAACCAGAATGGGTATTTCCTGCAGCATTCATATTCCCCGCTTGCTATCAGAGCACCGGCAGACCTGCTTCTATCCACTTCGTCATACCGCCGCGTACGATGTGCACGTTGGCGAAACCTTCCTCCGTCAACAACAGCGCCGCCTTTGCAGACTTTTTGTCCGTCCGGCAGACTATCGCCACCGGTTGTTCAAGGTAATTGCCAATCTCGTCCATGCGCTGCAGCAGGTCTTCTACCGGGATATTCACCGCTGCCCTGATATGCCCCTGTTCACCGACGAAGTCTTCAGCTGTCCGCACATCGAGTACCAGCAAATCCTTATCGGTATCCAGCCGTCGCTTGAAATCATCTGTATCCATCATGGGGCCGCGGCGCAGGTTGCCGATCAGGCGCGGCAGAAAAGCCACCACGGCCAGCAGTGCCAGTGCCAGCAGGCCTTTCTGGATCATGCCCTCGCCACCGGCGACCGCTTCGCGGCCTGCGTAACCCAGGTAGGTGTAGGCAATGGCGCCCGGCAACATAAACAGGTAGGTCGCAATGATGTAATGCAGCAAGTGCAGGCGTGTCAGCCCGAGGGCATAGTTCAGCAGGTTAAACGGGAACAACGGCACCAGGCGCACAAAGGCAACAAAGCGCCAGCCCTCGCCCTCAACACCGTTTATTAATTGTTTTACGCGACCGCCGGTCTTTTCGGCGACCCAGTCCGAGGCCAGGTAACGTGCAATCAGGAAGGCCAGGGTGGCGCCGAGTGTGGCACCGGTCAGATTATAAAGGGTTCCCAGTACCGGCCCGAATAAGGCACCGCCGGCCAGTGTGAGGACTGAACCGGGCAGGAACAGGACGGCAGACAATGCGTAAATCAGCATGAACAGCAGCGGTGCAACCGGTCCGGCATCACGCACCCAGGCCTCAAGTGCTGCAGCATCAAACTGGTCACGGTAAATGATTGCCAGCGTGACTGCGGCCAACAACCCCAGGAATAAAACAATTCGCATGAGACGATTATTGTTCATGCTCATCACCCCATTGACGGCGATTGATGGCGTAGTCCTGCACCTTGCCAACAAAAGGAATCGCCAGCATGCCCGGCAACCAGCTGCACCACTTGTCCTCGCGGAAGGTGTGGATGCCAATCGTCATGGCCTCGTGTCCGGCGCGCGGTTGTGCACGGTAGGTGCCAAACAGGCGGTCCCACCACGGCAGGCTGAAACCGAAGTTACTGTTGGTCTCGTCGTCTTCTATAGAGTGATGCACCCGGTGCATGTCCGGCGTCACAACGATCAATCGCAGATACCGGTCCAGGGTTGTTGGCAGTCGCACATTGCCATGATTGAACATGGCGGTAGCATTCAGGACCACTTCAAAAATCACGACAGCCACCACTGGCGGGCCCAGCAACATGATCACGGCAAACTTGATGAGCATGGAGAGCAGAATCTCCAGGGGATGAAAGCGTGCGCCGGTGGTCACATCATAATCGAGGTCTGCATGATGCACGCGATGAAAACGCCAAAGCACCGGCACAGCATGAACCATTACATGCTGTAGCCAGATGAAAAAGTCCATAATGACAACCGAGGCCAGAGCGGCCACCCAGAACGGGGCAACTGTATAGTTGAACAGTCCCCAGCCCTGCTCACTGGCAAACACGGCCATACCCACGGCCGCTGCCGGAAACACCAGACGTAACAGGAAGCTGTTAAAAAAGACCAATCCCAGATTGTTGCTCCAGCGAATGGCCCTGGAAGTCCGCAAGTGACGCCGGGGACTGACGATTTCCCAAAAGGCCATAAGGGCAAAGATGCCAAAGAAAAACCCGAGCCGGATGGGCATTTCATTGGTCATGATGAAGTCGTTGAGATTCATGGATATTGATCCTCTGGATCTGCAGATTGCCCCCCGTCGGCCATCTGCTATAATAATTCTTAAAATATACTATTCAATTGATTCCTTGAATAAAGTGTAGTAGATTATCAAATCATGTCAAGCGGCCACTTCAAACACGATTTATTCACCCAGTTCGCCCGCGTGGGAAAGGCGCTGAGCAATGCTAACCGTCTGGTATTGCTGGAATATATTGCCCAGGGTGAGCGTAGCGTTGACGAACTGGCGAAGGTATCCGGACTGACGGTAGCCAACACCTCCCAGCACCTGCAGCAATTGCGTCAGGCCGGCCTGGTGAGGTGTCGCAAGGAAGGGCTGAAGGTTTTTTATACGTTGAGTGGCGATGATGTAATCGGTCTGCTCGATGCATTACGCGGTGTCGCCGAACGGCATGTGGCGGATGTGGAACGGCTGGTCAACACCTATTTAACGGTGAAAGATGAACTGGAACCCCTGCCCCGCCAGGAACTCCTGCAACGCGTGCAGGACGGACTGGTCACCGTGCTGGATGTTCGTCCCCCGGAAGAGTACGCGGCAGGGCACGTACCCGGTGCTGTGAATGTGCCGCTCGCCGAACTGGAACACTATCTGAAAGAACTCAACCCCGAACAGGAAATTGTGGCCTACTGCCGGGGACCTCACTGTGTGCTGGCCTTCGATGCCGTGGCACGCTTAAGAGGAAAAGGACTGAAGGCACGACGTCTGGAGGACGGTTTCCCCGAGTGGAAAACCGCCGGCCTTCCCGTCGAAACCGGCAGCACCTGATTTATAAAAAAACAACGTCATTGCGAGCGTAGCGTGGCAATCTCATGATGTGGAATCAGATACTTGGAGATTGCTTCGTCACTTTGTTCCTCGCAAAGACGAATTAACCAGAACCTCCCTAAAAGGGAAGTTCAAGCGCATTTGTAAGGAACGCCATTAACGGACTTGCCGCCTTGAAGACACGGGTTACTTCGTTAATAAATTCGGGTGAAGTGGCCAGTTCCCGGTTCCCCGACTGTACGGCAAAAAAGGTCTTGCGCTTCAGGTCTTCAATATACGGGTGCTCAGCATCATAGCCACGAGGCGGACGTTTCAATCCATCACCGTGGACACCACCAAAACGCTTAATAAATGTTCTGTTCCGGGTGATCTTCTTCCAGCGCTCAGGCTGCTCAACGATGGCATCACGGATCTTGCCAAGCACTGGATTGGGTGGCGTCCACACACCCCCACCGAAGAAGATCCCGTCATTGGCAATGTGCACATAGAATCCTGCGGCATGCGCATCCTTGCCGGCCTCGTGACGAAACTGGCAACCGACATTTTCTTTGTAAGGTCGCTTGTCTTTTGTATACCGTGTATCACGGTAGATACGAAACATGGAGCCACCGTGTGGTCGTGAATCGGCAACATAGTGTGTCGATACCTTCTGCAACCGGGGACGCATGGCATCGACAAAATCGCAGACCGGATCAGCAACAGACGCATAGTAGCGATCCTTGCGCTCGTTGAACCAGTCCCGGTTGTTGTTCTCGGAAAGTGCCTGCAAAAACTGAAACAAGTCCTCCGGAAAACCCGGGAATGCATCATTGCTCGACATCTAGTACTCCGACAGGTTGTATTGATGAGTTGAGCATTACTGTGGTGTTTCGCAACAAGGCACAGCATGCAGTCATGACGGCTACTGTCTCAAGTTAAATCACATCGGTAGCGTGAACCATTACTGGAACAGGTATACCGCAATAATTATATTATGCGGTATACTATAAACAGTAATATGCGGATATACCCGTCAGATAGAGCGCCATATCCTATAGATTAACTATGTATAACATATGATTAACCGTATACCGCAACTCAGTTATACTTGCGGTATACCTTGGGGTAATTAATGATTGAAATAATGAAATTACCGGATAATGTAGCACTGCAGTACAGCGAGCTTATGCAACAGTGTATCCACCCTGCCCCGGGCGGTGACAACATTTCCTTCAAATCCAAGGCGATTGGAGGAAAACGATACTGGTATCTCTACATCAGCCTCGGAAATCGACGTACCGAGCATTATCTGGGAGAAGAATCCACCGAGTTACTGGATACGATAGATGACGAAAAAGCCTTGTGGGAATCCAGCAAGGATGATCGGGCCGTTCGTGCCCGATTAGTTGCCATGCTGCTTGCCGGTGGCGCAACCGGAGTACCAGCAAGTGAGGGAAAGGTTATAGCATTACTTGAACGTTCCGGTGTATTTCTTGCCGGAGGTGTTGTCGTGGGGACACTCGCATTTCGAGCTTATGCCAATATGCTGGGTGTAACCTGGCATAGTGAGTTACAAACTCATGATATCGATCTTGCGAGTGATCATCGGTTTCCCATTCTAATTCCCCGAAAGAAAAAGTCCGTACAATTAGCGGAAATAATACTGAAAAGCGGTATGGGTTTTATGGAAGTTCCTGCGCTCAATAGAAAGTCTCCTTCCACAAAATTCAAGATTCGTGGAGAGGAATTATCAGTAGAATTGCTAACACCCATGCGAGGCAGGGATACGGCAAGGCCTGTTGAAATTGCGTGGCTTGGAGCCTTTGCCGAACCAATCCGGTTTATCGATTATTTATTAGACGATATACAGCCCGCTGTATTAGCGTATAAGCATGGTATTTTAATCAATGTGCCTGCACCGGGTCGGTTTGCTTTTCACAAGCTGGTTGTCAGTCAGCGGCGCAGAAGTAGCGACCATGAAAAAATAAAGCGCGATCTGTCACAAGCCGGGCAATTATTCTCAGTACTTGTAGAGGGCAGGCCCGGAGATCTTATTTTAGCTTATGAAGCCGCCGGGAAAATGGAAGAAAAGTTCCAGTCACAACTTATTTCCGGATTAAAGTTGATAGACCCTGAAATAAGCAAGCTGGTTAAAAATATCACAGGGATATGAGGCCTGTTGGAATTTTGTAGACTTGGTCGCTCAAACATTCATAGCACAAAAAGCCAGGTTTTTCTGATGGTTGACCTTCAGACTGAATTTAAAGAGAAAAATCGCTAAGAGCGGACAATCGACCCACGCAAGTCTAATAGACTGATTTTATATAAGAGTTTACTTAAAGGCGGAAGACGACCCAACTCGGAAGCTCAGATTTGTCGTCAATTTCCCGGCATTATCTGATTTTCCTTCTACACTTATAGCGATAGCTGGATCCAGAGGGGTTCGGCCGTTTGTTAACGACCCTCAGGTTGCATTAGCGAGAGAAAGAGGAGAGATATAATGAAAGCTAAAATTATATTTGGTTTGGTTTTAACACCCTGTGTAAGTCTTGCAGCAGGTGCACCAGACGTCGTTAGCAGTTTTGAACAACAGCTCAATACTTTGGTCAATACAT
>JBDLIH010000009.1:0-60392 GCA_039714975.1 Pseudomonadota bacterium
TTGTAGCTTTGGCAACCCGTGCATCGATCCCATTTTTGGCCCAACCGCTGCGACCTTCACTTGGTCATCTACCTCTCATTCCAGCAATCTGATTTTCGCATGGTCCGTCAAATTCAACGATGGCAACGTGGTTAGCGGCTTTAAGACCAACGCCCTTCGCGTGCGTGCGGTGCGCGGCGGCCGGTGATGATTTGATTATTTGGGGGCTGTGGGCGTAGCCCACAGCGTTTGCATCTGTCATTCGGTAATTTGGTTCTTGTTGAAGGAGTGCAGAGGGGAGGCTCCCCCTATCGCGCTCAGGTAATACCGCTAGCCGTACTTCCGAGATTGGCCGGTTACAGTCCTTTAGCATTGAATAATTCGCAGGATGTGGTGAGTGAAACGAACCGCATCTGTCGCGAGTGATGCGATTCGCAACGCTCAGCGCATCCTGCTGTTAATAAACCCTGGGTAGTACTTCTGGTCGTACCCGATCCTTCACTAACCCCTCCATTGCACGAATAAAAAAGGCAAAAACAATTGTTGGTATTACCATGCATCATCTGTCAGATGCGTGCCTTGCGCAGGCGCAATGAATTAGCGATCACCGACACCGAACTGAAACTCATCGCCACGGCTGCGAGCATGGGTGACAGCAACAGGCCGAACACCGGGTAGAGCACACCGGCCGCCACCGGCACGCCCAGCGAATTATAGATAAAGGCAAAGAACAGATTCTGTCGAATGTTCCGCATCACGGCACGGCTCAGGCGGCGAGCCCGCACGATGCCGCGCAGGTCACCCTTGACCAGTGTCACGCCCGCACTTTCCATCGCCACATCCGTACCGGTCCCCATGGCGACACCGACATGCGACTGGGCCAGCGCCGGGGCATCATTGATACCGTCGCCAGCCATGGCGACAATGCGTCCCTCGGCCTGCAGCTTTTTAACGATTTCCGCCTTCTGGTCCGGGAGGACTTCTGCCTCCACCCGGTCGATATCCAGCTTGCCGGCAACTGCCTCTGCAGTAGTGCGACTGTCACCGGTCAGCATGACTACCACGACACCTTCTGTGTGCAAATCACGGATGGCCTCCGGTGTAGAGTCCTTGATGGGGTCAGCCACGCCCACCATTCCGGCGGCGCTACCGTCGATGGCAACAAACATTACGGTCTGGCCCTCTGCACGTCCAGCCTCCGCCTGCTGCGGCAGATCTCCCGGGTCGATGCCGAGCTTTTCAAGCAACTTGATGTTGCCCAGTGCCACCGTGCGTCCATTGACTTTTCCGGTCACACCCTTGCCGGTAACCGACTCAAAATCATCTGTCTGACTCAGGGTCATACCCCGGTCTTCAGCGCCACGTACTATCGCCTCGGCGAGCGGATGTTCACTGGCGCGTTCCAGGCAGGACGCCAGCTGCAGTACTTCCTCTTCGGTAAATCCAGCGATAGCCTGTACCGCGACCAGTTTGGGTTTGCCCTCGGTCAGGGTGCCGGTCTTGTCGACCACCAGCGTATCGACTTTTTCCATGATCTCCAGCGCCTCGGCATTTTTGATCAGCACACCCATCGTTGCACCCTTACCGGTGCCAACCATGATAGACATAGGGGTAGCCAGCCCCAACGCACAGGGACAGGCAATGATCAATACGGCAACCGCATTGACAACGGCATGTGCCAGTCTGGGCTCCGGTCCCCATAGACCCCAGACGGCAAAGGCTATGACGGCCACACTCACCACAGCCGGCACGAAATAACCGGCCACGACATCAGCCAGTTTCTGTATGGGTGCCCGGGAGCGTTGTGCCTCGCTGACCATGCGGACAATCTGTGACAGCAGGGTATCGGTGCCGACTTTTTCTGCGCGCATCAACAGGCTGCCAGTGCCATTTACGGTGGCGCCAATCAGTTTTTCACCGCTGATTTTTTCCACCGGGATAGACTCGCCGGTCACCATGGATTCATCTACCGCGCTGTTACCTTCGGTGACCACACCGTCTACCGGTACCTTTTCCCCGGGACGTACGCGCAAGATATCGCCAGGCTGTACCTGTTCCAGCGGGATGTCTTCCTCGCGACCATCACCGCGTACAATGCGTGCGGTATTGGGCGCCAGTCCGAGTAACAATTTGATGGCGGCGTTGGTCTGGCTGCGGGCGCGCAATTCCAGCACCTGCCCCAGCAGGACCAATGCAACGATGACGGCTGCCGCCTCGAAGTAAACATGTACCAGACCACCTTCCATTTGCATGACGGCCGGAAAAATTTCCGGAAACAGCAATGCAACCACGCTGTAGGTCCAGGCGACGGAAACGCCAAGACCGATCAGGGTAAACATGTTCAGGTTCCAGGTCACCACCGACTGCCAGCCGCGCACAAAGAACGGCCAACCACCCCACAGCACCACCGGTGTTGCCAGTGCAAATTCGATCCATTGCACACTCTTCATGGACAGTCCGTCGGGCAACCAGGCGGGTACCAGGTCCGCCACCATCGCCAGCACGAGCACTGGCAGGGCCAGCACGGTACTCACCCAAAAACGCCGCGTCATGTCATCGAGTTCACTGCTGCCCTCTTCGACCTCGACAGTGCGAGGCTCCAGCGCCATACCGCACTTGGGACAGTTACCGGGATGGTCCTGAACAATCTCCGGGTGCATGGGACAGATATATTCGGTTTTCGTGGCAGCCACCGGGATACCCAGCGGCTCGAGTGCCATGCCACACTTGGGACAGCTCCCCGGTCCCGTCTGTTGTATCTCAGGGTGCATGGGGCAGGTATAGGTCTGGCTGTCTGTACCGGTCGTGTCTGCTGCGGGTTCGGGCGGATTGAGATAGTGCTCGGGGTCAGCAGCAAATTTCGTCTGGCAGCCCTTGCAGCAGAAATAATAGTCAATGTTTTTATAGGCAAAGTGGTGTTCACTTGCCGGGGTAACCGCCATGCCGCATACGGGGTCTTCGAGTTGTGTTATCACCTGATATCACTCCTGGTACCGTACTGCTTCCAGATCAGGAAGACGGCGGGTATAACCACCAATGTTAATACTGTAGCACTGACCATCCCGCCGACCATGGGGGCCGCAATACGTCGCATGACCTCGGAACCGGTGCCACTACCCAGCATGATGGGCAGCAGACCGGCGATGATAGCGGCAACCGTCATCATGATAGGCCGAACGCGTAACAGGGCGCCATTAGTGACGGCGTTGCGGACATCGGCTGCCGTCAGTTGTCGTTGCTCACGAGCCGCAGCCTCCCGCTGGTGTTGCAGGGCCTGGTTCAGGTACACCAGCATCACCACACCGATCTCAACTGCAACACCGGACAAGGCGATAAAGCCGACACCGACAGCGACAGAGATGTTGTAGCCCAGCAAGTACAACAGCCAGAACCCTCCAACCAGTGCCAGCGGCAAGGTCCCCATGATGATCAGGACTTCGATCATATTGCGGAAATTCAGGTATAACAGCAGCACGATGATCACCAGGGTGACGGGTACGACCATCGCCAGTCGTTCTTTTGCACGTACCATGTATTCGTACTGGCCTGACCAGGCAATCGAGTAGCCAGCCGGCAAGTCAACCTGCTCATTGACCACCTGCTGCGCCTCGACGACATAGGAACCGAGATCGCGGCCTTCAATATCAATATAGATCCAGCCATTGAGCCGGGCATTTTCCGTTTTGATAAGCCCCGGACCCGGATCGATGCGAATGTCGGCAACCTCGGCCAGCGGGATGCGGGCGCCGGTGGGTGTCACGATGGGCAGGTTACGTAACTTTTCCAGTGAATCACGTACATCACGCGGGTAGCGAATGTTGATCGGGTAGCGTTCCAGCCCTTCCACTGTTTGCGCCACGCGCATGCCGCCCAAAGCCGTGCGCACCACCTCCTGTACATCGGCGATATTCAGTGCAAAGCGCGCAGCGGCCTGGCGGTCAATATCCACTGTCACATAGCGACCGCCCACGACACGTTCGGAGTATACGGATACGGTGCCGGGTACTTCCTTGAGCACTTCCTCAATGCGTTTACCGATTTTCTGAATCTCATCCAGATTCGGACCGGCTACCTTGATTCCGACCGGCGTCTTGATACCGGTCGCCAGCATATCGATGCGGTTCTTGATCGGCATCACCCAGGCGTTGGTCAGGCCGGGGATTTGCACCAGGCTGTTCAGTTCCTGTTTCAGCTTGTCCATGGTCATACCCGGCCGCCATTCATCACGTGGTTTCAACTGGATAGTGGTCTCCACCATGGTCAAGGGCGCCGGGTCGGTAGCCGTCTCTGCGCGACCAATCTTGCCGAACACCCGCTTGACCTCGGGGACAGTGCTAATCAATTTATCCGTTTGTTGCAGCAGTTCCTGCGCCTTGCCAATAGAAATTGCCGGGAAGGTACTCGGCATATAGAGTAGATCGCCTTCATCCAGGTCCGGCATGAACTCCGATCCCAGTTGTGTCAATGGCCACATGCCGATGATGACGAGCAGCAGCGAGATGCCCAGCACCGTTGTTGGCATCTTCAATACCATATGAATAAAGGGACGGTAGCCGGCAATCAGGATGCGATCGACAGGATTCTTATCCTCGGGAATGATGTGACCGCGAATGAAATAGCCCATCAGTACCGGCACCAGGGTAATGGACAGCATGGCAGCACCGGCCATGGCAAAGGTCTTGGTGAACGCCAGTGGTGCAAACAGCCGACCTTCCTGTGCCTCCAGGGTAAACACCGGCAGAAAACTCAGGGTAATGATCAGCAGGGAGAAGAACAGGGGCGGGCCGACCTCCATCGCCGCCTGGCGCATGATGTCCCAGCGGTTGTCATCCGTGACCTCGGTTTTCTCCATGTGCTTGTGCACGTTCTCGATCATGACGATGGCTGCATCCACCATGGCACCGATGGCAATGGCAATACCGCCCAGCGACATAATGTTCGCATTGATACCCATGCGTTCCATGATGATAAAAGCAATAAGAATACCGACGGGCAGTGATACAATAATCACCAGTGCCGAACGCAGGTGAAACAGGAAGATGGCACACACCAGCGCGACCACAATAAACTCTTCCAGCAACTTGCCTTTAAGATTTTCGACAGCACGCTCTATCAATGCCGAGCGGTCATAGGTTTCGACGATTTCCACACCGTCAGGCAGACCATTGGCCAGTTCGGCAAGTTTTTCCTTGACGCCCTCGATGGTACGCAGGGCATTTTCACCGAAGCGCATGACGATCACTCCACCCACGACTTCACCTTCACCGTCCAGTTCGGCGATGCCGCGACGCAGTTGTGGCCCCAGTCGTACTTCGGCGACATCGTCCAGCAAGATAGGGGTACCGCGCTCGTTCACACCGAGCGGAATGTGGCGCAGGTCATCCAGTTCATCGATATAACCGGTGGCACGCACCATGTACTCGGCCTCCGCCATTTCGATGACCGAACCGCCGGCCTCCTGGTTACCGCGCAGGATGGCGCTCTTGACCTTTGACAGTGGTAATCCGTAGGCCCGTAACTTGTCCGGGTCGAGTACCACCTGGTATTGCCTGACCATGCCGCCGATGGTGGCCACTTCGGACACACCGTGTACGGTTTGCAGTTCATACTTCAGAAACCAGTCCTGCAGGCTGCGCAGTTGCGACAAATCGTGCTGGCCGGTCCGGTCAACCAGTGCGTATTCATAGACCCAGCCGACGCCGGTGGCATCCGGTCCCAGTTCCGGGCGTGCCTCCAGTGGCAGCTTGCTGCTCACCTGACTCAGGTATTCCAGTACCCGCGAGCGTGCCCAGTAGGGATCGGTACCGTCCTCGAATATGATGTACACAAACGAATCACCAAAAAAGGAATAACCGCGGACTGTGACTGCCTTGGGCACGGAGAGCATGGCAGTGGTCAGCGGGTAGGTGACCTGGTCCTCGACCACCTGTGGCGCCTGTCCGGGATAGGTCGTCTTGATAATGACCTGCACATCGGAAAGATCCGGTATGGCATCCAGCGGCGTGCTTTTTACAGCATAAATGCCCCAGCCCGTCAGAATAATAGTGAGCAGGATCACCATGAAGCGATTGCGCAGCGACCAGCCGATGATCTGCTCAATCATGGCTGTGTGTCCTGCTCATCCGTTACCGGACGGGTCATGCGCATCATGCTGGCCTTGAGGCTGGCCTCGGAGTCAATCAGGAACTGGCCTGATACAACAATATTTTCACCGGCGTCCACGCCTTCAATGATCTCTACCCAGTCACCGCTTTCGATACCGGCACGCACCGGGCGGGACTCGAAACGCCCTTCGCCACGGGCAAGAATGACGCGTTCCTCACGCCCGGTACGGATCAGTGCTTCAATCGGGATGACAATAACGTCGTCCCTGGGACCGCCGTAGATTTTTACGTTGGCATACATATTGGGCTTGAGGGACTCATCCGGATTAGGAAATCGCAGCCGTGCCTTCAGCGTTCGGGTTTTCGGATCCAGGCTCGGATAGATGTATTCCACCTTGCCCTCCCAGGTACGTCCCGGCAAAAAGGCCAGGCTGACCTCGGCGGGCTGGCCGACCTTGACCCAGTCAGCCTGACGCTCGAACACCTCGGCAAGCAGCCACACGCTGGACAGGTCGGCCAGGCTCATAACGCGTGTGGCCGGCTTGACGTACATGCCGTCACGTACAGACAGTGATGACACGACACCATCCTGCGGCGCATAAATCGGGATTGTCTGGCGGGCCTTGCGGTCCTTCTCCACGCGCTTGATTTGACTGTCGGGAACGCCAAGTGCCTTAAGCCGGCTGCGGGATGCCTGGACCAATCCCTTGTTGGCAATCTTCAGGGCCTGCACGAATTCTTCCTGCGCATTCACCAGTTCCGGTGAATACAGATTAAACAGGCGCTGGCCTTTTTTTACCCGTTCACCTTCAGACTGCACGACCAGGTCTTCGATCCAGCCTTCGGTACGCAGATGTATATGGCTGACCTTTGACTCGTCGTAATCAACATAGCCGACGGTATCGATACCAAGCCAAAGCCTGGAGCGTTCTGCGACGGCAGTACGAACACCCAGATTTTGCACCACTTCCGGTGCAATGGTCACACTGCTGCCATCACCACCGGCTTCATCGGCATACACGGGTACCAGTTCCATGCCCATGGGAGATTTACCCGGCTTGTCACGCCGGTAATTGGCATCCATGGGGGCAACCCAGTAAAGAATCTCGGGCTCATCGTCTGCAGCTGATACCGCCGTCACGGATGTCAGCAGAGTGGCAAGCAAGATACCAGGCAACAGGGTGTTTATGTTTGTCCGGTTCATTGACCTTCTCCGGCAAGATAGAGCAGGTTTGCCTGTGCCTTGGCACGGTCCACGCGTACCCGCAGATCATCCAGACGCACATCCAGATCGGTGATCCGTGCACGCATCAGGGTAGTGAATTCAGTAACACCGCTCTGATAGGCACTTAACGAGGCATGGGCATTGGCGGTAGATTCATGCAGCAGTTGCGATTCATACAGTGCAACACGCTCCCCCAGACGTTGCCAGTTGGCATAGTCCGTATTCAGCATCTGTAGCAGCTCGCGCAGCTTGTCATCGCGTTCCAGCTGTACCGACCCGGCTTGCTCAATACTCGCAGACAGGCGCTTGTCCTGACGGTTCTCCGTGAACCAGGGCAGCTCCACGGTCACCATCGCCGCCATCATGTCGGCGCGGTCATTACCGTTCGGTGCATCACCAAAGCGTTTGCGGTATTCCAGCCCGGCACTCCAACCCGGTTTGAATTGCTCACGGGCGATGCGGATTTGCTGGTTACTCGCCTCGATTTTTGCTGTCTCGGTACGGATAACCGGGTGTTGTGGAAGCGCCGCCTCGATTTCATTTTTTGAGGGCAGTGGTGGTAATTCCGGGAAGTGGTCATCGACGGGTAACGATGCGGCATTACCAATCCATTTCATCAGTGCGGCACGGCTCTTGTCTTCCTCATTGAGAATGCGGGTGGTACGGTCATCAAGCCTGGATAATTCCAGCGATGCACGCAGCACATCCTGCTGTCTGACCCGACCGGTTGCGTAATGTGCCTGGGTGATATCCACCAGCTGTGCAAACAAATCGCGCGTCTCACTGATGACCTGTTCTGCCTGTAACTGGTAGTAAAGCTCCAGAAAATTCCTCCGCACATCACGGACCAGCATACGCTGCGCTACAGCCGTCTTCGCATGCTCGGCATTTGCCATCCATTCGGACTTCTTTTGCTTGTATTCCAGTGTGTCGCCACGAGGGAAATCCTGTACCAGTCCCAGTCGAAACTGGGTCGTGGGCTCGCGATTTATATCAAAATCGTCCAGCGGCAGGTTATAGATGCCGGTTTTCAGCTTGGGGTCCGGCAGCCGCCCATCCGCGATGGCGTTGTCACTGAATGCCTGTGCACGCGCCTGGCTGGCCGCAATTACGGGGTCGTCTGTTAATGCCAGCCGAATGGCCTCGTTGAGATCAATATCAGCCTGCACCGTGGATACTGCTGACAGCATGAGGATCAGTAGCAGCTGCTTGCATCCGGGCCAATGGATAAACGGGTAAACAATCATGGCAACTCTCCAAAGCCATTAAAAAAGCATTATGACTGACAATCATGCCAGTCGTTAAAGATATTCGGTACGAACCGAATCAGCTTTGGAGAGAGATGGGGGGCCGGAAGGGCGGATGGACTGTCCGACCTGAAATGCCATATGAGACGCGACTATTCAGGTGGGTATTGTGATTGTCTGAGGTAACAGTAATGGGGCCTGATAATGCGCTTGCACCGTGAGCACAGGCATTGCATGCCCCATCACAACAGTCACCACCACAGCCATGGTCACAGCCGTGATCCTGATTGTCTACAGCTACATCCTGCAGGCCATTTTGCATCTGTTCGCAGTGGGTTGGTTCATCTTCAACCGCAATTACCGGCAACGCAAATACCCCACGCAGTGGCGCTATCGCCAGGGCAAGAGTGACGAAAATCAGTACTAAGTTACGTATCCGGCTACTCATTACTTTTGAGGGTAAACCTATTGCATTCAATAATTCAAGGCATATGCTGTTTATTAGCGGACAATGATGGCGAGTTCTGAACATATCACAAGCAGGAAAACCTGCCTGAACAGATAATCAAGAAGACCTTGATTGCCTGTAGAAGTTCCAAAAGAGCCCTGAGGAATAACCGAATAATGACTGAGCAAGACCCTGCCAATGCAGGACCTGACGCAGCAGATTCCTCCGAACTCCCTCCCCTGCCCGTAAAGAACCGCTCGTTCCTGTGCTTCCTGGGGACGCAAGCACTCGGCGCCTTCAACGACAACGTCTTCAAGCAACTGGTGTTGCTGCTGGGTGTGGGTTACCTGATGGCGGGCGTGGAATACCAGGCCGTGGTGCAGTTCCTGTTTGCACTGCCCTTCCTGTTGTTCTCGGGACTCGCCGGCGATATCGCGGACCGCATCAGCAAGGGCCGCCTGATGGTGTTCTGCAAGGTTGCCGAGATCATCATTGCACTGCTGGGTGTCGGTGCCTTTTTAATGGTCTCCACAGCACATTCGGATACCGGCAGTGCACCGCTGTCTCTCTGGCTGCTTGCGGCCGTGACTTTTCTGCTGGGGACCCAAAGCGCCTTTTTTGGCCCGCCCAAGTACGGCGGTATTCCGGAACTGGTACGTCCCGCCGACCTCACCACGGCAACCGGCCTGACGCAAATGACCACCTTCCTCGCCATTATTTTCGGCGTGGCACTGGCGGGGCTGCTGGCCGACCTGCTGGTCGGGCGCTACTACCTGGCAGGACTGGTGACGGTGTCCATTGCGGTACTGGGTACACTGGTATCACTGGGCATCGCCAGAAATCCACCGGCCGATCCGCAGCGTCAGATAACGGCCCGCTCGTTTACCAGTTTTCTGCGCACCCTGACGGAAATCTTTCGTCATGATGGCCTCATGATACGCGTCATGGTGATTTATTCATGGTTCTGGTTCGTCGGTGGTGTGGCGTTGACAGCCATCAATGCCTTCGGGCGTTTCCAGCTGGGCATGACCAACTTTGAAACCAGCCTGATGGTCTCCACAACCTCCCTGGGCATCGCCATCGGCAGCATACTGGTGTCACGGCTGTCGCATGGCAAGGTGCGACTGGGTCTGATTATCCCGGCACTCATGCTGCTGGTCGTGTGCTTGCTGGCCTTTTTATTCTTCCCTGTTCACAGTCCGACACCCGACGATATCCTGCGCTTTAACCAGCTCAAGCAGACACCCGAACTACTGGAAACCACACGCATTATCCCTGCTGCTCCGTATGCTATCCGCGTGGCGGCCTTCAGCCTGTTTTTCCTGCTGGGGATTGGCTCGGGTTTTTACTCGGTCCCCCTGTTGGCGTTTATCCAGTCACGGCCCCGACTTAGCGAAAAAGGCAAGGTGTTTGCCGCTGTCAACTGGCTTAACTGGATCTTTATCCTGACTGCGGCACTGGTCTACGGTGCGGGTATGGCCGCACTTGCCAATCGCGCCAACCTGCTGCTGGCATTACTCGGTGTCCTTACCCTGCTCATGGGTAGCGTGCTTTTGCCCGGCATTTTTCGCCGTATCCGGCAGGAGCGTCCGGAATTTGTCTATTTCAAAAGGGGTCGGTGACAACTTCTGCAGTCAGTTTAATATCGTGAACCTTTCCATGTTCCCCGTGTCGAAGACATCCATGTATTTAACCCTTCCACTCAAAATTACGCTCCTGGTGCTGACTCTGACCATTGCTGCCTGCGATGCCCCGGATAAAATCCCGGTTCCACAAACCGATGACACAATCCAGTCATTGAATGCCGGCTATGGTATTTTGCATGCCACACTCAGGGATGAGCACCATCTGAAAACCATCCGCCTGGCAAAAACCATCGTAATGCTCAAGTCTGTTACTGAGCCCACCAGTCGGATTATCGACGATATTGCGCAAACATCCTCGGCAGCCCTGGACGAGCTTGAAAAACTGGCACCCCTGTCCCCGGAAATTATGTTAGACGAAAACAATGAGGGGCAGATTGAACGGGCAATCCGTGATGCATTGCGTATCACAACGGCAAAGGAGCTCTTCACAAGCAAGGAAGATTTTGAGGTCATACTCCTCTCCAGCCAATTACAGGCATTGCGAATACTCAGCCACCTCGCCAGTGAATTGCACGAAATTGAAACGAATAACAGTCGCAAAGTCTGGCTGAATACGCTCTCGGACCAGTTTGAGAAGCTCTATCTCCGTGTACTCTCACGCCTGAAGATCGCCTGACGGGCTCTCTGCTGGCTGCTGTCTTTTTCCTCCCATAAACAGGCCACCGACCGCCAGTGCGGGTTATTTATACGAACCCGGACCAGTCAGTGGCAGGGATTTTGTCCATTCAGATACAAAGCACCGGGGATGGATAGTGATAGGATAGCCCCTGTTTTATCCGATGGCAGAGGAAATCCAATGAACGATGCACTGCTCAGAGAATACAGGGTATGGGACCTGCCAACCCGGCTGTTCCACTGGATAAATTTTACCAGCGTCATCAGCCTCATCTTTTTCGGGCTGATCATGCTCTACAAGAAAGAGCTCGGCATTACCAGCGTGGAGGCGAAAATCGGCTTAAAGGAAGTCCATGTCATCATCGGCTATGTCTTCGTCCTCAACCTGGCATTCAGAATTCTCTGGGGTTTCATTGGTAATCACTTTGCCCGCTGGCGTACCACACTGCCCGGAAAAGGTTTCCTGCAATCTGTCCGCGACTACAAGGCTTCACTGGGCACAGACAGTCCGCAGCAGTTTCTTGGTCATAACCCACTGGGACGTCTCGCCGTTTCGGTGATGCTGGTGCTATTGATTATTATGGCCGTTACCGGCCTGATTCGCGCCGGCACCGATATTTACTATCCGCCGTTCGGCGCCTTTGTGGCGGACTACATTGCAGCCCCGGGCAGCGACCCCGACAGCCTGGTGCCTTATGATCCGACAGGGGCTGATGCAGAAAGGCTCGACCGGCTGAAGGCCTTCAAGGGACCGTTTGGTGACATTCACATATACACCGCTTTTATTTTAATGTTTCTTATTGTCGTCCACATCGCCGCCGTGGTGTTTACCGAGGTGCGTGAAGGCGGCAGCATTATCTCGGCCATGTTCACTGGCAGGAAGGTATTATCCGGCAAGCCGGTGGATGGCGAACCCTGAATGTACAAGCAGCATCGATAATGTAAACTGCAGACCACCACGGCTAACAACAGGAACGTCGACAGGACAGTGACCGCCACGTTGAAACAGTTAAGGGCCTTTTTCGCTACCCTGCTCTCCAGTCTGCGTGACCTGCTGCCCATCATACTGGTAGTGGCTTTTTTTCAGATCGTGGTCATCCGGCAGCCGGTACCCGACCTGGCCGGAATCCTGTCCGGTACGCTGCTGGTGATTCTTGGATTGACCTTTTTCATACGCGGCCTGGAACAGGCGCTGTTCCCCCTGGGTGAATCTGTGGCCTATGCCTTCGCACGCAAGGCCAATCTTTTCTGGCTGCTGCTGTTTGCCTTTGCGCTGGGCTTCGGCACCACCATCGCCGAGCCGGCACTGACAGCCGTCGCCGCCGAAGCCGCCAAGATCGCCGCTGCCGACGGACACATTGCACAGGAAAACACCGCCATGGCCAGTTATGCGCTGGGGTTGCGTCTGACGGTGGCCCTGTCGGTCGGCGTGGCAATCCTCGCGGGTGTGTATCGCATTCTCCGTGGCTGGCCCATCCAGTACTTCATTATGGGCGGCTATATCGGGGTGGTCATCATGACGGCATTTGCACCCCCGGAAATCATCGGTATTGCCTATGACTCGGGCGGTGTTACCACCTCGACAGTGACGGTACCACTGGTCACGGCACTCGGTGTCGGCCTGGCCAGCAGTATCAAGGGACGCAACCCCATGATCGACGGCTTTGGCCTGATCGCATTTGCGTCCCTGACACCAATAATATTCGTTATGGCCTACGGCATGGTGATCTGATGGAAATACTGCATCACCTGCTGGCAACCGCTCTTTCCACCATCACCGATGTACTGCCGATTGCCGGTATTATTGTCGGCTTTCAGCTGCTGGTTCTGCGGCAAAATATCCCCAACCTGAAAAGCGTGCTGGTGGGCTTCGTGTATGTATTGATTGGCCTGACACTGTTCCTGGTAGGTCTGGAGGAAGCACTGTTCCCGCTGGGCAAACTGATGGCACAGCAGCTTACCGACCCGGCATTTATCCGCAGCACAGCCCATGTTGTCGGCGACACCCTGCAATGGCAGGATTACAAATGGATCTACCTGTTTGCTGCCGCCATCGCCTTTTCCACCGCCATTGCAGAACCCGCCCTGATCGCCGTTGCGATCAAGGCACAGCAGGTCTCTGGCGGAACAATCACAGTATGGGGGCTGCGTATCGCGGTGGCCATCGGGGCGGCCATCGGTATCACACTTGGAACCTTCCGTATCGTCACCGGCACACCCTTGCATTACTATATTATTGCCGGCTACATCATCGTGGTCGTACAAACGCTGTTTGCACCACGCACCATTATCGCACTGGCCTATGACTCCGGCGGCGTCACCACCTCCACCGTGACCGTGCCACTGGTCGCGGCACTCGGCCTCGGACTGTCAAGCACAATACCCGGCCGCAGCCCGCTGCTCGACGGCTTTGGCCTGATTGCCTTCGTTTGCCTGTTCCCCATCATCACGGTGATGGCTTACGCGCAGATAGGTGAGTGGCGGGCACGCCGAGCCAGGGACAAACAGCAAGACAACGATCCACAGGGTTCAGATTAATCGTCAGCAGTTGCAACCGAGGTAAACCATTATGCATTTCAAACTCATCATAGCGCTGGTCGAGGACGACAAGACCGATATCATCATGGATGCCGCCCGCAAAGCCGGCGCCACCGGTGCCACGATACTGAACCAGGTACGCGGCGAGGGCATCCAGCAAACAAAAACCTTTTTTGGCCTGAACCTGGAAACACAGCGTGACATGCTGATGTTCCTGGTCGAGGAACACATGAGCCGGCAGATTCTTGAATGCATTGCCGCTATGGGAAAGTTCGATGAAGGTCCGGGAACCGGGATTGCCTTTCAGCTGAATGTTGAGGATGCCGTGGGTGTGAACCTGCAAATAATGAAACTGTCTGAAGCCGTGGAGGGCAAGCTATGAATAATGATGAACGGGTACGCGTCAAGGATGTGATGACCAGCAACTATCAACTGGTCGACGGTCTGATGATGAGCGACCAGGGATTGGAAAAGATAAAGAAAACCGGCGCTAAAGTACTTATCGTGGACAAACGTGACGACAATGATGAATACGGCATTGTACTGCTGTCTGATATTGCACGTGAAGTACTGGCCGTCGACCGTGCGCCCGAACGGGTCAATATCTATGAAATCATGTCAAAGCCGGTGGTCAGTGTGGACCCGAATATGGACATCCGCTACTGTGCGCGTTTGTTCAGCAAACTGGGGTTCTCATACGCGCCAGTCATCGACCGTGGAAAACTGCTGGGCATTGTGGGTTATGCCGATATGCTGCTGGAAGGATTGTGTAACAAGTGCTAGATAACACCCGAGGTTCCATATCGCCCAATATCGCGGATGCGCTCCGCTCCTACATGTGCTTTTATTGGCGTAGGAGCGCTTCGCAAGCGCAATTCGTTTAGCCCAGCAAACCCACCACCTGGTTGATGGTCTTTTTAAGACTGGCCTTGGTGAAGTTCGCCTTGCCCATCACCATCATGCCGGCCATGGTGGTAGCGATCGTCGTCGCGGTCGCGCCGGCATCCAGCTGTTTCGATAATTCCCCGTTCCGTTTCGCCTTGCTCAAGCGCTGCTGCAGGGCCGACTTTAGTTCCTGTATGGTATGCTGCATGGAGGCCTGTGACTGTTCATCATGCTGGCCACTTTCCACAATGGACAATACCACCAGGCAACCGCCCGGATTATCCTCGTCAAAATGAATATCCAGCGCACCGTTGAGCATACGCCGAACGCCTTCCCTGATGTCGGGTGCACTGTCCAGCTCGACAAACAGGGCTGCCATGACTGATTCCTTGTAGCAGGACATCACCTGTTCAAAAATCGCGCTCTTGTTACCAAAGGTGTTGTAGATACTGGTACGTTTCAGGCCCATGGCCTGCTCAAGATCATTGATTGAGGTGCCTTCGTAGCCCTTTTCCCAGAACACCAGCATCGCAGACACCAATGCCTGTCGCTCATCAAATTGTTTTGTTCTGGCCATATATGGGTGCCGGTTTTCTCTGTATATTAATTTTATACCAAACGGTACAAAATAGCTTGACAGCATTAGAATTATCGCATATAACAATATTGTACCGTTCGGTACATAATTAATAACGGAGGCTGTCATGACAACTGTAGCTGAAAAACTGGATACCCGTGGTATGAACTGCCCTTTACCCATCCTCAAAACACGCAAGGCCATCAACCGGATCAATGCCGGGGAAATACTTGAAGTCACCGCAACCGATCCGGGCTCGGTCAAGGACATGGCCTCGTTCTGCGAGCAGACCGGAAACCGGCTGGTTGCCAGCAACGAATCCGCTAACGGTTTTGTATTTCTGATTGAGAAAGCCTGAGTCCAATAACCTCAAAAACAGGAGAACCTCCATGTCTGGCACAACAGAAAACATTGCGGATAATGCACAACTGGATGCCTGGCTGAACAGCAGGCTGGATGAGCTGTTACCCGCAAAGCTCGAAGATATTGATGCATCCAAAACACCCTCCATGTCCATCATTGCCACCAAGGGGACACTGGACTGGGCCTATCCACCCTTCATCCTGGCCTCGACGGCTGCTGCACTCGGCTGGAAAGTCGATATATTTTTTACTTTCTACGGCTTGCTGCTGCTGAAAAAGAAACTTGACGCCGATGTCAGTCCGCTGGGTAATCCGGCGATGCCAATGAAAATGCCGTTTGGCCCGCAATGGTTCCAGGACTTTGAATGGCCGATGCCGAACCTGCTAATGGCTGGCGTGCCCGGATTTGAGAAGGTGGCCACCGGATTGATGAAGAAGACCTTCAGGAACAAGGGCGTGGCCACGGTAGAAGAACTGCGCAGCCTGTGTCTTGAGGCTGACGTCAACATGATTGCCTGCCAGATGACCGTTGATGTGTTCGGTTTTGCACCCGATGAATTCATCCCGGAAGTCACGGACTATGTCGGTGCCACGTCCTTCCTGCCTGTCGCGCGGAAATCCGATGTTTGCCTGTTCATTTAACTGGATCTACACACTCTCCGATTTTGAATCGGAACGGAGGAATCGCATGTCTGATTTCAGTAGTAAATACGGCCCGTGGGCCATTGTCACCGGTGCGAATGCCGGTATCGGCAAGTCCATTGCCACCGACCTTGCCAGCCGTGGCATCAACATCATCGCTGTCGCCCGGCGCCAGGAGCTGCTTGATGAGCTGCAGGTTGAGCTCAGCGAAGACTACGGCGTGGAGGTCCGCACCATCCGTGCCGACCTGACGGACCCGGAATGTATCAGCAAGATTGAGTTGCTGACCAGCGACCTGGAGATTGGCCTGGTGGTGCCGAATGCCGGTGTCGAAATGAGCGGTCGGTTTATTGATTCGTCACTGGAGGCCAATGAGCACATGCTGCGGCTGAATGTACATGCCCCCATGCAGCTTGCGAGAGTATTTGGCGCCAGGATGGCAGAACGCGGCAAGGGTGGCATCCTGTTCCTATCCAGCCTGTTCGGCTACCAGGGCATACCCCATGTTGCCAACTACGCCGCCACCAAGGCCTACATCCTGTCACTGGGTGAGGCACTGTACGCGGAAATGAAACCACACGGCGTGGATGTCACGGTGCTGTCACCCGGGCTCACAGACACGGATATGCCCGCCAACATGCCAATCAACTTCAATCGCATGCCCATTTTTACCCAGCATCCTGACGATGTCGCCAGGACCGGCCTGAAGGCGCTGGGCCGCAAGGCAACCGTGGTTTCCGGGCTGCTCAACAAGTTCTACGCCTGGGAAAACCGCTTGCTGCCGCGTGCCTTTCCGGTGGCCCTGTTTGGTTTCCTGATCAGGCGCGCCTACAAAAAAGATGCCGTTGTGAAATCAGAGGCCTGTGGTGTATGTGACCTGTAGCGCACACGGGATGGGGGCCGGCACTGTCCCCATCCTGCATGACCTGACACAGGCAACATCCGGAGGAAATAATGAACAACATAACATCGACAACCGACCGACTTGCAAACACCATTGCCGGTACTGTCATCCGGCACCGCTGGCTGGTCCTGCTGCTTGCGATATTGCTGGTGGTGCTGGCCGGCAGCGGAGCACGCCATCTGGAATTCTCGAACAACTACCGGGCATTTTTCAGCCCGGACAATCCGGAACTGCTGACCTTTGAGGATTTCCAGCAGACCTATACCAAGAACGACAACATTCTGTTTGTCCTGCAACCCGATGACGGCCATGTGTTCAAACCGCCGGTTGCGGATGCCATTGAGAGACTGACCGAGCAGGCCTGGCAAATACCGTATGCCACGCGCGTGGACTCAGTCAGTAACTTCCAGCACAGCTGGGCCAGTGGCGATGATCTGACCGTTGACAACCTCTACCGCAACGGCATCAGCCTGCCGCAAAAAACGCTGGGTAAGAAACAGGCGATCGCCCTGCAGGAACCACTGCTATACGGCGCCTTGATTGCCACCGACGGTGGTGCCACCGGCATCAATGTCACCCTGAACTTCCCTGAAAAAAGCCTGACGGAACTGCCCACTGCGATTGACTTTGCGCGCCGGCTGGCGACCGATATCGAACACGACTATCCCGGCGTGACGGTCGCCATTACCGGTATCTCTGCCCTGAACAACGCCTTTGCGGCAGCCGGTCAGACCGATGCCATGACGCTGATTCCTGCCATGTACCTGGTACTGATCGTGATCACGCTGGTCACGCTACGCAGCCTGGTTGCCACCCTGGCGACCCTGCTGGTGATCGCCTTTTCCACCGTGACTGCGATGGGCCTGACCGGTTACCTCGGCATTGCCCTCGACCCCATCGCCATGACGGCTTCCATCGTGATACTGACGCTGGCCATAGCAGACAGTGTGCATGTGCTGGTGTCCATGCTGAACCGCATGCGTGAGGGTCACGACAAACTCAGCAGTCTCCGCGAGAGTCTGCGCATCAATTTTCTCGCCATCACCATCACCAGCATCACGACCATTATCGGCTTTCTGGCACTGAATTTTTCAGACTCGCCACCGTTCTGGTACCTCGGCAACATCACGGCCATGGGTATTGTTGCCGCCTGGCTGTATTCCCTGACGCTCTTGCCGGCACTGGTCGCCATCCTGCCGTTACGGGTAAAACACCGCGCTGCCACGACCCGGCCTTCGGACCCGGTGATGGTGCGGCTGGCGCGCTTTATTACCGGACGCTATCGCCCCATCCTGGCAGTCAGTACAGTCATCGCTGTGTCACTGGTCTCGCTGCTTCCACGGGTCGAGTTCAATGACCAGTGGGTTCAGTATTTCGACGAGCGTATCGAGTTTCGCAACGATGCCGAGTTCGCCATGGACAATCTCACCGGGCTGTATCTTATCGAGTACTCGCTGCCGTCCGGTGAACCCGGCGGTATCAGCGAACCGGCTTACCTGGCCGGCCTCGAGTCTTTCACCGACTGGCTGCGGCAACAACCGGAGGTCGTCCATGTGTACAGCTACACGGACATCATCAAGCGGCTTAGCAAGAACATGCATGCCGACCAGCCGGACTGGTACCGTCTGCCGGACGAGCGCGACCTCGCTGCGCAGTACCTGCTGCTGTATGAACTGTCCCTGCCCTATGGCCTGGACCTGAACGACCGCATCAGCGTGGACAAGTCGGCCACCCGGGTCAGCATCACCATGCAGGAACTGTCCACCGTCGAGGTACGCCAATTCCTGGACAAGTCCCGGCACTGGCTACAGACCCACACACCGTCAACCATGCAGGCTGAACCTACCGGGGCGACGGTGATGTTTTCCTTCATCTCGCAGCGCAACATTGAAAGCATGCTGCGCGGCAATGTCGTTGCCGTACTGGGCATTGCACTGATTCTGGTGCTCAGCCTGCGCAGCCTGTCACTGGGCACGCTCAGCCTGATACCGAATCTCCTGCCCATACTCATGACCTTTGGTGTCTGGGGTCTGCTGGTCGGCCAGGTCGGCATGGGTGCAGCGACCGTATCGGCCACCTCGCTCGGCATTATCGTCGACAACACGGTGCACTTCCTCACCAAGTATCTGCGTGCCCGGCGCGAACATGGCAGTGAACGGCCACAGGCCATCGAGTATGCCTTCAACACGGTCGGCTGGGCGGTCACCGCCAACGCCATCATCCTGATGTGTGGCTTTGCGATGCTCGCCACCTCCAGCTTTCGCATCAATGCCGAGATGGGCCTGTTGACCGTGATTGCAATCTTTATCGCACTGCTGGTTGATTTCTTCCTGTTGCCGGCATTGTTAATGATTGGTTACCGCACCAAGGAGACGAATTATGAACATGAAACTGCAATTCAAACCGCGTAGTGCATTCTCCCTGGGGCTGCTCTGCGTCTCGCTGCTCACGGCAAGCACTGCATACCCCCTGACCCCGGAAGAGCATGGATTTGAGATCGCGGCCCGTAGCGACCGCAGTGACCGCGGCTTCGCTGACAGTCGTGTCGACCTGAAGATGATCCTGCGCAACGCGGCTGGCAAGGAGTCCACCCGCACGCTGGCCATCACCACGCTGGAAATTCCGGACGAGGATGTGGGTGACAAGAGCCTGATCGTGTTCCGCACACCAGCCGATATCAACGGGACTGCGCTGCTGTCACACGCGAAAATTCTTGATCCGGATGATCAATGGCTGTTTCTGCCGGCCATCAAGCGTACCAAGCGGATTTCATCGGTGAACAAATCCGGGCCGTTTGTCGGTAGTGAATTTGCCTTCGAGGACCTGACCGCACTGGAACTGAACAAGTACGACTACAGGTTTTTACGCAATGAGGCGTGTGCGGAACTGCAGTGTGATGTGATCGAGCGTTATCCCCGGTATGAGCACTCGGGTTATTCAAAGCAGGTCATCTGGGTAGACCAGGCGGATTACCAGATCCGCCAGACAGAATTCTATGACCGGCGCGGCGACCTGCTGAAGACACTGGTCATGGATGACTATCGCAATTACCCGGGTGACATCTGGCGACCGCACCATTTCAGCATGGTCAACCACCAGACAGGCAAGAGTACGGAGCTGATGTATTCAGCGTTCGAATTCCAGAACGGCCTGGATGACCGGAACTTCATCAAGAATGTCCTGAAACGGCAGCGCTGAAGACAAGGCGCTTGTCAAGCACGCTGCGCTTTGACAGTCTATACTGCTCGGGCATGTGCAACCTGCAGGAGCGGCTTGCAACCGCTCTTGCAGCGCTGTCATGTACCACTGCATACTTACAGGTTGAACAAACACACTGATTCCCGTGGGGGGGGGTTATTATGAATGCAACAGAAGCTGTAAACGGTCAGGCACTGGCAGGCATGTCATCCGCAGAGTTGAACGCGTGGTTTGATAAACGTCTGGCGGCCGCGGACGAGAACAAAACACCCAGGCTCTCGATCATGGTCACCAAGGGAACACTGGACTGGGCCTATCCACCCTTCATCATGGGCGCAACCGCCGCCGCCATGGGCTGGGATACCTCGCTGTTTTTTACCTTCTACGGCCTGGCGCTGCTGAAGAAGGATCTAAAGCCGAATATCAGCCCGCTGGGTAACCCCGCCATGCCGATGAAGATGCCGTTTGGCCCGCAGTGGTTCCAGAACGTCGAGTGGAATATGCCCAACCTGCTAATGGCCGGTGTCCCCGGTTTTGAATCGGTGGCGACGACGCTGATGAAGCAAACCATGAAGAACAAGGGCGTGGCGACTATCCCGGAGTTACGCGATTTGTGTATCGAGGCGGACGTCAAGCTGGTCGCGTGCCAGATGACTGTTGACCTGTTTGGCTGGAAACAGGAAGACTTTATCCCGGAAGTCAGTGAGTGGGCCGGCGCGGCCACCTACCTGACCTCGGCGAGGGGCGCGGACATCACGCTGTATATCTAATCGGCTAGCTGCCGAGGCGCACTGATTCCGGCAGTGTGATTTGCATCTCCACCGGCAGATGATCGGAAAGCGAAAAGTTCAGGGCCTTCACGTGATCAACCTGCAGCGTCGGCGTGACCAGGATGTGGTCGATGTTGCGCTGCGGGCACCAGCTGGGAAAGGTACACACTCCATGGATGGGTTCGCTCATCATGGTGCGGTTAATCAGGTAGTCCATTTCAGCGCTTTGTGAATGGCAATTCAGGTCACCCATGACAACCACATGGCGGTATTCATTGACGATCTCGCTGATGTAGTCAAACTGGCGCAGGCGCGCACGCCGCCCCAGCGCCATGTGCAGGATCAGCACCACCAGGGATTCATGCCGGGTACCGTAGCGGATAAACAGTGCACCGCGTCCGGGAATCCTGCCGGGCAGCCGGTGCTCGATAATTTCACTGGGATGAAAACGGCTCAGTACGCCGGTACTGTGCCGGGCAAACCGCCCGAGACGACGGTTGGTCTGGTCTGACCAGAAAGGCATATGTGCCTTCTCGCTCAGATACTGGGTCAGGTTGATATAACCGCTACGCAGACTACCGGCATCGAGTTCCTGCAAACCGACTATGTCATAGTCCTTCACCAGCCTGGCAACACGATCAAGATTACTGAAACGCTGTGCGTGCGGCAGCACGTGCTTCCAGCTGCGCGTGATGTAATGCCGGTAGCGCCCGGTGCTGATACCGGCCTGCACGTTGTAACTGAGCAGGCGAATGCGTTGTCCCGTATTGTGCTCCGTGCCAGCAGGTTGACTGTGCCCGGAATTCCGGGATGGCGCTGCGGCTAGGTCGGACATACCAGTGTTCCCATTTGCTCCGTCAATTTGGTGTTCTCCCGGTAATCCACCGGACAGTCGATAATGCTCACGGTGTCATTGGCAAGCGCTTCTTTCAGTATAGTCGGCAGGTCTGCCGTACTCTCGACCCGATAACCCTTTGCGCCGAAGGCCTCGGCATAGGCCACGAAATCGGGGTTGCCGAAATGAACATTGGAACTCCGCTGGTACTGGTTCAGCTGCTTCCATTCAATCAAACCGTAGCTGCTGTCATTCCAGATGAGAATGACAATCGGCAGTTTACAGCGTATCGCCGTCTCGATCTCCTGTGAATTCATCATGAAACCGGCATCGCCGGTGACCGCCACGACACGGCGCTCCGGGTAAACCAGCCTGGCGGCTATCGCACCGGGCACGGCAATACCCATGCTCGCGAAACCGTTGGAAATAATGCAGGTATTCGGGTACTCACAGCGGAACATGCGTGCCATCCACATCTTGTGAGCGCCGACGTCGCAGACCACGATGTCCTCCAGATCCAGCGCCGTGCGCAGATCCCAGATGATCTTCTGGGGTTTCACCGGGAATTCCATGTCATCACGGTGCTGGGCCATTTCGCTCACCAGCCGTTCACGCAGTGGCCGCACATGTGCTCCCTGGTGTGGTCGCGCCTGCTGTGCAATGCGGTCGAGACTGTGCTTGATATTGCCGATGACACCGACCGCAACCGGGTAGTGGGCATCGGTCTCGGCGGGTGAGTAATCAATATGAATAAGGGTGCGATCGCGCGTCGGGTGCCACAGGTAGGGGTGATACTCGACCAGATCATAGCCGACGCAGATGATGACGTCGGCCTGGTTAAATCCGCAGCTGACGTAGTCATTGGCTTGCAGGCCGGCACTGCCCAGCGCACAGCGGTGTTTGAAGGGAATCACGCCCTTGGCCATGAAGGTATTGGCCGCAGGGATATTCAGCTTGTCAGCAAAATCGGCCAGTTGCCGCGCTGCGCCGGAACGCACTACACCGTTACCCGCCAGTATGATCGGGTGGCTGGCGGCACTGATCAGCGCCGCCGCCTGCGCCACTTCCTCAGCCGGGGGTTCCGGATCGGGTGGCTGAGTCACCGGCAGCAGGTCGAGGTCCACCTCCAGTTCGGCGATGTTTTCCGGAAACTCGATAAAGGCCGCACCGGTCTTTTCACTCTGAGCCAGCTTGAACGCCTTGCGCACCACCTCCGGGATGATGTCCGGGTCCAGCAGGCTGGCCGAATACTTGGTTACCGGTTCGAACAGGTTGGTCAGATCCAGTACCTGGTGGGATTCCTTGTGCAGCCTGTTGGTCCCGGCCTGACCGGCAATGGCCACCAGTGGCGCATGATCCATATTGGCGTCGGCCACGCCGGTAATGAGGTTGGTGGCACCCGGCCCGAGTGTGGCAAGACAGACACCGGCACGCTCCGTCAGCCGGCCATAGACATCCGCCATGAATGCCGCACCCTGCTCATGCCGCACGGTAATGAAACGAATGGACGAATCCAGCAAGGCATCCATCACCGCCAGGTTTTCCTCGCCCGGAATACCGAACATGTATTCCACACCCTCGTTTTCCAGACAGCGTATAAACAGCTCGGCCGCCTTCATTGAAAGCGGACGCCAGTGTACGGGGGAAACACCCTGAAAGACTTACTCAGCTGCCCTGACGGCAGCTGCTGCCGGCTGGCGTTCCTGGTTAACCAGGTAGTCCACGACCCTGATAATATTTTCGTTGCTGCCTGCCAGACTGCCACTGGTGTTGTACTTGCCATTGACTATGATCGTCGGTACCCCCGTGATGCCATAACGCTGCGTCATGAGCTTGGCGTTGTTAACCTTCATGGCCACGGCAAATGAATTAAAGGTATTTTTGAAGTCTTCCTCGGAAACACCCTGCTCGACAAAAAAGGCCTGTACTGCCGCTTCATCCCTGATCTTCTTTTTATCCTTGTGCAGGGCATCAAACAGTGCAAGGTGCATCTTGTCCATTACGCCAAGAAATTCCGCCGTGTAGTAGGCCTTCGCGAGTAACACCCAGGGTGGGCCGACGATGGCCGGCATACGGACAAATTCCACATCATCCGGTTTGTTGGCCAGCCATTGCGCAACATGGGGCTCGAGATGGTAACAATGCGGGCAACCGTACCAGAACAATTCCACCACCTCGACCTTGTCACCGCTGCTGGTGGGTTGCGGGCTGGTCAGCGCCTTGTATTCCTTACCTTCCGAGTAACCGGCTGCCAGTGCCGTCGTCGCTATCAATGCTAAAGAAAGTGCTGCCAGCAAGCCTCGTGTGAGCATTTTCATAGTTACCACTCCTGAATTATTGACATCTGTAAAATTATAGTATACCACAATAATATTGTCCTGATTAAAACATGCTCATGCCAAGAAAGGCGAACATGGTAACAAGCAGGCCTATCACGGCCACCCTGAGCGTGGTTACGATAACGACCCATAGTACAGGTAGATCAACGCCGTGATAATGGCAAACAGTACAAACACTTTATCAAAGATTCCTGAACGGGATATGAACGACTTCGGAGCTGATGGGGCAGGAATCGCACCAGTGCACCAGCAGTAGCCTGCCGGTGGCGTGTCGTGCGGTATTTATACTGCGTGCCAAGTGCTGTAGCACAACCGGCCAACCGAGAATCGTACCCGTCAGGGTACGAGAACAGCCGTATGTTTAATGCAAGCCCTGGATATAACTGGCGACAGCGCGAATTTCACGATTGGTCATACGTGAAGCCAGGATCTGCATCATTTTTAGCGAGTTTTCATTGACGCGCTTGCCCTCGGCAAAACCATGCATCTGGATCTCGACGTATTTGGCATGCTGACCGTGAAGGGCCGGGTAGTTTGCGCCCGGGTTACCGGCACCGCCCGGTCCGTGACAACCCATACAGGGCGCAACGCCACTTTCGGCATTACCACTGCGATAGATCTTCTCTCCGAGCTCAACCAGTTCAGGGTCGGCTGCGCCGTACTTGACCTCCTGACTGGAGAAGTAGGCAGCAAGATTACGGGCATCCTGCTCTGTCAGACCCTGTACCATGCCTTTCATAGTCTCATTCATACGTTCGCCACTGTGGAAATAGAGCAACTGCTTGGTCAGGTAACCTTCATGCTGTCCGGCCAGTTTCGGCCATTCCGGGTTCACGCTGTTGCCGTCCACACCGTGGCAGGCGACGCAACTTGCGGACTTGGCCTTGCCGGCCTCGGCATCACCCGAAGGGGCTTTCTCTGTCACGGCATGGGCCTGTGCGTACACCATGGAAACAAGAAAAGTAACTGTAATTGCTAGGAAATTCTTCATCTCTGAACTGCTCCTGTAGCCGCCTGTCCGGCTGTTGACAGGCGTTGATCCAGACTGGCCGCGATCACCCGGCACACACTGGCGAAAAAGGGCTCTTTTTATACCTGTCGGAAGGCAGTGGGTCAACCAGTGCTCTATCTATGTGATAATTACGCATTCTTATGAAAACACCATTATCGTCATCGGCGCAGACCGGAATCCAGCAATAACAACCATATTCACAGCGACATCTGGATCCTGGCCTGCGCCGATGTGATGACAGAATTTTTTACTTAAAGGTAAGTGCCAATCGATCCTGAAACATGAATAATCCCTACCAGCAAACCAGTTTCATTCTCGGGACACCGGATACCCGGCGTGCGCCACCGGATAGCGGCATGGAAGTGGCCTTTGCCGGGCGCTCCAATGCCGGTAAGTCCAGCGCCCTGAACGTGCTGACAGGGCAGCGTTCACTGGCGCGCATCAGCAAGGCACCCGGACGTACACGGGAGATCAATTTTTTTCAGGTCCGTGAGGGTATCCGCCTGGTTGACCTGCCCGGCTACGGCTATGCCAGGGTCTCCAAGTCCATGAAAGGCCAGTGGCAACGTAATATCTCGCGCTACCTGGAGACACGCCAGTCGCTGGGAGGCGTAATCCTGCTGATGGATGTCCGCCAGGCCTTGAAAGAAACCGACCAACAGGTACTGGGCTGGTGCCATGCCGCCGGTCTGCTCACTCACATATTGCTCACCAAGTCCGACAAGCTGAAACGCGGCCCGGCAAAGGCGGCCCTGTTTCAGGTCCGCAAGGCACTGCAACAGCTGCACCCGGACGCCAGCGTACAGCTGTTTTCAGCACATACCCGCGAAGGCGTTGATGAGTTACAGCAGATTCTCAGTCAGTGGCTGGGGCTCGATGCAACTGAAAATAACGCATAAAAAAACCCCGGCGAAGGGGGGAACCAGCCGGGGTCTTAAAAAGGTCTGGTTCACGTCAAACCAGACAGGAGACATGCTCACTCAGGGAGGGGAGTGAGACTAGCGCCTCCGTACAACAAAAGACACCTCGCAATGAAGATAGTTCCCACAACAGTGTTACTAAAAGCAGAAAATGTTCACTCTAATAATATAGAGAACTATAAATTAATATATATTTAATACAGTATCTTATATTTTTCCTTCTGGTGTGCCATGAAGAAAACAGGCAATGTTTGTTCTAATGCGCCTCATCCCAATTGGCGCCGACACCGATGTCGACCAATAGCGGTACCCTGAGCGAGGCCGCGCCGGACATACACTCCCTGATCGGCTCCTTTGCAGCCTCTACACTGGACTCCCTCACCTCGAAGACCAGCTCATCATGCACCTGCATAATCATGGTGATATCCAGCCCGTTATCAGTCTGCAGCCAGCGATGCATATCGATCATGGCGCGCTTGATGATATCGGCGGCCGTGCCCTGCATGGGGGCATTAATGGCCGTGCGCTCTGCGGCCGCACGCAGCTGGCCATTACGGGCCTTGATGTCGGGCAGATACAGGCGCCGTCCAAATACTGTTTCCACGTAACCCTGCTCACGCGCCTGTTCACGCGTGGCCTCCATGTAGTCATGCACCCCCGGATAGCGCGCAAAATACACATCGATATATTCCTGTGCCGCACCGCGTGCAATGCCCAGTTGCTTCGCCAGCCCAAAGGCGGACATGCCATAGATCAGGCCAAAGTTGATCGCCTTCGCAGAGCGGCGCTGATCATTGCTGACAGCTTCCGGTGGCACCCCGAAGACTTCTGCCGCCGTGGCGCGGTGCACATCCTGACCCTCGGAAAAAGCCTGCAGCAAGCCCTTATCCGTGGACAGATGCGCCATGATGCGCAACTCAATCTGGGAATAATCCGCCGCCAGCAACACCTTGCCCGCTGGCGCCACAAAGGCCTGGCGTATGCGCCGTCCTTCCTCGGTACGCACCGGAATGTTCTGCAAATTCGGGTCAGATGAGGACAGGCGGCCGGTGGCCGCCACTGCCTGATGATAGGACGTATGTACCCGGCCGGTATCCACACTAACCTGCTGCGGCAACTTGTCCGTGTAGGTGGATTTCAACTTGCTCATGGAGCGAAACTCCAGGATCAGCCGCGGCAGCGGATAGTCCAGTGCCAGTTCCTGGAGCACGGATTCCGCGGTTGACGGTGCCCCCTTCGGCGTCTTGGCCAGTACCGGCAATTGCAGTTTGTCGAACAGCAACTGCTGGATCTGCTTGGGTGATCCGAGGTTAAAGGGCTGTCCGGCCTCGTGGTGCGCCTGCTGCTCGATGTCGGTGATCCGCTGCGCCAGCTCCCTGCTTTGTTGTGACAGCATGCCAGTGTCAATGACGACACCGGTTTGCTCCATATCCGACAAAACCGTCACCAGCGGCATCTCGATGTCAGTGAAGATCTTCTCCAGCGCCGGGTTCGCGGTGAGTTGCGGCCACATGGCGGCGTGCAACTGCCAGGTGATGTCGGCATCTTCCGCCGCATAGGGTGCCGCCGTTTCAACAGGTATTTCATTGAATGTCAGCTGTTTTGCACCCTTGCCGGCCACATCCGAAAACTTGATATTGGTGTGCCCGAGATACTTCAAGGCCACCGAATCCATGTCGTGACGTGTAGCAGTACTGGAGAGCACATAGGACTCCAGCATGCTGTCATAACGCATACCGTCCAGCTTGATCCCATGATTAGCCAACACGTTACGATCATATTTAATGTGATGACCAATTTTATATAGATCACTATTTTCAAGCAGTGGCCGCAGTTGTTCCAGTACGGCTTCACGGTTCAGCTGGGTCGGTGCGCCAGGATAATCATGTGCCAGTGGCACATACGCGGCCTCGTTGGCGGCGACGCTGAACGACACCCCGACAATGCGCGCTGCCATGTAATCAAGGCTGGTGGTCTCGGTATCAAAGGCAAACTGACCGGCCTGTTGCAGACGTCTCAGCCAGGCATCCAGTTGCGCCTGGGTGAGCACCGTTTCGTAGTCCGGTTCGGGTAGCGGAGAAGTCACGTCCCCGGCGGGTTCGCCGTCATCAGCCGCTTCACTGTTCAGATCTTCCAGCAAAGTTCTGAAATCAAGCTCGGTATAAAGCGCCCGTAACTGCTCCACATCCGGCGCCTGCACCTGCAAGGCCTCCGGCGCAGTATCCAGTGCGACGTCACAACGAATGGTTGTCAGCTCGCGCGACAACGGCAACCTGTCGAGGTGTTCACGCAGGCTCTCGCCGACCTTGCCCTTGAGGTCGCCGGCATGCGCCATGATGTTATCCAGCGAGCCATGGGTAGCCAGCCACTTGGCCGCCGTTTTCGGCCCGACCCTGGGCACGCCCGGGATGTTATCGGAGCTGTCGCCCGTCAGGGCAAGGAAATCAATGATCTGTGCGGGGGTCACGCCGAACTTCTCCTCCACACCGGCGCTATCGAGCGTGGTACGCGACATGGTATTGACCAGCGTCACGTGCTCATTAACCAGCTGTGCCATGTCCTTGTCACCGGTCGAAATAACCGTCTCCAGACCCTGGCGGGCGGCCTCGCTGGCCAGCGTGCCGATGACATCGTCGGCCTCGACATCCGGGACCTGCAACAACGGCAGACCCATGGCGCGCACCAGCGCATGCAGGGGTTCAACCTGTACAGCCAGTTCCTCCGGCATGGACGGGCGGTTCGCCTTGTAATCGCTATACAGGTCGTGGCGAAAGGTCTTGCCGCGGGCGTCAAAGACCACCGCCATCAGTGCCGGCTGGTACTCCCTGATCAGGCTGCGCAGCATGTTGCTGACACCGTATACCGCGCCGGTCGGCTCACCGCGCGAATTCGTCAATTGCTGCAGGTTGGGGACATGGAAGGCACGGTAAAGATAGGATGACCCGTCAACCAGTAGCAGGGGTCGGGATTGTTTCTCGGACATGATTCACTTTATGCTTGAACTACAGGGTGGCAGCCGACATCACGGATACGGCTTGGGCCGCCATGATATCATTATTGCTATTTCCGGCCTTATAGTCTGTTATGGAAACAATGGCCGGATCCACAGGAGTACCCAATGCTTAAATACCTGCTTGTCTTGCTACTCGCCAGTCCGTTACCTCTACTGGCCGCCCAGCCGGCAGCACCTGCAGACCTGGAACCGCTACCCGAGGCGCCACCACCGCTGCCGGAGTCTGCTCCGCCGCCGCCCACGGGCCTGGATGACGGGGAACTGGAACCGGAGGTGAAGATCATCAAGCGCAACGATGCGGTCATTCACGAATATCGTGTCAATGGCCGCCTCTACATGGTCAAGGTGACACCGCGCTATGGACCCCCCTACTACCTGTACGACGGTGATGGCAACGGCTCACTGGAGTCCCGCCGCCATCAGCTTGATCCCGCACCCATTGTACCGAACTGGAGACTTCACAGTTGGTAAGCACGCCCCGCAGCCAGCACTGACCGGGCTGTAAATGCACGCACGACTGCAGACAATCGCCGATACACTTGATCGCTTTGCGGAGCTGAGCGGACGTTTCATCGCCTGGCTGACCCTGGCCATGGTGCTGACCACCGTTAGCATCGTTTTCCTGCGTTACCTGTTCCAGACCGGTTCCATTGCCCTGCAGGAGTCGGTGACTTACCTGCACGCTACGGTGTTCATGCTGGGTGCGGCCTATACGCTGAAACACGACGGCCATGTACGCGTCGACATCCTTTATCAAAAACTAGCACCGCGTGCACGCGCCTGGGTCGACCTGCTGGGCACCCTGTTGCTGCTGTTCCCGGTGTGTCTGTTCATGCTCTACACCAGCATGAACTACGTCACGGCCGCCTGGGCAATACAGGAAGGTTCGCGTGAAGCCGGTGGACTGGATGGCGTCTACCTGCTGAAAACGGCCATACCACTCATGGCGATACTGCTGCTGTTGCAGGGCTGTTCACTGCTGCTGCGCAATATACTGGTGATTAGCGGTCAGCCTGCAGCCCAAAGTCAGGACAGTGGCCTGGACCGGGAGTTGTAAGGCGTGGCAGAACTGATCCCGTTGCTGTTGTTTGTTGTTGTCTGCCTTGTGCTGATGGCCGGTTATCCGGTGGCCTTTTCGCTGGCCGGCACGGCGCTGGTATTCGCCTGGATCGGCCAGTTGGCCGGCACTTTTGACTCGGCCTTCCTGGATGCGCTGCCGAACCGCCTGTACGGCATCATGACCAACGTCACCCTGATTGCCGTGCCGTTGTTCGTGTTCATGGGTGTCATGCTGGAACGTTCGCGGGTGGCTGAGAATCTGCTCGACACCATGGCCGAACTGTTCGGGCGTTTGCGCGGCGGACTCGGTTACTCGGTGACCCTGGTGGGCATGCTGCTGGCAGCCAGTACCGGCATTGTCGGCGCCACCGTTGTCACCATGGGCCTGCTGTCGCTGCCCTCCATGTTACGGCGCGGTTATGACCCGCGTATTGCCAGCGGCATCATCTGCGCCTCCGGCACACTCGGCCAGATTATTCCACCCTCGATCGTGCTGGTATTACTGGGTGATGTGCTGTCATCCGCCTATCAGCAGGCACAACTGGACATGGGCATCTACACACCGGAGACCGTATCCGTGGGTGATCTGTTCAGCGGCGCCCTGATCCCGGGCCTGATCCTGGTCACCCTGTACCTGCTGTACCTGGCGTTGGTCGCCTGGACACGACCCGAGGCGATGCCGGCGGCCACAACAACAGCAGCCACGGATCGGGATAATTTGTGGCAACGCATCGTCTCCAGCCTGCTGCCGCCGCTGCTGCTCATTGTTGCCGTGCTGGGTTCCATACTTGCCGGCATTGCCACACCGACCGAGGCGGCTTCCGTGGGGGCGGTCGGTGCCATACTGCTGGCACTGTCACAGCGCCAGTGCACACTGGCCATCATGCAGGACGTGGTGCGCAGCACCACACGGATAACCTGCATGGTGTTTTTGATCCTGATCGGTGCCTCGGTCTTTTCACTGGTGTTCCGCGGCTTTGGCGGTGATGAAGTCGTCGCAGAATTGCTCAACAACCTGCCGGGTGGCAAGTTCGGTGCCCTGCTGGCCGTGATGTTGTTGATGTTCCTGCTGGGCTTCGTGCTCGATTTTATCGAGATTACCTTTGTCGTGGTCCCCATCGTCGGCCCGATACTGCTGGCCATGGGGATAGACCCGGTGTGGCTGGGTATTATGATCGCCCTGAACCTGCAGACCTCGTTCCTGACACCGCCGTTCGGATTTGCGCTGTTTTACCTGCGCGGTGTAGCCCCCGCCGAGGTCAGTACCCGGCAGATCTATGCCGGCGTTGCGCCCTTCATCGGCCTGCAGCTGTTAATGTTGTCGATGCTCGCTGCCTGGCCGGCAATCGCCACCTGGCTGCCGGGGATTATCTACAAAAACTGATTGATTTGCGGCTTGCCAGGCCACATGAGAATATAGCGCCATAACAGGCAGCACCACAGGTTAATAGTATGACATTCAAACTTCACCACCTGCTCCTTTCGGTAGCCATCTTCGGTATTGCGGCTAACGCCAATGGCAACAACTGGATCGATACGGTCTCTCTCAGTTACGGGGTAGACACAAATGCAGATGATGCCGACATCTACCAGCTAAGTATGCAGAACAAGTGGAACCGCACCTGGTTCAACGGTGGCGCCTGGTATGTCGCTGGTTACTGGGATGCGGGGCTGGCCTATGTGCGTGCCGATGCCGACAGCGGTGAGAACAGTGACCTGTTCGATCTCAGCCTGGTTCCTGTGTTTCGCTTGCAGCGTGACACCAACCTGTCCAGCGGTGTGTCCCCGTTTGCCGAGGCAGGCATCGGACCGCACCTGCTGTCGGAAACCCGGCTGGCGGAGCAGCGGTATTCCACCGCCCTGCAACTCGGCACTCTAATCGGCTTCGGTATCGGCTTCGGTGAGCGCGGGCAGTACGAACTGTCCTATCGCTACCAATATATATCCAATGTTGACATCAAAATGCCAAACAACGGCATGGACCACCACCTTCTGCGGCTGGGTTATAATTTTTATTAATAAAAATTACCTTCAACCACCCCGCACATTGAGATAGGTGCGCTCCGAGATGTCATGCCAGGCGACTACCTGCTGCCTGAAGTTCTGGTAGGACTCGTACACCTTCGCAGACAAGGGATCCTGCCCGGCAATCTCCGCCACCACCTGTTCCGATATCAGCCGCAATTTATCCAATACCGGTTTGGGGAACTCGCGTGCATCAACGTGGTGCTCGTTAACCAGCGTCTGCAACGCCGCGTTGTTTCGCGCCGTAAATTCAGCAAGCATGTCCAGATTAACAACCTTGCAGGCATTCATGACGATACTCTGCAAGTCATCGGGCAAGGACTCAAACGCATCCTTGTTCAGCATGCACTCCATGGTGGTGCCCGGTTCATGCCAGCCGGGATAATAGTAATGTTTGGCAACCTTGTATAAGCCCAGTGACAGGTCGTTGTATGGCCCAACCCATTCCGTCGCATCGATCACACCGGACTGCAAGGATGTGAAAATTTCCGTCCCTGGCATGCCAACAGGCGTTCCACCGGCGCGCCTCAGCACCTCGCCACCCAGTCCCGGGATGCGCATCTTCAGACCTTGCAGGTCCTCCACCTCATTGATTTCCTTGTTAAACCAGCCCCCCATCTGGACACCTGAATTCCCTGCGGCGGCCGGTATCAAACCGTGCGGGGCATAGACTTCTTGCCACAGTTCCATGCCTCCGCCGTAATACAGCCAGGCATTCATCTCCTGTGCCGTCATGCCGAAGGGTACCGTGGAAAAAAACTGTGCCGTGGGAATCTTGCCTTTCCAGTAATAGGCCGCAGTATGCCCCAGCGCTGCAATACCGTTTGAAACAGCATCAAAAATCTCAAGCGGTGGCACCAGTTCATTGGCACCGTAGACTTTTACTGTGAGTCGACCACCACTCATCTCGCCAATGAGCCTTGCCAGGTTGTTGGCGCTCGTCCCCAGTCCGGGGAAATTCTTTGGCCAGGTAGTGACCATCTTCCATTTAATACGCTGCTGACTGGATGCAATCCCGGCACCCGCCTGTTCCGCTTCCTGTCCGCAGCCACTGACCAGTCCGCCCGTCAGCAAGGCACCTGCCCCGGCCGTGCCCAGAAATTGTCGTCGTTTCATAACAGCCCCTGTGATCGCTTCATCAAGCCGGGCATTGTACTGTGGATGCCTGAAAAAAGGCGGTTGATCGTTGCGCACAGGAGTCAATTTTCCGCCTGCGATTAATGCGCGGGTAGCCTTGATATTACACAATGTTATGACATAGTATTCAGCGAACGCATTCGATATCAGGGCTAGCGTACTAATTCTAAAATAATATTAATACCAAACACTCATGCAATCCGACGGGCAAAAGATGGTATGCAGGATCGAGTACTCCGGGGCGGTCACATGTTGAGTGAACTCAAAGTTATTCGCGCGCGTTTCATCTCTCTGATTATCACGGGGTTATTGCTTGCACCACTGGCCGGGCTGGTGAGCGCATTGCTGTTTGGTCTGGTCACCCCCGCCGAACTGCGAGCCGAACGAACCGTTCTTATTCTGGGCACGTTTGTGGCTATCATGGCCTGCTGGGCCTATATCCATTTTTCCAGATATTTCAGCCCCTTACCCTATTCAAAGGGACACACACCGTTAACCGGCCACCTGCCGGACCAGCAACAGCGTCGACTGGCACGTTTCGGCCGTGACTACTGGTGTTTCTTCCTGCTGTACGCACTGGCCATCCCGCCGCTGTTTTTCCTCGCCATCGAAAAACCCGTAAGCAGCGCAGCGGGAACATTCCTGCAACTGATGCTGCTGCAACTGTCGGTGGTAGCGCTGGTAGGCCTGCCCGGCTATCAGCTGGCCCTGGACCAGATTGGCAAGCTCGCCAGCCACCTGAGCCTGCAAACCATTCAGGTCAGCCTGAAATCCAAGATCATGCTGCTGGGCGGTTTTGTGCCGCTGCTGTCGTACACCATGCTGATGAATTACCACTGGCAACAGACCGGCAACCTGGCCGCCGGTCACATGGCCATCTGGCTGACACTGGTGTGCATCACCGGCATCATCACCCTGTTTTCCGTACGCAGCGTCGCCCAGGCACTGGAGCCGATGCAGGACCTGATCATGCGCAGTGGTGCATCACTGCACGCTGAACTGGCACGACTGCAACCACAGTCAACCGATGAAATCGGCTTAATGACGCAAACACTCAGCAAGTTGTTCCGGCGCCTTGGTGAACAGGAATCCCATATGCGTGCCGTCGTTGAAACCGCTGCCGAGGGCATCATCGTTGTGAATAAAAAAGGCCTGGTTGATACCTTCAACCCGGCCGCTGAAAAACTGTTCGGCTACCTGGCAGCAGAAATTCGCCAGCGACCGCTGAAGACGCTGTTGCCCACACTGCTGGATGCCAACGGCAAGCTGCACGCCGCTGAATCCGAGCACGAAATCACCGGTTATCATCGCAACGGCACGACCATGCAAATGTCGCTACGTATCAGCGCCATGCAAATCAGCGGTGAACGCATGTTCACCTGCCTGGTCGCCGATATCAGCCAGCGCAAGGCTATGGAGGACCAGCTGCGTGATGCCGAAAGCCGCTACCGGGACCTGGTAGAAACGGCACACGACATGGTCTGGACCCTGGATACCGAGGGCCGACTGACCTATTTAAACAAGGCCTGCGAAGGCATCTACGGCTATCCGGCAGATGCCATGCTGCATCATCACCTGCATGAATATCGCTCACCCGATCATCCGCCAATCGACCAGGAAGCCATTAAGCAGTTGCTTCAGGGCGAGGAAACGGTACAGTTTGAAACGGTTCACCTTGACCGGGATAACAGGCCGCACTTCCTCAGCTTCAGCGCCCGGTCACACAAGGATGCCACCGGGCAGGTCACCCGCATCAGCGGTACCGCACGCGACATCACCGAACAGAAAGCCTTTCAGCACCAGCTCTCCTACCATGCAGAACATGATCCGCTCACCGGCATGTTCAACCGCCATTATTTCCAGGAGGAACTGGAACGTACTGTGGCGCGCGTGGCGCGTAACGGATCCGACTGTGCACTGTTTTATATCGATCTCGACCAGTTCAAATATATCAACGACACTATCGGTCACGCCGCCGGTGACCGTCTGCTGGTCGATGTTGCCGCACTGCTGGCATCGCACGTCCGCGAGGGTGACCTGCTGGCACGTTTTGGCGGTGATGAATTTACCCTGCTGCTCTACAACATTGACAAGCAGGATGTACTGCGGGCAGCGGACAACTTTCGCTCCCTGTGTGACGATTACAGATTCACCGAAGACGACAAGTCATTCACCATCAGCTGCAGTATCGGTATTGCCATGATTGACGAGACCGTTACCTCTGCCCAGGAGTTGCTGTCTCACGCCGACATGGCCTGCAACAGGGCCAAGCAGCAGGGCCGTAACCGCGCCAAGATTTATAACCCGGCAGATCTTGGCAAGGCAGACATGGCGGCCGATATGAACTGGGCATCACAGGTACGCGAGATGCTCGAGCACGACAAGTTTCAACTCGTTTACCAGCCAATCGTCGCCACGGATAGCGGCGCCATTAACGACTATGAGGTGCTGGTGCGCATGGTCTGCAATGATGGCCAGATCATCCTGCCAGGGGGCTTCATGCCGGCGGCCGAGCGCTTTGGTCTGATTCACAGCGTCGACCGCTGGATAGTCAGCCGTGCGATCAGGCAGCTGGCCAGCCTGCATGACGACGGGCATCGTGTCAGCTTCTCCATCAATCTCTCCGGCAAGGCATTTGAAGATGCCACCCTGTTGCCATTGATACAGGAATTACTGGACAGCACCGGTCTCGACCCGACCTGGGTCACCTTTGAAATCACCGAGACCGCGGCCATCGCCAACCTCGCCGCAGCCGAGGAATTCATCACGGCACTGAAAGACATTGGCTGCCAGTTTGCACTGGATGACTTTGGTTCCGGCTTCTCATCCTTTGCCTACCTGAAACACCTGCCAGTCGACAAACTGAAAATCGACGGTTCCTTTGTGAAGGGTATGGCCCACAGTTCGGTAGACCAGGCCATGGTCGAATCCATGAACCAGGTCGCCCATGCACTCGGCAAGCGCACCGTCGCTGAATGTGTAGAAAACGAGGAAACCCTGACGTTACTGAAGGAAATGGGTATCGATCTGGCACAGGGTAACTACCTTGGACGCCCGGATGCCGTTCCCGCCGGCACCATCAAGCATGAGCAGGTGATCGGTGCGGTTGCCCAACCGCACTAGACAAACAACGCGGCTATCGCCGCGATCGCGCCTGCAAGGCGCTCCTACAGGTGCATCAACTGGGGTAGGAGCGCCTTGCAGGCGCGATTATTTTACCGCCTCCTATTCCAGGTTCGCGTAGGCCAGCACCAGCCACTTGCTGCCGGCGGTTGAGAAATTGACCTGCACACGGGCGTTGCTGCCCTGCCCTTCGCAGTTGGTCACCACGCCATCACCAAACTTTTGATGGTGAACCTGTTGTCCGAGGCGCAAGCCGCCCACGGCCGTCGTTCTCTGGGCAGCAGGCCTGGCCGATAGCGATGCGTGCAATGTACTGACTCCAGGACGTGGCCGGATCTCGTCAATGAGTGCCTTGGGAATTTCATCAATAAAGCGGGACGGCAGGCAATAGGTCTCTGAACCGTACAAGCGCCGCCGTTCAGCACAACACAACACCAGCTGCTGTCGTGCGCGGGTGATACCGACATAGCAAAGCCGGCGTTCTTCCTCCAGCTTGCCGGGCTCGGACACGGAACGCTGGTGCGGAAACAGGCCTTCTTCCAGACCGCATAAAAACACCAGCGGGAACTCCAGCCCCTTGGCAGAATGCAGCGTCATTAACTGCACGCAGTCTTCCCATGCGTCTGCCTGCCCCTCGCCGGCTTCCAGCGACGCATGCGCCAGAAACTCGGACAGTGAATCCATGTCGCTATCCGGGTCCGCCTCATACTCCTGTGCGGCATTCACCAGTTCATGCAGGTTTTCCAGGCGTGCCTGCCCCTTTTCACCTTTTTCCTTTGCAAAGTGATCAACCAGCCCGCTGGGGTGCATGACGTGCTCGACCTGTTCGCCCAGCGGCAGCTTGTCCAGCCCCGCTGACAGTTCATCAATGAGTTGCAGAAACACCAGAATGGCATTGCAGGCACGCGCCGCAAGCAGTTTCTCGTTGACCACGGTAATCGCTGCTTTCCACAACGAGCAGCTGTCGTCCCTGGCCTGTTGCCGGATGTGATCCACTGTACGGCCGCCGATGCCACGCGGCGGGTGATTCACCACGCGCTCAAAGGACGCATCATCATCACGATTGCGGGTCAGGCGCAGGTAGGCCAGTGCATCCTTGATTTCCGCGCGTTCAAAAAAGCGCATACCGCCATACACACGGTAGGGAATCCCGCCTTGCATCAGACGTTCTTCAAATACACGTGATTGTGCATTGGAGCGATACAGGATCGCGATCTCGCTACGGACACCACCCTTGTCAACACAATCCTCGATACGGTCAACCACAAAACGGGCTTCATCCTGTTCGTTATAGGCGGTGTAGAGCTGAATCAGATCGCCGTCGTTGCCTTCCGTCCACAATTGCTTGCCCATGCGCCCGGCATTGTTTTCGATGACGGCATTGGCTGCCTTGAGGATATTGGCCGTGGAACGGTAATTCTGTTCCAGCCTGACCATGCGTGTATTTTTAAAGTCTTTCTGGTAACTGAGGATATTTTCAACCTTCGCGCCACGCCAGCCATAGATAGACTGGTCATCATCACCCACGACCGTGATATGGGCTGCATCGCCCGCCAGCATTCGCAGCCAGGCATACTGGATGGCATTGGTATCCTGGAACTCGTCCACCAGGATGTGGTGAAAACGCTGCCGGTAATGGTCCAGTAACGCCGGGTACTTCAACCACAATTCGTGGGAGCGTAATAACAGCTCGGCAAAATCCACCAGCCCGGCACGCTGGCATAACTGCTCATAGGCCGCATAGATCTCCAGCTGCCGCTTCAAATACGGATCATTGCGGTGTTCGATATGCTGCGGACGGCGGCCTTCATCCTTGCAGCCGTTGATAAACCACTGCATCTGTTTCGGTGGCCACTTCGCCTCGTCCAGTTCCATGGATTGCATGGCGCGTTTCACCAGCCGCAACTGGTCCTGTGAATCCAGGATCTGAAAGTCCTGTGGCAAGCCGGCCTCCTGCCAGTGACTGCGCAGCAAGCGGTGCGCCAGGCCATGAAAGGTTCCGACCCACATGCCGGAGGCCGGCGCGTTGATCATGGACTCAATGCGGTCACGCATTTCACCGGCAGCCTTGTTGGTGAAGGTCACCGCAAGCACGGCATACGGCGACAGGCCTTCGACATCAATCAGCCAGGCGATACGGTGCACCAGTACCCGTGTCTTGCCACTGCCGGCACCCGCCAGCACCAGCAAGGGATCCTGTGGCGCACATACCGCCTCTCTCTGGGCGTCATTCAGCGATTCGATAATCTGTGATACATCCATGGCATGCGATTCTAGCAAATCATCCTTGTGACCGTGTGCCGGTAATTGCGGGTGCCTTGTCGTACTCTTGGGTGTATTCTTCGCGCGACTGGATCGATTCTGGTATTTTGTTGTGCCTATGACGGTGATGAGGGAGCATCCATGGCAACCATACTGACTCTACTGGTGATCGTCGGCATCATTGCCGGGCTGCTCTGGATGGTCCGGGGCAAACAATCGCCAACCCACCGCCGCGTGACGAACTTGCAGAAATACGACCGTGTTACCGCCGGCAAGGATCCCCATGCACAACTCGGCGGTCTGGAGAAATTAAGGAATAACGACCTGTTCTGGGGTATTGAAATGGGTCAGCCGGGCTGCGAAGCGGCACAGGCGATACTGGGCAAGCAATTTACCCTTGATGAAGCACCACATTTGCCTCTGGAAGGTTGCACATCCGCCATGTGTACCTGTCAGTTCAAGGGCCTGAAAAACAGGCGCACACAGCATCGACGCAAACTTGAGGAACGACGGGTTGAAGTCCGTTTTGAGAAGGACAAGCCTGACCGCCGGTCACGCAAGAACCGGCGGCGCAGCGATAAATGGGACGATCACACTTTCTGAAGCAGTAATCAGGCAACCTCTGCCAGTAACTTCCTGTTCTTCGGGGAATTCAGATTGACCGTTCTTGGCTTGGAGCCATTGAGGTAGGCCTCCAGTGTGACGACCGGGATCTTGGCCATATCGACCAGCGGGTGCATTTGACACTTTTCGCAGGCAATCAGCTTCGGCGGCGCACCTGCCGGTGCCTTGCCGACCGGACGTTCGCGCAGGTTCTTGCAGGTGGTGACACTCAGGTAGGCCTGCTGGGGAATGCAGTAAAACATTGAATCCATATTCAAACCTCGGCTCCTTTGTTGCCGGCCACAGATAGCCGGCTACATGTATGCTAAAGTGCTTATATTAGCATGATAACGACATTTGATGCAAACTATACCATGAATATCAACCGGTTAAGATCCATGTATAGACTCCTGCAGGTTAAATCGGGGGTTCTGTTTATTCGACAGTAACTGATTTGGCGAGATTACGCGGCTGATCAATGTCCGTACCCTTGATCACTGCCACGTGGTAGGCCAGCAGCTGCAGCGGTACCGAGAAGATAATCGGGGCGATGCTGTCCTCGGTCGGCGAGACCGGCAGTGTGGTCACACCGGGTGAACTGATCATGCCTACATCGGCATCCGCGAACACCACCAGTTCACCATCGCGGGCGCGCACTTCCTGCAGGTTGGACTTGAGCTTCTCCAGTAATTCATTATTCGGTGCAACCACCACCACCGGCATGGCGTCGTCCACCAGCGCCAGCGGGCCATGTTTCAACTCACCTGCCGGGTAGGCCTCGGCATGGATATAGGAGATTTCCTTGAGTTTCAGCGCCCCTTCCATGGCCACCGGGAACTGGGCACCACGACCGAGAAACAGGGCATTGTGCTTGTCACCGAAGTGTCCCCTGGCCAGCGTCCTGATCTGTTCATTCAGTGTCAGCGCATGTTCTACCTGGCCCGGTACACTGCGCAGCTCATTCACCAGGCGTGCCTCGGTCCCCGCCGACAGGCCATGGCGGCGACCCAGAACGATGGTCAGCAACAGCATGGCAACCAGCTGTGTGGTAAAGGCCTTGGTCGAGGCCACACCGATTTCCGGTCCGGCGTGGGTCATCAATACCAGATCGGATTCACGTACCAGCGAACTTTCCGGGACATTGCAGATGGACAGTGAATGTCCGTAGCCAAGCCGCTTGGCCTCGTGCAGGCCCGCCAGTGTATCCGCCGTTTCACCGGACTGGGAGAGGGTGACAATCAGGGAATTGTTGCGCACCACCGGGTGGCGATAGCGAAATTCACTGGCCACCTCGACGCTGCAGGGGATCCCGGCAATGGATTCCAGCCAGTAGCGCCCGACCATGCCGGCATGGTAACTGGTGCCACAGGCAATGATATGCACACCGGCAACCTTGTCGAATATCTCGCTGGCACCGGCCCCGAAGGCCTCTTCGATCACCTGGTTGGCGCCGACCCTGCCTTCCAGGGTGTCCGCAATAGCGCGTGGCTGCTCGTAGATTTCCTTGAGCATGTAATGGTCGAAGTCACCCTTGTCGGTGGCGTCGACCGTCACCCTGGAGGTCTGCACCGGGCGCTCCACCACGGCACCTGTGGCATCATGGATGGTCAGGCCCTGGTGGCTGATATCAGCGACATCACCGTCTTCAAGGAAGATGAATTGCCGGGTCTCCGACACCAGCGCGGCAATATCGGAGGCAATCAGCGTTTCGCCGTCAGCGATACCGACCACCAGCGGGCTGCCGCGACGCGCGGCAATCATGCGACCGGGCTCCTCCTTGTTGATGACGCCAAGTGCGAAGGCACCCTCAAGATCGGCCACCGTCGAACTGACGGCGGCCAGCAAGTCCTGCCCCTGGTCGAGATAATGATCAATCTGGTGTACGATGACTTCCGTATCGGTTTGCGAGGTAAACCGGTAGCCACCCTGTTGCTGCTGCGATCGCAGGGCATCGTGATTTTCAATAATACCGTTATGTACCACCGCCACCCGTTCGTGACAGACATGCGGGTGGGCATTCTGTTCACTCGGTTCACCGTGGGTTGCCCAGCGGGTATGGGCAATACCGGTGTGGCCGCTGACCGGGTTTTCATCCAGCGCCCGCACCAGCTCGGCGACCTTGCCCACCTTGCGTACCCGTTCCAGTAACAACTGGTCACTTTGCACGGCGACACCCGCCGAGTCATAGCCACGGTATTCGAGCCGTTTCAGACCGTCGATCAGCAGCGGTATGACATTACGCTGCGCGGCGACACCAACGATTCCACACATGAGGCTATCCCTTTGGTTGCTTCACCGGCCGTTTCCAGCCACTACGGGTTTTCTGTGGCGCCCGACTCAGGGTCAGCTCGTCTGCGGGCACTTCATGCGTGATGGTAGAACCCGCACCGATGGTGGCACCGTCCTTTACCTCGACCGGTGCGATCAGCTGGGTATCCGAACCAATGAACACATTGTCCCCAATAATGGTGCGGTGCTTGTTGGCGCCGTCGTAATTACAGGTAATGGTGCCGGCACCGATGTTGACGTCCCGCCCGATTGTGGTATCGCCGACATAGCTGAGGTGGTTGATCTTGGAGCCTTTGCCAACCTCGGATTTCTTTATCTCGACAAAGTTACCGACGTGTGTGGCCGCCGCCAGCGAGGTCTCCGGGCGCAGCCGCGCAAACGGACCGATGCGGCTGCCGGCACCGATGACCGCGTCCTCAATGATGCAGTTGGCCAGGATGGTCACATCATCACCCACGGTGGCATTGCGAATACTGACGTTGGGGCCGATGCTGACACGGTCACCCAGTGTGACCTGGCCTTCGAGCACCGCATTGATATCAATCACGACATCCTGCCCGGCATCCAGGTGACCGCGCAGATCAAAACGCGCCGGATCGAGCAGCGTCACACCTGCCTGCAGGCAGGCCTCGGCCTGGCGCTGCTGGAAACAGCGCTCCTGTACCGCCAGTTGCTTGCGATCGTTGATGCCCATGACTTCTTCGATTCTGTCTGTGGAAATACCGCGCACGCTGGTGCCCTCGGTAACGGCTCGCGCAACCACGTCCGTCAGGTAATACTCGCCCTGGGCATTGTTGTTATCGAGCACCTCCAGCCAGCCACGCAGACGCGCGGCCGGGGCAGCCAGAAAACCGGTATTGATTTCATGGATGGCCTTTTGTTTCGAACTGGCATCCTTTTCTTCCACAATACCGCAGATACTGCCATCGGCATGGTGCAGGATACGGCCATAACCTGCAGGATTATCCAGCTCGGCTGTCAGCAGGGCCGCCATCCCCTGTGATGCGAGCTGGCATAACGGCTGCAGCGTTTCCTTGCTGATCAGCGGCACATCGCCATACATCACCAGAACCGCGTTTTCATCCGGAACGGCCGGCATCGCCTGGGCCACAGCATGTCCGGTACCCAGCTGCGGTGCCTGCAGTACCCAGTGGATATCTGTGTCCGGCAGCCCGGCACGCACCTGCCCGGCGCCATGGCCAATGACGACATGGATATCAGTACCCTGTAATGAGCGCGCAGTGTCCAGCACATGCGCCAGCAGCGGCCGCCCGCTCAAAGGGTGCAGCACTTTAGGACGTGCGGAATTCATGCGGGTGCCCTGGCCGGCAGCCAGAATAATGATGCTTAGCTTCATTCGGGATAAGTAATCAAATCAATACACGTTTAACGGCATTAATTTGTGGCTCTGAAACGGGCGATCATAGCATGACCGTCTATGGCGGGGTCAGTGCAGTACCGGCATCTCCATGGCCTCGACGCCATTTTCCACTTCTTCCTGCGTGGCGTCGCGGATATCGATCACCTTGATGCGAAAGGTGATGACCTTGCCGGCCATGGGGTGGTTGCCATCCACGGTCAGCCTGCCGTCCTCGATACGGGTCACGGTAAACGTCCTGGATTCGCCACTGTCATTCATCATTTCAACTTCAGCACCAATGCGGCGAAATTCATCCGGAACATTTTCAATATCATCGGTATAGGTCAGTTCGGGATCATGGGGGCCAAAGCCCTCTTCCGGAGTCAGCGAAACTTCGACGGCATCGTCGATCACACTGCCGTCCAGTGCCTGTACGACTTTATCAAACAGGTCATGTTTGCCGCCGTGGACATAGCTGATGGGCAGATCGGACTGTTCCAGCAACTCACCGCTGTCGTCCACGATGGAATAGATGAATGTCACCACCTTGCTATTCTCGACGAACTGCTCGGTCATCAGGCTTTTTGTCGCAGCTTCTTGATTGCTGCCAGCTGCGCCATGGACTGGGCCAGTTCCGCCTGTGCCTTGGCGTAATCAATGTCAGCAGTCTTCTCAGCGAGCATCTTTTCTGCACGGTCCCTGGCTTCCAGCGCCTGCGCCTCATCCAGATCTGCCGCACGGATGGCGGTGTCGGCAAGCACTGTGATGATATGTGGCTGCACTTCCAGCAGGCCACCGGAGACAAAGAATGACTTTTCATCACCGTCCTGCGTCTGCACCCGCACTTCACCGGGCTTCAGGCGGGTCACCAGCGGCGCATGGCGTGGCGCGATGCCAACCTCGCCCATTTCGGCCGGTGCAAAAACCATCGTTGCCGTACCAGAAAAGATTTCTGCCTCGGCGCTGACGATGTCAACGTGTAATGTCATGGCCATCTTATTGTCCGTTACAGGCTCTTGGCCTTCTCGGCCACTTCATCGATACCACCCACCATGTAGAACGCCTGTTCCGGCAGGTCATCATATTCACCGTTGATGATCCCCTTGAAACCGGCAATGGTGTCTTTCAGTGACACGTACTTGCCGGCGGTACCGGTGAAGGTCTCGGCGACGAAGAACGGTTGTGACAGGAAGCGCTGGATCTTGCGCGCCCGGGTGACGACCAGCTTGTCTTCGTCCGCCAGTTCATCCATACCGAGGATGGCGATGATGTCCTTGAGTTCCTTGTAGCGCTGCAGCGTACCCTGTACGGCGCGTGCGGTATCGTAGTGATCGGAACCGACGACATTGGGATCAAGGATACGCGAAGTGGAATCCAGCGGGTCCACGGACGGGTAGATACCCAGTTCGGCAATCTGACGGGACAGCACCAGCGTTGCATCGAGGTGGGCAAAGGTCGTCGCCGGTGACGGGTCAGTAAGGTCATCCGCCGGCACGTAAACGGCCTGGAAGGAGGAAATCGAACCGGTCTTGGTGGAGGTAATGCGCTCCTGCAGCACGCCCATTTCCTCTGCCAGCGTCGGCTGGTAACCCACGGCCGACGGCATACGACCCAGCAGTGCGGAGACCTCGGTACCGGCCAGGGTGTAACGGTAGATGTTGTCGATAAACATCAGCACGTCACGGCCCTCGTCACGGAAATGCTCGGCCATGGTCAGGCCGGTGAGCGCCACGCGCAGGCGGTTGCCGGGCGGCTCGTTCATCTGCCCGTAGACCAGCGATACCTTGTCGATGACGCCGCCTTCCCGCATTTCGTGGTAGAAATCGTTACCCTCACGGGTACGCTCACCGACACCGGCAAATACGGAGTAACCGCTGTGTTCTACCGCAATGTTGCGAATCAGTTCCATCAGCGTCACGGTCTTGCCCACGCCGGCACCACCGAACAGGCCAACCTTGCCGCCCTTGACGATGGGCATGATCAGGTCGATGACCTTGATACCCGTCTCCAGCACCTCCTGCGCAGCTGCCTGTTCGGCAAACGTCGGTGCATCACGATGGATCGGCAGTGTAGTCTCGGCACCGATTTCACCGGCATCGTCGACCGGGTTGCCGAGTACGTCCATGATGCGGCCCAGGGTCTTCTCACCGACCGGTACCATAATGGGCGCGCCGGTATCGAGCACTTCGAGACCGCGCCTGACACCGTCCGTTGATCCCATGGCAATGGTACGCACCACGCCGTCACCCAGCTGTTGTTGCACTTCCAGCGTCAGGTCCTCACTCGGAATTTTCAGGGCGTCGTGCACCTTCGGTACGCTGTCACGCGGGAATTCCACGTCAACCACCGCGCCGATGATTTCAACAATGTTGCCAGCACTCATGATGTCATCCTCTTAACTTTAATTCTTACCCGTCGCCTGTAGGTTGGGTTAGCCCGCAGGGCGTAACCCAACAATGCGATATTTGTTGGGTTACGGCGCTATCGCGCCTAACCCAACCTACTCATTATTCGATCAAACTGCCGCTGCACCACTGACGATTTCGGAGATCTCCTGGGTAATGGCCGCCTGCCGCGCCTTGTTGTAGATCAGCTGCAGCTCGTCAATCAGGTCACCCGCATTATCCGTCGCCGACTTCATCGCGACCATACGTGCCGCCTGCTCACAGGCGACGTTTTCCACCACGCCCTGGTACACCAGCGATTCAATATAGCGAATCATCAGCGCATCCATGACCGGCCTGGAATCCGGCTCATAAATGTAGTCCCAGTGCGTTTTCAGCTGCTCGTCGACCTCACCGGTCACCGGAATCAGCTGCTTCAGCACCGGGTTCTGGGACATGGTGTTTTCGAACTCGTTATGCGCCAGGTAGAGACGGTCAATACCACCCGCTTCATAGCTATCCAGCATGACCTTGACGGTACCGATCAGCTCGACGATCGAGGGTGCATCACCGAGATGTGTGGCGGTCGCAGTAATGTTGCTGCCAAGGCGCTTGAAAAAACCACTGCTCTTGGTGCCGATCAGGGTCAGGTCAATCTCCAGTCCGGCCGCATCCCATTCCTTCATGGCGGTAATGACTGACTTGAACAGGTTGATGTTCAGGCCGCCACAGAGACCACGATCTGTGGAGATGATAATCAGGCCGACGCGTTTCGCCTCGCGCTGGTCCAGGTAGGGATGGTGGTATTCCGGGTGTGCATGTGAGACATGCGACACCACGTTCTGGATCTTTTCCGCATAGGGGCGCGTTGCCATCATCCGCTCCTGTGCCTTGCGCATCTTGCTTGCAGCCACCATCTCCATCGCCTTGGTGATCTTCTGCGTGTTCTTGATGCTCGCAATCTTGGTGCGGATTTCTTTTGCGCCGGCCATTACCTTACCCTAATAGTTAATCTGTAAATACACTGAGTAATAGGAGCGCTTCGCAAGCGCGATTCGCGGATGCGATCCGCTCCTACAAGATTCCATAGTTACCATGTACCCGTGGCCTTGAAATCCTCGACTGCAGCGCGCAGGCTGGCCTCGATTTCGTCGCTGTAATCACCGGAGGCGTTGATCCTGTCCATCAGGTCTGTCTGACTGGCACGCATGTAACCGTGCAGGGCGTGTTCGAAATCGACGATTTTATCCATACCAACGTCATCAAGATAACCCTGGTCCGCGGCAAACAGGGACACCGCCATCTCGGCAACCGACAGCGGTGAATACTGCTTCTGCTTCATCAACTCGGTGACGCGCTGACCACGCTCCAGCTGTTTGCGGGTGGCTTCATCGAGGTCCGAAGCAAACTGCGAAAACGCCGCCAGTTCGCGATACTGCGCCAGTGCCAGTCGCACACCGCCACCCAGCTTCTTGATGATCTTGGTCTGTGCTGCACCACCGACACGCGAGACCGACAGGCCGGCGTTGATGGCCGGGCGGATACCGGCGTTGAACAGGTCGGACTCGAGGAAAATCTGGCCATCGGTAATGGAAATTACATTGGTGGGCACGAAGGCCGACACGTCACCCGCCTGGGTCTCAATGATGGGCAGCGCCGTCAATGAACCGGTCTTGCCCTTCACCTCACCGTTGGTGCGTTTCTCGACATCTTCTGCATTGATGCGCGCCGCGCGTTCCAGCAGGCGCGAATGCAGGTAGAACACGTCACCCGGGTAGGCCTCACGACCCGGCGGGCGTCGCAGCAGCAGCGACACCTGGCGGTAGGCCCAGGCCTGCTTGGTCAGGTCATCATAAATAATCAGGGCATCTTCGCCGCGATCGCGGAAGTACTCACCCATGGAACAGCCGGCGTACGGTGCAATGTACTGCATGGCCGCCGATTCGGCCGCAGCAGCGGCCACGATAATAGTGTGCTCCATGGCACCGAACTCTTCCAGCTTGCGCACCACGGTGGCGATCGAGGAGTTCTTCTGGCCGACGGCGACATAGATACACTTCACGCCGGTGCCCTTCTGGTTGATGATGGTATCGATGGCCACCGCGGACTTGCCGGTCTGGCGGTCACCGATAATCAGCTCGCGCTGACCGCGGCCAATCGGCACCATGGCGTCGATGGACTTCAACCCCGTCTGTACCGGCTCATCTACCGACTGGCGGGCAATCACACCCGGTGCAATCTTTTCGATTGGCGAGCTCTCTGCCGCTTCAATCGGACCCTTGCCGTCAACGGGGCTCCCGAGGGAGTCCACCACGCGCCCCAGCAGGGCCTCACCCACCGGCACCTCAAGGATACGGCCGGTGCACTTGACGCTGTCGCCTTCGGTGATGTCCTTGTATTCACCAAGAATGACCGCGCCGACGGAATCGCGCTCCAGGTTGAGTGCCATGCCGAAGATATTGCCGGGGAACTCCAGCATTTCCCCCTGCATCGCATCGGCCAGTCCATGGATACGCGCGATGCCGTCAGTCAGACTGACCACGGTACCCTCGGTGCGTGCCTCTGACACGACCTCGAATTGCTCGATGCGGCTCTTGATCAGTTCGCTGATTTCAGTCGGATTGAGTTGCATAATGTTTACCTTGAATAAGCTTTAATCTTGTAATAAATGAAGTATTCGGTACGCCCTAGTGATTCAGTGCCGCGCCCAGGCGTTCCAGTTTGCCGCGTACAGAACCATCAATAACCAGGTCACCGGCACGGATAATGGCACCACCCAGCAGCCCGGCATCGGTAGAACAGCTCAGCTCGACCTCACGTCCCAGGCGCTTGCGCAGACTGGCGATCACTTCTGTCTGTTGCGTTTCGCTGGCAGGAAAGGCCGTTACCAGCTCCGCCTGCACGGTGCCTTCGGCAGCGCGGCGCTGAATCTCGAACAACGCGGCGATCTCCGGCAGCTGCTTCAGGCGTCCGTTGGCCGCCAGTACGCGGATAAAATTGGCGCACTTCTCGTTAATATGATCGCCGGCCACCTGGATAATCAGGTCGGCCAGCTGTGTTTCCGTGAGATGCGGGCTATCAATCAGCTCGGACATAGTGGCATCGTCGGCAAAAGTCGCCAGCAAGGACAGCATCTCCGACCAGTCCTTTAAGGTGTGATGCGCGTTGGCAAACAGGAACGCTGCCTGCGCATAGGGTCGTGCCACGGTAATTGCTTCGGCCATGTGCGATTACCTAGATCTCGGCCGCCAGCTTGTTCAACAGCTCGGCGTGGGCCGCTTCGTCCACTTCACGCTCCAGCACCTTGCCGGCACCGGCCAGCGCGATGGCCACCACCTGTCCACGCAGGTCTTCCTTCACACGGTTGACCTCCTGCTCGATTTCCGCCTGGGCGGCCGTCATCAGGCGATCACCCTCTGCCCTGGCATCGTCCTTGGCCTCGTCCACGATCTCCGCAGCGCGCTTGTCGGCGCGGGTAATGATTTCACCGGCCTGTTCCTTGGCCTCTCGCAGCAGATCCTTGGCGCGTTCCTCGGCCAGTGCCTGCTCGCGCTTGCCGTGTTCGGCCGCGGCCAGGCCATCGGCAATCTTTTTCGTGCGCTCTTCCAGCGCATGCAGGATCGGCGGCCACACGAATTTCATGCAGAACACGACGAACAGGAAAAAGGCAATTGCCTGGCCAATCAGGGTGGCATTGATATTCATGTCAGAACCTCTGCGTCTTGATCAGCTGTGTATTAACCGCCAACCACTGCAAACAGGATGTAGAGCGCAATACCCACGGCGATCATCGGTACGGCGTCAACCAGACCCATGACGATGAAGAACTGGGTACGCAACATCGGGATCAGTTCCGGCTGACGCGCGGCACCTTCCAGAAAGCGGCCACCCAGGATACCGATACCCACAGCGGCACCCAGTGCACCGAGGCCCATCATCAATGCGCCTGCGATATAGAGTAATGCGTCTGCCATTTCCATGTTTCTCTCCTAAATAAAATTAACGTGCCGTTCAAATATAAAAATCAGTGATGTTCCTGATGCGCCATGTCCAGGTACACGATGGTCAGTGTCATGAAGATGAACGCCTGCAGGGTAATAATAAGAATGTGGAAGATTGCCCAGCCAATCTGCAACAGGCCGCCAAACGCACCAATCATCAGACCACCGCTGTACATGAGGGCGATCAGGATAAAGATCATTTCACCGGCATACATGTTGCCGAACAGACGCAGTGCCAGTGATATGGGCTTGGCGATCAGATTGACGCCCTCCAGCAGCAGGTTGACCGGCATACCCAGCTTCCCAAACGGCTGAAACGCCAGTTCACCGAAAAAGCCGCCCGGGCCCTTGATCTTGAAGCTGTAGTAGAGAATCAGGAAGAACACACCAAAGGCCATGCCAAAGGTGGCATTGGGGTCCGTTGTCGGGACCACCTTGAGATAGGGTATGCCGATTTTTTGTGCAAGCAGCGGCAGAAAATCAACCGCGATCAGGTCCATGAAATTCATCAGGAAGATCCAGATGAAGATCGTGAATGCCAGCGGTGCAACCAGGGGATTGCGACCACTGAACGAACCCTTGACGCTGTCTTCAACAAAGACAACGATCCATTCGGCGAAATTCTGCAGGCCACCGGGGACACCGGCGGTAGCCTGTTTGGCCGCGCGGTGGAAGATAAACAGAAACAACAGGCCCAGGCCGATGGAAAACCCCAGCGTATCCAGATGGATGGCCCAGAAGCCCATCTCCTTCGCCTGTTCGGCGCTATGGGCAATTCCCCAAGTGCCATCAGGATGCTGACCAAAGGTCAGGTTCTGCAGATGGTGCTTGATATATTCAGCAGAGGTATGGGCTTCGCCCGACATAGTTAATCCGTTTTTCTTATTCCAGTGAAAACCAGGGCCACCTGGCCCATAATAAATCCCGTTATCAGTGCGATCGGGTCCAGCTGCAGCACCCCCAGTGCAAGTGCAAACAGCAACGCGATCAGCACAAATCGCTCCAGTGCAGTCCGGTACAACAACCGGATACTTTCCCCGGCACTCAGGGCGCGGCCGCTGTCTGCTCGCCGGCGCCGCCACTCCAGCAACAGAACATTGGTCATGGCAATCAGGCCGCCACACACAGCCGATACTGCCTGAAAAGCCCCGCAGATCATGAAAAATACGACCGATGTGGCTGCCATCAACAGCAACTGCAGCATGGCGAGCTTGCGGATACCGCGCGCAGAATTCGCCATAATCGGTCAGTAATTCAGCAAGTTACGTGAAATCCCCTGTTGCTTGCCACGAAAGCTTGTTCGGTCCCTGAATAACGATGAACACCTGGCAAGCAGCCGGGGATTATAAAGAGCGCCTATGGCAGGGGTCAATAAAAGCAGGTGAAAAAGTAGCCGCCCGTTTAAAAAGGGTCGCGACCGTGGCACAGACAAAGATCATTAACAGCCAGTAACGATGGGCATCGGCCGGTGAGTAATCGGTGATGCCAACACCGATCACGGAGAGCACAATCAGGAACAGGAAGGTCACCGGATTTACCTGGCCAGCCTGGTGCACACCGGATGATGGTGCAGCCATGCCGGTCTCCTGTCCCTGTTGCCCGTCCCTGTCGCAGCAGTCTGCTGGCTAGCGAATATGCTCCAGAATGCCGTCCAGTTCGTCGAGACTGTTATAGCTGATTTCCAGCTTGCCCTTGCCACCGCGGCCCTGCCGCACGGCCACACGGGCACCAAGCGTGTCGGACAGGTCAGTTTCAAGACGCTGAATATTGGAGTCCTTGCTGGCCCTGGCCGGCTTTGCCGGTGCCGGCCGCTGCAGCGACTTGACCAGGCCCTCGGTGGCACGCACCGTCAGTCCGCGGTTGATAACCTGGCGTGCGGCCTCCAGCTGCTTTTTACCGCTCAGTGCCAGCAAGGCACGTGCATGTCCCATTTCCAGCTCACCCTGTTCAACCAGTTCCTTGACACTGTCCTCGAGATCCAGCAGCCGCAGCAGATTGGAAACAGCCGCTCGCGAACGACCCACGGCCTCCGCCGCCTGCTCGTGTGTCAGCTCGAATTCCTTGATCAGGCGCTCAAGGGCACGCGCCTCTTCCAGCGGGTTCAGGTCTTCACGCTGAATGTTTTCAATCAGGGCAATGGCAATCGCGGCACGGTCATCCACTTCACGCACCACCGCCGGAATATCGTGCAGGCCGGCAAGCTGCGACGCGCGCCAGCGGCGCTCACCGGCAATGATTTCGTAACGGCCTTCACCGATTGCACGCACCACAATCGGCTGTACCACGCCCTGCGCACTGATGGAGTCCGCGAGGTCCTGCAGTGATTCCTGGTGCATATCCACCCGCGGCTGGTATTGGCCACGCTGAATCACATCAACCGGCAGCTTGCAGAGCGTTCCATCCGTTGGCGTTGTCGGTGCCGGTATGTCCGGTGTGGGCACCGACCTGAGTTCAGGTGGCGCTGATACGGCGGTGTTGTCCGCCGTCGGCGCAGCACGCGCAGACGACCCCAGCAATGCATCCAGACCACGACCCAATCCACGTTTTTTTGCTGCCATGTCAGTTACCGTTTTTACCCGTTTTCATTCAAGGAAGTGAACGTTGTGGCACTGCCGGTTCCGCCACCTCCGCCTCGGTTTCGTCCTGTTCCGACACCAGCGGTGCGTTCCGCCGCAAGTACTCGCCGGCCAGTGCGAGATACGAGGTGGCACCGCGAGAACTCTTGTCATAACGCAAAACCGGCAAACCATGGCTGGGGGCCTCGGCCAATCTGACATTACGCGGGATGATGGTGCGATACAGTTTTTCTCCAAAATGCTCCTGCAACTGTGCAGAGACGTCATTGGAAAGATTGTTGCGAGCATCGTACATGGTACGCAACAGGCCCTCGATATCCAGCTCCGGGTTAATGCTGACACGAACCTGCTCGATGGTGCCCAGCAGGGCCGACAGACCCTCCAGCGCATAGTACTCACACTGTATCGGAATCAGAACACCGTGTGCGGCGGCCAGCGCATTCACCGTGAGCATGCTCAGGGACGGCGGGCAGTCAATCACAATCAGGTCATAGTCATTCTGTATATAACTTAACGCGGCGCGCAGTCTGCGTTCCCGGTCACCCTTCTCCAGCAGCTCGACTTCCGCGGCCGTCAGGTCACTGTTGCCCGGCAGCAGGTCGTAACCGGCCTCCTCCGCAGGGACAATGACAGCACGGATATCCGCATGTCCCATCAACAGTTCATAGCCGGTCTTTTGCACTTCATGCTTGTCGATGCCACTGCCCATGGTGGCATTCCCCTGGGCATCAAGGTCAATAAGCAATACACGTCGACCGGTTTCAGCCAGTGACGCCGCCAGGTTCACACTGGTTGTGGTTTTGCCGACCCCACCTTTCTGGTTGGTTACTGCGAGTATTCGTCCCATTATCAGCCCGCTCTATGTGCTCTCTGCCACATGCATAATGACCAGGTGCCGTTCGGCATCCAGTCCCGGTACTTTCAGTGCCACCACCTCATCAATCACCGATTTGTCATCCAGGCATTCCACCTCGGTCATGGGGTATACGCCCTTCATGGCCAGCATTTTTCCGCCAGTGTTGCAAAGCCGTGCGGTATAGCGGTAAAAATCGGGCAAGTCGGAAAAGGCACGGCAGATGACGGTATCAAACAGTTTCTCCGGCTGATATTCCTCGACACGGGCATCTTCAAGCGTGACATTGTCGAGGTTCAGAATGCCCAGTGTCTGCTGCACGAAGCGTAACTTTTTACTGCTGCTGTCAAGCAATACGAAGTCGCGCTCCGGGCAGGCGATCGCCAGAGGAATACCGGGCAACCCGGCACCGGTACCAATATCCAGAATGCGATCCCCGTGCAGGTGTGGCAGGATGGTCAGGCTGTCGAGAATGTGGCGGGTAATAATGTCGGTAGGTTTGCGAACCGAGGTCAGATTGTAGACACGGTTCCAGTTCATCAGTTCGGTGACGTACTCCATCAGCAATTCATCACCGCCAAGACGCTCTTCCAGCTCAAGCTCATAGAGGCCGTCATCCAGCAGCTCGGCCGGATCGACGAAGTTGTTATTGCGTCCCTTGCGATTACGATTATAGAGTCCGGTATGCATGGCCTGTCATTTTAATAGAGTACCCGCTTCAAGCACTTTTTCGTGCCGCCCTGAACTTTTTCAGATGAATCAACAACAGCGAGATAGCTGCCGGGGTAATACCCGGTATGCGTGCGGCCTGGCCGATTGTCTCCGGCCTGACCACCTGCAGCTTTTCACACGCCTCATTGGAAAGCCCCCGCACCATAGTGTAATCGAAATCCACTGGCAATGGTTGATCCTGGTGTCGTTGCTGGCGAACTATTTCCGCCTGCTGGCGATCGAGGTAGCCGGCGTACTTGGCCTGTATCTCGACCTGCTCGGCCACATCCAGGGCGTCGACCCCTGGCCCGAGGCCGGCAATGGCCGTCAATGACCGGTAATCCAGTTCCGGCCGTCGCAATAATTCGCTGGCTCGCAACTCACGCTGCAAGGGCTTTTCCAGCACGGCAGACAGTGCAGCCGCCGGTGCCGTGTCCGGCTTTACACGCAAGGCCCGCAATCGCTGCTGTTCCTGTTCAATGGCCTCACGCCGTTCACAAAAACGCTGCCAGCGTTGTGCATCGATCAGCCCCAGTTCCTGTCCAACCGCTGTCAGTCGTAAATCGGCATTATCCTGGCGTAACAGCAGACGGTACTCCGCACGACTGGTGAACATGCGATAGGGTTCGCTGGTCCCCCGGGTAACCAGGTCATCCACCAGCACACCGAGGTAGGCTTCGTCACGCCGCGGCAGCCAGGGCGGCTTGCCCTGTGATTGCCGGGCGGCATTCAGCCCGGCCAGCAGGCCCTGTGCGGCGGCTTCCTCGTAACCGGTGGTACCGTTGAGCTGTCCCGCAAAATACAGTCCCTGGATGACTTTTGTTTCCAGCGAATGACGCAAATCACGCGGGTCAAAGAAGTCGTATTCGATAGCATAACCGGGACGCGTGATATGGGCGTTTTCAAACCCGGCGATGGAATGTACCAGCGACTGCTGCACCGGGTAGGACAGGCTGGTCGAAATGCCATTGGGATACACCTCATGGGTATCCAGCCCCTCCGGCTCGACAAAGATCTGGTGCGATGTCTTGTCGGCAAAACGTTGCACCTTGTCTTCAATCGACGGGCAGTAACGCGGGCCGGTGCCTGCAATCGCCCCGCTGTACAGGGGCGAATCGTGCAGGCCGTTGCGAATAATATCGTGCGTGTGTGCATTGGTACTCGTGATATGACAATGCACCTGGCGCGGATGGTCGGCCACACTGCCGAGAAAGGACATCACCGGCAGTGGATCATCCCCCGGCTGTGCCTGTAACCGGCTGTAATCGATGCTCCGTCCATCCAGGCGTGGCGGTGTCCCGGTCTTCAGGCGCTCGACCCGCAACGGTAACTCCCGCAGTCGCGCTGCCAGTGCATTGGCCGGTGGATCACCGGCACGGCCACCGGCGTAATTACATGGCCCGATGTGAATGCGCCCGCCCAGAAAGGTGCCCACGGTCAAAACCACCGTCGCGGCATGAAACTTCAGTCCCATGCCCGTGACCACACCCCTCACCTGCTCACCGGCAACGATCAGGTCGGTGACTTCCTGTTGAAACAATTGCAGGCCGGGTTGATGCTCCAGCACGTGGCGCACCGCCTGCCGGTAGAGTACCCGGTCAGCCTGCGCGCGCGTGGCGCGGACGGCCGGTCCCTTGCTGGCATTCAACACCCGGAATTGTATGCCGGCCTTGTCGGCAGCCTGTGCCATGAGTCCGCCGAGTGCATCGATTTCCTTCACCAGGTGGCTTTTACCAATACCACCGATTGCAGGGTTGCAGCTCATCTGTCCCAGCGTTTCCAGATTATGCGTCAGCAGCAGCGTACGCGCGCCCGCCCGCGCGGCAGCCAGCGCCGCCTCGGTCCCGGCATGGCCACCGCCGACAACGATGACATCATAGTGTGTAGTGCTTCCCGACATCCTGTATTCACATGGTAAAAATCAGGCTGATTTTACGCTTCCGCCCAAAAAAGGTGCAACGCATTCCAAATACCTGAAAATTGTGCCGTTTCCTACTATATTTTCGAATATCTTGTGTTAGTATTCAAGGATACACCCTACATAAGGTATTCAGGTATGAGACTTCTCGAGTTCAACCGTGATGAAGGTGGCGCCAATCCAATCCCGGCCAACCCCCGCTCCCAGCCGAAAACCGCACCACCGCTCAAACAGACTGCAACAGCCAAGACACCCTCCCCGGCCCGCGCGTCCACTGTCAAAAAGTCCCCGAAAAGAACCAAATCAGCCAGGCAGGCCAAGGTCTTTCCGCTGAAATCCGTAACGCCCCCGCAGGCACGCCGTAAACCAATCGATCTTGAGCAGCTGCAAAACCGTGTGGGTGTGCTGGAGCGACGTATCAAGGCACGCACAGAGGCGCTGGGTGATGAAGTGGCTGCAAAGGACCTTGAAAAACTCAAACAACGCATGAAGCTGCTGGAACGCAACATCAACAGCGAACTGTGGGCGGCCAAGCAACGCGAATATGCCATGCTGCAGATGATGGCGAAACCCACTTTGAAAACCATACTCAAGCAAGGCTACGCAACATTCAGAGCGAACACGATTCCTGCACTGCTGATATCACTGGGTGAGTCGTACCGGCATTGGTGGCTGCACAGCCAGCCAGGCTGGTGGCCAGGCTTTGCAGCTGCGTGGCAGGAATCCCTCGACAAGGCACGCGGTCAACACCACAGCTGACTGTCACTCGAACCGGATTAGGCAACGGCGACTCAATCGTCCGTTACCCTACCCTGCAGCTACCCGTAAGCCCTTCCATAACAGCTCCAGCTGTTGCCGGTACATGGCAGCAATGGCGGCCGGGTTGCTATGCTGCAAGGCCAAAGGTACGCCGTAAAAAATCGATACCAGGCCGACCATGGCCGCCGAAATGGCCGTGTTTTCTGGTAATTCGCCCAGTTCAATTGCCATCTGCAATGAGCTGCGCAATAGCCCCTCGAGACTATCATCCGACATGTTTTCTATGCCCTCCAGGTCCGAAAAGGCCATCATGCGTTCTGCAACAGTGATCTCCGGACCCGAGTGACGTTCACGGCTACGGGCTTCATGTGCAATGATCTCGCCCATCAAGCCGGGTTTCTTTTGAATCTGTATTGAGGTATAGCGAAACAGGGCTTCGATAACAGCCAGTCCCTGTTGTTGCTGCATCGCCTGCTGACCGTACCAATTGAGTTCCAGCGTCCATAAGCGATCGAGGTACACTATCAGGTCATCTTTCTTTGGAAAGTAATTGAAGAATGTTGCCTCGGAAATTTGTACCCGCTCACACAGCGATTTAACCGACAGTGTTTCAAAGGGAGCCGCATCGAGGTGGCCTGATACCGCATCGGCCAGCGCCAGGCGAGTCCTGGCAAACTTGCGTTCACGTAATGACGGGCGTGCTTGATCAGGCATTGATATTGTTTACCCTAAAAATACATGTAGCAGTATAATATTAAATACCATTTAAACATAGAGTTATCATTTCTTCACCCAATCCCTGGTTTTCCCATAGAAAATACATAGTATTTAAAGGGAATAACCTCTGAACAGACATTTTACTGGTTTATAGACACCCGCAGAGACAAGAAATTTTAAAAATACATATATAATTAACAAGTTATGTTATTTATTGTACTATCTAATTATAGGCAACACCATGAAAAAGATATTTCTCGTTGATCCTTTACCTGTTTAAAAAACCAAGCAATGACTAATTCTGGTGATCACTCTAAATAATTAGAGTGATCCCATGCGAGGTTGCCGGTATTGCTGCCCAAGTCGCAACACCAACGTCGGTCGCTTTTGTATTTTTAAAGACGGCCTGGCTGCTGTAACCGGAAAAGTACTTGTAACGCAGGCGTGCCAGTTTGTGACGAACCAACCACTTGATGAATCGTGTCAGCCACGGATAGCGTCCCTGCAAATACTGATCAGTCGACATGGCAGCGGGGAGCGGGATGTACTGGAAGCTCTCGCTGAACAATACAAGGTCATACTGATGCCGACAGGTCGCCAGGGGCAGGGTGGTGGTCAACCAGTAGCGCATCAATCAACGCCAGTAACATCTCTGTGTAGCGTTGCTGGGCGAGGGCGATGTTGCCGAGCGACAGATCCAGGTCTGCATCCCACAGGCCATAGTGCAAGTCCTCGACACCGAGTATCTGCTGCGCCAGCCCCAGCCCCAATTCACGTAAGGACATCTTATCATTGCCTGGCATAAAGCCCTTGCCTCCAAGGCGGTCAACTATAACTTACTCATTAACATAAAATTATACAAATATAGAGAGCTGTTAATATTTATATAGCTGTTTAATTATAGTGTTTTTGCTGTCGCAGGGCAGGGCATGCAGACCCGTTCATTTGCCAATACAGAATCCATACACACACTATCCATTTGCAATACTTACATTAAACGATGTTCCAGGTTGGATATGGGAACATTCTTGGGCACATTATTCGCTGAATAAACACCAGAATCACTGAAGAGTAGGGCGCAAATCTGCGCTCTTGGGTACTTACCCCCGAACAACTGCTAACTGGATGTCCGGTGCAAACCTGGATTGTATGGAGGAGGGGGATCGTAGTTCCCTTCACCACTCTCAGTTGCTGCCTCTGGTATGGGGCAGGTTATAGATTGTTCCTTCTTAACCTGCTGGTTGTATGTAAAAAAAGTCTGATTCTGCTGTCAGCCGGTATGTGGATCTATGATATTCGATCTTTTACATGTCTTAGGTAAATGGACTTGTGCACATCACCAACACTCAACATGCCCACCAGCTTGCCATCAACAGCAACCGGGATTCTTCTAAAGCGGTTACCGATCATACGTGCTGATGCCTTGAGTATCTCCGTCTTTGGTGACACAGAAATTACGGACTTCGTCATCAACTCATTAACTTTCATTCCAACAATATCACTGTATGTGCCCAGTGCATCGGTCATGTCAATAGTGGCCATGCTATCCATCATATCTTCCAATGTCGGGAACATGGGATTCAATACGTCTCGCTCGGAGATAAAACCTACCAGCCTGTTATCCTCTTCAACAACCGGGATACCACTCAGTCGGTACAGGCACATCATGCTGACAACCTCTGACATGGGGGTATCAGGTTTAACAGTTTTTAACGAGGTAGACATGATATCTTCAACGAGCATGATTCTTCCTTACAGTTTGACTAAAAGCAGCAAAGGTTACAGTACAGTATGCCAACAATATCCTTGATAGAAATGTACCATATGTGTATTGCCAGATAACATCTGATTTACTCATATACTGTCGCCACGGATGCCCAGGTCTGTTTCTGCGATCCATCAGCCGGCATAGCCAGAGCGCTGACAGAGTCGTTCAGGTGTAGGTACAGTGTCTACCCGGTGAGCTACTGAAGTATGTAAAGGACAATGCCGACAGTGGGGGTAGGATTTGATTCATATCAACCACCATTCCTTCCGTATGCCGCCGCTCGAAGGAAGAGGACCGGGGGGTTAAATGTCAATGCGTAGAACAAGCGTCACCTTGTTAGTCGCAATCTTGCTCATGTTAACTGGATGCCCGGACATAGAGCCGCCGGACCCGGTACTGGACAGGTTGTTAATCGTGTTCCAGGGGCATCATTCGAAAAGGCAGATCCAGTCCAAGCTCGATCAGGCCTTTCGTTTATATGGCGTGCCAATAACCGAGGAGAATTACACCAGATACGGAAGTATTCTGGTTTCCCTGAGAAGGAATGTCGACAGCAGTGCAACCGAAATGGAGATTCTTGATTACGCCACTAGAGCTTATACCCCAGAGGTAAAACTTGAAGAAATGATGTATATGTCGAGTTTAATACTGCAGTCAGGCGCAGCCGTTAATCTGCAGCCTGACGTTATGAACGGCAAATTTTAGCCGTTTAGAGGGGGCACACTCTCTCGGCCCTTCGCACAGAAGCTACAAAACCGTCGCAGTCCAGCGACAAAGTAACAACATAATATTCTGGCAGTTAGCCTCATTCCCGTATTAAGCGTCGCTTATAAGCGACATATGCCACTGTCGCATCTGTTGCCGGCAACAATAATCCACTGTTATCAGACACAAATTATTATTTGGCATACCAATTGCTACTCATCGTAACGTGTAGAGCGGAGGCTTTCGAGTCCCCGAGCGGCGGTCTTCGGCCCACAAGCCGTTGACCGTCGTTTTTGTATTTAAGCCACGCCAGGAGGTTTAATCTCATGAAGATCAAGTATCTTGTTCTAGCGATCTTACTGTCAGCCGTTGAAGCGAACGCTGATAATTCTACTCTGGATGCGGCAATTGGCGGTGGCCTTGGTGGTGCTGCTGGTGCGGCAATTGGTAATGAGGTCGGTGGGCGTGACGGCGCCATTATTGGTGGCGCTATAGGAGGTGCGGTTGGTACCGCAGTTACTACTGACAGACACACTCATCAATATTCGCCACCAACAGTTCATTACAGGTACGCCCCACCCCGGGGAGGCCATCCTTATTACTACCATTGCCCACCCGGTCAAAGGAAAAAAGGTCGCTGTTGATCAATCTGATTCTGGCGCTTTCTACATCTAAAGATATAGAAAATCCCGTCACCAGGACGGGACCAATTACATTATGCCGCCTTCTTTGCCTTTCGGGTCTTCCAGCCTTTCTTTGCTGCCTCACTTCTCATAGCCCGCTGTTCCTCTTTTACTTGCCTTCTACGCTCATTGTAAAACTCCCGCTGCCGGCGAACATATTCAGATGGATCTGCGTGTGGGGCACTAAACCCAATGAATGC
>JBDLIH010000010.1:0-55308 GCA_039714975.1 Pseudomonadota bacterium
GTGCAGTGGTATGCCGCGGGTGTCATGCGCAGCCTGCACCGCTATGCCTCTGACGCCCTGATCATCGTCATAATGCTGCACCTGGTGCGTGAATTTGTCCTGGACCGCTACCGTGGTGCCCGCTGGTTTTCCTGGTTTACCGGGGTACCCCTGCTGTGGTTCGTCTTTGCCTGCGGCATCACCGGCTACTGGATGGTCTGGGACGTGCTTGCACAGTACATTGCCATCGCCACCACCGAGTGGTTCGACAGCCTGGGCATATTTGGTGAGACCATCGCCCGGAATTTCCTGAACCCTGACATGCTCAGTGGCCGTTTCTTCACCCTCATGGTGTTCATTCATATTGCCGTACCGCTGTTCATGCTGCTGGTCATGTGGATCCACATCCAGCGCCAGAACCATGCCAGGGTGAACCCGCCAAAGGCACTCGCTATCGGTACCCTGGGCATGCTGCTGGTCCTGTCCTTTATCAAGCCGGCAGTCAGCCAGGCACCGGCAGACCTGGGTATTGTCCCGACAGTACTGGACATTGACTGGTTTTACCTGGCGGGCTACCCCTTGCTCGACATTATCCCCGGGCTGACCATGTGGCTCATTGCCGGGGTCGGAACCCTGCTACTGCTGCTCCTGCCCTGGCTGCCACCGCGTCGCCGCGAGGCGGCGGCCGTGGTTGATCTCGACAACTGCAACGGTTGCGGCCGCTGCGTGGATGACTGCCCGTTTACCGCCGTCACACTCCAGAAGCGCAGCGATGACGCCGCTTTTTCAGAGGAGGCCGTTGTCAGCAATGACCTGTGCACCAGCTGCGGCGTCTGTGTGGGTGCCTGCCCGACTGCCACCCCCTTCCGGCGCACCTCCGAACTGGTTCCCGGCATTGACCTGCCGGATCAGGGAATGCAGGGCCTGCGTGATAATGTCATTGCGGCAGCAGCCAGACTGTCGGGAGAGGCACGTGTCATTGTCTTCGGCTGTAAAAACGGTCCTGATCTGCAGCGGCTCGAAGGGTCCGATGTTGCCGCAATGGAACTGCAGTGTATTGGCATGCTGCCACCCTCCTTCATCGACTTTCTCATCACCCGCCATCACGTGGAGGGGATTTTCCTGACGGGCTGCACCCTGGAAGACTGCCACAACCGGCTCGGCAACAAATGGACAGAGCAACGGCTTGCCGGAGAGCGTGACCCCTATCTGCGCGAGCGCGTACCACGCGAGCGCATTGGCAAATTGTGGGCCGGCCTGACCCACAATAAACGCCTGGCACAGGAACTGGCCGCATTCCAGGAACAAATAAAGGGACTGCAGCCATACCATCGACCGTCGCGCAAACCAACAGCTCAACAGCCCGAGGAGAGCAGCGAAACTCATGGCTAATATCTTTCAATATACAGGCCAGGCAATAGCCTATGCGCTGTTTGCCGTGGTGCTCGGCTATTTTGCAACGCAACCCGCCTATACTTACCTTGAACCGGGCAAGGCGCAGATCAAGCTCAGTTTCGGCCACGCCGGCCAGCACAAGACCGAATGCCGACAGCTGACGCAGGAGGAACTGAACAAGTTAGCGCCCAACATGCGCCGGCCGCTTGACTGTCCGCGAGGACGGCTGCCGGTGCTGATTGAGCTGGAACTGGATGGCGAGCTTCTCTACAGTGAAGAACTGCCGCCCTCGGGCCTGGCAGGAGACGGCGTCTCCACCGCCTATAAAACATTTGCCGTGGACCCCGGCCAGCACCAGCTTGTTGCCCGGCTGCGCGACAGCAACCGCAGCGAAGGTTTTGATCATGAAAAGGCATCCGGGATTACACTGTCACCACGACAGAATTTTGTAATTGATTTTCACCCGTCCAAGGGCGGGTTCCTGTTTTTGTGAGGCTGGCATGGCACTGATTGAGTGGAAAAAGGAGTTCGAGGTAGGCATACCCGATGTCGATCACGAGCATCAGGAGATCATTGCGCTTATCAACAAGTTGCATGACGCCATGTCAGGCGAGAAGGCAACCATTTCCGTGATGGATTTCCTCGGCGAAATCTACGCCCATGTCTCGGCACACTTTGCGCTGGAAGAAAAAATCATGCGGGCCCACAAGTATGACCAGTATACGGACCACAAGACAGACCATGAACGGCTGCTTGATGAGCTGCGCGATATAATGGATGACTACGAAGAGAACACCTACTTCAGTGACCAGGAATTTGCCGGTCATGTCGAGCGCTGGTTTACCGAACACTTCAAGACCAGAGACGCACGCCTGCACAAACACCTTGGCTAACCAGTCTCCATCCATAAAAAATATCTCTCGCCAAGACGCAAAGATCGCAAAGTTATAAGCTATTGTTAAAAAGAGTATTAATATTTTCTTGGCGTCTTTGCGCCTTTGCGAGAACCAATTATTTGTGTGCGTTACCCACAAATTTCCCCTAAGAACCAGAAACAAAGAGTATGTTTTCCGCATCCACCCGCACCCTGAAAATGCTTGCTGCCGTGCTCTGGTACAGCGGGGCTATCATCCTGTTAAGCAAGGGAACCGCCCTGCTGCTTGAAGCTGATTCACTGCAACCGGGACGCATCTGGGCATGGCTGACCGTCGTGTTGGGACTGTCCATTGGCTGGCTGAAGGTAAAATTCATATTCCGCCGGGCCTGCCAAAAGAACCTCGCCAGAATATCGCTTCTCAGTGAACCCAAAATATGGCAGTTTTACCGACCCGGATTCCTGCTGTTTCTGGCCGCCATGATTATTATCGGCTCAACCCTGTCCGGGATGGCACACGGTAACTACCCGTTCCTGATAGCCATGGCGATACTGGATTTCAGTCTTGCCACGGCCTTGTTCGGCAGCAGCTACGTGTTCTGGCAACATCAGGACTTTAATAAACAAACCGTCGATCAGAAACTCCAATAAGCGGAACAGATTCACCATGAGCATTAATCACCATAGCGAGCGCGAAACCCTCAACAGGCTGGTACTGGAAATGCCGGGGGAGCGGATGCGCCGCTTGACCATCGGCTGGCTGTTGCTTGCCCTGGGTTCGCTGGTGGTGGGCGGGCTGCTGACGATTGTGATCGTGCTGTCTCGTACCCCTTATATCCAGGATATTTTTCCCTGGGTGGACCTGTTTCACACCGCGCTCGTGGTCCATGTTGACCTGACCGTACTGGTCTGGTTCCTGGGCATGGCGGGCGTTATCTGGAGCATTAACAGCCACAGCGACTGCTACCGCTGCGGCTGGATGGCACTGTTGCTGTGTGTTGCAGGCTCCACCATTATTTCCCTGTCGCCGTTTCTGGGATCGGCCAGCCCGTTGATGATCAACTATATTCCGATCCTGAACGACCCCCTGTTTTTTTCGGGATTGATCGTGTTCGGTTGCGGCTTTCTGGCACTGGTGCTGCGCGGGCTGTTTTTTTCCCGCCCTGTCGGCAGGCGTATTACCGGACAGGGTGCGCTGCGTTTCGGCTTGTTTTCGGCATTAATTTCCGCAGTGACTGCAATGGGTGCACTGCTCGCTTCCTGGACTGGCATACCGGAATCGATGCAGGGCGAGTATTACTATGAACTGTTGTTCTGGGGTGGCGGACATACCCTGCAATTCGTCCATATCCAGCTGATGCTGGTCTGCTGGCTGTGGCTGGCAACCGAGTCCGGAATTGCCTCCAGACTGACACCGAGAACGGTGCTACTGCTGTTTGCCTTCGGTCTGGTACCTGTGCTGATGACCCCCGTCGCCTATTTTATGTACAACGTGGGGTCAGCAGAACATCAAATCGCGATGACCTGGTTAATGAAGTTCGGGGGGGGGCTGGCGGCGCTTCCGATCAGTCTTGTGGTCCTGTTCAATCTTGTCAATTCACTGCGTGGCCCGGCGAGTCCCAGCCCGCAACGGTCAGCACTGTTTTCATCCATGATCCTGTTCGGCGTAGGGGGCATCATCGGGTTCATGATTGAAGGCAGTAATGTCACAGTACCGGCCCACTACCATGGCTCCATTGTTGCCGTGACACTGGCGTATATGGGTGTGACCTATCATATCCTGCCACTGCTGGGGTTCAGGCGCCCCGCAGGCAGACTGGTCATCCTGCAACCCTGGATATACGCCAGCGGACAGCTTTTGCACGTGATCGGTCTTGCCTGGTCGGGTGGTTATGGCGTACAGAGAAAGACCGCCGGCGATGCCCAGGCCCTGGACGGGATAGAAAAGGTTGCCGGCATGGGTTTAATGGGCCTGGGTGGCCTGGTCGCCGTTGTCGGCGGTGTCCTGTTTCTGGTGATTGTCTTCAAGGCCATGTGGCCGGGAAAAAGAGCCACCGACCCCAGAGGGTAAGCTCAATGAGCAGTTCAGACAACTGGCTGGTACACGAACATTCACTGTATGAAGGTCTCCTGTCCCGATGTCAGGAATTAGTGGAAATAGAGGACTGGGACGGCGCAGACCTTGTATTCAGGGAACTGATTACGCACCTGAAACGGCACATGGCCCTGGAAGAAGAGGTGCTTTATCCTGCCTATGAAGCGGCGGTCGAGGCGCCTCAAGGCCCGACCAAAGCACTGCGGGATGAGCATGACCAGATTGTTCGTCTTGTCCGGGACATGCTGCGGGTCATCAAGACCAGGGATTCGGACTACGTTCTCGAGTGCCTGGTCCACCTTGAAAAACAGATGATAAAACACCATGAAAAAGAGGAAGACATCTTTCTGCCCATGGCAAGTCATATCCTGGATGCCAGACGCGAGGAAATTTCACAACAACTGGCTGACTTCGACGTGACGAAGGCAGTCAGAAAGTGGGATATCTAATAGAAGTTCTGATTAATTAGAAGTTCTGATTAATTAATAAAGACACCGTCATTGCGAGCGTAGCGTGGCAATCTCAGACTATGGAATTAGTCACTTGGAGATTGCCACGTCACTTCGTGACTCGCAATGACGACACATCCCGTTCAGGGTTCAGCTGTCGGCCAAATCAATAGACATCATAGGTGGTGTTATACATATTGAACTTGCCGGTTGGCGTAACCAGGCGCTTGTCCTTGATCACCTGCTTCAGTTCGCGGGTCTTGTCATCCACAATCACAATGGCAGATTCCTCTTCCTTGCCGCTCCAGACCGAGAACCAGACCTCATCGCCTGCCCGGTTATATTCAGGCTGAACAACACGCTTTGGTCCTTCACCTTCAATACCGGCCCATTCGGCAATTGGCAGCACCTGGAGGCCCTTGTCCAGATTGTTCACGTCATACACAGCGATGCTCTGGCTGATCCCGGCATCCGGATTCAGCGTGGTATCCACCCACAGGTTACTTGACTCGGGATGTGACTTGACGAACAGCGAACCGCCACCCTGACCCTTCAGTGTACGTACCACCTTCCAGGCATGGTCCGGATGACCTGCCGGGTCCGTGGCAACGAACGTTACATTTTCATTACCCAGTGCACTGGTTACCCAGACCGGCCCAAACTCCGGATCCTTCAGGTTGGCGCCACGCCCCGGGTGCGGAATCTCCGTGACATCAACCAGTGCAGTCAGCTGCTGCTTTTTGGAATCAATCACTGCGATCTTGTTGGACTTGTTGGCCGCCGTCATGAAGTAACGGTGGGTTGAATCCCAGCCACCGTCATGCAGAAAACGGGCCGCACCGATGGTGGTGACCTGGAGGTTGTCGATGTCTTCGTAGTTGACCATCAACACCTTGCCGGTTTCCTTCACATTGACAATGAACTCCGGATGCTCATGCGAGCCCACAATGGCTGCTACCCGTGGTTCCGGGTGATAATCCTGGGTATCGACCGTCATGCCGCGCGTGGAAACAATCTTCTTCGGCTCCAGGGTTTCACCATCCATGATGACAAACTGTGGCGGCCAGTAGGCACCTGCGATGGCGTACGTGTCTTCATAGCCCTTGTACTTGGAGGTTTCAACCGAACGTGCCTCGAGCCCGATCTTGATCTCGGCAACGTTATCAGGGGTTTCCATCCACATATCGATGAGATTGATTTTTGCATCGCGTCCGATCACAAACAGGTAACGTCCCGAGGTTGAATAGCGCGAGATATGCACCGCATAACCGGTTTCGATGATATTGATGATCTCTTTGCTATCGCCATCGATTAACGCAATCTGACCGGCATCACGCAAGGTCACGGAGAAAACATTCTCAAGATTGTAGTCGTTCATCTTGCCGGTGGGGCGCTTGTCGGGAGCAACCAGCACCGTCCAGGTCTCTTTCATTTCCGCCATACCGAATTCCGGCGGAATCGGCGGCTCATGCTGCAGGTATTTGGCCATGAGCGTCACTTCATCGGCGGTGAGATTGCCTGATGTACCCCAGTTCGGCATACCGGCCGGTGAACCGTAATCAATAAATACCTTCAGGTAATCGGTGCCCTTTCCAAGGGTAATATCCGGCGTCAGCGCCTTGCCGGTCGCACCCTTGCGGAGCACACCATGACACCCGGCACAACGTTCGAAGTAGATCTGTTTTGCCTTTGTAAATTCTGCCTCTGTCAGGGGCGGGGCACCGGGTGTCACCACATCCTTTGAAGCAAGATGCTCTTCCGGAACAGGCGCGCCCTTGTAAGCCATTTCACCCGGCGTCGTTCCCGGGTGATCGGAACTACTGGTAGTTTCGGTGGTGCCCGAGGATTCAGGACCCGTGGCGGCATCAGTCGCCTGATTCCCGGAATCACACCCGGTATTTGTACCCAGTGTGACAAGTGCAAGCAGACTAACAACTGCAAGACGTGAAATCGCTGATTTCTTCATTCCCCAATACCCCCCGGTATTATTAAGTTAGATAAATCGCCCCAATGCGAGGATACGCAGGCAAATCCTGCTGTACTTGACCTATGTCAAGATGCAGATAGTTTAGACCCGGTTGCGATATCCTTATTTTTCAGGAGGAGGATTTGTTTTTGGCGGTTCCGCAGCCCGGATACGATCCAGTGCCGCCTTGCTCTTCTCTCGTCTGATGCGCTTTTCCGACAGCGGCGGACAGTTATGATCATCCCAGTAAGTTACCTGGCAATCGAGGCAATAGTGGCATTCATTGGGATTGATCTCGCCGGTCGGCCGGATGGCCTGTACATCGCACTGCCGGGCACAGATCTGGCAGGGTCGGCCACACTCCTTGCGCCGCCGCAGCCAGTCAAAGATACGCAGCGGTGCCGGGATGGCCAGGGCCGCGCCGAGTGGACAGAGGTACTTGCAGAAAAACTTGCGGTTGAAAATACCGATGACCAGCAAGGCCAGGGCGTAGACAAGAAAAATACCCTCCCGGTTGAAGTGCATCACAATCGCTGTTTTAAAGGGTTCAACCTCGGCGGCCCTGGCTGCATAGCCGATGGATTGCAGGGACAGGCCAAACAGGGCGACAAAGATGACATATTTCAGCGCTGTCAGTCGTTCATGAATGACATCAGGAACAACCATCTCGGGAATCCTGAAACGCCTGGCAATATTGAAAATCAGCTCCTGCAAGGCACCAAAGGGACACAGCCAGCCGCAATACACACCGCGCCCCCACAGCAGCAGTGTCAGGGCCACAAACCCCCACAGGATAAATATCAGGGGATCGACCAGGAAGACTTCCCAGGTGAACTGGTGCAGCAGGGCACTGATAAAGGTCAGCACATGAATGATTGAAAGCTGTGCCAGGGTGTACCAGCCGATAAACAACAGGGTAAACAGAAGGAATCCGGTACGAATAACCTTCAGCAGCTTCGGCCGGCGGGTCAGCCAGTCCTGAAACAGCAGGATGAGTGTCAGAAGGCCAAGCGCGACACACAGGACAACAACCTGCCACCAGCGCTCACGCCACACAGAGGCCCAGAAGGGCTCGGTGGTCTCACCCATCCACCAGACCGGGGCCTGTCGACTTTTCGGTACTTCAACAGGCGTCATGGGCTCCTCCGGCCACAGTCTGGCCCCATCAGGCTGCAACGGGATCCCGCGTGACTCGGCGACCTTCTTGATGGCCTTCATAATCGTTGCATTCATGACCATCGCAGTAATACTGGCGCCGGTAATGCTATCGATGGTCACATAACCTTCCCGTTCAGCCCCCCCCAGCTTGACACGATCCTCTACCGTAATATCAAGGTACTGATAGACGAAGGATTTCAGATCCAGTTCGGACACCCCGGCATCCAGAATGGGTTCTGAATGAGCTGTAATCCTGACACCGGCAATCGTGCCATCAAGATAAATTCCAACCAGCAGGATAATCGGTTTCCCGGAATAGGCCGGAATGGGAGCAATATCCGTGGTGCGCAGCACATAACCCAGCAGCTGGTCACCTTCGTAGACCGGCGCGGCCAGCGGCTCGCCCTCAAACGCCCCCATCCTGTCCGCCTGCGGGAAATACTTATACGTCAAATCCTCAACAGGGTCTGCACAGGCCGTGCTGATTGCCCCTGCTGTCAGCAAGGCCCCCACAACAAGCCACGCCAGCGCATGCAAGCAATACCATGGGAAAACATCGTATGAATGATTCAACGCGGGCGGAATTGGCATCATGTGCGCGGGGCCTTATCAGGCAACGTAGATATGAAATGCCATCAGGTAGATGATTACGCCGGTAACAGACACGTATAACCAGATCGGCAGCGTCCAGCGGGCAAGGCGCCGGTGGCGGGTGGTATGCCCCCTTATTGCGAATCCGGCCGTCACCAGGACCAGCGGAAATAGCACCGCGGCGAGGATCACATGGGTCGCAAGCAGTGAAAAATAGACCGGACGGACAGCCCCGACCCCCGCAAATGGAATATTGCCGATTTTTGCATGGTAATAGAGGTAAAAAATCATGAAGACAGTGGACACGAGTAATGCGCTCACCATGCAGACACGATGCGCCGAGGCATTCTTTCGCCGCACAAAAAAATAACCCAGACTCACCAGCGATGCAGCCGTGGTATTGAGTATCGCCAGGAAAGGCGGAATAACGGGAATGAGATCCATAAGAATTCCGGATTATTACCGATTATCGGGTTCATGAACAGACAGCTGCGCGCATGGCCACTTTCCCGTCAATCTGACTCCATAGCAGCAATACTGCGCCTGGTTCCTGCATAAAGCAGTGTTGCATTGATCATCAGGAATGCCAGCCAGCCAAAGTCCAGCAACAATGCAAGCCCGGCAACCCTTGTCAGCGGGCCATATATAACCGCACCCAGCATGGCCGCAATGGCCACAGCGTGGATTCGCAGCAGCCACAGCGAACGACCAGGGCTGATAAAACCATGCATATTGGGCAAACTCCTGACGGCCCTGATGTTGGCCGCACAGTGTCGCTGCAAATGAAGAAAGGCAAGAAACGGCACTATCTTCTGCAACATCCCCATAATGATGGAGCAGGCAAACCCGGGAATCATCAACACAGCCACCAGCACCAGCCCCCGGGCAGGCGTCATTGCCGCAGCTGTAATGTCCGGCAGCAAGAAGCTCAGCCAGAATAGCGGCACAGCAAGAACCAGGCATGACAACCCCAACTGCCAGAAACGCACGGACACATCTATCAGCCTGCGTTTTCTTTGTTGTATCAAACGCAGGCTGAACCCGGCATAAACCAGGGCCGCCACACCAATAACGATAACCAGCCCGTTTACCGCCACAGGCACCTGCACAAACGCCAGCAACAGCAAGCTGGCAAAAATCACTGGCGGTATAAACCGGGTCAGCCCGGGCGGATAGTCGGGCGTGACCTGGAACATGGGTATCACCTGAAAGCTGATACCCATGATCAGAATCAAAACCCAGCCAAGCAATGCCCAGCTGGTATGGATCATTGTCAGGTTCAATGCGGATTCAAGCGGGTAGAGGTAACCCAGGGCACGGTAAAAACCCAGGCCGATGGTGACCACCAATGCGGCGACTGCCAGTCGTATAGCATGGACACTGTCGCCGCCAGCGATGTTCGTGATCAGCTTGCTGCCAATTGCAACAGTGAATCCGACCAGGGCCATGGCCAGCAGCACGACAGCAACACCCAGCAGGAAATATTCATGAAAAAAAAAGCCTGCAGACAGGCACAATACACCGGCAACCATCAACAGATGCACAGCATGGGCAACCGGACTGCCCCCCGGGACCCGTTCACCACTGAGTACCGGCAGCAACTGGAACAGCGCCCCCAGCATGGTCATTGTCATGAAGCCAAGTGTAACAAGATGTGTCAGACCTATTAGCGCCGGATTCCAGTGACTCGTCCAGATACCCGGACCGCTGAACAGCAGCACCAGTGCCGCCAGTATGCCAAACCACGGCGCCGTCAGAAAAAACCGCAACGGTATATTAATGGGCGGAAGACTGTCCAGGGTAAGACCGGACATGCGCATTACGGTTCGCCCCTGAACAGGTGGCTGATCCTGTCCGTGTCCTGTTTATACCAGACCAGAATCTCATATTTGGCTGTCTCGCCCGGCTGCACCCGGTACTCAAGCTTGCGCTCATTGCAGTACTCAAACAGGGGCCAGGGGATCATCCGGTGGGCCATGCGCAGGTACTCACCCGGTTGCAGCTCTGCAAGCAGCGAAAACGCCTGTTCAAAAGGCACAGGCGGTTCCATCTCACTGGCATCGAGAAACTTTTCATCCAGCATCACGGTTTCCCCGCATGAATCGCGAGCATACGTATACAGGAAATCGCTAATCCAACGTCAGTTCCGTGACAAAGTCAGCCGCATTGGCAAGTGACTGGTCCATCATCGGATAAAGAATCTGCTCTTCCTTCATGTTGTGCTGCTGTATCAGAAGCATCAGCGTCTCGGCAAGGCCGAGAAACTCCTGCCTGTCCCGGGCTGAAAGTACAGAGCGCATCTGCGCCTCCAGGGTGCGTATCTGCGCGTGCTCCATGCGCATCATCTGTGTGGGTCCATACGGTCCGTTGACCTCTTCAAAAGCAGGAAACAGCAGCTCTTCCTCGAACCGGGTAAAGTGTTTATCCAGCACCCGTGAGAAATGGCTCCACGCGTCTTCCGCCCTGAACCAGTCCTCATCAGCGACAGCCGCCTCGGCTTCTGCAAAATACCTGTCACAGGTACGGTGACCTGCCGTCATCACATCATCAATGGTTGTCATTCGGCTCCCCCGAGGAGCCTGTCAGACTCCTGGCAAAAGGCACTCTGACAAACCCCCGGTATGCTCACATTGACCTGTGTTAGCCATTTGGCAGATGCAGTTCTCTGCCGGATTGAGTAAGCTTGCGCCATGAGCACGAACATCATTCTGCCGGATGAGTTGCGCCGCCATCCCCTGTTTGGCGGACTGAATGAAGACCAGCTCGCACAGCTGCTGGACTCCGCACGGGTCATCCGCCTGGACGAGGGCCAGCACCTGTTTCAGTGCCAGCAGGAGGCCAGGAATTTTTTCATGGTACGCAGCGGGACCATCCGGCTATACCTCTCTGCACCGGGCGGTAGCGAAAAGGTGCTGCACCTTATCTCTGCCGGCGAAACCTTTGCCGAGGCCATCACCTTCATGGAGGGCCAGGTCTATCCTGTCAATGCCAGCGCCCTGGATGCCTGTGAGGTGCTGGCCTTTTCCAACAATACCTACCGCGCCCTCTTGCGAGGTTCAACCGACACCTGTTTCAGGTTGATGGCTGACATGAGCACCTGGCTGAAAAGGCAGATTACCGATATCGATGCACTGACACTGCAAAACGCCACACTGCGTTTCACCAACTACCTGCTCCGCCAGGTACCGGCCGGTACGGAACACGAGGCCACAATCAAGCTCGGTGTGCCCAAGCATGTCATTGCCTCACGCCTTTCCATCCAGCCCGAATCCCTGTCGCGCATCCTGCGTAACCTGCAGCAGGAAGGGCATATCACTGTCGAAGACAACCTGATTCATATTAAGGACATCAGTACGCTGGGCTAGACGGTGTAGTGCCCGGGTCTGCCCATGAATCTGAAACGTAAAGCGTTTCTATTGATATGGATCAACGACAATCCTTGCAGCCGGACTTATAAGTGTCGGATGAATAAGAGTATCGCCCGGCAAACGACCGGCTGTCAGCATCCCGGCTGGAAAGACCACTGGGAAAGGCAGTACGCGGGAAAAATCCCCGCCGAGGTCAGCTGGTACCAGTCACACCCGCAGCACTCGCTCTCCCTGATCGGCGATACCGGCATTGGCACCACAGCCAGCATCATTGACATCGGTGGCGGGGCCTCCACCCTCGTGGATCATCTGCTGACAGCAGGCTACCGTGATATCACGGTACTCGATATCGCCCGCACATCCATTGAACAGGCTCAGGAACGCCTGGGCGACCGCAGCCAGCAGGTGACATGGGTCGAGAGCGATGTCACAGACTATGCACCCGGCCAGGCCTTTGACATCTGGCATGACCGCGCAGTATTTCATTTTCTGACGAATAACCACGACCGTGAGTGCTACCTGGAGACACTGTACAAGACACTGAAAGCGGATGGCCAGGTCATCATCGCCACTTTTTCCGACAGCGGCCCCAGCCAGTGCAGCGGTCTTGATGTCGTGCGTTACAGCCCGGCGACACTCAACCAGGTAATGGGGCCACAGTTACACCTGGCCGAAACACTCACGGAAGAACACAATACCCCTGACGGCGGCCTGCAGCAGTTTGTCTACTGCAGGTTCTGCCACAACGGCTGAACCTGCCCTGCAAACGAAATCATAAAACTATCCAGTGAATCCGGTAAACCTCATCTCTGCGGCAACCATGCTCATACTTGGCCTGTTGCTGGTCATATTTATTGTGCTGCTGCTGGCGGCCATTATTTTTAATACCCGTGCCGGCGTAAAGTACCGGCAGGGACTGGCGGACCAGCTTGAGCGGCTGCGGCTTGGCAAGATGCTCACTGCACTGGGCATCGACACAGACAGCTACCTGTCCAGGGTACGCGCGGTCGACATCCGGGAACAAATGGACCGCTGTAATGCCTGCAGCAATACCGGGGAATGTGACACCCGACTGACCGAAGGACCCGTGGATGCTGGTAGTATTGACTACTGTAACAATGAGGCCTCATTGCAGAAAATAGCCACGCGACTCACGGACTAGTTGACCTCGCCTCCATGCTCCGGCATGGTCAAGAACAAGATTAGACAAATACCAATACACTGGAGGATTGGATGCTGACCATCACAGAACTGAACGAACAAAATCATCGTATTACCGAGCTCTCGAACGTACTGAGCTACCTGTTCAAGGACAGGTCAATGTGTGACACGGGTTCCTGCTGTGATCTTTTCTATAGTTATGTAGATCTGCTCAGGAAGCACATAGAAGTGGTTGACAGGGACATGTGCAGTGACCTGCTGAGAAGTCCCGACAAGAAAATAAACAATGTCGCCAAGAACTTCATGTCGGGTTCAGTTGAAATCAAGAGAATCCTGAAGGACTTTACAAGACACTGGTGCCCGACGAAGAAAAAAGACAGCCTGCATATTAATGAGCATGCCCGGTTTCTTGAGGATACAGAACAACTGTTTGAAATGGTGCTGCAACGCATACTCGATGAAACCGAGCACCTCTATCCACTGGTTCGCAGCCTGAACAAGTAACCTGGCAAACAAAAACGGCCAATAACTACAGCCGTAATTACACCGGTTTGCTGATAGCCAAGAACATGGTAGGCAAATCGACGTCATCGAGAGAAACATCACATACGCGTCTGGTATGAAGGTGTCGACGTTCGGACATTATGAAATTGCCCTGGTGGTTGATTGCAGGAAAATACATGTGCCCCTTATAGCGTCGGTGTTTTACTTTTCCCTTTTCCGGCATTCTCTCTCCTCCTGTTTATGTTACTCAATTAATACTGGAAATAAAAATCAATCCCCTCAAGACCTGAACGGCCCAACCAACTTATAGCCTGCACCATTACCGAAACAGGTCAATCTGTTTCAGGACAGTCATTGCCCACAGTGCCACCGCCTGTGTAACCAAATCGGGCCGATCAGTATTCTTTGTTTCATTTAGATACAGGGTGCGCTACCTGATCCATAATATAGCGACTCCCTGTGGATGCTTTTCTTTTTCAGTACGCCAGGAATCCCATAACGGCCAATTATTTGACGGACTAAAAAATACACTAAAAGGCATACACTAACCATCAGTAGAAATACTTACTCATGTGATCGGAATTGGTTTCGTAAAAAGTCTCCGAAAGGGTCGACGCCCTCTGATCAGGCAATTTCCCCTTTGGATTCTTCCTGCAGGGCTGTGACCGGCTGATAGATTTAATGCGTGTGTTGCGTCCTTGATTGAGGCGCACTCGACAGGCATTGCTATACCTGACTGACGCCTTGTCACAAAAAAAGCCACCGTACCCCGGCATGGTCTCGATCGAGAACCCGCCAGGGCAGAGTGGCTTGACGGGACGGCCGCTGGCCGCACCCGGTTGGTTTACCCGCCGACCTTGATACCGAGCTTCTCGATGGTCTGCAGGGTCAGGCCGCCATGTGGCAGATTATGCTTGCGCTGATAGGCATCGATTGCCCGCATCGTGGCATTCCCAAGCGCGCCGTCGACCGTACCGGGATTGAAGCCGGCCTTCTCCAGGGCGCCCTGGATTTGCATAACCAGTTCCTTGGTGGTGTTGGTTTCACACAATACCGGGCGCCATTCCAGTCGGGCAGCGGACACCCTGGTGCGCTTGGGTACGATCTGGTGCTTCGCCGGGATCGGAATCCGCTTCTCGGAGGGCGGAGTGACCAGCTTGCTCATGCGCACGGTCTTGATCTTCTCAGGCACCGCCACTTTCTTGATGGTTGCCTTCTCCTTGATGACCTGCTTGGTAATGGTCTTGTACTTTGCCGGCACCTCGGCCAGGCACAGGGTCTTGCCTGTGGCCTTGCCATCACCGGCAGCGCCTTCCGGTTCCCAGGACAGTTTCGCAGCGGAGACCTTTTTCCGCTTCTCGACCGTCTGGTATTCAGCCTCAATGGCAGCACGCTGCTCCTGTGCAGGCTTGACGAGCTTCCTGACCTTGACGGTCTTGTACTCTGCAGGGATCTCCACCTTCTTGATGGTGACCGGAGTCTTGAGCACCTTTTTCTCCAGGTTCTTGTACTTGGCCGGTACCTCTACCAGACACATAATCTCGCCAGTGGCATTGTCCACCTGTTCATTCAGGCCACGGCCCTTTTTCCAGGTAGTGTAGGCAGGTGATTCCAGCACCTTCTCGGTGATGACATCATACTGTGCAGGTACCTCTACCAGCTTCTCAGATGCTTCCTTGACCAGTACCTTTTCCTCGACCCACTCGAATTCGGGATCGCTGGTGGTGATTTTCTCGGCGGCGGCCTTTTTCAGCAGTTTTTCGGTTTCCGTCTTGAACCGGGCCGGCTGGTAGAACTCGTTGAAGCATTGCCCCGGATTGGCAATCTTCGGCAGGCCGACAGCAAGGGCGGCTGTTACCATCCGGTCACCGGCAGCCTTGGCCTTCGCACCGGTCCCCAGGCGCCATTCAGTGCGGGCTGCCTCGATCTCCACCTTTTCTTTGATGGTATCGAACTTGGCTGGCACTGCGACCAGCTTTTCGGACTCCTGCTGCACCGGGACCCTGACCTCGGTCCATTCGTACTTGGCGGGGATTACCTCTATCTTTTGACTGGCATCGGCCACGAGGACCTTTTCATCGATCGTCTTGTACACCGCGGGTACCATGACCTTGGCGTAACATTCACCGGCACGGGCATTTGGCGGCAGCAGTCCGGCACCGGCCGCTACGCCCATTCCTTTCTGGTCCGCAGCGATGACGGCAGCGCTACCGAGTATACCCAGTACTATGCCGGTCGCGGTGACACGGGCATTAAAGAGTTTGTTGCGAATTACCATAAAACCTCCTGTCCTTCTTCGGGTTAGTTGTACTGCTTGAAAACACGTTAAAAAGCTGTTCCTGGCCAGGCCATATCACCAGGAGTGCGGCGCACGCCAGTGTCAGCGAATGACCTTGCAACGCAGTCAATCCAGCGACCAGCAGGGAATATGTTTGTGAATGAGTTTATACAAACGGAGTCTGGTAATCGTCAGAAGTTTGTTGCCTTATGCGAGAATTGCGCGGCATGCTAGCACCACTGACCCGCTATCTCAAACTGACATGCGGCTCAAAAATTTCTGTGTGCCAGGAGAGTGCAGAGCGCCTGTTCGCCTTGTCGAGTTCATTGCAATAGGAATAAGGGAGTTGAGTGAACTTGTTGAAATGGTTTCGATGAACAGCTGGAAATATTGGTGGTTCACCGGCATGGCGGGTGACGGACCAGGTACAGAAATCACCTGTTGTTAGCGTGGGTTTTTGCGCTGAAGATAGGTCCCCGGACCGCTAGTCGGCGACCATTACGATCAAAACGGACCCCTGTATCCGCTCTGCCAGATCGGCAAGCGGCGCCGGCGCTGCAGGTAGTTGTTCCGCTGCGGCTGTCTGCCGCAGCGCCTGTGGCAGCATGCTGCGCAGCACCTCCACCTTGATGGCGTAGCTGACATTCGGCAGTACTTGCGGTTCGGCGTCGTCATCGTAGGCACCCAGCATGAATGCCACCACGCCTACTACGGCACCGTCCATGTTCAGCAACGGCCCCCCGCTATTGCCTGGCTGGATCGGGATGGAAATCTGGTAACTGTCGGGATCATCCCGGTAGCCGCTGAGGGAACTGATGATGCCGTCACTCAGCTTCGGTGTGCGGCCCATGATATTGATGCGTGGGTAGCCGATGGTAAAGACGCGGCTGCCCGGACGTGGATCGGTACTGGCCAGCGGGAGGGCCGGTGGCAGGCTGCCGGATTCACTGACGTGCAGTAATGCCAGATCATGCTCCGCATTACGCAGGACCACGCTGGCGGTCATCTGTGTGCCTGTTACATCAATCAGCTGCACGTTTTCTACACCGGCCACCACATGGTTATTGGTCACTGCATAGCCGCTGGCGACGGGCCAGGCGGTGCCGGTGGAGAAACTGCTCAGGTGGTCCCTGGAATCCGCCCCCTCCGAAGTGTGTGCCACACTTGCCAGCGCGACCGCGTCACTCATCGCCGCCAGTGCCGTCATTGCCTCGAGCTGCCCCTGTTCTGCCGCCCGTGTCAGCCAGTCGAGTACGGCAGTACTGCTGCGCGGTACGCCCATATATTGCTGCAGGAGCTCAGCCAGCTGGTACTGGGCATCAGCAAGTCCCTGTTCAGCGGCTTGCCGGAACCAGTATGCCGCCCTGAGTGGATCCTGCCGGCTGCCAACGCCGTTTGCATACATCAGTGCCAGATTGAACTGGGCCACTGCCAGTCCGTTCCTCGCTGACTGCCGGTACCAGTGCGCCGCCTGCTGTTCGTCCAAGCCAGTACCTTGCCCGTATTCATACAAGAACCCCAGGTTGTTCTGTGCATACATGTCACCCTGTTCGGCCAGCGGCAGCCAGAGCGACAGGGCACGGCTGTAATCACCGGCTTCAAATGCCTGCCAGCCCAGGGTGAAAGGATCGTCGGCCGGTGGCGGGTGAGCGGCAGCGAAGATTACCTGACTCAGCAGCAATATCATTGCTGCCAGAATCTGTGTACCGAACGGGATGCCTGCGCTTGCTCTCATGTAGCCACCTTGTGTAACCGTGTGGAGCAGCTGTGAGCCCGGTGTGTGATGTAATGGCCCACAGTAAGGGACTTAACGGCTGGCCGTAGTTGCGGCTTGAGCCGCTGAGCCCAGGTTACCGCGACTCAATGTTCCCTGGCAGTTCTCGGATCCTCGGCTTATCGAACACTCAGCGGAAAACGGTCATTCCGCTGCCCTCCAGACATTCAGACCAGAATCTGAAGTGCCTGGTGGTTGATTGGGGTATGACAGGCTGCATCACAACCTTCATTTGCCGTACGAGTGAAGCGTATATCCATAAACGGAGACCATTCAGGTCAGTATTAACCATACCGCCATTGTCATGCTGCGATTATTTTCGACTATAATCAGGCTTGTCAGGCACAACAAGGGCAAGTGCTGGTGACAGACGGTTTGGTTTAAGAAAAGAACATAACAATGAAATACATACACATCGTTTTCCTAATCGTGTTTTGTGCAACTGCACTGGCCGGGCTGACCGGCACCGGGCCACGCCTGCAGCCAGAGGACCGCATTGATCAGGAACAGGTCATCGACGGGACCCTGAGTCTGACTGAAATCCGTGAAGCGGGCCTGAAGGTCTTTGCAACGCCCTTCAACCGGGCCGATGGGTTAGGTGACGGCGCCCATGATCTCTCGGTGTCTGACACGAGGGATTTTACTCAGGGAAACCGGCCTACCTTGCAGGGCAACGGCACGTTCCTGCGCGTAAATGGAATGGATTCCCAGACCTGTCTCGAATGCCACTCATTCGTCAGCAATGCAGAGGTACCGGCACGCATGGGTGTGGGCGGAGTCGGTGGAATCAACAACAGCGCGCTGTTCCAGCCGGACCGGATCGACGTGGCTGATGCGAACTTCAATGGTATCGCGGAGTTTACCGGTCGGCTGATCAATCCACCTTTTCTGTTTGGTTCCGGTGGCGTTGAACTGCTCGCCCGCGAGATGACTGCCGATCTGCAGGCCCTGAAACGACAGGCGCTGGCACAGCCAGGCACCCCGATCAAACTGGTAACAAAAGGGGTATCATTCGGCGAAATTGTTGCCGAGGTGGCTGGCGGAATGGATACATCTCGAGTTCAGGGCATAAACGGGGACCTGGTGGTTCGCCCCTTCGGTCGTAAAGGTGACATGGCATCCATCAGGGAGTTTTCTGTCAATGCACTGGCCTTTCACATGGGGATGCAGGCGGTCGAGGCCTTCGGCGGGGAGTATGCAGATGAAGACAACGACGGCGTACAAAACGAGATCAGCATCGGTGATCTTTCGGCACTGAGCATTTTTATCACGACCATGGACCGGCCTGAACGAAAGAAGACAAACAAGGGAGTCAGGCTGTTCAGTGACATCGGCTGTGCCGATTGTCATCGACCTGAATTGACTACGGAAGGCAAATATCTCTACTACAAACTCACCGGATCACCGCAAAAACCCTTTGAGAATACATTTTACTCCGTGGATCTAACCCGGTCACCGATGGATTTCCCGAGCGCCCCCGGTGGCGGTGTAAAGGTGGAGTTGTTTTCGGATCTGAAGCGCCATGATATGGGCGAGGGACTAAAAGAGTCCTTCAGTAAGGCAAGCGATCAGGAAAATCGGGAGTTCATCACTCCCAGACTCTGGGGCATCGCTGACACTGCTCCCTATCTACACGATGGGCGAGCCCTGACACTTGTTGAAGCCATCGAAGGGCATGACTCTGACGGCAGCGAGGCAGTGGCTGCGGCGCAGGCATTTGCGGCACTTCAAGAGAAAGACAAGAACCGACTGATCAAGTTCCTGTTGTCACTGCGTACCCCTGGCAAGCCCAATGCGGATGTCGTTGAGGACTGACACGCTTCACTCTTTTCTGCCAAAGTGCAATTTCTTTATCGGTGGCTTCTCGTAAATCACCAACCACCCCATGTAATCGAACTGCTGGTGGGCTGGCAAATTTCCCGCCTGCTAGCGACTTAAGCCAAAACCACCGACTACTATTAACCGCGAGAACACAAATATTTTTGTTACATTCAAAATTGCGAGGAAGATGTTGTGTGAATTTTTCAAAATAGAACCCATAGCCAGGCTTGCCAAGTATCAATGACCCGATTGGAGTCACGTGAGGCTCACCATTCTCATTTACGGTTGCAATCGAAAAATGAAAAGAGGATTTGAATGATTCCCTGAAAAGGCTTTTTACTTCTTTCCAATTTGCAATTAGTTCCATTCCCTAATCCTCTCATCGTGTTTATCTGATATGCCTGGCAGCCGGATAAATGAGACCGAACAACATACGCACCATAACGTGCCTGATATTAATGCACAAATGCGGATTTCAAATTGCGAAAAAACAGGAAGGTGGCGAAAGCTGTGGCCCAGAATATGACAGTGGCAAATACGAAAAACCAGTCGAAGCCAAAGACGATGGGGATAAAGAACGAGGCCATTGAGCCAATGGCTGCACCAATGGAATCTGCTGCGAATACCCCGAGAGGATTTTCAGCAGCCGCCTCAAACAGGGCGGGAAAGAAACTGCCTGTCACGAATGCGACGGGCGCAATCAAGGCAAGATTTACCAGGGGACTCAGACTGTCCTGGAGGAGCAACAACAGCAGGATAAACAGCCCGCCGATCACCTGGAATAGCGGTCGCATGGCCGGTTTGATGAAGGTGCTGCCCATCCCCGTGATGAGCAGAAAGCTGATCGCACCCAGTACCAGGGCGTCGCGATAGACATACAGCTTGTTGAACAGCGCGAGAATAAGGTAATGCTCGATTATCAGGAAGTTGGCCCCGACAAACAGGCTGATAATAATCAGCTGTGAAAACGACCTGCCCGGTATGCCGGGGTTTCCACGGTTTCTCAACAGCAGGTACAACAGCGCCGCAAACCCGAACAACAGGCCAAGCACCAGGGCGAACAGTTTACCCACCTGCTGGAGGGAAAAAATGTGTTGAACATTGCCGGCCAGAAACGGTTGATTGTCGCTGATGGGTTTGAACAGTGATCTATCCCATGTTTTTTCAACGTTTACGGTAGGGCCGACTAATAAAGGCGCAATATTTTCACCAAATCGCTCGATAGCCGGCCGCAGATAAAATTCACTGGCCTCCTCGAGTGTTGGCAGGTATTCGGTCCGCTTTGCCGCCAGGATCAGAAACTCGCCAGCATTCCTGTAGGCGCGTACCTGCATCCCGATTTCCGGACTCTCCAGCGTGTGTATGTACTGCTCGGTGAGGATCGTGCGTGGATCGAGCACAGCCGGATACCAGATGGCCAGTACCCCCTGTTCCGTCAGATGCTCACTAAGCGTTTTGTAGGCTTCAACGGTCCGGATCATGTTGCCCGGCTCCAGCATCATCTGTGGATAGCCGCCGACACTGGGCAGGTAGATCAGGTCAAAATGCTTGTCGCTGCCCTCCATATAGCTGCGTGCCTCCTGGATGACCAGCTGTACACGGCTGTCTTCGTATACGGAATCAAAGCGCTCGGCAAGCGGGCCTCTTACTGCATCGATGACGGCCGGTTCGATTTCAATGGCCACTATTTCTTCAAAGTCGTGCGTGGACTTTCGGGCATACTGTACCTGGCGCCCCGCACCTGCACCGATAATGGCGATACGCCCCCCTGCAGGGGCCAGTTCAAGCGGGAACATACCGATGGAATGGGCAAAAAAGCCGGTGGCAGGGGCGAATTTCCACTGGATGATATCGTTATAAAATCCTGTGTAAGCCTCCATGCCGGGTGCCTGCATGATTTCAATGAGGCTGTATTTTCCCCATTCCTGGTGAATCGTCTCAAATCCCATATTGGCATAGGCATGGGTTGATTGGGGGCTGGTCCCCTTGTAGAGCTGCAGGAAGCCGCCTTCGAGCTGGGGAAGAAACAACAGCACAACGACCGTCGCCTGCAGACCAGCCAGCCCCCGGCGTACCTTAACGGCCGGCCCAAGCATCAGCATCGCCACGGCAACCAGCAGCAGCGGAATTCCCAGCAGCCGCGTGGCACCGAGCAGCGGGAAAGCGAACTCCGCAAACAGATAGGCGCCTGCCGCGCCAAACAGGTAAATGGCATAGACCACCGGCATACGTCCCCTGAGGGTCCGGCGGCCCATCTGATAACCGATATACTCACTCAGCCCGTAGGCAATAAAAAACGGCAGAAAAAAGAGCGTAAAGATGAGCATCTGGTGAAACAGTCGCTGCAGCTCGACGTCGAACAGGTGCGCCCGCAGATAGTCAAAATGTTTGCATGCCAGCATGGCAAGGATGGAGAACAGCATTGCTCCCTGGAGGATCCACAGTGTTTTCATGAACGACTGCCTGCTGACGGTATAAAAATACACCCCCGCCAGCGCGCCCAGCGGGAACCCGATAAACAGCAGATCGAAAAACAGGGACGGCATGATGAAAAAGGTGAGCAACCGGAACAACACGATGGTAAACACTACCGTGGCGAAGGAGAGCAAGAACAGAACCGTCGCCAGCTTCCATGGTGCCAGTTGTTCTGTTGGCTGCTGTTGTGCCTGTGTCGTCATGTTATGTGAAGGGGTCTACTCAAACAGGACAAGAGTTAACGTTGTCTCCTACGTTTCAGGGCACGTTTGGTACGGGTAGTATGTGATCTTACACGGTTACATCAGCTTCCTGACCATTGTTTGTATTCGTTGCCTGACTTTTTCGGGCAGGGCGGGATGCTCCTGCTGAGACATTAACCCTACAAACATGGAGGCGACCGGCTTGGCGCCAATGGTCTTTGCCGTCATCTTCAGCTGTTTCAGTGTCGCGTAAAACAATCGTCCCATAAGGCCTGGAGCCGCACTCGAGGCAATCAGGATGGCCATTTTTGTGGCTTTCTTTTTTCTAAATTTCGGGGCATGCGATCCCCATGGCCAGTAGGCATATACCACCAGCCTCTCCATGAATCTCTTGAATAAAGCGGTTACCGAGTAAAAGTTCGTCGGAGAGGCAAGAATATAGCCATCGGCAGCTTCTATCTTATCGATCAACTCACGCATACCGTCTTGATGAACGCATTCACCGGGAGCCTCGCCCGGCACCTGTGTGCAATGACGGCAATTTCGACAAAATTCTATTGGAAAGTCGCGAAGATGGATGACTTCAATAGTCACCCCGGCCACCAAGGCAGTCTGCACGGCCACCTCGATCACCTGGTCAATTGTGCCGCCCTCTCTATAAGAGCCATTTACGGCAAGTAGTTGAGTCATAGCACATCCCTACAGGTGGAATATGGCAAGGTATCTTACGAGCCTTCAATATACACCGTTTGTTGATTCTCGGCTGTCAGTGGTGGAACGTAATGTTAGGGTCGTTCTTTCGCATTTAGTGGCCGGTTATATTAGCCATCATTAATGGCGCAGAGAAACGTCATCGTATATTTTTATTTCAACCATAAATAAAAGTCGTACGTGGAAGTACGCACACGAACACTCTGGAAGCGAAAGTGGCGAACGGGTACTTTGGGTCGGTTCCCGCTTTTTAGTAAATACTTACTTTAGAATCTGCCCCTTAGTCCGAGTACAGCCAGAACCGGTCGTTCAAATATGAACTCATTGTTCAGCCATCGTTATCGAGGCTCAACCCGAATGCAAACCTGTCTATTTTGATTCCTTCAGGAAACACATTTTTTAGGCGCCGTTCAAACTCCTGGTACACCTCCGCTTTATGTTGCTGGACATTATAATCGCGACTTCCAGGATCGACTCCTTCCACATCCAGATCCATCTTGAACTCTACATCCGGAGCAATTTGTAATCGTATCTTTCCCATAATACCCACCCCTTTTCCTTCTGGTTTAATTTGATATTGATCGCTGTGATGTCTTCATGCCACACATTAAGTATAGCCCCTCCTGAATTGTGTGTGGCAGCGGGACTGAACGCCCGAGTACGGCCAGCTCCGGTCATATGCAGCCGTATTACACTCCTCTACAATGGCAGTTTGGTAATCCAGCTATCTTACAAGCCAGTTTGCAGCCACCCTGTCCAAACAGACCTTCCAGATGTGTTCTGGTGCATGGAGCAGCGGGATTGATTTGCTTGCCAAGCTTTTTAATAATTTCTCTTGGATCTGCGGCAATATCATATTCTGAGTAATAGTCCCTTAAAAAATTAATAATGAGCCAATGGCAATCCGTCAAATCCAGATCATGTTCTTTCGCCAGTTTTATAGCAAAATCTTTATCCCATGCATCAAAATTAATCAGATAACCCTTGCTATTAAATTCCAGGCCTGCGCTTTGATTTAACATGCCCCCTCTCCCAATGAGCTGATTATTCAACCACTCACTAAATGAAGACAGTTTAAATTAATGCTATCTGGTTTGCCTTGATGACAATCAACAAAGGCTAAGAAATATTTAATAAGCACAGGGAGCTATGCAAGGGTAATTACGTACATGCTCAACAGTCGAGGCATGGGACACGAAGGTCGCATATGGGACGTCACCCGTCGCTTCAATATTTCTTATATAGAATCAGTCCGTTAGTACGAGCTCGCACCAGAACTTGCCCTTCCCGAAATTCTTGTGAAGGTCAGGAACACAGGGCAATCCCGGACGTACACATCTTTCTAACGTACTTCACCGGCTAAAACCGGAAGTACGGTGCACCAACAAAAACGGCGACCCGAAGGCCGCCGCTGTTATTACCTTTGTAACTGCTAGGCTGCTTCCTGTTACGATGAACTCATGCAGCCGGATCAGTTGCCAAGCTGGTCGTTAATATTGATGGCACGTCCGCTTACCCAGTTGCGGAGGGAGTCAAACCGTTCTGAAACACTGTCTGTGAAATTTCTATTCGGGTCCGCCGCAAGCGCCGGGCCAATCAAGACTTCCAGATCATTCAGGAAGGCAATCTGGGCATCGGTCTGCAAGGGGCCGTTCAGCAGGTCAGCCATAATCCGGTCATACTGTGCCCGGAAAACGGGATTGTTGAGGATGACATCCTGGTAAGCCGTCTGTGACAGTTCCATGGTGCCGCGATTGCGCTTTTCAGTACCGTAGATGCTTGCGTCAGGACTCTTTGACGTAAAGACCGAATCGAGATCCCACTGGATGTATTGCCGCTTGTCACCATCGAGGAAGTCAGTGTAGTAGAAGTTTTTCCCATGCGAGAACAGGTCATCCGGACCCATGGTAAAGGCGCTGACCGCACCCAGGGTCAACATGGCCTCCATGTCGATCAAGTCGTTAAGCGCTGCAGCCATCGCCTCGTCGCTATCCAGCACCGCGCAATCGGTGCTGTCACCGCCGCTGTCTATCTTGCCATTACCTCCACCGCCCGCGGAACCAAACGGTGAATAGCACAGTTCTGTAGTGGTCGGGCTGTCAGAGTCACCGACCTTGAGTTTAACTGAACTAACATCACTGGCCTTGTACAACCAGGTCTCGTTCTTGGTGTAGAGACCGCGGTTCTTCAGAAATTGTTTATCAGGTTGCTCAACGTTTACATAGACACCCAGAGACTCGCCATTGACGACCAACCTGACCCAGGCAGCAAGTCCCGGATTGTAGCCGCTGGTCGATGATTCTGCCGTTACGCGATTCAGGTACCAGGCAAAGCCTTCTGCAACCACGTCAGCGTCATCGCCGTTTTCCAGGCTGAGCTTCTTGAGTCCACTCCACTTCTGGCCGCCGACGTATTCGTTGATGTCGATCTTCAGGCTGACCTTGTCACCCAGCGCATCCCCCGACTTGCGACGCACCGAGACAAGAATCTGCTCTTCGCCATCGGCCCAGAACATGGCGGGCACCTCGATGTCAAGGGTCTGGTCGTTCTTGACCGTGCTCCAGTCTCCCGGGTCCATATCGAGATTGAGTGTGAGCAGTTGCAGCGGGTCATATACCCCGGGCCATTCATAGGCACTGGCGGGAGCTGTGGACAGTGCAAACAGGACGAGCGCCAGCAGGCGGCCCGATCGGGTGAATTGTTTCATCATAATCATGATCTCCAGTATGTTTGTTATTATTGTTAAACAGTAAATTAATGCTTAATAGTACGGACTTCTCACTTCACAGAATTTTACTTGTGGAATTCAAACGCACCACCCTGATAGCCTGACCCCAGCGATCTTTAGCCGGTAGGCATATAGGGAAATCCCTGAATGCAACAAGTAAATCTATGAGCAAGCAACGTATCCAGGCCATAAACAGGCGGTTATGTTCCTTCATGAATACAGTATTATGAATTCCGGGAAGATCCGGCGGTCAACGCTATACTCACTGTTACAAAACAACACCCCGGGCAAAAGAAGCATCTGATGGGCATCTATCAAAAGTACGTATTACCCAGGACAACGCACTTTCTGTGTGGCTTGAAACCCGCCATGAAACAGCGCGCCAAGGTAGTACCATTGGCCACCGGCCAGGTACTGGAGATCGGCATAGGCACAGGATTGAACCTGCCCTTCTATTCACCGGACAAGGTGGAGCACCTCTGGGGCCTTGACCCCGCCAGGGAGATGTGGACGCTTGCGGAAGACACACGGAGCCCCGTTGACTTCGACATGGAATTCATCGAGGCATCCGCCAGCGATATACCACTGGAAACCAACAGCGTGGATAGCGTGCTGATCACCTACACCCTCTGCAGCATCCCCGATGTACCCCTTGCCCTGGAAGAGGTCCGCCGGGTTCTCAAACACAACGGACAGCTGATCTTCTGCGAACACGGTGCTGCTCCCGACCATGATGTACGCCGCTGGCAAAATTACATGAACCCGCTCTGGAGACGGCTGGGTGGAGGCTGCAACCTGAACAGGGAGATTCCGGCACTGCTGGAACAGGGTGGTTTCAGAATACACGATCTGGACACCATGTATATTCCGGGCTGGAAACCCGCATGTTTCAATTACTGGGGCACAGCCAGTGCGTATTGATGGTCAGGATTGTTCCGGCAAACAAACATTTCAGTTGTATTGCTCACAGGTCATTATCCATTCTTTACCAGAAAAACCGTTAGCATATCAAGTATTTCCGTTCATCATTATTACCTCTCAAAAAAAGAAAATCTGCAAGAATATTTGAATGGAAACGGTGTTCTGATTTTTGCACCGCGTTAAGTTTTCCTTAAGCACGACACTGTAATCTCCTTGCATATATCGCATTGCGCACTGTCACATGCCATTTAATCTGCAAGGGGCATTAAATGACAAGGAAATCCAGTAAATATGGTGGCATCAGCAGAAGCCTGCCGGACAAGCAGGGCGGGATCGGCGGCACCGGGATACTAAACGGCTAGAATCAGGTCTTCCTCCGTTCTTCATCCAGTCGATTCTCAATCCGCCGCAGCGTTTTCTCCATCGTCTCAATGCGCTTTTCGATATCCTTCAGACGATAGATCTCTTCCACCTCTTCCTCTTCGATCTCTATCTCGCCGCGCGACACGAAATAGGCCGAAAAACTGGCCGTCAACAGGGAGAAGAATCCGACACCGAACAAAATCACGACAGCACCGAACACCTTGCCCGCCGCACTCAGTGGCACGGTATCACCGTACCCCACCGTTGCTACCGTCACCCAGGCCCACCAGATACCTTGCCAGACATCCTCGATGGCCGGATCGATACCTGCGATCAGAAGACCCGACATCAGGGTAAAAGCCAGCGCCACTATCAACGTCGTACCCAGATGATTCCGTGACAGAATCTTGCGCACAGTAGTCGATGTATTCAGCAACAACGGGAAAATCAGCAGTACTCTAAGCGTCCTTAAGGAGGCGGCGTAGGTACCGCCTCCCCAGAGCAAGGGCACACCTATGCAGATAATAAGGAGGTTCATCCAGTTGCTGCGCAGATAACGGAACTTGTCCTTCACCAGACTGGTAAGCACCACCGTTTCCAGCACAAAAAACAGCCAGATAGTCCAGTCGGTAATCCGGTCAAACGTTTCTTCGTATATACCCTTCGCTTTCAGATACCACTCGATCATTATCCAGAGGGCCAGCAGGATCATTGGCAATTCGAAACGACCGGCCCAGAGCCGTGCCTCCGGCCGTTCGTCCGCTGCGACGCCAGGCAAGCCGATCAGTAAATTGAGGGTACGGGTAAGCATGGGCCGCTTAATCCCGGATTACCCGGCCAGTGTGCACATTCATGCATTCCTCCGAAAGAGACCGCACATCTTCAGCTTCATATCAACCAGTCATTGAGCTTCTTTGTATATTACTCATTTCGATTCAGAAAATCTTACCCGACCACCTGGCTCATTAAAATTTATTACAGGCATAATCATCAGGCTTATTGAGCAGCACGGAAATCAGATCCAACACGGTGAATCCGGATGACTCGCTTGAGCATCTATGCTACTTTTCACGGGCTTTATCCTGCTGGGCATTGCGCCGCAACCGGCGCTGGAACTGATGGCCAGATCGATCTCGCATTTGAGCGCGGCCTTCACCGGCATCCAGGGAAGTTAATACAATGTCCGGCGCACCCACTTCAGCACCGGCTGACATACGAGCACTGCGGCGGCAGGTGATCGAGCACTTCGAACACATACTGCCGGCACAAGCCGCCATCAAGGACTTTGTGCATCACAACACACTGCACGGATTCCAGCAGCTGCCCTTCCCGCAGGCACTGGCAGCGGCAAACAAAGTGACCGGCGCCTACGGCTATCTGCCGGAGGAACAGTTCCAGGCCGGCTACCGGGCCGGGCGCATTAGCCGTGAGGACCTGGAACAGGTCCTGAATGCGGACCCCGAACTCAACGCTGCTAACGGCATTGGTCGATCTGACATTGACACTGGCGATCGTAACGGCCTTTGATCACTCGGCGGGCGGGTTTCAGTTTGTTGAACAACATGCGCGGATACCGACCCTGCATATCCGGTTTCACATCGGTGTGGACGGCATGTCGGTACTGTTCCTGCCGCTCACGGTGTTACTGCTTACCGGTGTCATCCTGGCCTCCTGGACCAGTGCGCGTACCCTGCCCCGCCTGTACTACACCCTGTTGCTGATCCTGGAGAGCGCCACCCTGGGTATTTTCTGCGCCCTGGACACCATCCTGTTTTTCCTGTTCTGGGAACTGACGCTGGTACCGCTCTTTTTCCTGATCAGTCTCTGGGGTATCGGCCCGCAGCGGCGCTACGCGGCTGTGAAATACACCCTGATGATGCTGACCGGTGGCGTGCCCCTGCTGTTCGGCTTCCTGCTGCTGGCATTCAATCATGCAAGCCTCAACGGCATGGGCATTCCCGACGGCCTGGTGTTCGACTGCCCCGGCCTGCTCGGCACGCCGTTGCCAGTGGAACTGCAAACCGCGGTATTTTTCCTGCTGCTGGGCTTCTTCGCCGTAAAGGCACCGGTGTTTCCGCTGCATACCTGGCTGCCGACCATCGCCATGGAAGGACCGGCACATAACAACGCGGTCTCTGACGCCATCGACCTGCGGGCACGCGAACTGTGTGTGATTGTCGTGATGGCAATACTCATCCTGATTGCCGGTTTCTATCCGGACAGCGTACTGGAACTGACCCGGACCGCGAGTGAAGACTGGGTCAGCACACTGTCAGGCAAGTAACGACCATTGCATCAAGACTATCGATTGGACACGAAGGCTGGATGAATTATTAAGGAAGCTGATATAAGCAGGAGTCCTTCGTCACATTCTGCATGTAACAACAGGGTTAACGCCAAAGCGGAGCAATGCAGGAAGTGTGGCTCCGTATCAACCTCATTTCTCACAACGCCTCAGGCAATATTTCAGGAGCGGTGGCGCCATTAGCGTCGTCATAATCACCATCAGGATGATGGCCGAGAATAACGCGTCACTGATCACGCCCAGGCTACTGCCGATTGCCGCAAACACCAGTCCGACCTCGCCGCGCGGCAACATACCCAATCCAATGGCCATACGGTTATGACCACGCGACGCCCCGAAGCCGGCAAGCAGTTTACCCAGGATCGCGGCTGCCAGCAGGCCGACAGCAAGAATGATGACACCCGGATTCAGGAACGTCTCGAGTTTTACCTGTACACCCATCAGTACAAAGAAAATAGGCACCAGGATAACTTCCAGTGGCATGATCAGCGACTTGATACAGATCGGGCATTTCTTGTCGTTATCCCAGTGGTCGAAATAGGTATCGTGCAGGATCAGACCGGCAGTAAATGCACCAATAATTGTCGCCAGGCCTGACAGGTTTGCCATCCACGCCAGCACCATCACAAACATGTAGGAGACAAACATCTTGGCCTCGACCAGATCGAGGCGGTAGAACAGTTTGACAATCAGACGAATGAAATACGGGCCGAGGACGATGGCACCGCCGAGAAACACGGCCGCCATGATAATGATCATGGAAATATGCAGCATGTCGATGCTGCCCGACACCACGATACCACTGACGACAGCCAGCATCAGCAGGCCGAGAATATCATCCAGAACGGCCGCACCCAGGATGATGCGCGCAGTACTGGAATTCTCCTGATGCAGTTCCCGCAGCACCATCGCGGTAATGCCGACGCTGGTCGCCGCCAGTGTTGCACCGAGGAACAGGCTGGTGTGCAGGTCAATATCCGGTATCAGCATGCGTGACGACAGGAAACCCAGAGAAAAAGGCATGATCACACCGATAATCGCAACCCTGGCGGAATCCGGCCCGACCTGCTTCATTTCATCGATACTGGTCTCCAGACCGACGAGGAACAGCATGAAGATCACACCATAGCGGGAAAACACATCCACCGCGTGCGCAACCTGCAACAGTTCGTTACCATGAGGGCCCTTGAGCAGATCAAGGATTTCCCCGTTACCAGTGCTTCCAATCGCGTTTGCGAAGGCCAGTTCAAGGGATTCACCCTGCAGCAGGTTCTCGACAGTGTCGAATATCGCCGGGCCCTCGCGCAGCACCATCATCAGGTCAAACTGGAAGTAATAACCCAGGTTGCCAATCACGATCCCCATTATCAGTTCACCCAGCACCGATGGAACACCGATCTTGCGCGCACCGAACCTGCCCATCAACGCAAAGAACAGGATACCGGTCACACCCAGGATCACCGGTGCAACCGGATCATTGTGTGAAACATGGAACTGCATGGCCGATGCCAGAGACGGGAACAGCAGCACCAGCAACAATACAAGCAGTCGTTTACGCTTTTCCAGTTTTGTCTGTGCGTTATTCATCAGGAAAACAGAGACCAGAAGGCAGGATTTGCCAATATACTATACAGAAACGCAGCACATGCTCGGCATTTCCACCGGGCGTGTATATGCATATGATAACAACCTTGTGTACTGACCCCGGTACTTCCCGGTTACCGGGTAAACTACAGACCGATCAATTCAGCATGCAGTCCACGATCCCTGGCTGCATTCACGAACTCGATGGAATGGATAGCATCCGGGTTATACTCTATCAGCATCAGGTGCGGCTTCTCATCGTGATACGCCGCAGCCATCACGCCATCCATTGCCAGCAGTATATCGCGAAACCGCTCACGTTCCTCATGTGAGGTATCTTCATCAATATGAAAAGTAACCTCTGCAAGTTTGGTAGCCATGATAGCACCTCCTGATTCAGGTCTTATCCAAAAGACATTATTATCATAGCCATGACCAGCCACATATGCATTGATATAAACGAATAAAAGTTAAGAAAAATCGACTAGTTACCCATGCCCCTTGCGCAGCGGTAACTGTGTAACAATACCCGTGTGAATAACAGACTGAAGCATTCTGCACTCCTCGTTGTCACGTTCGTTGCGCTGTTGTGGGCAATTGAATCACTCGACCGCAGCCTTGGACTGAACCTGTACCGGCTCGGTGTCTACCCGGGCGAATTGCACGGCCTGTGGGGCATCCTGTTCGCGCCCCTGCTCCACGGCTCCTGGAACCACCTGGCATCCAACAGTTTCGCACTGCTGCTACTCGGTACCGCCCTGCTGTACGGTTACCCGCGCGCGGCAAAGCCCGTGCTGATGCTGGTGTACTTCGGATCCGGCATCGGTGTCTGGCTGTTTGCCCGGCACAGCTACCATTTCGGTGCCAGCGGCCTGACGCATGGCATGATGTTCTTTATTTTTACTACCGGCATCCTGCGCGGCGACCGGCTGTCCATTGCACTGTCACTGATCGTGTTTTTTCTCTTTGGCGGCATGGTGTGGACCATCTTCCCGCAGGAACCGGGCATCTCCTACGAAAGCCATTTCTTTGGTGCCGTTTGCGGCGTGGTGACGGCGTTCCTGTTTCGTGACCATGATCCGCGACCACCGGAAAAGAAATACAGCTGGGATGATGAAGGCGACGAAGACAGTGATGACCATGATGAAACTATGGTGTCATCAATAAAAAACCAAATTGGCCACGGAATCCACGGAAGAACACGAAAATAGTTCTTGTAAGGCTTTTATTTTTTCGTATTTTCCGTGGATTCCGTGGCAAAAGATTTAAGCAAATGCCATTTATTTCAGGAACCTTTCCTTCAACCAGGCTGGCCGTCTGTGCGCGGCTGGTACATCATGCGCAAAAAAGTCACCAAAAACAGGGAAAATGCGAGTATCCACAACACTTGCGACAGCCCCATCCACAGGGTGTAGCGGGCAATATCAAGCAGCGGCAATACGACCCGGACGATGCTGCCGACTACCAGCAGCCCGAACATCCATGACACTGTGCCCGGCGGTTCAAGGATATTTCTGCCGGTATGTCCGAGCGTCACGCGCGCCATCATACCGAGGGTAAACAGGCCAATGCCGCCATAGGTAAAGGCATGCAGGGGCAAAAATGCAGAAACACCGAACACGTACACCGCCACCTTGAGGGCAAAGCCGATAACCAGCGCGGCATAGGCGAGATACAGTACCCACAGCAGGGGTACGCGCCAGATACCCGGCGCATACCAACCCGCCAGCCTGACGGCATGCAATACACATAGCATGCCGGCAAGTATCGCTGACACAATGGAATCCGGTTCGGCGATTTCGACCAGCCAGAAGCCAAGAAACAGGAACAGGCTGGCCCCATCCAGCCAGCTACGGTTGGTCAACGTGACTGGCTGATCGACCCCGCGCTCGATGAAGAATGGCAACACCCGGCGCGACATGACGAAGATCACGGCCATGATCAGGTACACACCCGAATACAGGCCGGCCTGTACACCCCAGGGGTAGATCTCCAGCACACCTGAATAAAACAACAGATTGGCAAGCATGAGTAACAGGACTTTTGAAACAATGCCGAACTGCTTGAACTGCCGCACCTTGAAGACGGGCCAGGCCAGTGCGACCACCAGCAACAGGTTAAACAAACCGTCAGCGAGAGCAGCCCATACCAGCATTCCGTCCCCCCCCGCCAGCAGCAGTAAACGTGCAGCAAGCCAGAGCAGAAACAGCAGCAACAGGGGTATTCCATGCAGCGTCTGCACCCCGGTCCAGTTCTTGACGGCCGTCAACAGGAAACCGGCGATGACGGCCATGCCATAACCGAAAACCATTTCGTGGGCATGCCAGGTCACTGCCGGCAGCGCCAGTTGCCACTGCCAGCCAAGGCTGTACAGGCCCATCCAGGCCAGCATCAACACGACCGCAAACAGGGCAGCACCGCTAAAGAACGGCCGGAAGCCAAGATTCAGGATGGCAACACCGGTTTGCCGGGCAGGCTGTTCGATATTAAGCATCTAGCTGAATGCCTGTATTTTTTTATTTAATGGCCACGGAATCCACGGAAGAACACGGAAAAAGAATTTGCAATGTATTTATTCTTTCGTGTACTTCCGTGGATTCCGTGGCAATAGTATCTTTCTTTATCGGTTGGAAAGAGTACTAATAGCGCCCGTTCATCTTGGCAATGTAATTGGTCAGTTCGACCTGCTGAAAATTCATATTCCGCAGTATGCGATGTACAGTGCGGACAATCGCACGCATGACCTTGTAAACGAGATCCGGGTCCTTCTGCAGCAGGCCCTCGAAACTGTCCCGATCCAGCCGTAGTAACTCGCAGTTACCCATTGCCCGGATGCCGGCAGAATGTTCTACACCGTCCAGAAAACCCAGCTCTCCAAGGATGTCACCCTCGCGGAGGATCTGCAGGCCCACCTGCTCACCAGCGGCGGTCTGTGACACGACCTCCATGTTGCCCTTGGTCAGGACATGCAGTGAATCATCCTTGTGGCCCTCCTCGATCAGGAAATCACGGTCCTTGATGCCACAGGCGGTCATGGCACTTGCCAGCAGATCACACTGGGCATCGCTAAGCTCATCACCGAGGGGAGAAGCCTGGATGACCGCCGCGCTGACAGCCATATTGGTACATGCAGTATCGCTCATAATAGATTCCTCGCAGGCACAGGCCTGGTTACTATGTTGTCTTTGAATGTGCTTTGCGGGTCGCCACCACCTGCCGCAGGATGAGACCGAGCATCAACAACAGCCCCGTTGAGAATAACAGGCCAAGCATATAACCCATGGCTGCAACCGGTGCCGGCATCTCCAGCATGTGGACAATACCATGATAAACGGCGAACGTGCCAAAGAAGACGTAGGCAAAATGCTGTGGTGCAGCAATACTCAGCGCAATAAACGCCACGGTCAGCATCAAAACCAGAATAGTCGATAATTGCAGTTGCGGGAATGCCAGGCAGACGGCACCCAGCAACATGCCACCCAGCAGCAGTGATATGAAGTACACCACATCCACTACCCCGTGATCACCGGACCGTCCTGCCCAGAAACCGGCGGCAATGGCGATCAGCAAGTGATCCAGGCCGGTCACCGGGTGCATGAAGCCGTCAGCCAGACCGGCAATATGGCCGGCACCGGAATGCGCCAGGGCGAACGGGGAAACCAGCAAAGTGACTAACGCCAACAGCACAGCAGACAGGGATCTCAATTGCATAAAATATACTCCGTTGTATTTATTTCAGTAGCTGATTAATTAAAACAACACCGTCATTGCGAGCGTAGCGTGGCAATCTCATGGTTTGGAATCAGACACTTAGAGATTGCTTCGTCACTTTGTTCCTCGCAATGACGAGAGTTATTTATCGCACCTTCACCTTGATCAACTCTTCACCGTCCGGATCGGTCACGTGCACCGCACAGGCAATACAGGGATCAAAACTGTGAATGGTGCGCAGAATCTCGATCGGCTGCTGCGGGTCATGCAGGGTATGGTTGTCCTGCAAGGCCGCCTCGTAGGCGCCCGGCTGTCCGTTCTGGTCACGTGGCCCGGCATTCCAGGTACTGGGTACCACGGCCTGGTAGTTCTTGATGGTTTCGTCCTCGATCACAATCCAGTGCGCCAGTGCGCCACGCGGTGCCTCCATAAAACCCACACCCTGCGCCTGCCTGGGCCACGTTGAGGGTTCCCAGAGTTTTTCATTATGTGTCTTGGTATCACCGGCCTTGATATTGGCCACCAGATTGGCCTGCCAGGTCTGCATCATGTCAGCAATAATCTTGGTCTCCAGACCACGTGCCGCAGTGCGTCCAAGGGTTGAAAACAGCGCATCCACCGGTATGTCCAGCGTACTCAGCGTCATGCCAACCAGTTCCTTGGTCTGTTCATGGCCACTGGCGTACAGCATCAGCACGCGCGCCAGCGGACCGACCTCCATGGCGTTACCCTTCCAGCGCGGTGACTTCAGCCAGGAATAGGACTGCTCCACATCCAGCTGCTCGTACGGGGGAGTGGGACCGCTGTAGTTGAGACTGGTCTCACCGTCATAGGGATGCAGCCCCTTGGCCTTGCCACCTTCATAGTCATACCAGGAGTGCGATACGTATTCCTGGATTTCATCGGCGGCATTCATATCCACATCGTGGATAGTCGACAGATCACGGTTCAGGATGGCACCGGCCGGTATCAGGAAACTGGACGGGTCGTCCATGCCCTTTTCCGGGAAATCGCCAAAGGTCAGGAAATTGCCCAGCCCTTCACCACGCGCACCCCAGTCCTTGTAAAAGCCGGCAATGGCCAGCAGGTCGGGGATGTATACCTGGTCCACGAACACCTGCATTTTGGTGATAATTTCCTGCACCTGCGCCAGTCGCTTGGCATTGATGGCGGAATCGGAATTCAGGTCAATCGGACAGGCGACACCGCCCACCAGGAAATTCGGGTGCGGGTTCTTGCCGCCAAAGATGGTATGCAGCTTGGCCGCATCGCGCTGCCAGGCCAGTGCCTCCAGGTAATGTGCCACGGCCATCAGATTGGCCTCTGGTGGCAGCTTGTAGGCCGGATGGCCCCAATAACCATTGGCAAAGATGCCCAGCTGACCGGACTCGACAAAATTCTTCACCTTCCTCTGCATGTCGGAAAAGTAACCGGGTGAGGATTTTGGATAGCTGCTGATGGACTGCGCCAGTGCCGAGGTGGCCGCGGGGTCGGCCTTCAGTGCCGAGACCACGTCAACCCAGTCCAGTGCGTGCAGGTGATAGAAATGCATCACATGGTCATGCACATACTGCGCACCATTCATCAGGTTGCGAATCAGCTGTGCATTCGGCGGGATGGGATAATCCAGTGCATTCTCGACTGCACGAATGGATGCCAGTCCATGTACCAGCGTGCACACGCCACAGATACGCTGTGCAAAGGCCCAGGCATCGCGCGGGTCGCGGCCACGCAGAATAATCTCGATACCGCGCACCATGGTGCCGGCCGAGTAGGCCTGTGCAATACGGTCACCCTCCATTTGCGCCTCGATGCGCAGGTGGCCCTCGATGCGGGTAATGGGGTCAACAACAATACGTTCAGTCATAACGTGTAGTCTCTTCAGGATTCCAGAAATTCGGACAGGATCCGGTACTGCTGGTTACTTTCCTGCCCGGCCGTGTCATCGCCGGTTACAATCGATTGGGAAGTCTGCGCCATCCTGCTGCTCAGGGCCGCCTGCCAGGCAGGACCGCTGGGCATTTGCCCGATCGGTGTCAACGCGGCGGTTGCCGCGCGCGCCACGAAATAACCTGCCTGCTCCGCCCAGTCTCCTTCGGAACCACAGCGGGTATGACAGTCAAAGGTGGTGGCCCTGGCGGTTTTCAGGGCCTCTGCAAGCGCGTCTTCCGAGGACTCACTGTTGCCGGCAACCCGCAGCACGCGGGCAATGCGTTCATCGGAGCACAATGCAAGGACGTTCTCCACAAAACGGGCGGCAACCTGCCGCTGCCGTGCGGGATCAAGCGCATCAAGCGCTATCCTGAATTCACTGTCATTGTTAATCCGGGTCATCAGTCCTTGCTCCCTGGTTGTTCACTACCGGCAAGATGCTCTGCAATCGTCTCCGTCAGGCTGAGGACCGGCATATCCATCCCGTTTTCCTCCAGCCCGTCTTCAAGATAGATACGACAGTTGGAGCACGCAGATACCAGCGCATCGGGATGAATGGCGTCCAGTTGTTTTTTCTTGCGCTTGAAGACCTGCAGCCGCAGTTCATCGGCGCGTTCATTAGCGCTCACACCACCACCGGCGCCGCAGCACCAGTTCATGGTGCCAGTCTCTGGCATCTCCACGAAGTCTCCCGCGACCATGTCTATCAGGTTACGCGGCTGCTGCACCACGCCGCCACGCCGCGAGATCTGGCAGGGATCGTGATAGGTCAGGCGCTGGGTTTCCTTGCCAGTGGTCTGCAGCCGCCCCTGCTCACGTAACTCATCCAGCAGTTCCAGGATGTGCACGACCTTGAAGTCATAGGGCCGCCCGATCAGATTGGGCCCCTCCCAGCGGATCGCCATGTAGGCATGGCCGCATTCCGGGCTGATGACAGACTTGACCTTGAGCTTGCCGGCAGCCGTGACAATGCGTTCCACCAGTTCCGCGGCTATCTCGGAAACGCCGATCTGGATGCCGCTGTTGGTGGCCTCGAACGCCTCGCTGGAAATCGTCCAGGAGACATTGGCATGTTTGAATATTCTGGCAATGGCGCTGATGAATTCAGGAAAGTTCATAATCTCCATGGATGACAGCAGCAGCATATAGTCGGCGCCCTCCACATCCACCGGGATGGAGAAGCCGAGTTCCGCCTCCGCATGCCGGATCTGCGCCTGCAACGCGGGCAGTTTCACACCCATGGGGCTGCCGATGGTGACGGCCCGCTGGGTGGCCCCGATCAGATCCGTGGGGGCATGCCCGGCTGCCGCCATGCCTTCACGCATCTTGCGGATCATGTAGGCAATTTCGTTACCGACCGGGCACACCATGGAGCAGCGACCACACATAGTGCAGCTGTCATAGACCAGTGGTTCCCACTCAGTCAGCTCCTCGTCGGTTACCGGTTTGCTCAATCCGACCGCCTTCGCAAGCTTGCCCCAGAAGGTATATTCCTGCCGCCACACCCGGCGCAGCGGTTCCAGCTTGTGTATCGGCGTGAGCGTCGGATCGTCAGTCTCGGTATAGAACAGGCAGGCCTCGGCACACAATCCGCAGCGCACGCAACTACTGAAAAAGGCCGCCACCGGCGCATCGATCTGCCCCTTGAAGGCATTGAGTCCACGTTCCAGCGAAGCGCTCATGAATTCACTCCCCGGTACCCGGAAATGGCGCCGTTGTAGTAGCGCGCCATGAACAGCGTAAAGGTGTGCATGAGCTTGGTGAACGGAAAGATCACCATCAGCAGCTCAACGCTGAGAATATGAACAGTTATCAGGGTCGTTGGCGGGGCCACGCCGACACGGTGAAAGGCCAGGTAACCCGTCGCCACGGGCAAAATAGTCACCAGCCACACCAGGTAATCCTGGAAACGTGACAGGAACCGCATCACCGGGTCCAGCAGCCGATGTGCCAGCACAGCGAGCAGCGCAATCATGGTGACGACCGCCGTGGCATCGACCACCGGGGTCGGCAGCGACGGCCAACTCACGCCCGTTACATCCTGGAACAGCAGGATATGCGGAGCGAAGAGAAACAGCACCACGAAGAAGCCGATATGAAAGATATAACCGGCCACCACATTAAAGGTTGAACGCTGCAGGGTGCCGCGATCCGGGATAGTGCGCGACAGGATCGTGCGCAGACCACCGGCCACGGCTGAACCGCGTGCCTCGGCGAAGTCCTTTTTCCTGCCCAGCATCAGTATTTCGGCGAGTCGCACCACGACGCCCAGCAGGAAAATGACCGTGGCAATCTGCAGTGCCGGGCCACGCACCCACAACAACAGTTCAGTCTCGGACATTGTCAGCCATCCTTTTCCAGGTCATTGATGGTGACCTTCTCATGGGCTTTCTCGACCCGCTTCTTCTTCATCCGGTTCAGCGCACCCAGTGCAACACCGGCAGCGGCACCGGCGCCGATTGCATACACGGCCGTACGCGCGATATTCTCCGTCGGCATGGACAGTGCCTTGTAAAATCCACCGCCATCCCAGAAGTCCGGTTCCGAACAACCCAGACAGGGATGTCCTGCCTCAATCGGAAAACTGGTGCCTTCATTCCATTTTGTGGTCGCACAGGCGTTATAGGTCGTCGGGCCCTTGCATCCCAACTTGTACAGGCACCAGCCCTTCTTCGCGCCCTCGTCATCAAACGTTTCCGCAAACAGGCCCTTGTCGTAAAAGGGACGGCGGTAACAGCGGTCGTGAATACTTTTGCCATAAAAGACCTTGGGACGGCCAATTTCATCCAGTTCCGGAATGCTGCCGAAGGTCAGGAAGTGGGCCAGCACACCGGTAATCACCACCGGGATGGGCGGACAGCCGGGGACATTGATGATGGGTTTGTCCCTGATCAGGTCGGATACCGATACCGCGCCTGTCGGGTTGGGATTGGCATGTGGAATCCCGCCATAGGCAGCGCAGGTACCCACCGACACAATGGCAGCAGCCCCTTTGGCCGTCTCCTGCAACATGGACTGGTTACTGATGCCGGCAATAGTGGAATAACCCGGATTGGCGGTCGGTATCGATCCATCTACCACCAGGATGTACTTGCCATAGTTTTCTTCCATGGCTGCTTCCCGTGCAGCCTCTGCGGCACTGCCTGAGGCGGCTTGCAGCGTATGGTGGTAATCCAGTGAAATGGTATCGAAGATCAGGCCTTCCACCGTCGGCGAATGGGAGCGCGTCAGCGATTCGGTACAGCCGGTGCATTCCTGGAACGACAGCCAGATTACCGATGGCCGCCGCACCTTTTCCAGAGCTGCCGCAATAGCCGGCACCATACTTGGCGGCAACGCCATCATTGAAGCGGTTGCAGCACAGAATTTCAGGAACCCGCGCCGGCTGATTCCCTGTCGCCGCAGGGCTTCGCCCAAAGTCTCGTCTTTCGACATTATCTATCTCCTGTGTGCGGTCATGGTGTCACTTCAGGCAAGTTGTGCCTGCAGCTGTTCAAGGCCCTGCCGGATATCTTCCTGCTGTGAACGCAGCAGGTCCGGTATGTCACAGACCTCGATAAACTTGCCAATCACTTCATTTTCATTATTTGAATGCACCACCACCCAGACACCGGGATAGTGCGTTTCAACAATCTCGGTGGGACCCAGTGCATGCAAGCGTGCATACACCTCTCCGTGTCCCAGTTCGTCCAGTAATGTCTGTTCTTCTCCCGGAGCCAGTGGCATGCTGCGCAAATCGATGACCGTGTTGCGGCCATCATCCAGCAGCTTCACCAGGGCATGCCGAATTTCATGCAGCAGCGGCTGCACGTTATGGGTCAGGCTTTCACCGGTCCCTGCCTTCAGGGTGTCTGTATCGGTCATGCAGGACATGGAATTATCAGGCCTCGGGCGGACACTGAGGTTCCGCAGACCAGACCAGTAACGGGCAGTTGGAATGCCGGATTACCTCGGCAGTCACCGATTCATCCAGGACGCGCCATGCACCCGATTCGCCGTGTGTCGCCATGGACACCAGGTCGATATTCAACTCGTCGATCCTGCTGAGAATTTCACGTATCGGTCGTTTGTAGGTGGACATATCCAGCGACACCTTCAAGCCGGTATTTGCAAGCTCGACACTGCGATCCTGCAGGACTTCCCTGACAGTCGCCCGGCTGTAGTCCGGACCGCCGCCGTCCATTTCATCGTGAAACAGGATCACCTCTGAATCATGGTGCCGGGCAAAGCGTTCCACACACTCAAGGATGGAAGCCGATATTTCCGTTCCGTCCAGCGGTACCAGGATACGCCGGAACAGGTTATCCGTGCGCCGGTCCGCCGGTTCTGCCCGGGTACTGTGCAGGATAAAGACCGGACAGGGCGACTGCTTCAGCACCTGCTCCGTGACACTGCCCTGGCGAACCCGTTCCAGCCCCGAACGGCCGTGCGTTGACATCAACAGCAGGGTGGCCGGCAACAACAGGGCAAATTTGACAATCTCCTCGACCGGATCACCCATCCGTGTTTCCCGGCTGACGTTCCAGCCTTCCCTGGTCAGTACGGCATGAATTTCATTCGCATGTACCTCACCGCCAGCCGCGGTAATGGCATCCGGTATTACCTGCAGCAGCGTAATACGGGTTTCAGAACGGGGTGTGATTGACTTGACGTAGCGGAGTATCTCCTCCTGGGATTCAGTACCATCCAGCGGTACAAGTATTTTATTTTCCATTGCCCCTGTCCCCTAGTGCTCTATTCACGTGATAAATGCCATCCAGAGCACTCCTCAACAACCCGTTGCCCCGACGGGCTGCCGATCACGCAGCAGGTGCAGACTGGCACCGGACCGTTTACATGCCGGCGTCCAGCTCTGCAGGAGATCGAGAATGTAGTCAGTGGCCTGCGGCAGTGCCTGCTTCACCGGGTTACTGAGGCAATGCCCCCAGTCGACATCACGCGGCTGCACCGCAATCAGGGCACGGTTCTCCGGCAGGGTATCGGTGAGATGCGCGATGGCCAGCAGGTCGCCAAGACTGACCTCGTGCACACTGCGCTTGGTCTTGCCGGCAAACCGGTCCATGTCCTGACCGGTAAAGAGTTGAACCGTGCCGGGCTCTGCTTCCAGTTCCGCCGCATCGATAACAATCAGGTTGTCCGCCGCCTCAATGTAGGGCGCCAGGGTAAAACTCAGGGTACCGCCATCCAGACAGGTGACGTCAGGTAATTCGGGGTAATGCCGGCACAGGTAGTCGAGCATATGGATACCGGTGCCCTCGTCTGCCAGCAGGGTGTTGCCAATACCCAGGATCAGTGTGTTATTTGCCATTCAATTGCACCCCATAATTCCTGTGTACGATTTGTACAGCAGCGAAAGACTGCTTTTATTGATCCACATCAATTCTCATCCATATAGACCATGTTTAAGTAGACGCCACTGAACCACCGGCCTGCTGCCGGGGGAAGAACGCGGGCAACATTCCATGTGTCTTGGCATCCCGATGCAGATCAAATCCATTGATGGTTTTACCGCCAATTGCGAGGCAAAGGGTGTGCATCGCGATGTCAGTCTGTTCATGATGCAGGATGAAGAGTTCCAGATTGACGATTACGTCGTCGTACATGTCGGCTATGCTATCCAGAAGATCACACCCCGGGAGGCCCGTACCGCCTGGGAACTGTATGACCAGATGCTGTCCGGAGACTCCGGCGAGGGTGAACCCCGTGCATGAACTTGCCATCTGTCAGGCCCTGATGGAACAGGTCGAACGCATAGCACAGGAGGAACAGGCGGATCAGGTGTTGACCATCCACCTCGCTATCGGGCCACTGTCCGGCGTCGAACCCGGACTGCTGGAGCAGGCATTCTACGTCGCCCGCGCGGGCAGCATTGCCGCCAGGGCAGAACTGGTGATCGAAAGCATGCCGGTCCAGGTCAGCTGCAGTCAGTGCGGGCAGCTGAGCGATGCCCTGCCCGGCCGCCTCGTGTGTGGCCACTGTGGTGACTGGCGCACCAGGCTGGTCAGTGGCGACGAGATGAACCTGCTGCATATCGAGCTGGTCCGGCAGACAAGGGAAAATACGGCTGGGGCACAAGATTCTTTCGCGCCTGCAAGGCGCTCCTGCAACAGTTAGACACACCTGCAGGAGCGCCTTGCAGGCGCGAAGACGTTACCGGGAGATATAAATGTGTGATACCTGCGGTTGCAATGTAACACCCGGCAATGCCCACCTGGTACAGCCGGGTGGCCGCCTGTCAAAAACAGAAAACGGCCATGATGCCGTCGACGTATTGCACGGCCTGCTTGACGCCAATGACCATACGGCCGCACACAACCGCGAGCACTTTCACAAACACGGCGTACTCGCTATCAACCTGATGTCATCCCCCGGCGCCGGCAAGACCAGCCTGCTCGAGGCCACCATTGATGCCCTGAAAGACGAACTCGCCATGGCCGTCATTGAAGGTGACCTGGAAACCGAGAATGATGCCGGCCGGATTCGCTCACACGGCGTGCCCGCCATTCAGATCACGACCGGCAGCGCCTGTCACCTGGACGCACACATGGTGCATGACGCCCTGCACCAGCTGGATCTGCAGAAACTGGATATCGTGTTCATTGAAAATGTCGGCAACCTGGTGTGTCCGGCGAGTTTTGATCTTGGCCAGCAGCGCAATATCACGCTGCTGTCGGTGCCGGAAGGTGACGACAAACCGGCCAAGTACCCGGTCATGTTTCGTACCGCGGACCTGGTGTTGCTGAGCAAGAGTGATCTGCTGCCGGTACTGGATGATTTCAATCCGGACAATGCCCGCCGCTATCTGCGTGACCTGGCCAGCAGCGCACCGGTATATGAATTGTCTGCAAAAAATGCGGCCGGTATGGATGCCTGGATCCACTGGTTGCACGCTGAACTGGCCGCACTGGAACACCGCTCCGGAAGGCTCGCCACGGAGCCGGCATAATGGCCGCAACTGCCCGGGACTGGCTGCGACGCATCCGCGCGCTGCCCCTGCCAGCGCGCGTAAAAATCATGAATGTCTGCGGCGGCCACGAGCGCTCTATCACCATGGCCGGACTGCGCAACGCATTGCCGGATAACATCGAACTGGTTCCCGGGCCGGGCTGCCCGGTCTGTATCTGTCCCGAAGAGGACATCTTCGAAGCCATCCAGCTGGCTCTGCACGAGAACATCATCCTGGTGGCCTATGGCGACATGCTGCGCGTGCCGGTCAACGTCCGGCGTTGCGAGGCACGCACCCTGGAGGCCGCCAGGGCCATGGGGGCCGATGTCCGGCCAGTGTCCTCCCCGCAAGAGGCCGCACGCATTGCCCGTGACCATGCCGACACGCCGGTCATCTTTTTTGCCGCAGGCTTCGAGACCACCACGGCACCCACTGCCGCCCTGCTGGTCGAAGGTGTTCCGGACAATCTCTATATACAATTGTCCGGCCGCCTTACCTGGCCCGCTGTTGCCATGCTGCTGGAATCAGAATCCCCCGGCTTCGATGCACTGGTCGCACCGGGACATGTCTCTACCATCATGGGGCCGGAGGAATGGGAATTTGTCGTCAAGCAGCACGGCATTCCGGCCGCCGTGGCGGGTTTCACAGCGGAAAGCCTGCTGGCTGCAATGTACTCCACGCTGCGCCAGTTGATCGAGGGGCAGCGCTTTCTCGACAACTGCTATCCCGAGGTGGTCAAACCCGGCGGCAACCGCACGGCACAACGGCAGCTGCAACAGGCCATGGATGTCACGGCTGCCAACTGGCGCGGTGTCGGCATCATTCCGGACTCCGGCTTTGTCCTGAACACCGCCTATAAGGCACATGATGCACGGCAGGCCTTTCCCGACTACGCCGATGATGCCCGCAAGCGGGCCGGTGAAATGCCACCCGGCTGTGACTGTGCCCGCGTGGTACTGGGCAAGATCTATCCCAACGAGTGCCGCCTGTTCGGGGTCGCCTGCAAGCCACGTCACCCCATCGGTCCCTGCATGGTGTCCGATGAAGGCGCCTGCCGCATCTGGTGGTCAGGCGGCATGCGGGAACCGGTGAACAACCCCAAACGTCAACAGACAACAGCCTGATGTACAAGAGCAACAATGGAACTGAATACCGCCGACACAGTTGCTGAGCCCGTCGAGGCAGTGCACCTGACCGTTTCCGGCCGGGTGCAGGGAGTAGGCTTTCGTCCCTTTATCTACCGTCTGGCGCAGACCCATCATCTGCATGGCTGGGTACGCAACTGCACCGGCCAGGTGGAGATTCACGTTCAGGGTGAACACCAGGCACTGTACGCCTTCACCCGCAGACTGTTCCAGCATGCGCCGCCCCTGTCACAACCGTTACTGGAAAGCTGCGAGCCTGCCACAGTCGACAACCTTGATTGTTTCACCATCCGCGAGAGTGCGACCGCTGACAGCTGTAACATCCATGTTCCACCGGACCTGTTTACCTGCAACGATTGCCTCGCGGAATTGCACAACACCCACGACCGGCGCTATCGCTATCCATTTATCAACTGCACCCAGTGCGGCCCGCGCTACACGCTGATCCGCGGCATGCCCTATGATCGCCCGGCCACCACCATGGCCGCGTTCGAACTGTGCGCAGACTGCCGCAGGGAATATAGCGACCCGCACAACCGGCGTTTTCATGCCGAGCCGGTGGCCTGTCCGACCTGTGGCCCGGCACTTGAATTCACTGCACCGGGCATAGCACCCGTCGCGGGTAATCATGCAGCACTGACAGCCTGCGTGGCGGCACTGCAGGCCGGTAATATCGTGGCCGTCAAGGGAATCGGCGGTTATCACCTGATGTGTGATGCCCGTAACGACATTGCCATTGCGCGCCTGCGCCGACACAAGCCACGGCCACACAAGCCGCTGGCGGTGATGTTTCCGGCCTTGCCGGGCACCCCGCTGAAGTGCCTCAACCACCGGGTGTGGCTGTCGCGTGACCAGGTCGACCTGCTGCTTTCACCGGGGCGGCCCATCATACTGGCACATAAACGGCCCGGCTTTGATTTGTCCGAACTGATCGCGCCCGGCCTGGACGAGGTTGGCGTCATGCTGCCGTACAGTCCCCTGCACCACCTGATACTGTCGGACTTCGAGGCACCCTTAATCGCGACCTCGGCCAATATCAGCGGTGAACCGGTACTGACCGACAACGCGGACGTCGAACAACGCCTCGGCCATGTCGCCGCTGCCTTCCTGCACCATGACCGTCCCATCGAACGGCCGGCCGATGATCCGGTGTTCCGGATCATTCATCACCGGCCACGACCGCTACGCCTGGGGCGCGGCAATGCCCCGCTGGAAATCACCCTGCCCGTCACCCTGGAAGCGCCGGTGCTGGCCGTGGGCGGGCATATGAAAAACACCATTGCCCTGGCCTGGCAGGACCGCGTCGTGGTATCACCGCATATCGGAGACATGGGCACTGCCCGTAGCCTGGCCGTGTTTGAACAAACCGTGCACGACCTGCAGTCCCTCTACGGCATTACCGCCACCGCCGTCATCTGTGACGCCCATCCCGCATATGCCACCAGCCGCTGGTCACAGCGCAGTGGCCTGCCGCACCACAGGGTATTTCATCATCATGCGCATGCTGCTGCGGCCACCAGGATGGATGCACTGGCCGGGGACAGCCTGGTGTTTACATGGGACGGAACCGGTTACGGTGAAGACGGCACCCTCTGGGGCGGCGAGGCCCTGCTGGGTCGACCCGGGCACTGGCAGCGCTTCGCGACACTGCGGCCGTTTCATCTGCCCGGCGGCGAACGGGCCGGACGGGAACCCTGGCGCAGTGCGGCGGCACTGTGCTGGGAAACCGGGCAACAATGGCACGGAGTGCCCGAGGCGGCCCCGTTGTTACAACAGGCCTGGCAACGTCGTCTCAATACACCGCAGACAACCGCCGCCGGACGGTTGTTCGATGCCGCAGCAGCCCTCACCGGACTGTGCACGCACGCCAGTTTCGAGGGCCAGGGACCCATGCTGCTGGAGACAGCCTGTAGCGCGCCCGCCGCCCCGGTCACGCTGCCCCTGACAGCCACGGCGGACGGCCTCTGGCAGTCGGACTGGGCGCCACTGCTGCCGGTACTGCTGGATGGCAAGCGCCCGGTGAGTGAACGGGCCGCGGTATTTCATGCCAGCCTCGCTAATACCCTGCTGTTGCAGGCACGGCAGGCACGGACCCGGCACGGGGTGAATCATATCGGTCTGTCCGGCGGTGTATTCCAGAATCGGGTACTGGCAGAACAGACCATCGTGCTACTGGAAAATGATGGCTTTCAGGTGCACTTGCCTGAACAGATCCCCGTCAATGATGCCGGCTTGAGTTTTGGGCAGGTGATCGAATACGCTGCAAGGTACTGTAGTCAGGATACATAAATGGAAGGCTTATGAAACACATCATCGACGTTGAAAACATCAAGTGTGGCGGCTGCGCCCATACCATCGAGACCAGGCTGAAGAAGCTCGACACTGTCACGCAGGTCAGTGTCAATGTCGAGCAGGGGCAGGTCACGGTTGAGGCTGCTGATAACAGCCGCACACAACTGGTCGAAACACTGCTGCACAGCGGCTACCCGGAGAAAGGCACGGCCGAAGGCCTCAAGGCCGCGAAGGCAAAGGCCAAATCCTTTGTCAGTTGCGCCATCGGCAAGATGGGCTGAGATCCACCACTGGTCTGGTATGGAAGATACCCACATCTCACTTGCGCACGGCAATGGCGGCCGTTTTATGCGCGAGCTGATTGACGAGATCTTCGCACGCCATCTGTCCAACCCGACACTCGATGTACAGGCCGATGCCGTGCCACTGGCACTGAACGGCGGTGAGGTCATGTTCACAACCGACGGGTTTACTGTGCAGCCACTGGAATTCCCGGGTGGCAATATCGGTTCACTCGCCGTGCATGGCACCACCAATGATCTGGCCGTTGCCGGTGCCACCCCGAAATACCTCAGCCTGAATGTCTTCATCGAGGAAGGCATGGAAATCACACAGCTGGAGCGCATCATCGCCAGTCTCGCTGCAGCCGCCGCCGACATCGGTGTCGTGGTCGCTGCCGGCGATACCAAGGTGCTGCGTCGCGGCGAGGGCGGCGGGCTGTATCTTGCAACCACCGGTATCGGCTTCCGCGAAGGCCCACGTCCCGGACTTGATCTCGTGCAGGACGGCGATGCGATCATTGTCAGCGGCCCGGTTGGCGATCACGGCATTGCCGTGATGCTGGCCCGCGAGGAATTCGGTCTGCACGGCGAACTCACATCCGATGCCGCCAGCGTTCTGCCGCTGACACAAGCGGCGCTGAAAATACCCGGCCTGCACTTCATGCGCGACCCAACCCGTGGGGGGCTGGCCACGGTCTGCCACGAACTGCAGCATGCCACCGGCATGGGCGTGACCGTGCAGCAAGCGAACATCCCGGTCCGGGACCCGGTGCAGTCGGTCTGTGACATGCTTGGCTACGACCCCATGTACCTGGCATGTGAAGGCCGTGTTGTTGCGGTGGTCGACCCGGCCAACGCGGACGACCTGCTGCAATGCTGGCAGGCCCTGCCGGAAGGCCGTGATGCTGCCTTGATCGGCCACCTTGATGCAGCCACTCAACATGTTACGCTGGCAACACAGCTTGGCGGTGCGCGCATTCTCGAGGAGCTCGAGGATGACCCGCTGCCGCGGATCTGCTGACTGGCCGGGTGGCTCCTATACACAATTAACAATAAACGACACAGGGGGAAAGGGTGAGTAAGCTGAAGCATGCGTTCAACCTGACACTGTTCCTGTTTGCCATCTGGCTGCTGTTATCCGGCCATTACACCCCCCTGCTGCTGCTATTCGGCCTACTCTCCACCCTGCTGGTCGTGCTGCTGGCGACCCGTGCCGACCTGATCGACAATGAAACCCAGCTTGTATTTCTAAAACCCTCTGTACTGCTCTACTGGATCTGGCTGGGCCGGGAAATCATCAAGTCAAATATTGACGTCGCCCGTCGTATTCTGGACCCCTGCATGCCGATCAGTCCGACTATTTTCACTGTCCGGGCCGCCCAGAAATCCAACCTGGGACGGGTCACCTATGCCAACTCGATTACCCTGGTGCCGGGTACAGTCGCCATGGACATCAATGGAGATGTCATTACGGTACATGCGCTGACACTGGATGCAGCGGCAGACCTCAAGCGCGGTGAAATGAGTCACCGCGTGTGCGATGTGGAGGGCATCTTTCCATGTTCATCACAGTCTCAATCGTAATCCTGGTCGCCATTGCCGTGGGCCTGGTGCGCGCCTTCCGCGGGCCGACACTCTATGACCGTGTGCTGGCAGCCAATATGATCGGTACCCTGACCGTACTGATGGTGGCCGTCCTGGGTTTCATGACCGGGCGCCCCGAGTTTCTCGACATTGCCCTGGTGTACGTCCTGATTTCGTTCGTGAGCACGATTGCCGTGCTCAGAGTGTACGCCAGCCGCAGTAGCACGCCGGGCAACGGCGGGAAATGATGGAACTGCTACTTGATATACTGAGCTGGGCCTGCCTGCTGGGGGGCGCAATCTTTCTGCTGATCGGCGCCATCGGTGTACTGCGGTTTCCTGACTTTTACACCCGCCTGCATGCCGTCAGCGTCTGTGACACCCTGGGTGCAGGACTGGTGCTGGTCGGCCTGATGCTGCAGGGCGGCCTGAGTCTGGTGACAGTCAAGTTGCTGCTGATGTTCTATTTCCTGATATTCACCGGCCCGACAGCCGTGCATGCACTGGCCAGTGCCGCCTTGCAGGGCAAACTGAAGCCGACACTCGATGAGCACGAGCCGGAATAATGGAATACCTGATAGACATCGTACTGCTGGGGTTGTTGATGATTACCGGGTTTGCCATCGTGCGCATGAGAAGCCTGCTTGCGGTGGCCATGCTGACCAGCATCTACAGCCTGCTGTCGGCATCGCTGTTCGTTGTGCTGGACGCCGTGGACGTGGCCCTGACCGAGGCCGCCATCGGTGCGGGCATTTCAACCATCCTGATGCTGGCAACGATTGCACTGACCAGTGACGAGGAAAAAGCGCCAAAACACACTCCCCTGCTGCCCCTGGTCGTGGTCATCGCGACCGGGGCGGCATTGATCTATGGCACCCTGGACATGCCACACTACGGCGACCCGACGGCCCCCGTGCACCAGCATGTGGCGTCAACCTACCTCCACGACACCCCCGGGGACATCGGCGTCCCGAATGTCGTCACCTCGGTGCTGGCCAGTTACCGTGGTTACGACACACTGGGTGAGGTGACGGTTATTTTTACTGCCGGTATCGGCGTGCTGGCCCTGCTTGGTTACCGTACCCGCAGGCGCAATATACAGGGCCCGGGCATCAGGAAACTGGTTGTGCTGCGCGTCATTGCCAAGCTGTTCTTTCCCCTGATACTGCTGTTTGCACTCTATGTGCTGTTTCATGGTGACTACGGCCCCGGCGGCGGCTTCCAGGCCGGCGTAATCTTTGCGACCGGCTTTATTCTCTATGCGCTGGCCTTTGGACTGGGTAATGCGCAACGGGTCATACCCCACCAGCTGCTGCGTATCATGGCGGCGGTGGGTGTACTGATTTACGCCGCTGTCGGTATCGAGAGCATGCTGCTGGGCGGGAAATTTCTTGAATACCGCGTGCTGGCAGACGACCCGGTAACCGGACAGCACCTCGGCATCATGCTCATTGAACTGGGCGTCGGCATCACCGTTACCGCTGTCGTACTCATTATCTATTACGGTTTTGTCAGCCGGCGAGATTAGTGATGACCGAACTGCTGGGACACTACAATTACTGGATCGTCATCATCCTGATGATGACCGGTTTCTATACTGTCATCGCCCGGCCCAACCTGGTCAAGAAGATCATCGGGCTGTTCATCTTCCAGACATCGGTGTTCATTCTTTTCATCAGCATGGCAAAGATTGAGGGAGGCACTGCCCCGATCCTTGAAGAAGGCATCAGCGTGTACTCCAATCCATTGCCCCATGTGCTGATCCTCACAGCCATCGTGGTCAGCCTGGCGACCACGGCCCTCGGGCTGGCGCTGGTGGTGCGCATCAGGGAAGCCTATGGCACCACCAACGAAGACGATATCCACGTACAGGACGACTGAGAGCCGTCACGTGCTGTTATCCAACCTTCCCGCTCTGCAGGTCGTCATCCCGCTGGTCTCCGCCCCGCTATGCCTGCTGCTGCGCAACCCCCGCCATGCGTGGGCCTGGTCGACACTCGTCAGCTGGCTGGTACTGGCAACGGCGATCGTACTGGCGCAACGTGTGTATGCCGGGGGGACAATTTCCTATGCCATAGGTGCCTGGGCGACACCCTGGGGGGTCGAGTACCGGATCGACATGGCCGGGGCCCTGATGGTCCTTATCATTGCCACCATCGGCGCTATAGTAATGCCGTATGCCAGGCACAGTATTCAGCATGAACTGCACAAAAAACACACCGGGCTGTTCTACACCTGCTACCTGTTATGCCTGACCGGACTGCTGGGTGTCGTAGTCACCGGTGATACCTTCAATCTGTTCGTGTTCCTGGAAATATCCTCACTGTCTTCCTATGTACTGATCAGCCTGGGTTCCTCACGCCGTGCCCTGACTGCTGCCTACCAGTACCTGGTGATGGGCACCATCGGGGCCACCTTTATTCTTATTGGTATCGGTCTGCTGTACATGATGACCGGCACACTCAACATGCTGGATATTTCACAGCGGCTGCCTGAAGTCGCGGATACCCGCACCATCCGGGTGGCGTTTGCATTTGTGACCGTGGGTGTCAGCATCAAGCTGGCGCTGTTCCCGCTGCACATCTGGCTGCCGAATGCCTATACCTTTGCCCCTTCGGTAATCTCGGCCTTCATGGCCGCCACCGCAACCAAGGTCGGGATTTACGTACTGCTGCGGTTTTTCTTCACCGTGTTCGGAATCCGCTTTTCCTTTGCTGCCATGCACGTCGGCGAGATCCTCATGCTGCTGGCGGTCGCCGCGATACTGGTCGCCTCGCTGGTCGCCATTTTTCAGGACAATGTCAAGCGCATGCTGGCTTACTCCAGCGTGGCCCAGATCGGCTACATCATTCTGGGCATCAGCCTTGCCACGACCGACGGCGTGGCAGCCGGCATGATCCACCTGTTCAACCATGCACTGATCAAGTGTGCACTGTTTCTTGCCATGGGCTGTATTTTCCTGCGCCTCGGCTCGGTTGAAATCGGGGACATGCACGGACTCGCCAGACAGATGCCGTGGACCATGGCGGCCTTCGTGGCGGGCGGCCTGAGCCTGATCGGCCTGCCGTTGACTGCCGGCTTCATCAGTAAATGGTATCTGGTCAGCGCGGTGCTTATGGACGGCTACAGGCCACTGGCCGTGATCATCCTGGTGAGTTCCCTGCTGGCGCTGATTTACATCTGGCGCGTGGTGGAGGCCGCCTATTTTCATGTGCCCGGTGCTGCGATGCACAAGGTAAGGGAAGCACCGGCCAGTATGCTGATACCCGTCTGGCTGCTCATCGGCGCCAACCTCTATGTGGGTATAAACGCCACCCTCATCTCCGGGATGGCGCAGCAGGGTGCCGACATATTGATCGGGCAGGCACTGCGGTGAAACCCGCAGGCATCACAGCGGCATGAGTCCGGAACTGACAGTGCTGGCCTGCGTTGCCCTGCCACTGCTGGCGCCTGCCCTGATCACGACCTTGCACCGCTGGCCCAACCCGCGGGAGGCGGTTACGCTGCTGACCTCGGCGTGCCTGTTCCTGCTGGTGTATTCACTGCTGGGTGATGTCCTTAATGGTGCCAGGCCAGCCATCAACCTTGTGGAACCCCTGCCCGGATTGAAGATCGGTTTCGAAGTCGAACCGCTGGGTTTGCTGTTTGCCCTGCTGGCGAGTTTCCTGTGGATGGTGACGTCGGTGTATTCCATTGGCTACCTGCGCAGCCACCGCGAATGGCGCCAGACTTCATACTACAGTTACTTTGCCGCAGCACTCGGCAGCACCATGGGCATCGCATTTGCCGGTAACCTGTTCACGCTGTTTATTTTCTATGAACTGCTCACCCTGTCGACCTACCCGCTGGTGACCCATGCCGGCGACGATGCCGCCCGTGAAGGTGGCCGCATGTATCTCGGTTACCTGCTGGGCACCTCCGTTATCCTGCTGTTACTGGCGCTGGTCTGGACCTGGTCTCTGACCGGCACCCTGGATTTTCGTGCCGGCGGCATCCTCGAGGGTGCAGTGACACCCGGCATTGCCGGCATCCTCCTGATGCTGTTTGTTTTCGGTATCGGCAAGGCCGCGGTGATACCGTTTCACCTGTGGCTGCCCGCCGCCATGGTCGCACCGACACCGGTAAGCGCCCTGCTGCACGCCGTTGCCGTGGTCAAGGCCGGTGTATTTACCGTACTCAAGGTTGCCATCTACATCTTCGGTATCGATTTCCTGGCGGAGATACCTGCCACCCAGTGGCTGCTATACGTGGCCGCCGCCACCATACTGCTGGCCGCAATCGTTGCCCTGCAGCAGGATAACCTGAAGCTGCGGCTGGCCTGGTCCACTGTCAGCCAACTGTCCTATATCGTGCTGTGTGCATTGCTGGTCACGCCGGCCGGCATCGTGGGTGGCAGCATGCACATCGTCATGCACGCATTTGCCAAGATCACGCTGTTCTTCTGCGCCGGTGCCATACTGATCACGACACACAAGACCCGCATCAGCGAAATGAGCGGCATCGGACGGCAAATGCCCTGGACCATGGCAGCCTTCACGGTGGGCGCACTCTCGATGATCGGTATGCCGCCCACGGCCGGCTTTATCAGTAAATGGTATATCCTGGTCGCCACCCTCGAGGCTGAACAGATCATTGCCGTCGGCGTAATTATCACAAGCACACTGCTCAACGCCGCTTACTTCATGCCCGTTGTTTATAAGGCCTTCTTCCGAGCCCCTGCGAATGACCCGGGAAGTAAAAGAAATGAGGCACAGGGCGAGGCGCCGCTCGCGCTGGTACTGGCAATCGTCGTGACTGCAGCAGGTACAGTGGCCCTGTTCTTCTTTCCGGACTTGCCCCTTGGCCTGGCATTACAGCTGGCGGGAGAAAGTAAATGAAGCAAACCTGGCTTGTCCGCCCCGGCACCATCCGCCTGTTGTGGGTCATCTACCTGTTCATTCTGGCACTGACGGTTTTCGTAGGTCTGTTCATGGATGTGCATACCGTGTTCGGGCTCGACGGCAGCTTCGCCTTTTCTGCATGGTATGGCTTTTTGACCTGCATCGGCATGATTATGCTCGCCAAGTTGCTCGGTCGCCTTCTACACCGCAAGGATACGTACTATGACCGGGATTAGTGCCATTCCACCAGGACTGCCACTGATTCTCGGTGCCTTGCTGCTGCCGCTGTTTGGCCCGCGACTGCGTAGCGTGCTGGTTCTGGGCTTACCGCTGCTTGCGCTTGTCCTGGTCTGGCAGGTGCCGGACGGGGTCACCCTGCGGGTCGCCTTTCTCAGCCATGAACTGTTGCCTGTAAGCGGCGACAGCTTGAGCCGCTTGTTCGCAACGGTATTCGCCATCATGGCCTTTGCAGGCGGGCTGTTCGCCCTTAACCGGACACGCGTCCTCGAACTCGTGGCTGCTTTAATCTGCGCGGGCAGCGCCATTGGCGTCACCTTTGCAGGCGACCTGATTAGCCTGGTGGTCTTCTGGGAGTTTCTGGCACTGGCCTCGACACTGATCGTGTGGTCCGCCATGACTGACAGATCACACGGTGCAGGCATGCGCTACCTGGTGATACACCTGCTGGGTGGCGTGCTGCTGGTAACCGGTGTCATCGGCCATGTCGCCACCACCGGCTCGGTGATTTTTACAGCCATGGCACTGGACAGCCCGGCACACTGGCTGATACTCGCCGGTTTCCTGATGAACGCCGGCGCACCGCCCCTGTCGGCATGGCTGCCGGACGCCTATCCCGAGGCATCACCGACGGGCATGGTGTTCCTGTCCGCCTTTACCACCAAGACTGCCGTCTATGTACTGCTACGGGGTTTCCCCGGTGCCGAGATCCTGATCCCTATCGGTCTGTACATGGTGTTCTACGGTATCGTCTACGCCCTGCTCGAAAATGACATGCGGCGTATCCTCGCCTACAGCATTGTGAACCAGGTCGGCTTTATGCTCTGCGGCATCGGTATCGGTACCGAGATGTCCCTGAACGGTTCAGCCGCACATGCCTTTACCCACATCATCTACAAGGCCCTGTTGCTGATGTCGGCCGGCTCGGTGCTGTATATGACGGGCAAGCGGAAATGTACCGACCTTGGCGGTCTTTTCCGGAGCATGCCACTGACAACGCTCTGCGGCATCATCGGTGCACTGTCCATCTCCGCGTTTCCGCTGACATCGGGCTTCATCAGCAAGTCGATGATCTCACAGGCAGCAGCCGACCAGCAGCTGGCCATCGTCTGGTTCCTGCTGGCCGCGGGTTCTGCCGGGGTCTTTCTGCATGCGGGCATCAAGTTTCCCTGGTTTGTCTTCTTTCAGAAGGATTCCGGTCTGCGCCCCCCCGATCCGCCGCTCAACATGCGCATGGCGATGATACTGTTCGCATTCCTCTGCATTGCACTCGGTGTTTGGCCGGCACCGCTGTACACCATCCTGCCCTTTCCGGTTGATTATGTGCCCTACACCTACGCACATGTCGTCGCCATGCTGCAACTGCTGCTGTTCTCGGGCCTCGCCTTTTTCATCATGCTGCCCTACATGAAGCGAACGCTCACCATCACGCTCGACTGGGACTGGTTCTACCGCTGGCTGGGACCGCGTGCCATTAACCGGGTGACACAGGTACTCAGCCGCTGGCATGCACATTCGCGCATCGGTATTCTGAGACATCTCGGGCATTTTTTTGGCACGCTGTTCCTGTATCACGGTCCCCGGGGCATCCTCGCCCG
>JBDLIH010000011.1:0-54191 GCA_039714975.1 Pseudomonadota bacterium
TAAAAGAAATATTTCCGTGTTCTTCCGTGGATTCCGTGGCTAAAATATCTTTCTATATCAAGTTGAACCAGTATTGGCGATTATGAAGATACATATTCCTCCCTTTGAGCAGGCGCGTGTGCTTGTTGTCGGTGATGTCATGCTGGACCGTTACTGGCATGGTGCAACCTCCAGGATATCCCCGGAGGCGCCGGTGCCGGTGGTACATGTCGGCCAGTCAGAGGAACGTGCGGGCGGGGCCGCCAATGTGGCCCTGAACATTGCGGCACTCGGGGTGCAGACACGCTTGCTCGGTGTGACCGGTGATGACGAAGCAGCGACTTCGCTTGAGGCGCTGTTAAGCGGTGCGGATATCGACTGTCAGTTTCAGAAGATCGACGATACTCCTACGGTGACCAAGTTGCGCGTCATCAGCCGTCATCAGCAACTGATCCGGCTCGATTTTGAAGACGGTTTCGATGCCATAGATGCCGCTGCCCTGCTGGAACAATATCAACAGGGCCTGGAACACTGTGATGTCGTGGTGCTGTCGGATTACGGCAAGGGTACGCTCGCTGCAATTGAACAGTTGATTGCAACAGCACGTGCCGCCGGCAAGCCGGTACTCATCGATCCCAAGGTGCAGGATTTTAGCCGCTATAACGGTGCGACACTGATTACACCGAACATGGCGGAGTTCGAGCTGGTTGCCGGTCACTGTGCCGATGAGCAGGCATTGATCGACAAGAGTAACGCACTGCTGGCGCAACATGACCTTGAAGCGCTGCTGGTGACCCGTGGTGAGCACGGCATGACCCTGTTGCGACGGGATGAGCCGGAGTTTCATTTGCCCACACAGGCACGTGAGGTATTTGATGTGACGGGTGCCGGTGATACGGTCATCTCGGTGCTGGCTGCGGCACTGGCTGCCGGTGAGGAGTTGCGTTCGGCAACCGCGCTCGCCAACCTGGCGGCCGGTATTGTTGTCGGCAAGCTGGGAACCGCGAGTGTCTCGGTACCCGAGCTGCGGCGTACCGTGTTGATGGGGCAGGATGCCGGGTTCGGGGAAATGAACCGGGCGCAATTGCGGGTTGCCGTTGCGGATGCACGTTCACACGGTGAGCGCATCGTGATGACCAATGGCTGCTTTGATATCCTGCATGCCGGGCATGTGCTGTACCTGAACCAGGCGCGTCAGCTGGGAGATCGCCTGATTGTGGCGGTCAATGACGATGACTCGGTGCAGCGACTCAAGGGCGCGGGCCGCCCGGTCAATCCGCTGGACCGGCGCATGACGGTACTGGCCGCGCTGGAAAGCGTCGACTGGGTAGTGCCATTCTCCGAGGACACGCCGGAGCAGCTGATTTGCGATATCAAGCCTGACCTGCTGGTCAAGGGTGGCGATTACCGCCCCGAGGACATCGCCGGTTACGAGTGTGTAAAACAGGCCGGTGGAGATGTCGTGGTGCTGGATTATGAAGATGGCTGCTCGACCAGCGAACTTATCGAAATCATCAAACAACAGGATGACTGAATATGATAATTGTGACAGGTGGTGCAGGATTTATCGGCAGTAATATCGTCAAGGGTCTCAATGAGCGGGGCCGTGAGGATGTGCTGGTGGTCGATGACCTGAAGGATGGCACCAAGTTCCTGAACCTGGTTGATTGTGAAATACTGGATTACCTCGACAAGGATGCTTTTCTCAAACAGCTGCAAAACGGTGCCGGCTTTGGTGAAGGCGTTGATGCGATTTTTCATGAGGGTGCCTGCTCGGCAACTACCGAGTGGGATGGCCACTTCATAATGAACAACAACTATGAGTATTCGAAGACGTTGCTGCACTATTGCCTGGAGAACAATGCGGCCTGCCTGTATGCCTCCTCGGCAGCCGTCTATGGCGGTGGCAGTGTCTTCACGGAAGAGAAAAAGTATGAGTCGCCACTGAATGTCTACGGCTATTCAAAGTACCTGTTTGACCAGTATGTACGCAGGATACTCCCGGGCGCGACTTGCCAGATTGCCGGGTTTCGTTATTTCAACGTTTATGGGCCACGTGAACAGCACAAGGGCAGCATGGCCAGTGTTGCCTACCACCTCAGCCAGCAGCTCAATGCCGGCGAGAATCCACGCCTGTTTGAAGGTTGTGATGGTTACGGCAATGGCGAGCAGCGCCGTGACTTTATTTATATTGATGATGTTGTGGATGTCAATCTCTGGTTCCTGGATAACCCCGGCAAATCGGGTATCGTGAACCTGGGTACCGGTCGCTGCCAGAGTTTCGGCGATGTTGCCAACGCGGTTATTGCCTGGTACGGGCGTGGTGAGATTGAATACATCCCGTTCCCGGATCATCTGCGTGGTCGCTACCAGAGTTTTACAGAAGCGGATATGGGCCGCTTGCGTGAACTGGGCTACGACAAGCCGTTCAGTTCCGTGGAACGGGGTGTGCCGCTGTATATGGACTGGCTCAAGTCGCGGGAGTAGGCGGCCGGCGCATTGTCCTGTTGAGAACCCTCTATACATTCCTCCTCTACCTGCTCACGCCGATGGTGTTGCTGCGGCTGGCCTGGCGCGGCCTGCGCGCGCGGGATTACTGGCATCGCTGGCCGGAACGGTTTGGCAGCATGGAGCCGGCACTGGGTGAACAGGTCATCTGGATACATGCCGTGTCGGTCGGTGAAGTACAGGCCGCCGAGCCGGTGGTGCGCGCCCTGCTGGAGTCGTGCCCGGACTATTCATTGCTCGTGACCACGGTGACGCCGACGGGTTCGGCACGGGTGACGGCCCTGTTCGGGCAGAAAGTGGCGCATGTTTATGCACCCTATGATCTGCCGGGTGCCGTGGCACGGTTTTTCGACCGCGTCCGGCCACAGCTGGCCATCATCATGGAAACCGAACTGTGGCCCAACCTGTTTCATGCCTGCCAGCAGCGTGCTATCCCGCTATTGTTGATCAATGCACGCCTCTCTGCCCGTTCTGTTGCCGGTTACCGTCGTGTACGTGGCCTGGCCGGGGATACACTGGCAGCCGTGACGGAGATCGCCGCCCAGGGTGAGACCGATGCCGGGCGCTTCGAGAACCTTGGCGCGAACCCTGACGCCATTACAGTGACCGGCAACCTGAAATTTGAGCAGCGTATCCCGCCCAGCCTGCTGGAGCAGGCAGCGGTCCTGCGGCGTGACTGGGGCGTTGGACGGCCGGTGTGGATTGCCTCCAGTACCCACGAGGGCGAAGACGAGCTGATACTCGATGTCTTTCGTCAGCTACGCAAACAGTTCGGTGATTGCCTGCTGGTGCTGGTGCCCCGCCACCCAGAACGCTTTGAATTCGTTGCAGCCTTGTGCAGGCAGCGCGGCTACCACACGGTATTACGCAGTGAACAGGTCAGTTGCATGGCAGAGACCGCTGTTTACGTGGGCGATACGATGGGTGAATTACCGTTGCTGTACGCCGCAGCGGATGTCGCCTTCGTTGGTGGCAGCCTGGTGCCGCACGGCGGGCATAATCTGCTGGAGCCGGCGGCGCTGGGGATACCGGCTGTCACCGGGCCGCATGTCTTCAACTTTGTTGAAATTTGTGAGCTGCTGATCGATGCCGGTGCGGCAGTGAAGGTGGCGGACCCGGATGAACTGCTGCAAACAGTGACTCACTGGCTGGATGATGCAAACGAGCGTCACCGGGTCGGCCAGCTGGGCCGGCAGGTGGTTGAGAAGAATCGCGGTGCCTTGCAGGCCGTGATGGCTATTATTGACCGGTATTTATAGATTTTCGCGCCTGCAAGGCGCTCCTACAATGCGGAGAATTTCACGCCGCGCCGTGCCGCCATGGACTCACCGATTTCTGCCAGTGTCTGCTGGCTCAGGCTGTTGCTGGCCAGTGGCAGCAATTCCCTGTTTTCCAGCGCAATATGTTGCCGGTTGAGCGTACTGAATTCCATTGCCGACTGTTTGAATGCATCACTGAAGCCGGCGGCGGGCAGCTTCTTCAACTCGGGTGCAATGCTGTTCCACAGTGCATCCAGTGTTTCATGTTCCTTTTTTAAGGTGTGCACCAGCTCGGCAACCCGGAGGGACTGCCGGTTAATGTGCGGGAACAGGTCTTCCTCTTCATCACGGTGATGCAGGGGTGCACTCTGTGAAAAATAGCGGCTGATGTTACGTGCTGCCTCACGTGCTTCATCGTCCAGGTTTTCCTTGTCAAGCAGGGTCGCCAGCAATTCGCAGTGGGCCAGCATCTTCTCATGGCAGGCACGTAACAACCCGATCGGGTCATCGAAGCCGGGCAGCGTCTCTGGCAGTCCTGTATCACTCATCGTCAAACGTCTCGTATTCTGGTTCCGGCAGGAATGGCACTTACTTAAACATCTTGCCACGGAAGTACACGGAATGACACGGAAGAAAAATTCCTTAAAAGAAATATTTCCGTGTTTTTCCGTGTGCTTCCGTGGCCAATGGGGTGTTTTTATTAATGATGCGATATAGTCTTACCCCGATGCGCAACTCATTCCTGTTTCTGTTCGTCCTGTTGCTGACGGCCTGTTCCACCGACCCGCCGCAGAATATGGCTGACAGTTGTGAAATCTTTGAGGACAAGGGCGGCTGGTACCGGGATTCCAGCAAGGCCTTTGAGCGCTGGGGAACCCCCATTCATGTACAGCTGGCCATCATCTACCAGGAATCCAGGTTCGTGGATGATGCCAAACCACCCTGGGATCACATCCTGTGGGTCATTCCCTGGGGGCGGGTCTCCTCGGCCTACGGCTATGCACAGGCCCAGGACTCCACCTGGGACTGGTACAAGGAGGAAGCCGGTAATTGGGGGGCTGACCGGGATGATTTTGATGATGCGGTCGATTTCGTCGCCTGGTATGGAAGCATCAGTCACCGGAAACTGGGGATCTCGCAATGGGATGCCTACAACCAGTATCTTGCCTACCACGAGGGGCACGGCGGCTATACACGCAAGACCTATAACAGCAAACCGTGGTTAATCGACGTGGCTAAAAAAGTCAGCGCGCGGGCGTCGAACTACCACACTCAGTTGAGCCGTTGCGAGGACGATCTGGATGACGGCTGGAGTCTGTGGCTGTTTTAAAGATTGTCATTCCCGCCTTCGCGGGAATGACAGGCTGTTAGAACAACGTATAGATAAACGGAGCCACCGCCGATCCCTGCGAAAGCACGATGAGCGCGCCCAGCAATACCAGCACCAGAATAATCGGTGCCAGCCAGAACTTTTTACGTATCTTGAGGAAGTCCCACAGGTCTTTGAGTAAATCCAGCATCAGAACGGTTTCTCCATGCGTTCACGCGGCAGGTGCTCGCTTTTGATTCGGTAACTTTTGGCGGCGGGCTCCAGGCGGCGTCGCATCGGGTCCTTGCCAAACAGGTGAAACACCAGGGCCACCGGGATAAAGAGTATCAGGAAGGTTATGCCCAGGATAATGCGGGTGTTGATCCAGCCCAGCACATGACCAAACTTCATCCACAGCCAGAACACGGGTCGCAGTACCTGCGGCAGCAGCAGTGCCGTCACGGTAAAGACGCCGGCTGCTATCCAGGGCCATAGCGGCCAGGGATGCTCAAACAGCCACGGCAGGAACAGGCCGAAGATCAGGGCAATGCCGCTGGCAAAGATCAGGCCGAACTGGCGCAGTTCCTTTTTGTCAGGCTCGTGGTAGGCGGGGGTTCCGGTCATAATTTAGTGCTCATCCTGAAGGGATAAATCTCGCAAAGACGCAAAGATCGCAAAGTTAAAATCGTACTGTTTCAAGGGCATATTATATTTTTTCTTGGCGCCTTTGCGCCTTTGCGTCTTTGCGAGAGAAATAACGGTGTTTATGAACGGACACAAAATTAATCCAGCTCAAACTCGTCTTTCCAGGCATCATCTTTCTCCCATTCCGGCTGGTCGGTCTTGGCCATAATGAAATTCTCGACCACCAGGTAGTCCATCTCGGTGCGCATAAAGCAGCGATAGGCGTCTTCCGGGGTACAGACGATGGGTTCGCCACGCACATTGAAGGAGGTGTTGACCAGTACGCTGCAGCCGGTGCGTTCTTTAAACTTCTCCAGCAGGGTATGGAACTTCGGGTTGCTCTGTGCATGGACCGTCTGCACCCGGGCCGAGTAGTCGACATGGGTGATGGCCGGGATCTGCGAGCGCGGCACGTTGAGCTTCTCGATACCGAATAACTGTTCCTGTTCGGCCGTCATCGGGGTGCGCAGTGCTTCTTTCACCGGGGCGACGATCAGCATGTAGGGACTGGGCCGGTCGAGATCGAAGTACTCGGACACGTCTTCAGCCAGTACCGCCGGTGCAAAGGGGCGGAACGATTCCCGGTACTTGATCTTCAGGTTCATCACCGACTGCATCCTGGCACTGCGCGGATCGCCGATAATGGAGCGGCCACCCAGCGAGCGGGGACCAAACTCCATGCGTCCCTGGAACCAGCCCGCTACCTTCTCGTCGGCCAGCACGGCACTGAGCCGGTCAGACAGGGTATTGTCATCCAGTTCCTCGTAGACGGCACCCTGGGCGTCCAGCTGTGTCCTGATGTCGTCGTCTTTATAGCGAGGGCCCAGGTAGGACCCCTGCATGGCATCGTGGCCATTCACCTGCCGCGGCTGGTCGTGGTACTCGTGCCACGCAATCAGGGCCGCCCCCAGGGCACCCCCGGCATCACCGGCCGCCGGCTGGATCCAGATATCCCTGAACGGGCCTTCACGCAGGATGCGCCCGTTGGCGACACAGTTGAGCGCCACGCCACCGGCCAGGCACAGATACTCGACCCCCAGCTCCTGGTGTACCGTACGGGCCAGGCGCAGGACGACTTCTTCCGTGACTGCCTGGATGGAGCGTGCGATATCCATTTCCCTTTGGGCGATGGCGGTCTCCGCGGTGCGCGCCGGGGCCCCGAACAGGTCGGCAAAGCGCTGGTTGGTCATGGTCAGCCCGGTGGCATAGTTGAAGTAATCCATGTTCAGCCGGAAGGTGCCGTCGTCTTTCAGGTCAATGAGGTGTTCGAGAATCAGGTCGACATATTTCGGCTCACCGTAGGGGGCGAGGCCCATCAATTTATATTCACCGGAGTTGACCCGGAAGCCGGTGTAATAGGTAAAGGCCGAGTACAGCATGCCCAGCGAATGCGGGAAGTCGAGTTCCCACTGCGGGGTGAGTGACTGGCCGTCACCCAGCCACACGGAGGTGGTGGCCCATTCGCCCACACCGTCGAGGCACAGCACGGCGGCCTTCTCGAACGGGCTGGGGAAGAACGCAGAGGCGGCATGTGACTGGTGGTGTTCGGCAAACAGCAGCGCCGGCAGTTCCTTGACCTCCATATTGCCCAACTCAGCCAGTTGCCTCTTCAGGGTGGCCTTGAGGTAGAGTTTTTCTTTAAGCCACACCGGCATGGCGGCAACAAAGGAACGAAAGCCCCGCGGAGCATAGGTGAGGTAGGTCTCCAGCAGGCGCTCGAACTTGACCAGCGGCTTGTCATAGAACACCACTTCATCGATATCCGCCAGTGTGATGCCGCCCTCGGACAGGCAGCTGTTGATGGCGCCCTCCGGGAAGCGTGCATCGTGCTTCTTGCGGGAGAAGCGTTCTTCCTGGGCGGCCGCCACGATGACACCGTCACGCACTAACGCGGCGGCGCTGTCGTGGTAGTACGCGGAGAGACCTAAAATGTTCATTGTTGATTAGGGGGTGAATGGCACTTACTTAAACATCTTGCCACGGAAGCACACGGAATGACACGGAAGAAAAATGCCTTAAAAGAATTATTTCCGTGTTTTTCCGTGGCCAATGGGGTGTTTTTTGTGAAGATACTTCATAAGATAAGTGCCATTCGATTAGGGGGTGACATACTGGGTGTTTTCGACCAGCCACTCGTTAACCTGAGCCAGATCGGTCGCAGATAATACACCGGCGGCCTGCTTCAGTTCCAGTGTATCCAGCAGGTAGTCATAACGGGAGCGGGCGTAGTCGCGACGGGCAGCCAGCAGGTCGCGCTGTGCATCCAGTACATCAATAATGGCACGGGTACCGACTTCAAAGCCGGCCTCCGCTGCTTCCACTGCTTTTTCATTGGACAGCACGGCATGCTGCAGCGCCACAACCTTGCTGATACCGGCAAGCACACCACGGTAATTATCGCGTGTCTGGCGTTCGGTGGCGCGGCGCTGTTTGATCAGTTCTTCCATGGCCTGGTTGTACTCATAGCGTGACTGACGGGTTTGGGAAGATACCAGACCACCCTGGTAGAGTGGTATGCTCAACTCCAGGCCGATGGCGCTGTCATTGCGTTCCAGCGGAATTACTCCGCCAAACTGGTTGTCGCGATAGCGGTAGTCCGCGGTGGCATCAAGACTTGGATAATGTCCGGAGTTCTTCACCTGGATTTCCTGTTTCGCCACTTCGGTCGCGGCCCGGGCTGCCAGTATCAGCGGGTTTTGTTCTGCTGCCGCGGCAACCCATTCGTCCTGGCTGGCAGGGTCCGGTTTCAGCATGGGTATCTCGGGCATGAGGATTTCGGGTGCGACCGGTAATTCCCCGGTCAGTTCCCGCAGTGCCTCCTCGGCATCGGCCAGTAATTGCCTGGCATTGATCTCGTTACTGACCGCGATGTCGTAGCGCGCCTGTGCTTCCAGGGTGTCGGTGATGGGTGCCAGCCCGACTGCAAACTGTTGCCTGGCCTGTTCCAGTGTACGGGCAATGGCTTCCTTGTCCGCCAGAACAAACTCGACGTTGTCATGTGCACCCAGTACCAGGAAATAACGTGTGGCCACACGCAGGATTAAATCCTGCCGGGCGGCGATGAACCGGGCATCGGCCTGTGTAACGAGACTGTCTGCCTGCTTGAGTTGTATAAAGCGATCACGCTGGTAAAGGGTCTGGCGCAAGCCGATACTGTAGGTCTGGTTGGTGGCGTAGCTGGTGTCGTCGTCGTTTCTGGGATCAAAGCGGTCACGGGACACGTCACCTCTGATACCGAGATCCGGCAGCAGTGCGGCACGTGCCTGCGGTACGACCTCAAGTGCTGCACTGCGTGCCTCGATAGCGGCCTGGTATTGCGGGTCGGCAAGCAGCGCCAGTTCGTACACCGATATCAGGTCGTCCGCCCGACCTTGCCCGCTCAAGACAAGCAGCAGCCCACAGAGCAGTAGCGAGCCATAGCGGTGCAGGAGAATATGTTTCATATTTATTTAGATAGTACTGGTTTATCCCTTTAAAAATATTGCCACGGAAGCACACGGAAAAACACGGAAATACTTCCAGTAAGCTATTTTTTCTTCCGTGTAATTCCGTGTGCTTCCGTGGCTAAAAAACAGTAAAAAAAACAGGCTTTCAGTCTGACAGGCTGCTAAAAAATAAAATCCTGTGCCGTGGTTGCATTCAGCAGTGGCGGAATACAGGTCTCCAGCAGGCTTTCGCTTGCCCAGTTGTTCTCGTCGATACGGGTGATCAGCCAGGCTTCCATGACAGGCAATGAGCCGGTAATGATAAACAGCCTGCCACCGATGCTGAGATTGTTGTGAAATTGCCGTTGCAGTACCGGTAATGAACCGGTGATGGCGACTGCATCGTAGCGATCGTCCGAGTCGATGCCGTTGGCAACGTCGGCGGTATGTAATGAAACGTTACTGATTTCCTTGCCCTGCAATGCATCCCCGGCGGCGGCAGTAAAGTCAGGCATGATGTCGAAACTGGTGACCTGCTGCCCCAGGCTGGCGAGACAAGCCGTCAGGTAGCCGCTGCCGGTACCTACTTCGAGAATGCGATCACCGGGAGTGATGGCCAGTGCCTGCAGCAGGCGGCCTTCGAGCCTGGGTGCCATCATCACCTGTTCATGACCGAGCGGTATATTGGTATCAGCGAATGCCAGGGAGCGATAGCGTTCGGGGACAAAGTGTTCCCGGGGAATCGTGTTCATGGTGTCCAGCACCTGCTGATCAAGCACATCCCAGGGACGTATCTGTTGCTCGATCATATTAAAGCGTGCCTGTTCGATTTCTGTCTGCTTCATGGGGCTGCCCGTCTCTTGGCGATATAATGGCGGCCAAGGGTACGGGGTTTGCCGCACGCTGGCAATAATCTGTCATGTTTCTCATATAAAACATTGGGTTATTATTAAACTTCAGGATAATAATGTTGCAAACAGCGGGGCCATTCGTTACCGTGTAGCCCGGCTGGGGGTGCCCTGACGGGCTGAGACTCACCCTTGGAACCTGATCCGATTAACCCGCATTTCGCGCGGGTTGGCGAGGGCTCGTCAATCCCGTGGGAAATGCGGGTTTATACCGGCGTAGGGAAGCTCTCACGTACCTGCCGGCTTTGTATCCATGACCCGTGAGGACGGACAGATGAGTGCGATCCCGGAAGATTTTATCAAGCAGACCACACAGCTGTCGGAAGACGTTACCCGACCATTTCCCAATTCCAGGAAAATCTATGTGCAGGGCTCGCGCCCGGATATTCGCGTACCGATGCGCCAGATCCGGCAAGCTGACACAGCTGCCAGTTTTGGTGCAGAACAGAACCCGGATATCACTGTGTATGATACCTCGGGTCCGTATTCCGATCCGGATGCGGCGATTGATCTGCTGGCCGGTCTGCCGGATGTCCGTGCTGTCTGGATAGCGGGTCGCAATGACACCGAACAACTCGACGGTCCGGGTTCAGCGTTTGGTCGTGAGCGCCAGTCCAACCCGGAACTGGCCCATTTGCGTTTTGAGCATATTCGCAAACCACGCCGCGCACTGCCCGGCCACAACGTGACGCAAATGCATTATGCCAGGCAGGGCATCATTACCCCGGAAATGGAGTTTGTCGCCATTCGCGAGAACCTGTTGCTGGAGCAGTTGCGGGACAGCGAGTTACTGAAACAACACCCGGGTAACAGTTTTGGCGCCAGTATCCCCGGGAAAGTCACGCCCGAATTTGTGCGCGAGGAAATAGCGCGTGGCCGTGCGATTATCCCGGCAAACATCAATCACCCGGAACAGGAACCGATGATCATCGGCCGGAATTTCCTGGTGAAGATCAATACCAATATTGGCAACTCGGCGGTGACCTCCTCGATTGCCGAGGAAGTCGAGAAAATGGTGTGGTCGGCGCGCTGGGGTGGCGACACGCTCATGGATCTGTCCACCGGCAGGAATATCCATGAAACACGTGAATGGATACTGCGCAATTCACCGGTACCGGTCGGCACCGTACCGATTTACCAGGCACTGGAGAAGGTTGATGGCAGGGCGGAAGACCTGAGCTGGGAGATCTTCCGCGATACCCTGATTGAGCAGGCGGAGCAGGGCGTGGACTACTTCACTATTCATGCCGGTGTGCGCCTGGCGTGGGTACCGATGACCGCCAAACGGGTCACCGGTATCGTCTCGCGCGGTGGCTCCATTATGGCCAAGTGGTGCCTGGCGCATCACACAGAGAGTTTCCTGTACACGCATTTCGAAGATATATGCGAGATCATGAAGGCCTATGATGTGTCTTTTTCACTCGGTGACGGCCTGCGCCCCGGTTCCATTGCCGATGCCAATGATGCGGCGCAGTTTGCCGAACTGGAGACGCTGGGTGAACTGACGAAGATCGCCTGGCAACATGATGTACAGGTCATGATCGAGGGTCCGGGACATGTCCCGATGCAGATGATCAGGGAAAACATGCAAAAGGAGCTGGATGACTGCCATGAAGCGCCTTTTTATACCCTTGGGCCGCTGACCATGGACATTGCACCGGGCTATGATCACATCACCTCCGCCATTGGCGCCGCACAGATCGGCTGGTACGGTACGGCGATGCTGTGTTACGTCACACCCAAGGAGCACCTGGGACTGCCGGACAAGCATGATGTACGCGAGGGCATTATCACCTACAAGATTGCCGCCCACGCCGCTGATCTTGCCAAGGGACACCCGGGTGCGCAGGTGCGTGATAACGCCATGTCAAAGGCGCGTTTTGAATTTCGCTGGGATGATCAGTTCAATCTGGGCCTCGATCCGGAGAAGGCACGCGAGTTTCATGATGCCACCCTGCCCAAGGACTCTGCCAAGGTGGCGCATTTCTGTTCCATGTGCGGGCCGAAGTTCTGTTCCATGAAAATCAGCCAGGATGTGCGTGAATATGCTGCCAGCAAGGGTATTGGCGATATCGGCGTTGCCATCGAACAGGGTTTGGCCGAGAAGGCGGACCAGTTCAGGGAAGCCGGTGCGGAGATCTACAGCAAGGCCTGATAAAATCAGGTTTTCGGTACCCCTGTAACAACGTATTAGCCACGGAAACACACGGAAATACACGGAAGAAAAAATACCTTAGCAAAAATATTTCCGTGTTCTTCCGTGTGTTTCCGTGGCAAAAATTAAGTACTTCGGGCAGCTTGTGCCCGTACTGACATAAGCTGAATATTTGCATTAACCCTGTATTAAGGAATGAACCTATGATCGAAACCAGGCGTAATTTCAGCCGGCGCATCCTGTTCCGGCTGCTTGTTCTCGGTGTGATAGTTGCCGTTATCCTGTTTATGAGTTACGGATACATAAATGATCTGTATCTCGAGAACCAGCTGACACCGGTTGGTCTGGTGATCAACGGTGGCATCCTGCTTGCCTTTCTGCTGGGGCTGATCAAGGTTATCTCTTCCCTGTGGTACTACATGGGCGAGGAATCCGCGCTGGCCAGGTTTGTCCGCCAGTTCAACAATGACTCCGGCAAGTTGCTGAAGGGCATCGATTCGGAATCCATTATTGCCAGGCGCTATAACATCATCCGCAAGCTGAGCGAACGGCATGTGCGCATCAATCACGGCGCGCTGGCGTCAACCCTGCTTGCAGACGAGAGCACGCGTACCAGCTTTGCGCGCTACATCGGTAATATTCTTATTCTGACCGGTGTCTTTGGCACCATCGTTTCCCTGTCCGTAGCGCTGGTCGGTGCCTCCAGCCTGCTGGAAACAGTACAGGACACCGGGTCCATGGGGCTGGTGATCCATGGCATGTCGACGGCACTGTCAACCACCATCACGGCTATCCTGTGTTACCTGTTCTATGGTTATTTCAACCTCAAACTGGGCGATGCGCAGACGCACTTGCTCAGTGGTGTGGAAGAAGCGACCACGGTGTACCTGCTACCGAAATATGCCCGCGACAGCGAAAGTATGCTGCAGGAAGTATCCGGGCTGATCCATGGTCTGCGTGAAGCAGCCGGTGCGATGCTGGCGATACAGCAGGAATATGCCCAGGCCGGTAGCCGGCTGAACGAGGTGGCTGTTGAACTGGGTCAGCAGATGGGTGGCACAAAGGAAACAATTGACAGTATCAAGCAGCTGTTGCGTGACGGTTTCCGCCTGCCGGCAGCCGGCGAGTGATCATGGACGGGGGATTTATCGACCTGCGTCAGAATCACGATGCAGGCACAGGCAGCGACAGTTTCTGGCCATCGTTTACCGATATCATGATGGTCGTGGTCATGATTTTCATGATCGCGAGTACTGTGTTGATGCTGCGTAACTGGGAACTGGTGGAGAAGTTGCGCGCCACGATCGAAGCGGAGTATGCCGCAAAGGCGCTGGCACGGTCTGCGAGCGAGACCAGTGCCACCCTGGAGGAACAGCTGGCACAGGCGCAACATGCCAATTCCGAAATGCGCATGCAGCTGATGCGCATGACAGAGCGTAATACTACACTGTCCGAACAGCTGTCCGGACAGAAGCAGCAGCTGCTGGCGCTCGAGGTGGACAAGCAGCAACTGGCCAGCAGCCTGCAGAAGTACCGGCGCGATGCGCTGCTGAATGACGACCAGCTGAAGCAGGCGCGTGATGAGGTTGCACAGCTGACGGTTGCCCACGATACCTTGCAACAGCGAATGCGGCAGGTGCTTGATGATGTGGCCCGCAGCGAAGAGGAGAATCAAAAGCAGGCTACGGAACTGGCGGCACTCAGACTGGGCAGTTCCCTCACCGAGCAACAACTGCTCTCACTGCAGGATGATTACAGCGAGTTGCAGGTCAAGTATGACAAACTGTTCAGGCCGGCGCGTTCCGCCCAGGGCAAACACGTAGTGACCGTGCGCTACTGGAAGGAAGGCAAGTATTACCATCTCAGAATCAAGGACATGGATGAAGAGGACTACCGGGTCGTCACCCGGGAGGAGCTGCACCGGCAATTGGCAGCACTGAAAGAAAAACATGACAGGCAGCTGTATGTAAAACTGATCATCCCGGATGACAGCGGTCTGTCATACAACGAGGCCTGGGGCTTTACCGTGGAGATGCTCGACAAGTACGACTACTACCACCAGAAGTGAGCGGCCTATTCTGCACCCTGTAAGGAGAATGTCATCAGGTCGCCCAGTGTGTCGCGCATTTCGTCAACGGTAACGTGGCGTGCATAAAAGGATTCATCCAGTCGCATGCAGCTGAGCCTGAATATAGCGGGCTGTTTCTCTGAGTGCAGGAACAGGTAGGTGGTTGACATGATCTGCCCTGAATCGCCATCACCTGCAAATATCATCTTTTTATAGCCGACAAAATCCTCCTGCCGGTAGACCCGGGTGACGCTGAAGGTTTCCGGGTGGATGACCCGTTCGGTATCGGCAATTGTGCGCAGCTCCAGCTTGCAGTGCGGGTGGTATTCCGAGATGGCCTCATAGAAGCTGATCTTGCCATCCTGTATGTACTCATTGGAGCGGTCTGGCCGGATTGGAAAATCCTGCTTGAGTGTCACCGTCGTGATTGCCGCGGTTTCAGAATCATTGTTGTCAGTTCGGGGCAGGGTGCCTGGTTGACAAGCGGTGATCATTAGCGAGAGACAGCAGAGGATTCGGGCGCGAGTCAAGCTGCTGGCATGCCTCCCGGGTGAGCAGGGGCCGTGCATATTACTGGCGGTAAACAGCAAACAGGGTGCGTACCTGCCTGATTTCCTTGTGGGCGCCGCGGTCAAATTCACCGATAATCCTGATGGTCGCGCCGGGGCAGGCCTGTTCAAGTTGCGTGCGTGCCCAGTCGGCCGGTTTCTCGGTAATCCCGAGATGGCTGATTTCCGTATCCTCGCCGGTCTCGAAGAACATGACATGCCGGGTTTTTCCCCAGATGATGCGCAACATGTCCAGTGCCTGCTCGTGACCGTAGGCTGCTATCCAGTGGTGCCAGACCGAGAAGAATACCAGTACATCGATATCAGGCAGGACAGTGACATTATCCGGTGTGATCGCCATGACACTAAAAGCGGCATTCTCGATACCGGCCTTGCGCTGGGCGTGCTGGGCGATCTTGATATTGCCGTAGGCCATATCAATGCCGATGCTGTAGAAACCTTTTTCCGCCAGTCGCAGCACGAAGTGGCCCAGGTTCGAGCCAATATCCATGGCAGTGCCACCTTCAATGCCGAGGTTGTTCTCGATGGCCTGCCAGCGTTGCCGGGTCGATTCATCGCGCTTGCGGGTTTTCAGCCCGATCCAGGGCATGGGCTGGTAGGCTCTGAACTTGTAGGGTGAAAATCGCTGGGCGTTGTAGATCAACCACTCTCCGGTACCGGACATGCTGGACGAGAGTCCGCTTTTGAAAAGGAAGATAACTCTTTTGAAAGGCCTCTTCAGTGCCTTTATGACAGTTCTGTAGGCACCCTTGTGCTTGACCATAATACTAGTATACCGGCAATCGGGCACGCAGCGCATCACGGTCAACCCACCAGTGGTTACCCACGATGGCATCCAGCATGGTCGCGAGACGCGACAGCAATGACTTGATGTCATTCAACTCAAGGATTTCAATCCAGGTGTTGATCATCTCGGGGTCATCCTCAATACCGCGATGCCGCCTGGCTACTCCCGCCAGCATCTGCCTGGTAAAGAAGGTCAGGCTGTCGTGTTCCTTGTCCTCGGTACGTATGTCGGCAATATAGTTGGCGGCCATGGCAGCAACAGCTGCGCCATCGGAGTCATCCGGGGTTTCATCGACGATATGCTGCAGCATGGCAACGGTGAGTTGTGCGGGAACCGGATAGGTGACAGCCAGCCAGACACCGTTACCCAGCGCCGCCAGTGATTCAGGCTGCTCACACTGGAACAGGACATCACAGGTCTCGATGGCATCCTGCCAGGCTTGCTGTTCGACAAAGACATCAAACAGTTCACGTGCCGTATCCCAGGCTTCCTTTTTCTTGAGTAATGCCAGCCGGGTTTCGGCAATATCCAGTTGTACCCGTGCCCTTTCCAGTGGCGGGCCGTCATCCGGCAGGGACTGCAGGTGTGCTTCATGTTCGTTCAGCAGCGCCTGTAAAGACGGTCGGGATTCAGACAGGTCGATGCCGCTCTTGTCGCCGACGACCATTTGTTCAGGGCTGAGTTTGTCTTTCATAATGAGTCGGTGATGACAGGAATGGCACTTACTAAAAATCTTGCCACGGAAGCACACGGAATTACACGGAAGAAAAATGCCTTAAAAAAGTATTATTTCCGTGTTTTTCCGTGTGCTTCCGTGGCCAATTGGGTGTTTTTATTAATGACACCCCGGCGATATTATTACAGTAACGGCACGATCAGCAGGGCCACGATGTTGATGATCTTGATCAACGGGTTAATGGCCGGTCCGGCGGTGTCCTTGTAGGGGTCGCCCACGGTGTCACCGGTGACTGCCGCCTTGTGTGCGTCAGAACCCTTGCCGCCGAAGTTACCGTCCTCGATATACTTCTTGGCATTGTCCCAGGCGCCACCACCGGTGGTCATGGAAATGGCTACAAACAGGCCGGTCACGATGGTCCCGATCAGTACGCCGCCGAGTGCCTCGGCACCCAGGGTCAGGCCGATGACGACCGGTACCATTACCGGCAACAGTGAGGGGATGATCATTTCCCGGATGGCAGCCTTGGTCAGCATGTCCACGGCCTTGGAGTAGTCCGGCTTCTGGGTGTGGTCCATGATGCCGGGCATTTCCTTGAACTGACGGCGGACCTCGTTGACGATGCCGCCGGCGGCACGGCCCACGGCCTCCATGGCCATGGCACCAAACAGGAACGGCACCAGCCCGCCGATCAGCAGACCGATCAGCACCATGTGATTATCCAGCGAGAAGTTCAGTACCTTGTCGCTGTGTGTGCTCAGCGCATGGGTGTAGTCGGCAAACAGCACCAGTGCAGCCAGCGCAGCAGAACCAATGGCGTAACCCTTGGTGACAGCCTTGGTGGTGTTGCCTACGGCATCCAGCGGGTCGGTGATGTTACGAATCTTCTCGTCCAGTTCGGCCATCTCGGCAATACCACCGGCGTTATCAGTGATGGGGCCGTAGGCGTCGAGGGCCACGATGATACCGGCCATGGACAGCATGGATGTGGCGGCAATGGCGATGCCGTAGATGCCGGCCAGCTCAAAGGCGCCCCAGATACTGGAACAGATGATAATGACGGGCAGGGCAGTGGACTTCATGGACACACCGAGACCGGCAATCACGTTGGTGCCGTCTCCGGTGGTGGAGGCCTCGGCGATGTGGCGCACCGGCTTGAACTCGGTGCCGGTGTAGTACTCGGTAATGACCACCAGGGCCGCGGTCAGTGCCAGTCCGATCAGTGCACAGTAGTACAGCATGCGTGTGCTGACCTCACCACCGTCGAGCATAATAGTGTCACCCATCACCCAGGTCGTTACCGGGTAGAAGGCGATAGCGGCAAGTACGCCGGCAACGATCAGGCCACGGTACAGGGCGTTCATGATCTTGGCGCCTTCGGAGGTCTTGACGAAAAAAGTCCCGATGATGGAGGCGATGATGGAGACGCCGCCGAGCACCAGTGGATAGAGTGCTGCCGGGCCGGTGGCATCCAGCAGCAGGCTGCCCAGCAGCATGGTGGCTACCACGGTGACCGCATAGGTCTCGAACAGGTCAGCGGCCATACCGGCACAGTCGCCGACGTTATCACCGACGTTGTCGGCAATCACGGCCGGGTTGCGCGGATCGTCTTCCGGGATGCCGGCCTCGACCTTGCCGACGATGTCGGCGCCGACATCGGCGCCCTTGGTGAAGATGCCACCGCCGAGTCGGGCGAAGATGGAAATCAGGGAACCACCGAAGGCCAGGCCCACCAGTGGGTGAATCGGGTCCTCTACACCCATGATCAGCATCAGGCCGTAGAAGCCGGCCACGCCTATCAGACCCAGTCCAATCACCAGCATGCCGGTGATGGCGCCGCCGCGGAAGGCAATCTGCAGGGCAGCATTGATGCCGTCATGGGCCGCCTCTGCAGTGCGCACGTTGGAGCGCACCGAGATATTCATGCCGATGTAGCCGGTCAGTCCCGAGAATACGGCACCAACAGCGAAACCAGCAGCTGTGACCCAGTCTATGAAGAATCCAATAACAAAAAACAGCGCCACGCCGGCGATGCCGATGGTGGTGTACTGGCGATTCAAATAGGCCTTGGCGCCTTCCTGAACGGCGGCTGCGATTTCCTGCATGCGTTCGTTGCCGGTGGGCTTGGTCAGTATCCACTTGACGGACACAATGCCGTAGGCAAGGGCTCCAAAGCCGCAGGCCAGTGCAAATAAAAGTTCAATAGACATTTATATTCTCCTTTGATCCACTAAGGTGTTTTAAATTCTGTGCCTGGCTTGAAGCCGAACAGTTTTTCCAGGTCGAATTCTCGGATGAAGGCATCCACGGCGCCTTGACCGTGATCAAGTTTTACCTCGGCCAGGATCAACCGGGTGGCGTTGCGGTTATAGCCGCCGCCCATGTCTACCTGAACGGACAACAGCTCACGGGCCTTTTCAAGGGTCATGATTGTTCGCGCCTGCAAGGCGCTCCTGCGCCATTAGAAATACCTGTAGGAGCGCCTTGCAGGCGCGAATGGCTTTTGGTTATTAATCGCGGATGCAATCCGCTCCTACAGGTGTCCATGCTATTTGACCTTGAAATCCTTCAGTTTTTTCGCAACTGAAATGTTCTTCAGCTGGATGTATTTAGGCAAGCCATCCTTGCCATACGGCGGATAGTCTTCGCCTTGCATCAGCGGTGCCAGGTAATCACGGCAGCGATTGGTGATGCCAAAGCCGTCCTTTGTGATGTAACTTTTTGGCATCATCTTTTCGACGTTGGCCACGCGGGACAGTCTTGCTTCACCGATCTTCCAGCGGTACGGTTTGTTGGAGGTGCGCACCACCGTTGGCATGACGGAGTTCTTGCCGGCCAGCGCCAGTTCGACGGCGGCCTTGCCCATGGCATAGGCCTGATCGACGTCGGATTTTGATGCGATGTGGCGGGCAGCGCGTTGCAGGTAATCGGCGACGGCCCAGTGGTACTTGTAACCGAGTTTTTCACGCACCATGTTGGCAATGACCGGTGCGACGCCACCCAGCTGGGCGTGGCCAAAGGCGTCCTTGAGACCCTGGTCGGCAAGGAATTTGCCCTTGCTGTCGGCAACACCTTCCGAGACCACGATGGAGCAGTAGCCGTATTCCTTGACCTTGGCCTTGACCTCGCGCAGGAACTTCGCCTGGTTGAACGGGACTTCCGGGAACAGGATGATGACCGGCAGGTCGCAGTCTTCCGAGGTGGCCATACCACCGGCGGCGGCGATCCAGCCGGCGTGCCGGCCCATGACTTCGAGCACGAACACCTTGGTGGAGGTGGCACACATGGAGGCGACATCAAAGCTGGCCTCGCGGGTGGAGACGGCGATGTACTTGGCCACGGAACCAAAGCCCGGGCAGTTGTCGGTAATCGGCAGGTCATTGTCCACAGTCTTCGGTACGTGGATGGCCTGAATCGGGTAACCGGTTGCCTTGGAGAGCTGCGATACCTTCAGGCAGGTGTCGGCCGAGTCGCCGCCACCGTTATAAAAGAAGTAACCGATGTTGTGTGCCGCGAATACCTCGATCAGGCGGTCGTATTCGCGCTTGTTGTCATCCAGGCCCTTCATCTTGTAGCGGCAGGAACCGAAGGCGCCGCTGGGTGTGTGGCGCAACGCGGCGATGGCGCGGGCGCCTTCCTTGCTGGTATCGATCAGATCTTCGGTGAGTGCGCCGATGATACCGTTACGCCCGGCATAGACCTTGCCGATCTTGTCCTTGTGCTGGCGCGCCGTTTCGATCACGCCGCAGGCGGATGCATTGATGACCGCGGTGACACCGCCGGATTGAGCGTAGAACGCATTCTTTTTCCCTGCTGCTTTTGCCATGTATCGATCTCCTTCGGAAGGTTTGCTGTTACGGGTTGAATTCTGTTCAGGCAGAGTTTTGATCGTTGTCCCGGTTTGCCTCGTAATCGGCCTGTACCTGCAGTAGCGTCACCACGCATTCGGACAGGTCGTCGTATTCCTCGACACCGGTGCCGTACATCTGGTGGACGCGGTAATAGAACTGGCAGCGGTAGCGGGAATCGCCGGTTTTGCAGGTAATGAAGTGACAACCCTGGTGCTTCCAGTAGGCTGCCGGGCAGGGGGTCAATTCAGTTGCATAGGGATTCAGACGCAGCTCGATATCGGCCAGTTCGGGCTCTATGGTTTCCCCATAACGCTCTTCCAGCGTGGTCCTGATGATCCACAATTCGCTGTCGGTGAAATCTTCAATTGCGCTCATAGTGCGTGTACAGGATTGTGTGTGAGATCGGATGGGTAATGTCCCGGGGTGCGGGATTCTAGCTCAAAACCTGATTTATTTCATGAACTTCGTTGACTTATACTACTGGCAGAGGGTAGCTTAAACGCTGCCTTGTGCCACGGCCACGTAAAAAAAACTATGTCTGCATTGAAAAAATCTTCCACGGTACAGGAAGTTAACAAAATCAACACTCTAGAGGACTCGAACACACCATGAGAATAGTAATGCTGGGCGCGCCCGGTTCAGGCAAGGGGACACAGGCCAAGCTTCTGGTTGAAAAATACAAGCTGCCGCAGATCTCAACGGGTGACATGCTGCGCGAGGCAGTTGCCGAGGGAACCCCTCTTGGGCGCCAGGCCAAGGCCGCAATGGATGCCGGTCAACTGGTCAGTGACGATATTGTGTTGAGTATTATCAAGGCGCGCGTGACCCGGCCGGATGCACGCAAGGGATTTATTCTGGATGGTTTTCCAAGAAACCTGCAGCAGGCCGAGGCAATGGATCAGCTGCTAACCGCCCTTGGCCGCCCGCTGAACCTGGCATTGCTGGTTGCCGTCGACGTTGATGCACTGATTCAGCGCCTGGTCGGTCGACGTACCTGTCTGTCCTGCGGCCAGATGTATAACGTCTTTTACGCGCCGCCGCACATTGAAGGGCGCTGCGATGAGTGTGGTGGTCGCCTGCGGCACCGTGGAGATGATAACGAGGAAACCATCGGCAATCGCTTGCGGGTCTTCGAAACGCATACCCTGCCGGTCATCGAATATTACAAGGAGCAGGGCAAGTTACGCACGGTCCAGGGTGTCGGTGAAATATCCGATATATTCAAGGCTGTCACCAAAGTTATGGAAGATGTCCGTGCCAGTGCGAAAAACGAAACGCGCACTGATGCCATTCGGGCGGCCTTTGCCAAGCACCGTGCCAGCAAGGCCGAGGAAGATGCTGCCGCAAAAAAGAAGGTGAAGAAGAAAGCGGCTAAAAAGAAAATTGTAAAGAAGCCGGAGTCGAAGAAAAAGGTGGCGCCAAAGAAGAAGGCTGCGGTTAAAAAGAAAGCGGTTAAAAAGAAGGTAGTCAAAAAGAAGGTAGTTAAAAAGAAGGTCGTGAAGAAGACGGCACCGAAGAAGAAGGTGGCTGTAAAAAAGGCAGTCAAAAAGAAAGTAGTGAAGAAGGGGAGTCCAAAAAAGAAGGCTGCGAAGAAGGCTGTGAAGAAGGTGACGCCGAAGAAGAAAGCGGCTGTAAAAAAGACAGTCAAAAAGAAAGTGTCAGCCAAAAAGGCAATTGTAAAGAAAAAGAAAAAAGTAACAAAGAAAGCAGCACGCAAGAAACGGTAGGAGTTTGCAGGACTTCCGGCGCCAACCGTTATTCCTGTCGATGTTGCAACTCATCAGGGCCTGGTTTGATCTCTGCCTGTTGCGCAGAACACCACAGGAATTGCCTGCTTCCGGCTATCTGCTCGGTATCTCCCTGTGTTGTTATGGTCTGGTCTCGGTACTGGTCTCATCACAAAGCTATACCTTCAATACTTCCTTGCTGCTTGCCGGGGCAGACCTCGGCCTGCTGGCCGTTTTTGTGTGGTCTTTACTGTATTTACAGAACAAGACGGTGCGCATCAACCAGACACTGTCTGCGCTGGCAGGTAGTGGCAGTCTGATGGGATTGATTGCCTTGCCACTGATGCTGGCTATCGGACCCGGTACCGTGACTGAACCGGTTTCAGCGCCGCTGTTGTCCCTGTGGTTGCTGCTGTTATTATGGAATCTCTTCGTTATGGCCCATATTATCCGTCATGCCCTGTCGAGTTCGTTTGCGATTGGCTTTGGCATCTCATTGCTGTATGCACTGCTCAGCATGCAGGTAATAACCACGCTCTTTCCACAACAGGTTGTGTAAATGCATATTCATATTCTCGGGATTTGCGGAACGTTCATGGGTGGCATTGCACTGCTGGCACGTGAACATGGCGTGCAGGTGAGTGGTTCCGATGCCAATGTCTATCCACCGATGAGCACCCAGTTGTCCGCACAGGGCATCGGGTTAAATGAAGGCTATGAACCGGCCCACCTTGATCCTGCGCCGGATTGTGTAGTCATCGGCAATGCCATGTCGCGCGGAAATGCAGCCGTTGAATACGCGCTCAATGAAGGTCTTGCCTATACTTCCGGGCCGCAGTGGCTGGCCGAACAGGTATTGCAGGATCGCTGGGTATTGGCAGTGGCCGGGACCCACGGCAAGACATCGACGGCCAGCATCCTTGCCTGGATACTGGAGTATGCCGGTCTGTCTCCGGGGTTCCTGATCGGGGGCGTACCCGGGAACTTCGGGCTTTCGGCGCGGCTGGGAAGTGGACCGTTTTTCGTGGTCGAAGCAGATGAATACGATACCGCCTTTTTCGACAAGCGCTCCAAGTTTGTTCATTACCATCCGCGCACCCTGATACTGAATAACCTGGAGTTCGATCATGCGGATATTTTTCCGGATCTTGAGGCGATCCAGACCCAGTTTCATCACCTGGTGCGAACAGTGCCCGGCAACGGGCTGATCATCACGAATGGCTCCGATGCCAATCTCGATGATGTGCTCGGTCGTGGTTGCTGGACACCACTTGAAAGGGTTTCGTTGCAGGCCGGTGAAGCACAGTGGCAGGCGCACAAGCAGACTGAAGACGGTCGCTGTTTTGACGTCCTGCTGGAAGGCGGGCACATGGGGACGGTGAACTGGGATCAGTTGGGTGATCACAGCGTACATAATGCACTTGCAGCCATTGCGGCGGCCCGGCATGCGGGTGTGCCGCTTGCAGTGGCGATTGCCGCTCTGGGTGAGTTCAAGGGTGTCAGGCGCCGCATGGAAGTGCGCGGCGAGGTTAATGGTATTACAGTTTACGATGACTTTGCCCACCACCCGACCGCAGTCGCAACGACATTAGAGGGGTTGCGCCGCCGTGTCGGTGATGCACGTATTCTGCTGGTCCTGGAGCCACGCTCCAATACCATGCGTATGGGGGTACATCGTAATTCACTGGCGACATCCATGCAGGGTGCCGATCATATCTGGCTGCACCAGCCGGATGATATTGAGTGGTCGTTAAGTGACGAGATGCATTCCAGCAAGGTGCCGGTTGCCATCAAGGAATCAATCGAGGCGATCACTGCAGACGTGATCCGGCATGCGCGGGCAGGTGATCATATTCTGGTAATGAGTAACGGTGCCTTTGGTGGTATTCACTTGAAATTACTGGAAGGGCTGCAAGAATCCTCAGCTGTGCCGGTGGTCGATTAGGTATAGGCCGGTTAAATTGTACTCGTGCTAGCAGGGGGACGATAAAATCGGGACAGGCAGGCAAAAAAACGGCGACCCAAGTCGCCGTCTTTACTGAGCCGTTTAGGGTCGGAGAAGCTTAAGCAACCATACGGCGGCGTCCCAGTACAATACCGATCAGGCCGATGCCAAGCAGTCCAAGCACACCAGGTTCTGGTACATCGTGACCGCCACCAAACTCCGAAACGTGGCTTATCATAAACCCATCGCTTGGAAGGTTTATCCCATCGCTCAATAAGCTTGAGTCGAACACACCCCAGTCGAAGTCCATCAGGTTCTCAAAAAGTGCGATACGTGTTGCGTTCTTTATCAGGAAGTAGTCTGGTGAAGATGCAAGTTCAAAGGCAAACACGGTGTCGCTCGCCAAGGTACTGAAGTAGTTGATGTCCGTATTCTTTACCGTAAAGGTAGTATTGTCACCCGCGAGGACCGCATTTACCCAATCTTCTTCCGCTTCGGGGTTTCCTTGCGTGTCACCTTCTTCAATGAAGGTATCCAGAGACCCGACATTGGTCCCGTCCAGGGCGCCTGCAGAGCTATCATCAATCATGATGGCCCACGCTGGTAACGCGATGCTGCCTGCCAGGATAAGCCCAACCTGTAACAACCGTTTGATATTCATTTTATTATTCCCTCTTGATTCCAGTAAAACAAAATACTTCCTCTTCTATGTACTTAAGTACAATGCAATCCATGTGCCATGCAGAGTAAGCTGTTCAAATTCAGTTAGATACAGTTTTTTGTAAAACTCCAGGAAAACTGTAATTGTAAAAAATACGGTCATATTTTCCCGATGTCATGCTCATGCTATAAATGAAAAAGATTATATAAACAAAGTGTTGTGATATTTTCTGGTATGCTGCCCGAGTGTAAATTTTGTGGACACTCGCCCTCGCCTCATATATACATGATGCGGTGTTACTGGTCTGGCATTCGAGCGGATATTTCAGGTAGGGAGCGATGAATCTGGGCTTCTATAGTTATTTTGCAGCAGCCTGCGGGTTTGGCTTGTTGACGCTGCTGCTGCTGCCCAGCTGGCGGAGCAGCCTGCAGGGCAGGCTGCTGACCATAGTCGCTATTACCAGTGCCATTTGGGCGGGACTGGCGATGAGTTTCGGCGATAATGTCAGCTACCAGGTATTTGAAATTCTTCGTTACCTTGCCTGGTATGTGTTCCTGTTGAGACTGCTGGAACCGGCCGCAGCTGACAGCAGCGAATACCGGAATTTTCTGCGCCGGGCTTTACCACTGTGTACCGGCTTTGCAGTGCTGTTGCTGGCGGGGGAGTTGTACACCGTTTATGTATTAACGCCATTGCAAGCAGTTCATATGCTTGCACCCTTCCTTACTGGCCACGTATTTCTGGCCATCATCGGGCTGGCCATCATTGAGCAGCTGTTCAGGAACACCTCTATCAACCATCGCTGGGCAATCAAGTACCTGTTCATTGGTGCAGGGGGCATTTTTGCCTTCGATTTCTACCTGTATGCAGATGCACTGCTGTTCCGGGGCGTGGACCGGGAACTGTGGGAAGTGCGCGGCCTGGTCAATCTTGTTGTCGTACCCATGCTGGCGATTGCGGCTGCGCGGAACAAGGACTGGTCGCTTAATATATTCGTTTCCCGCGATATCGTGCTGCATACAACCACCATCCTGGGTGGGGGGTTATACCTGCTGGTGGTGGCTGGTGCCGGTTACTATCTGCGGGACTTCGGCGGGAGCTGGGGCCGGATTGCCCAGGTGCTGTTTTTTTCGCTGGCCGTTGTATTGCTGCTGACAGTCTTGTTTTCCAGTCAAATGCGCACCCGGTTGCGGGTGTTTTTGGGCAAGCATTTTTATAAAAACAAGTATGACTACCGGCGTGAATGGTTGCAGTTGACCCGTGAACTGAACAACCGGGTTGAAGGTGAAGATGATTTTGTGAAGGCCACCCGGGTGATGGCACAAATTGTCGATGCCCGTGCCGGCCTGTTGTGGCTAATCCGTGATCATGATCGCTATGAGAATGTGGCGGCCTGGCAGATGGAGCCCGTCGCGGCCAGTGAGGGGAGTGAGGCGCCGCTGATCCGGTTTATTGAGAACAAGGCTTACGTGATCAACCTGATGGAACAGGACTCACACCCCGAGGAGTACGAAGGGCTGGACTTGCCCGCATGGCTGGATGCGGTATCTCGGGGCTGGCTGATTGTGCCGCTGTTCGGGTTGGGTTCATTGCTGGGCTTTATTGTTCTGGCCAATCCGCTGGTCGTCCGGCCACTTAACTGGGAGGACCGTGACTTGCTGAAGACGGCGGCCATGCAAGTCGCCAGTCATCTTACCGTGTTGATGGCATCCGAGGCGCTGGCCGAGGCCAGGCAGTTTGAAGCCTTCAACCGGATTGCTTCCTTCATGGTGCATGATTTGAAGAACATTGCAGCTGAACTGGAGCTGGTAGCACATAATGCTGAAAAGCATAAAACCAACCCGGAATTTATCGATGATGCATTTGCAACGTTTGCGGATACGTCCAGCTCGATTAAAAGGCTGCTGGAGCAACTGCGCAACCGGCTTGTGCAAGCGGAAAAGAAAGTAACAGTTGACCTCGCCATACTGGCAGATACGGTCATCAGCAAACAGGCGGGCCTGTTGCCGGTGCCGCAACTGGAACAGAGGGTCAAGTCGTGCAGGGTCATTGCCGAAAAAGACAGACTGGAGAATGTTCTGATCCACTTGGTTGATAATGCCCGCGAGGCTACCGGTCGGTATGGCTCGATTTCGATCAGGCTCTCCGTCGAGGCAGGCGATGTCTCCATGTGTGTCGTGGAGATTGCTGACGACGGTCATGGCATGGATGCCGATTTTATCCAGAACCGGTTATTCAAGCCCTTTGATACTACCAAGGGTAATGCAGGTATGGGTATTGGCATGTATGAAAGCAGGGAATTTATTCGCCAGTTGCAAGGCGAAATCAAGGTCCGGAGTGAGCCCGGTAAGGGGACCGTGGTGGCATTGCATCTACCGGCCTGCGATTGAGTGAAATGGCCGGCGTGGATTCAATGCAGGGTCGAATGCATTCGACCCTGCAGACGAAGAGCCAGTTTAGTGGGGCAGCGGTTAATTATAGTAGGATGGGTACTGTTTACAGGGTGTTTGGTAAAACATGACAGAAGAGGATTTAAAACCGCTGCTGGTCGTTGAGGATAATCCCGGCCTGCAAAAACAGCTTAAATGGGCCTTTGAAGGCTACCAGGTTTACCTGGCGGGTGACCGTGAAACTGCGATTGAACAGCTACAGCAGCACCGGCCACGCGTGGTGACGCTGGACCTTGGTTTGCCGCCGGACCCGGCGAATGCCACGGAAGGTCTGGAGGCATTGAGCGAGATTTTGCGTGTCGCCCCGCATACCAAGGTGATTGTCGTGACCGGCAATGATGACCGGCAGAATGCACTGAAGGCGATTTCACTGGGCGCTTATGATTTTTACCAGAAACCGGTTGACCCGGATATTCTCGCATTGATCGTTGATCGGGCCTGTGGTTTGTCGGAACTGGAGGAAGAGCACCGGCGACTGGTCACACAAACATCAACTTCTTCCCTGGATGGCATTGTCGGTTCCAGCGAAAAGATGCTGGCTGCATGCCGGATGGTAGAAAAAATCGCTCCCTCTGATGTGACTACACTGCTTCTGGGTGAAAGCGGCAGCGGCAAGGAGTTGTTCGCACGGGCCCTGCATAATCTCAGTCCCCGTCGTGATCAACCGTTCATGGCGGTGAATTGCGCGGCCATTCCCGAGAATCTGCTGGAAAGCGAATTATTCGGTTATGAGAAGGGTGCATTCACCGGTGCGGTCAAGCAGACCCCCGGTAAAATTGAGCATGCCAGTGGGGGCACGTTTTTCCTCGATGAAATCGGGGACATGCCGCAGGCGCTACAGGCCAAGATGCTGCGATTCCTGCAGGAACGTGTGGTTGACCGCATTGGAGGCCACACACCCATTCCCGTGGATGTGCGCGTCATTTGCGCCACCCATCATGATCTGGATCAGGCGATAAAAGACGGTCTGTTTCGTGAAGATCTGTACTACCGTGTCAGCGAAGTCGTGATACAAATCCCGGCCCTGCGCGAGCGTGAAACCGACCGGGTGCTGTTGGCGCAGATATTCCTCGACAAGTTTTCCAGTGAAAACGGCCGTGATTTTCGCGGTTTCACCGACGCGGCACTTGAGAGTATCGAGGGCTATCGCTGGCCTGGCAATGTACGTGAGCTGGAAAACCGGGTGAAGCGCGCCGTTATTCTGGCAGAAGGAAAACAGATAACGGCACAGGACCTCGGTTTTGAGGCCGCGTCGGAATCCCTGTCACTGGACCTGCGGGCTGCCAGGGAAGTCGCTGAACGCAGCGTGATTCAGCGTGCCTTGCTGCTTAACAAGAATAATATGTCCCATGCTGCCAAGGCCTTGGGTGTCAGTCGGCCATCCCTCTATAACCTGATGAACAAGCTGGGTATGAGTGGATCGGGTACAGATGCGGACTGACCGAAGCGGCGCATGACCCGGCTGAAGACCAAAGCGGACTGGCGTTATGCCAGTCTGTCTCTTGTCGGCTTGCTGCTGCTGGTGCTGGTGTTTTACCGAGAAACAGTGGCAAATGTGCTGGCACTGTGGAACCAACTGCAGCTTGGTGAGTTTGCACACGGGTACCTGGTACTGGCTATCAGTCTGTACCTGGTATTCATGAAACGAAAGCAGCTGGCAGCGCTCCGGCCCTGTGAAAATTTCCTGGCATTGATCGTGGTGGCGATCAGCAGCCTGTTATGGCTGGTGGCAACCGTGGTTGATGTGCAAATGGTGCAGGCGCTCGCCCTGCTGCTGCTGCTGATGTCTGTCATCTGGACCATCACAGGCAGTGGTATCGCCAGGCAGTTGTTGCTACCGGTGTTCTTCATTGGTTTTGCGCTCCCTGTCTGGTCACCACTGTCCCCGTTGTTGCAGGAACTGACGGCTGACGTGGTGTTCTGGCTGACACGTGCTGCCGGCGTACCTGCCATGCGGCTGGATAACCTGATCGTGCTGCCGGCAGGCAGCCTGTCCATCGAGGAGGCCTGCAGCGGTCTGCGCTATCTGCTGGCCGCACTGACCCTGGGGGTGTTGTATGCCTGGTTGAATTACCAGGGCACCTGGGCCCGTTTACTGGTGGTAGTGATTGCGGCGGTCGCGGGGGTAGTGAGCAATATCATTCGCGTCTTTATTGTCGTCTACCTGGCCTATACCACCGATATGCAGCATCCGTGGGTGTCTGATCACCTGGCTTTTGGCTGGTGGTTGTTTGGCGGTATGGTTCTGTTGCTGATGGTCATCGATACCGTGCTGTCACGGCGTACGACGTCCCGGCCAGACGTAAATCCCCCGCCTGTCACATCTGTTGCAGAACAAACGTGTGCTCATGGCCGATTACAACGTGCCGCGGTGCTGATGCTGGCAGCCGCCCTGGTGTTATCCGGCCCTGTCATTGCCAGTCTGCTTGAGCAACAGACGCAGACGGGCGCCGTGGTTGCAACCGGGCTACCGGCAGGCAAGCAGGGTTGGTCGGGTCCCATGGCGACGGCAGATAACTGGATGCCGCAATATCATGGCGCGGTCGCCCGCAAGCAGGCCTATCACAGGAATGGAGGCACTGTGCTGTTGTACATTGGTGACTATCCCGAACAAAGACAGGGCAGGGAACTGATATCCGACCTGAACCGTATTGCGGACCCGTCGCTGTGGCAGCTGCAATACGCACATGGCCGGCCGATTGCGCAGGGTGGCCGCAAGGTGCTGGAGCAGCGCATGATATCTGCGGACGGCCAGCAACGCCTGGTGTGGTACTGGTATCGTGTCGCCGGGGTGCCAACATCAAGCGAGTATATGGCAAAACTGCTGCAGGTCTACGGTCTGATGGCCGGCCGGCCGGAGGCTTCACTGGTTGCGGTGGCGGTCGATATAAAAGGGGACGTACAGGATTCGCGGCAACAGTTAAGAGACTTTATTGAATTATCTTTGGAGTGGGTGCGTGTTAAATAAATTAATGGCTGTTTCAATGCTTGTTCTGTTTTCACTGCTGATTGTTGCCTGTGGGAATTTTGGTCTCAACGAAGAACAACTCCTGCAACGGGCCAAGCAGTTTCTGAGCGAGAGGGAATATATTGCTGCAGCAATCGAGGCAAGAAATACGCTGCAGAAAAACCCGGACAATGCCGAGGCGCGCTATCTGCTGGGTGTCATTACACTGGATTACGGGGATTATTCAACCGCAGAGCGCGAGTTCCGGCATGCGGATCTCAGCGGATGGGGTGATGGGCAGGCACGAATCGGACGTGCCCGTGCCTTATTCGAACTGGGCCAGTACCGGGAACTGGCTACTGATGTTGAGCTTGAGGCCGGGTATTCCGCTACGGTTAAGGCCGAACTGCTGGCACTACGGGCAGCCGCCGAAGCAAGTCTGGAGGAAACCGACCAGGCGCGAGCCACGCTGCATGAGGCAGTTGCGCTTGATCCTGACGCCTTCCAGGTATTGATGACACAGATCCAGTTGCTGCTGGATGAAGATGACCTGCAATCAGCGGCTGGTGCAATCGATGTGGCACTGGCCCAATACCCGGGCAACCCCGAGCTACTGTTGCTGCAGGCAGAAATTGCCCTGGCTGAGGGTGATATCGGGACAGGAAAACAGCAATTGCAGGCCATTATCGAGAGTGACCCGCCGGGCTTTATCAGTATCTACGGCGTCCATGCCAGTCTGAACCTCGTGGAGCAACTCATTCTGGAGCATGACCTGGAAGAAGCGCAGCGCTACATCGCGCCGCTCTATGGCAGAACGGCCAACGCACCCTACACCAATTACCTGGGTGGCATGCTGGCTTTTGAACAAGGCGAATACGATCTGGCCGAGCAGCGATTACTGAAAGTCATGAAGGTGACGCCTGATCATGCACCGACCCGCTTGTTGTTTGCGGCGGTCAACTTTGCACAGGAGGACTATGAGCAGGCAGCCTATTTTCTAGCCAAGTACCTCGCGGTGAATCCGGAAAACCTGGCAGCTCGCAAGCTGCTTGGTCGCAGTTATATGTTGCTGGGGCGGTTGGACAGCGCCATCGAGACATTGGAGCAGGCAGAAAATTCAGATGACGCAGCATTGCTGGCGATGGTGGGGTTGTCCGAACTGCAACGGGGTAATGCGACAGCCGGTATTGCCGGCCTGAAAAATGCGCTGGCTGAGGAACCTGACAGCATTGCGCTGAGAAAAGAACTGGCACTTGCCTATTTGTCTACCGATGAGGCCAATCTGGCTATCGAGGAACTGCAATATCTGGTAAAAGCAGGTAACACACAACTGCACACGGAGTCGCTGTTGGTTACTGCCTATTTGCAGGCAGGAGAATTTGAAAGAGCGATCGATTTGTCACTGGAGATGCTCTCAAGGAGTCCACAGAACCCTGCTATTACCAGCCTGGTGGGGACAGTATTTGCTGCGAGTGGCGATATGCTGGAGGCGAGAAAATATTTTGACCGTGCCTTGTCAAACAGGTCGGACTTCTATCCGGCAGCGGTTGCGCTGGCCCGTATTGAGGAGCTTGAAGGTAGTACCGACAAGGCCATCACGCGCTATCGAAACCTGGTGGAGTCAGATGTCGATTCCGTGGTGCCGATGCTGGCATTGGCCCGCCTGGAAGGGCAACAGGGTAATACGCAGCAGGTGGTTGATTTATTGCAGGCGGCAAGCAAGGAGTTTCCCAATGAGAGTCGGCCCCGGTTGTTGCTGGCCGAACATTACCTGCGTGAAAGGCAGTATCAAAAGGCCGGGCTGTTACTGGAAGAGGCCGCGAAGACAAATCCAGAGCAGCCGGTTGTGCTGTATTTACAGGCCAGGCTGCTGATTGCTACTGACCGTCATCGACAGGCAGTCACCGTGCTGACCGAATTGCTTGAGATTGATCCAAAATCTGCCACCGCACAGGTACTGCTTGCGGAGGCCCATCTGCATATGGAGGGCGTGCAAAATGCGCGTGAAGTGCTGCAAAAAGTCATCCGGCAAGATCCTGATAATGCCCCGGCACTGGCGCTGCTGACGAAGATTGAAATCCTTTCTGGAAACCTGGGCCAGGCAATGCGGCACAGTCAGCGTATTCAACAGGAATACCCCGCGTTGTATCTGGGCTATGAGCTACAGGGTGATGTCTGGGTTAAAAAACAGAATGATGTTGAGGCCGGCAAGCAGTATGCGCAGGCCTGGGAGCGCATGCAACGGTCAGAACTGGCAATCAAGCAAGCGAAAGTCGCTCTACGTTCAGGCAATGACAAGGCGGCGCTCAAGCTGCTGCTTTCCTGGCTCGGCGACCATTCGGGAGATGTCAGGGTACGCCGCTTTCTTGGCACAACTTACTATGATGCCGGACACAGTGAACAGGCCATCGCGGAATATCTGAAGGTATTGGCTATCAACCCTGATGATGAGTCTGCCCTGAATAATCTGGCATGGATTTATTTTCAGGGGAATAATCCCGAGGCGCGCATGATGGCCGAACGCGCCTATCGTATAGATCCGGATAGCCCCGGCATACTGGATACCTATGGCTGGATACTGGTGAACGAGAATGATGTCGACAGGGGCAGGCGGCTGTTAAGGCAGGCAAGCAAGCAACTGCCCGGTGTGGCAGAGGTCAGTTATCACTACGCGGTCGCACTGCATAAGTCAGGTGATCAACAGCAGGCAAGGGAAATACTTGAAGCCTTGCTGGTCGACGATAAACCCTTTGACGGCCGTGAACATGCCAGGCGGTTACTGGAAGATATTCAGGGGTAGATTATCGTTGCAGGGTCGAATGAATTCGACCCTGCAGGGGGAGGGCCAAAAAAATACCGCGCAAGCGCGGTATTTTGTGAGGCTGAGTGTTACTTTGGCGGGATTAGCGAGCCTTCTTCCTCAGGCGGCGTGCAGCACCGATGCCGACCAGTCCCAGGCCCAGGAGGGCGATGGTTGAAGGCTCCGGTACGTTTTCAGGCTCGCCATTGGGAATGATTGCCTCCAGGTTTGAGATCGAACCGGACAGACCTGCGAGATCCATACGAGCCACATTTCTCATCATCCCCTTTTTTAGGCTACGGCGCTGTACTTTCAACCGTTTTATTTTCGCACTACGGCCGCCTGCCGCCCTCAACGCCTTTATTTTTAACCCTTTATTGTTAAATCGATTGAGTTTCTTTTCTATCCTGGCCTGGTAAATTGCATCCTGCCCGGTAAACGTCATATCGTCACCAAGTATGTCCTGAATGACCGGACGCAAGCTCTTGAAATTGGTGTATTCCGTATCGCCAACGCTGATCATGATGGCTGCTGCATTTCCAGACAGGGCAATCATGCCGGCCCCAATCAGTATTTGTTTTATCTTGTTCATTTGTCGTTTATACCTCACAATGGTTCGTTGATTTCACAAGCGAATGTGTAGAGTTTTTATTTCCATCTCTTGCCTGAAGTAAAGCAAGTCATGTGCCAAATACATAACTTATTGTATTAATAAGTTAAACATGATTGGCGAATGTCCGGTCTTTGATGAGGTGTTAACTATCTTGACAGTCTGGAACGGGTATTCAGCAGGGATTTATGCCGCAAAGTACCTGTGAAATAGAAATATCTGCATATTATTCATGTAGTTATGGAGGGTAACTCAAGATGATAAAATTACTGACACTTCTTGAGGGTATTTACACAGGGTTATGTGATGTACCTGCCTGAACAGATGAATATGAAACGCTATTGGACTATTGGACAGTAGTGCCTTAAGCCATATAGATAGTATACTTATATCACTAAATTAACATTTACTAAAATACGCTGAGCAGATGCACGAAAAAATCAACGAAATCTACGGTTATTTACATGGTTTTTGGCGCTATCGCTGGTCATCGCTGTTGATTGCCTGGATTGTCGGGGTCGTTGGCTGGCTGGTTGTTTACGGACTGCCTGATCAGTACAAGGCCAGGGCGGCTGTGCATATCGATACCTCGTCCATTATGAAACCGCTGCTCAAAGGCCTGGCGGTGGAAACCGATCCTAACGAACAGCTCATGGTCATGACGCGTGTCATGCTAAGCCGTGAGAACCTGCTGAAGGTTATGCGCGAGACGGACATGGATCTGGAGGCGGATACACCTGAAGAAAAAGAGGTAATGGTCCGGGAACTGGCCAGCGATATCGGTCTGGGTACAGGGTCGTCAAATAATCGTAGCGGCTCCAGTATCTATACTATCAGCTATAAATCACCCTCTCCCCAGATGGCCTACAATGTTGTCTCTACTCTGCTCAATACACTGATCGAAAATACGCTGAATTCGAGTCGTACCGATACCATCATGGCGCAGGACTTTCTCGGCGAGCAGATTGCTGAATACGAGAAACGCCTGGCGGCCAGTGAAAAGCGCATGGCCGAATTCAAAAAGAAAAATGTCGGTTTCATGCCGAATGAAAAGGGCAGCTATTATTCCCGCCTGCAGCGTGCGGAAGAGGAAATTGCCGCGACCAAATCCAAGCTCCGGCTGGCAAAACAGCGGCATGCTGATTTGCAACAGCAGCTGAGTGGAGAAGCCGAGGTTAATGTCGGAATCTCTGCAGAGTCGGCTGTCAGGCTGAGAAACTACCAGGATAAACTGGATGATCTGCTGATGCAGTTCACCAATGAGCATCCCGACGTACAGGCAATGCGCACGAGGATTGCAAGGCTAAGGGCCAGTATGGCGGCTGGCGAAGAGGTGACTGGCAGTGGCAGCCTCGACAAGACCAGTGTGCTTTACCAGGAGATGAAGATACAGGAAAGCAATGCCAGGCTGGAGGTCGGTAAGCTGCAGATCATGCTGGCCGAACAGCAACGAAACCTGGAAGAGCTGCAGCAATCGATTGATATCATACCGCAGGTTGAAGCAGATCTCGCCAAGCTCGATCGTGATTACCAGTTAACCAAGAAACGTTACCTCAATCTGGTCGAACGCCGTGAGTCAGCCAGGCTGGCACAGAAAGTAGAGCAGAACAGCAATGAGATCACCTTCAAGGTGGTTGATGCACCGGTAGTGCCGTTGATTCCTTCTTCACCTGATCGTCCGCTATTGCTTGCAGGTGTGTTGGTGGCGGCACTGGCTGCCGGCGCTGCCTGGAGTGTACTGATGTTCCTGTTGTTTCCCACGTTCGTCGATTTCAAACAGTTGCGCAAGGCAATTGATTTGCCGGTCCTTGGTGCGGTGAGATTGCAAATGACCGGGGAGCAGATCAGTCACCGGAAAACACAGTTGACATCGTTTCTGCTGGCAATGTCGTTACTGTTCGGTGTATTTGGCGGGGTGCTGTTGCTCGAGAAACCGGGGTCAGCACAAGTCAGGGCATTAATCTCGGAAATAGGAATTTACCTGTGAATGTTAATGATAAGGATAGTCTGGGTGCTGCACCTGCCATTAATCTGGCTACGGCGCGTGAAATGTCAAATGACACCAGGGCTGCAGCCTATGGCAGTGGCATGCGTGCAGCAGTAAATTCAAACAGTAATGCGCCGGATACGGTCAGAATACTGGACCGGCTGCGCGAAAAAGACATGCTGGTACCGGGCAGTTCGCTGGGACCGGAGATCCGTAGTGAGTACCGTCGGATAAAACGGCCGTTGCTTTCCAATGCATTTGGTAAATCGGCTGAACTGGTCGACGATGGCAACCTGATGCTTGTCACCAGTTCTGTACCCGGCGAGGGGAAAAGCTACACTGCACTGAATCTCGCACTGTCGATTGCACAGGAGCGTGATCACACCGTACTGCTGATTGATGCCGATGTAACCAAGCAGGGTGTAAGCCGCATGCTCGGTATTGAACGGCGCCGTCCCGATTTAACGGACCTGCTGACCAGTGAAGATCTGTCAGTCGGTAAAGCCATGTTGCGGACGGATGTTCCGGGACTGGTATTACTGCCGGCAGGCAAGCCGCATGAGTACATTACCGAGATGGTTGCCAGTCAAAGGATGTCACGACTGGTCAACGAGTTGGCCAGCCGCTACAGCGATCGTGTCATTATTTTTGATGGTCCCCCGCTGTTATCAACACCGGAGGCCCCGATACTGGCCAGCCTGGTCGGTCAGGTTGTCTTTGTGATCGAGGCTGGCAAGACACCGCATGCCATTGTTGACGACGCGCTCGGTATGCTGCCCAGGGAGAAGGCTATCGGCCTGGTGCTGAACAAGAGTGAAAGCATCTCCAACCGGGGCGGCTACTATTACAATTATTATACCGCCTACGGCGACCGGCCAGAGGAAGAAACAGAAAAGTAATACTACACCGCCACATCGTTCCTGATTCCCTATACAATCCCGATAATGATCCGGAACGCGTTAACTGTCGACGTGGAAGACTATTTCCATGTCTCGGCATTTGCAGAAAGCATTAGCCGCTCTGACTGGAACAATCACACCCTCAGGGTCGAGCGCAACACGCACCAGTTGCTGGATCTGTTTGACGAACACAACGTCAAGGCGACCTTTTTCGTGCTCGGCTGGGTGGCAGACCGTGTCGGTGGCCTGATCAGGGAGCTTGCCTCACGCGGGCACGAGGTTGCCTGCCATGGCTATAGTCACCAGCTGGTCTACGAGCAAAGCCCGGATATGTTTCGCGAGGAAACGCTGCGCTCCAAGGCGCTGCTGGAAGATATTATTCAGTCACCGGTCCGTGGTTACCGGGCGGCGAGTTACTCTATTACGAAACGTTCCCTGTGGGCGCTGGATATTCTTGCCGAGGCGGGTTTCGAGTATGACTCGAGTATTTTCCCGATTCACCATGACCGCTATGGCATCCCGGATGCCCCGAAATTCCCCTACCAACTAACAATGCCGAACGATCAATCGCTGGTCGAGTTTCCACTGTCGACGGCCAGCTTTCTTGGCTACCGGCTACCGATGGCCGGTGGTGGCTATTTCCGTCTCTATCCCTATTCTCTGACACGTGCCGGTCTGCGGCAGATAAACAATAAGGCAAACAAGCCGTTTATTTTTTACCTGCATCCGTGGGAGATCGATGCGGATCAGCCGCGTGTTGAGGCCGGCTGGCTGTCCCGGTTCAGGCATTACAACAACCTGGATAAATGCGAATCGCGTTTGCGTAAACTCATGTCGGAGTTCCAGTTCACAACGACGTGGAATGTGCTGGAGGATCTTGACCTGGTGAAGGGGTAGGGATAATCCAGGTGTGATTTGTCGCGTAGGAGCGCCTTGCAGGCGCGAATTGTTTAAAAAGGCATCGCGCCTGCAAGACGCTCCTACAGGTTGTTGAGGAAACCCTATTGCCAGCTTACCGGACAGAATCCTGCTTGCTCAAAGACCCAGAAGAGCTCAGTCATGCGTGGCTGGATCTGCAAGACCGCGCGGACTGTTCCTATTTCCTGTCATGGGGCTGGATCGGTACCTGGCTGCAGCAAATCGCCGTCGAATTGAATCCTGTTGTGGTACGCGTATGGCACGGCGAGCAACTGGTCGGTCTGGCGGTCTTTGTCCCGAGAGACATTAAACGTCGCCTAATCTTCCGTGCCTCGGCACTGTTCCTGAATGAGTATCCCTTTGATCATAAAAATATGGTGATCGAATACAACGGTCTGCTGGTAGCGCGTGGCCATGAGTCCGGGGTCTATACAGAGACCGTCAGACACCTGATTCAGGAATACAAACAGCATGATGAATTCCATTTCGGGGCCATCGCCGAAGGGGCGGCAGTGGATAAGCTGACGCAGGCCGCGGGTACTTGGGCAAGGTTCCAGGTCAGTGAAGAGTCGACGGCCTGGCAGGTTGATCTCAATGCACTTGAGCCCGGTATTGATGCCTTTTTAACCACCTTGAGCAAGAACAGGCGGACACAGCTGCGTCGATCAATACGCCTTTACGAAGAACAGGGACCGCTGAACCTGGTCGAGGCGCAGGACCCGGAGCAGGCACTGGCCTTTTTTGATGGCTTGAAGATTCTGCATACAGCGCGTCGTCAGTCAAAGGGCGAGGGGGGTGCTTTTGCCAACCCGCTGTGGGAACAGTTCCATCGGTCACTGATACAGGCGCATTCTGATGCGGGTGAAATTCAGTTGATCAAGGTGAGTAATCCTGTCATGACAATCGGTTACCTCTACAATATTGTCTGGCGCAAACAGGTCTATGTGCTGCAAACTGGATTTATGCCGGCTGAGGACAAGCGTGATTTACCCGGCTATGTCGTGCATACACTGGCCATTGTGTATAACAGGAACAATGGTATGGCCGTCTATGACTTGATGCATGGTGACTCGCTATATAAAAGAATCTTGTGTAATCGGAGTCAGAAGTTGATCTGGTCAGTCGTACAAAGACACCGGTTGAAATTCAGCCTTGAAAGGCTGGCGGTGGGAGTGGTCAGGCGTTGCAGGCAGGCGATGAACTAATGAGCAGTTGCAAGCAGCGATTATTTTACTCATCTTTGCTCTGATGGCTGCCTTTAACGTATTCAATCCAGGTACAGCATTGAATAAAGTCATGCATGGACTCGGGCAAGGAGAAACGCGGTATCCTGAACAGCCGCTCATCGTTCACATCCAGCTGCTCGGCAAAGCCGGGGGTGGTCGTCACAGCACCCATGAAGCCGCTCTTTCGGAGCGCCTCTATTTCACGTGTGCCGTAGTCGATCTCACGCCCGGTAGGGTAGCAGAACAGCTTTAACGGGTTAAGCAGTTCTCTGTCCAGGGCGCGCCAGGAATCACTGATTTCCTGTTGCATGGATGTGGCATCCAGGCATGAAAACACATGGTGCGAGACGGAGTGTGGTGCAAACTGGATACCCTGGCGTTCGAGCTGCCGTGCCATATCCCAACTCATGGGTTGATAGGCGGCGGGTGGTTCTTCAGGTACGACGACATCCGCATCACGGGCTATCCGGTTCACAATCTCGCTGATCCGGTCTGACGGAACTACACGAATTGCATCATGCAGTTCGCGTTTGGCACGTCGCCTGTCCTCGATGTTGCAGAGGGGGAGTATAAATGTCTTGTCTGCAACGGCAGTATCCAGGGTGGTCTTTTTTGAGATCCCGGTTATCCAGGCAACCTGTGCGTCCCATGGCCATAGTGCCTGATCCAGCATTCCCGTGATGACGAAAAAAGTCAGCGGGCAATTGAATTCCTCAAATATGGGTGCAGCAATCTTCGCCTGGTCTGCATAGCCGTCATCCATGGTGAAGGCGACCGCCCTGGGAGGCAGCGGCTGCCTGCTTCCCAGTGCAGTGACAATCTGTTCCAGCGAGATAAAGGTATAATCATTTTCTACAAGGTATTGCAGGCATTGTCGCAGGTGATTTGCCTGTGTGCCCCCTACCAGGCTGCAGTCATTGGAATTCATCCTGTGAAGCATGAAAACCGGTACGCCACTGCCAAGAAAGCGACCCACAACCGCAGCAACAGGGCGGCTGGCCAGTATCGGGACAAGCAGTCTTTTAACAGTATTTTTCATGCAGTCACGTTATCAGGGCAGGTTCCTGACAATCAGTGGACCCAGCCCGTTTGTAATAAACAGCGGCAGCTGCTTCCAGACTTTAATAGCCAGTGCATAGCGGGGATTATCGGGGTTGATTGCCGGCAATTCACCCCCCTCTTTTTGCCAGTAGTGCCAGTATAACTGTCCTGGCCGTGCCCCCCACTGTTGTTTGAAACGGTAGGTTCCAGCATCCTTGCTGGATCGTCCAAAATCAAACTGTCTGAATTGCCTGTCAATCGCATACTTCAGCACTTCCCAGTACAGCAGCATGTTGATACTCAAATGATTGACACCCCTGATAGTGGATGCCCACGGGATTTCCAGCCTGTCACGGTGGCCAATCAGGAAACCGGCGGCAACCGCTCGGTTGTCAAGCCGTATCAGCATGATGCGGCAGGCGCCCGGGAAGCTGTTCAGGATGTTCCTGAAGAATACTTTTGAGTATACCGGTGTGCCCAGGTCGCGCATGTTTCGTGTAAAGACAGCATAAAAGTCATTCAGGTATTCCTCACCACCTTGCAGTACCAGCGGTTTTTCACGTTGTGGCCGTCTGATCTGGGCACGGAGCTTGGGCGTAAATGTCTGCCACAATGCATCATGGGTGCCGGGCAAGGAGAGGATCATGTTGACCTTTTCAGTGCGGGCAGGAAGCCCGTCACGTGGTATGTCATCCCGGTATTCAATATGGCTGACACCGAGATCTGCGGCGTGATCAGCGGCCGCCTGCATGAGCTGCTGTTCTATCAGCGGGTGATCTGCAACTGCGCCACCATAGTTGAAGTAGGGCATGGATACCATGAAGTCACCAAACAGGCGGCTGTCAAGACGAATTAATGGCAGAATGCCAATGATCTTCTCGTCACTGTTTCGTGCCGCGAAGTAGAAGCCTGCATGGCCGAATGTTTTTCCGATCAGTTCTTTCCACTCGGCCCGGTGGTAGATTGAGGCAGCCGGATTGGATTCAACATAGCGGTTCCAGTCGTCGCCCGCCTCTTCTTCCAGACAAATGCTGGCGACGGAGCAGTCGGTTTCCCTGGTCGAGTATATCCGATCCTTGATTGATGGTTGCGTGTCTTCTCTCTTGTCCGGGCCGTTGATGCATTTGAAGTGGTCGAGTATGCGCTTCCCGGTGTCAGCAAGTTCAGCGGACAGGGTCTTGAGGTGCTTGCTGTGGGTTCGCATGGATGTCATGAGCTCATTAGTGCTTTTTCCGCTCTTCCTGGCATTACCGATCATCCTGGATATTTGCTGTGCCTGCTTCTTTAACTCCCGGTGTTGTTTGTCAAGTTCATTGTATTGCTGCGCAAGCGTATGTAGTGTGGAAGTTTGCTGGTCAGATGCTTCCGGATAGTGCCGGTTGAAGAGGGCGACAGGGTCAGCGAGTATTTCCTTCTTCTGTCGTGGTTGTATGTCCGGCACGTTACAGCCACCCCGAGATTCGTGCCAGAAAAGCAGTTCTGTCGCTGGTGATATCTTCATGAATCCCTATGCGTTGTAGCAGGTAGTTGTCCGTCGTCGAAGTGTTCCATCCCGAGCGAGTGGTGACGGCGCAGGGATAGTGTTCCTTGACCAGTGCCAGTGCCTGCGGGCTGTAATCACCGTTTGGGAAACAAAAGCTGCTGACGTTTTTCCCTGTGTGTTGCTCGATGGTTTTCCTGCTGTTGATGATTTCCCGTTGCAGTACATCCTCGGGCGTATCGGTGTTTAGTCGAATATGGTGGCAAGTATGGCTGCCCGCCTCAACGAGGCCGGAAGCGATCATCTCGTTGACCTGATTCCAGTCTAGCAGTGATGCTGTTTGTTTGTCTGGTTCCAGCCCCAGTTCGGTTGCTATTTCGTCCAGTCGCCGGTGTATCTCCTGGTCAGGCAGTGTCTTGACACTGGCAATAATGCCACTGATTTGTTCCGGGGTGGGTGTGCCATTGGAAAAGGGATAACTTGTGTTTGCCGGACGCAGCCAGCCAGGCACCTGGTGCGACCATTTGTCGGGATGCTGATCGGCAATTGCCGTCACGGTGCGTGCGAGGCGTTCCGGCCAGAACATTTCGTTCGTTCCCAGCATATCGGAGACCATGAAGATGGTCGCTGGAACCGCCAGTTCCTGCAGAATTGGAAAGGCAAATTCGTAATTATCGGCCCAGCCGTCGTCAAAGGTGATTGCGCAGGCCATGGCCGGGAGCGGCTGACTACGGGACTTGCGCGCCAGCCAGTCAGACAGTTTTACTGTTTCAAAATATTGATTGAGCACTTCAAGGTGTTGTCTGAAACTCTCTGGCGTAACCACCATGCCCGGTTCTTCCAGTCGGCTGCGCGGATCATCTGCCGGCAGGATGCGGTGATACATGAGTATCAGCAACCGGGGTGAATCATGTGGGTGTGTATGTGGACCCACGCGCGCGGCCACGTGCTGAATGCTGCGCTTGATGATGCGTTTGACGGGGTTGGGTCTGGTCATATCATCTGCATACTTGACCAGTATCCTGGCCGGACATTGACTGCCAATATCGTATATTCCTGTGCCGGAATTGTATCGAACGACCAGCCGTTAATCTTTAAATATATGAAAGGGCGAGATTTGGGGTCTGTGAGTTTGTAAAGAACTGATCCGGGTGCAACAGCGAAACCTACCCGTCATTTCCATTTAACAGTTCATTGTAGAAATTGCAGTAGTTGCCGGCGACTATCTCACTGTCACATTTCCGAATCATCCTGAGTCCGCCCTGAATTAATTTATCCGAAATGTCATCGTCAAGAATTTCAAGAACCGCTCTTGCCATTTCCCGGGAATTACCGGTCGGAACTACCAGGCAGTTGTCTCTGTCTATATAGACGTCCTCGACAAGTGCATGTTCAGTAATCACGAGGGGTGTTTCAACACTGAAAGATTCAATCCCGACCGAACAAAATCCCTCTCCATATATGGATGCAATGACAGTCACATCAAATAACTTCAGGAATGGATAAACATTCTCCTGGTACCCCGCAAAGATAATGTTATCCAGTACACCCAGTTCGTTGGCAAGCTGCTTTAGATCCGTCTCGAGAGGTCCCTCTCCTACGATTATAAAACAGGTGTTATCCCGGGATTTCAGAATTTCAGCTGCAGATTCAATGAAGTACCGTTGTCCCTTCATGGTGGCAAGCCGTGCGAGATTTCCGATAATGATGGAGCCTGCTTTGATGTTATACCGGCCCCTTAAATCTTCAAGTTCCTCATCGGATGGTGCCGTCATCTGGCTTGTCGGTATTCCATTCCCGATTACGCGGATTTTTTCAGGATGAATATACCTTTCCCGGGACATGAACTCTTTTACCGAGTTGGATACCGCAAGGCCTCTTGAGGGTTTTCCCTTAAGAATCCAGTCCAGTATTTTTTGATAAAATGGCATTTTCAGATCGACGAAGTGTTCCTGTAGTACAATATCCACCTTGTTGTTCTTTCTCTTCAGCATGCGTCCAAATGTCCAGGCTGCATACCCGCTTAAATGAATAATGTCCGGCTCCCATGTATCAACCAGCTTTTGCAAGTCCCTGATTACAAAAACATCAAATTTTCCGCGTCCAAGTGATACAACATCAACATTGTTCCTCCTGAGAATATCGCAGGCTGATGCCTCTGCCCGCAGATTGCAAAGAAGTGTTTCGACATGATGATTTTTGTAGAAAGGAGCGCGATAGGCGAGTTGTCGCGCAGGGCCCTGAATATTGGATCCATCGACGCTCACTTTATCCATAATGTGAAGAACGCGAACTGTTTTCATGGCGGATTAACTGGTTGTTGCTTCTGCGAGGAGCGTATCAGAAAATACCGGGGAGACATAGGGCGTGGCGGGCATGGTCTGGTGCTTAAATGATGTGCAGTCATCGTTAATAATAGAGTCATAATGGTTCCCCCCTGGAGAGGGGCAGGAAAAAGGCATGGCAGTGAAAACGGAAAAGGGAAAGGTTGCCATGTCTCGGGATAAACCCGGGGTGTGTGTCCTGGTTGGTGCTTTTTACCCGATTGTCGGCGGAGGTGAAACGCACAGCCGGCAACTATGCAGCGCTCTTGTCAGCCGCGGTTTCTCTCTGTTTGTCGTGACGCGGCGTCAAACAAAAGAACTCAAGCCTTACGAGATGATTGATGAGATCCCCGTTTATCGCGTTTGGCCAGGCGGGATGAAGCGCTGGGGAAAGTACCTGATGATGTTTCCGGCCTTGTGGTGCATGATTCGTTTGCGTCGCGAATATGACGTGATATATGTCAGTGTTTTCCGTGCGCTCGGAATTCTGGGCGTTATCACTGCAAAGCTTCTGGGCAAGAAGTGTGTACTAAGAGCCGGTGTGTCGGGTGAGATGACCGGGAATTCCCTGTTGGAGGAATATCAGGAGAAAAAACCTGTTTCCTATTTTTTTCTTACCGTGTTTCTGCCCTTGCGCAATGCTGTTTTACGCAGGGCTGATCGCTTTATAAGCATTAGCCAGGAGGTTCGGGAAGATTTCCTGGCGGCAGGAATACCGGAGGAGAAGATTACTCATATTCCCAACGGGGTTGATACGGATAGATACCATCCGGTAACAAAGAAAAGACAATCTCTGCTCAGGGAGACGTTGAACCTGCCGGATGGCCAGCTGTTTTGCTATTCGGGAAAGTTAAATCAGGGAAAAGGACTGGAGCTTGTTGTCAGGGTCTGGCCGGAAGTCATCAGGCAATACCCCGCCGCCAGGGTTATCTTTATCGGTGGCGGTGCAAACCAGTTTCTTTCGTTTGAATCAAAATTGCGGGAGGAGGTTGGGCAGCGAGGACTCGAAGAAGTGATACTGTTTACCGGCTACGTCTCCAATGTTGCCGATTACCTTCAGGCGTGTGACTGTTTTTTGTTCCCATCCGAGAGCGAGGGGATGCCGAATGCCCTTCTGGAAGCGGTCTCCTGCGGGCTTCCTGTGGTGGCAACGCGCATCGGAGGTAACACGGATATTCTTAATGAAGATCATCTGGGCTATCTTATTCCGGTTGGTGATGAAAAAGCGCTTTTGGAAAGCGTGCTGGCACTGCTCCAGGATTCCGGAAAGGCGGAAGCAATGAGCCGGGCCATGCGCCTTCGAATCGAGGGACTCTTTGCCCTTGACGTCATGTTGGGGCGTTATGCTGAATTGTTCACCGGAATAGACGTCAAGCGGGTATAAAATGGCGGCGAGATCTATCAGAAATCTGAAAGAAATAATGCAAATGGCCGGTGACCTGGTTACCGGGCAGTACTACTCGTTTGTTTACGGCAGGCAAGTGCAACCGGACGAGATTCCTTCGTTTTGCTTCCATGGTGTGAAAGCCCGGTATTTCGAAGATGTTCTTGGTTACATGAAAGAGAACAACTACATCAATATCACTGCGGAGGAATATTACAGGATACGTCAGGGCAAGATGGAAAAACCCGGGAATGCCATCATGGTTTCTTTCGATGACGGCACGGGAAGCATCTGGTCCGTTGCCTATCCTTTGCTTGAAAAATACGGCTTTCGTGCGACAGTCTTTTTGATCCCCGGGAGAATCTCTGCATCCACGAAATCCCTGCCAAATTTGAAGGATGTCTGGGCCAGCGAGGCAACTCTTGAGGAGATTGATGCCCGGGATGAAAGCTCCAGGCCATTTCTGACATGGGAAGAGGTTCGCCGGGTTCATGAAACCGGGGTCATTGATTTCCAGTCTCACGGCATGGAGCACCGTCAGGTTTTTATTGGCCCCGATATTGTTGATTTCGTAAGGCCGGAGAATATACGAAAGTATACGTTTTTCCAGTTTTCAATGTTCGATGAACTGGATTTGAAGAACCCTGACAAGACTGTGCTCGAGCCTGGCTCGCCTGTTTATCAATCTGCTCCGCGGCTTTCTGACAACCCCCGTTACCATGATGACGATAGATTGAAAAAGGCATGTATCGACTTTGTGAGGAACGAGGGAGGGGCTGTTTTTTTTGAAGGCAAAGACTGGCGAACCCGTCTTGAGGCGGTTGTCAGTCAGTACAGATCGAGCCATTTACCGGAAGAACGGATTGAGTCCCTGGAGGAGCAGCGGCAGGCGATGCTGCTCGAAATGCATGAATCAAAGGAACAAATTGAGAAAAATCTCCCTGGAAAGGTTGTCAGGCACTTCTGCTACCCGTGGGGTGTCAGTGGCCGTATTTCACAGCGTTTACTCAATGAGACAGGCTATGTAACGGCCTACACAGGTCGAATCAGGCGGAATATCAGGCTGACACTCAAACAGAACCCGAATGAGCTTTACCGGATTGGCCCTGACTTCTTTTACCTTTTACCAGGGAAGGGTCGCGATACTCTTTTTGGAGTATTAAAGCGCAAGGTTACCAAACGGGCGAGGAGGGGGACGCACCATTTGAGTTATTGAGAGAATTGATTTCAAGTAATCTTTTCATTTTATTGTTGAGACGCCCTGATATGCGAGCGTGACACAAGCATGATAAGCCCTGGCAGGAAAACCAGTATAATTTCTACTGCGCGCAACAGGATAGAGACGGAAAGGCCATCCGATGCAGGGTAGCCTGCAGCTACGAATACATAAACGTACAATCCTTCCTGTATACCGAGTGCCTGAAATGAAATGGGCAGCCTGATCAGAAATTGCATTAACGGAATCAGGGATAACAGGTAGATGAACGGAGCATGAATGCCCAGCGCTCTGGCAGCGGTATAACTGATAAGCACGAGGATCAATATTTCAAACCCGGTTAACAGGGTAAACAGGGTCAGCAGGCCCTTGTGGTGGCGAAATTCAGAGAAAGCCGACCACAGGTTGCTGAATTTATCAGCCAGGTTCATACGCGCGAGCACGTACCTGATCAAACTGTCAAACAATCCGGAACGCAGTAACACCAGGAGCAGACAGGCGAGCAACAATGCAATGACAACGACTGTCCATATTACAGAGAACACAACCGGGTCAAGGTATCTCGCTGAAAATGGCATGCTCAGGACGGCCGCCGCCGCAAGCACGGCATACCCGATAAGGCGTTCAAGCAACAATGTGGAGACCACATCATTATTCTTCTGGAAATTGGACAGGGCCGATGTCCGGTAGATATCGCTGCCCACGCCAGCAGGGGTCAAGGCACCAACCAGATAACCAGCAAAATACAAACGTGTAGACTGCCAGGCAGAAACATCAAGCTCGCGGGCACGAAGCAGCAACCACCATTTGTAGGCCTTTAATATCTTTATCAGGACGGCCAAAAGGCACAGCCATACAAACCAGAGTACATTGAGGTTTGTCAGGTTCGCTGCAACAGCCTTCAGGTCCACGGACCAGCACAGGGCAAGCAGAATCCCTATGCCGAGACTCAAGCGGAGCAGTAGTTTGAGATTATTGTGCATGCGCCGCAAAGACAGTTATCCGGACTGTTCCATTACTAACTGACGATAGATACTCTCAAGCTTGCTGACATGTGCCTCCAGCGAGTAATTGCGGCTTTTTCTGTAGCCTGCGGCACCCAGGCGGGCCCCTTCCTGTTCATGTTGCAGCAAGTAAATGATCTTTTCCGCCAATGCCTGTGCATCCCCCGGGGGTACCAGACAGCCATCATGACCGTCGCTGATGATTTCACCCATACCCCCGACTGTGGTGGCAACAATGGCCTTGCCCATTGCCATTGCCTCAAGCAGCGCCTGCGGGTGCCCCTCAGCCAGGGATGGAAGTACCTTTACATCAAACATCGATAGCAATCCAACCACATCGTCCTGAAAGCCGGCGAAGATGACATTGTCCTGTATACCCAGTTTGTTTGCCAGCTCCCCCAATTGCCCCAGAAGTGGGCCGTCACCTGCCAGTACAAAGCATGCTTTCGGAATCTGTTCCAGTACCTGCGCTGCTGCCTCCAGGAAGAAACGATTGCCCTTCTCTACATGCAGGCGGGTAACGGTGCCAATCACCAGGCTGTCTGCCGGAATTGACCAGTGTTCTTTCAAGGCACGGCTCGCCTCATCGGACAACGGAGTAAATTTTTCCAGCGGCACGCCATTCGGCAACGTGGTAATGCGTACGGGCTTGATTGAACGGTTGCGAATGCATTCCTGTCGGGCAGATTCAGATACAGCCAGCGCGCAATCCACGGCATTGGCCAGCAACCGATCGGCTACTTTCTGGTACGCAGGATAATGCAAATCCGGCCCATGAATATGCAACACCACGGGTACGCCCGTTATTTTTCCTGCTACCCGACCAAAGTTTGATGTTGCATACTGGTGAACATGCAGGACATCAATCTTCTCCTGCCTGATGATCCTGACAAAGTCTAAAAGCGTTAACGGGTCGAACTTGCTGCGCTCAAGCTGTCTGACCTGTATACCCGTGCCTCTCAGATGCTGCTCCAGTGTCGCCGCTTCCCTCAAAATGACGAGCGTAATATTGAACTGCTCACGATCCACTGCCGGCAGGGTGTTTAGCAGGTAGCGCCCCACACCTGCAATACTTCCCTCATATCCTGCATGGTCGGTGGCGACCAGGACATTTATTTTTTTGTGATGTCCGGGCTTGCTCAAGGCGTCAATAGTGTGGAATAAATATCTGCAACCTGTTTTGACAATATGCTCCAGTCGTATTTTTCTCTGGCAGTGGCTCTTGCCTTCTTTCCCAGTCGTTCCCTTGCTTCCGGATCATGCAGCAGATTGACAATGGCTTCTGCCATTTGATCAACATCACCATTTGCGACGACTATGCCATCGACTCCGTGCGTTAACAGCTTCGCCGAACCTTCAAAACCAACAATGGCTTTTTCAGCCATCATATAATTAGTCAGTTTCTGCGGGATGCCCGGGCAATTGACCCTGGGGACAACAGCCACATCTGCACAGGCAAGATAATCCGGGATTTCTGAAAAAGGCTTGTCTCCGACAAAGCAAACACTGTCTTCGATACCAAGTTCCCTTACCAGCCGGGCATACTTGCCGCCAATATCATTGCCTACCACCAGCAGAATCGAATCCTTGACCTTGCTGCACACCCCTTTCATGGCTTCGAACAGGTAGTCAACACCCTGGAAATTCGCCAGCGAGCCGGTATAAATAACAATCTTTCTGGATTGCAGGCCGTGTTTATCCATGATCCGTTGCGGATGGGGGCTAACAAAATCACTGTAGTCAACCCCCGTGGGGACCACTGCAATGGATGCGTCGGATATTCCTGCACGTAACATGCGGTCCTTCAACTCATCTGATACCGCCACATTAAAATCGGCCTGCCTTGGAACATAACGATCAAGGAATCGTGCAACCTGTTTCAGGTTCCAGAAGCGATAGCTGGAAAGTTCATCTGACAAGGTCGTATGTGCATCGTAAATTACCGGGATACCTTTCATTGTCCTCACCGGGTAACTTACCAGGGCACCTTCAAAATGGTGAGCGTGTATCAGGTCAATATTGTTTTCCTTTACAACCTTGAGCAAGGCGAAGAAAAGCAGCGGATCAAGCAGTGACAGTTTTGTGATGGTGGGGCCGGAAGAGAAGTTCCTGTAGGGAACCACCCCGGGTATTCTGTGAATCGCTATACCTGTTGTCTCGATATCCCTTCCGAAATGATAGGTCACCACGTGGACCGAGTGCCCCTGCTCGGCCAGCGCCTCGGACATTCTTAAAATCCGGCTGGGTGTGCCGCGATTCTCCGGGAACGGACAGGCGGCCACCATTGCGATATTTAACGCTCTCATCGTTTAATTAACAGCTTCCCCGACTTTCCATGCCTTGACATGGGTAACGGCAGGATGCGTCTTTTAGATAAACGTTGAATATCATGCAGTATCTCATCCTCTTTCAGCAGCTACAGTGTAACAATAATTGCGTATATTCCTACGTATTTCAGTACGATAGGTGGCCGCAATCTGATAAAGTCGCTTCTCCATCACCAGCACCTGCAACCCACTCGAACACATGGCAAGTAAATGACTGACCAGCCCGACATGATACACAGGCTCACCGGCGCCACACTGGTCAGTGACCGGCAGGCCTGGCTGCTGGAACAGGCCAGCGGCCACAGGGTTGTACACATCGGTTGTGTTGATACGGGGTTCCTTGATAAAAAACTGGATCAGGACGATCTGCTGCATACCCAGCTTGAGAGCGTCTGCTCACAGCTGGTTGGTCTGGATAACAACTCGCAGGGTATCCAGCAGCTGCGGGAGCAGGGCTTTGACAAGCTGATCTGTGGTGATATATCAGATGACGGTACCCGGATAATCGAAGAAACCGGGAAACTCATGCAGGGATGCGACTTGATCATCTGTGGCGAGGTGCTTGAGCATGTCCTGAATTATGGTCACTTCCTTGCAGGTATCCGCGAACTCGCACTGGCCTATAAGGCCACCGTCATCCTGTCAGTGCCCAATGCCTTTTCTCTGGAGGGATTCGCCTCTGTTTTCCGGGGTACGGAAGATGTGCACCCTGATCACAAGTGCTATTTCTCCCAGGTCACACTCACTACCCTGCTGAACCAGACAGGATTCCGCTCTGTTGGCCTCTATTTCTACTCAAGGGAGTGGGCTGCCACCCGGTTTAAACGCATGACGAAGAAGGCCATTGGCAAAACGCTGTTTTCATTCAGGCCGCAATTGGCGGAAGGCCTGATTGCAGTTGTGGAGCCGGAAGTGCCTGCTGCCACGGAGTAACCCGCAACCGCATCGCCCGACCGGGTTTGATGTAAAACTGCTAGCGGAAGAATAATCACTACCGAGGCACCCATTTCCTCCCTTATGCAGGGAGTGAAGTGGGTGTCGTCTTTTTTTACACGGCGTCCAATTCAGGCGGGGTGTCATTAAATACCTGTCCACTCAAACGGTTAGTCAAAAAATTGACTATTCTTCCTGTTTCTATCCCTGGGCCACACGGCAAATCGTGTTAAAATAGTTTACAGTACTCAAATAATTGCCGAGTTGGCTATGTTTTCAACACATTGATACTTATGACTATTATCAATATGGCACCCTAAATGCATATAATTTGTCAGGTATATAAAGACCTGACTTGGCAGCGAACGTCGCTGCCAGATCGCGCTTTCAGTTTTATAAACATGACTAAAGGAATGGAACTAATCATGGCGAAACAAAAAATTAATGTTATATCAAGGAGTTGTATGGTCGGGCTCGCGATGGCGGGATTGCTGTCCTCCACTGGAGTCCTGGCACTGGACGTCACCTGTGATGACAGTAGCTGTACAGGCGCCGAGACGGGTGGCCTCTGGAATGAACACGGGTTTGGCAATTGCTTTTACATGCTGCCTACTGCTACACGACGCAATGAAGAAATCCCGATTGGCCCATCAGCCGGGGAAACAGATACCGCTCAAGCCTGTATTGGTGGTGCTCTGACGACTGCACCGAATATCTCGGCACGTGTGTCACGGGGCGATCCGGAGCAAAATGCCTTTTCATGGACATATGATGGTACGGGTGGCTTTACATTCAACACGGAAGCCGCGCAATACATTCCGAATGGCTGTTCCGTCAATGGCCTCGATGCTACAGACCCGGACCGTCGTAATGGTACCTTTGATAATGGCGACGAGAACCCTGACCGTCCGGTACTCGAACCCTTGTCAGCCGAAGTCACCCTGAGCGGTGATGTCACTGGCGACGCCACGCTGAGTTACTACTTTATGAACGGTAACCAGGAATGTCGCCAACTTGACTGGAGCCTGAAAATTGATGGCACTGAGGTCAAGAGCGGTCAGGTCCATGATGTTGAACATGGCAAGTACCTGGTCTTCAATCTGACAGGTATTGCAGGCACTGAAACCATTCGTCTTGATGTCGCCAATGATGGCGATACACCCGCCTGTGCCGATGCTGCAATCACGGGCGTTAACTCAATCATCTCGGGTGTCTTCATCAGTGGTACTTCCGTTTGCGCTCCGCCAGCGGGACCGACCCGGACACTGGGTTACTGGAAGAATCATCCGACAGTCATCAATGGCGACTTCGGTGGAGCTGACAGTCTCCTGCCACAGACATTCTGTGGTGAGGTCATTGAACAGGGTGAAGTCTGTGAAGCCGTCGACTTCCTGCGATCACGTGGTGGTGGCATTAACAACTTCAAGCGTCAGGGCATGGCTGCACTGCTGAACTGTGAAGCCTTTGGCTGTCCTCCGGAAATCCAGTCACTCGTTATCGCTGGCAGCGATGCCTGTGCTGCGGGTGACTCAGGCTATGATTTTGGCGCAGCCGGCAGTACCCTCGACGAGTTCAACAATTCGGGTGATAACATCGACCTGCCCTTCCAGTCTCCGTCTGCACAACCGAAGTACTGCCGGGTCGAGTCTGACAAAAAGGCCCACAAAGGGAAAAAGGGCAAGAAAGGAAAGAAAGGCAAGAAAGGCAAGAAAGGAAAGAAAGGTAAGAAGTAAACAGCATCCAGGCAGCTGCAACGCCTGAAACACAAAGGCCCCGCTACTCAGCGGGGCCTTTTTTCATGGAGCCAGTGGTCATCAGGTACCCAAATCATAATGAGTAAATTGGATGTCCGGATTTTTTACATCCACTTGTTAGCCGTGCAAGCATCATATAAAAGGTTATAACTTCAATAGCCTAGTCAGATTTATGACACATATTCCTGCCGGGTTACATAATCATACCCGTAGAAAGTGTATATATTATTTTACACTCAAAGAAAACCAGTTAATCAGAAGCCCGCTTAACATGTTGTTTATATTAAGAAATTAGTTATGGCACTATAAGTGCATGGTTTTTTTCAGGTATGACTTGGTTGCGGCAGTGCGTGACAGGTTATGACCACTATAATTTATCAATGACAAAGGAATGGAGCTAATCATGGCTAGAAAATTTAATACAATATCAATGGGTTGCGTGATTGGACTCGCAATGGTGGGGATGTTCTCTTCCACCGGAGCGCTGGCACTCGACGTTAACTGTGGTGGCGGTAGCTGCATAGGGTCAGAAACCGGTGGTCTTTGGAATGATCATGGGTTTGGTGACTGCTTCTATATGTTGCCCACTGCAACACGACGCAATGAAGAAATCCCGATTGGCCCATCAGCCGGAGAAACAGACACCGCTCAAGCCTGTATTGGTGGTGCTCTGACGACTGCACCGAATATCTCGGCACGTGTGTCACGGGGCGATCCGGAGCAAAATGCGTTTTCATGGTCCTATGATGGCACCGGTGGCTTCACATTCAATACTGCAGCTGCGCAATTTATCCCGAGTGGCTGTCCCGTCATTGGCCTTGACGCTACAAGCCCGGACCAGCGTAACGGTACCTTCGATAATGGTGACCTGAGCCCTGACCGTCCAGTACTCGAGCCTATGTCCGCCGAGTTTACCCTGAGCGGTGATGTCACCGGCGATGCTACGCTGAGTTACTACTTCATGAATGGCGACCAGGAGTGTCGTGATCTTGACTGGAGCCTGAAGGTTGATGGTTCTGAGGTCATGAACAGCCTGTCCAATGGCGGCACGGTCCATGATGTACAGGGCGGCAAGTACCTGGTCTTCAACCTGACCGGTATTGCAGGCACCGAAACCATTCGCCTGGATGTAACAAACGACGGCAATACACCGGCGTGTTCCGGTGGTGCAACGATAGAAGGCGTGAACTCGATTATCTCGGGTGTCTTCATCAGTGGCACATCTGTGTGCGCACCCCCATCAGGTGGAGATGGCTGCACCCCGGGTTTCTGGAAACAACGCCAGCACTTCTCGGCATGGGTTGCACCCTATTCACCTGGCACACTTTTCAACGATGTGTTTGATAATGTGTCCAGGTTCAATGGGTTGAACCTGAGACAGGTCCTGAGAGCAAAAGGTGGTGGTATTTATGCACTGGGTCGCCACACGGTGGCTGCCCTGCTTAATGCTGCCAACCCCGATGTCGACTATGGCATGACCGCTGCTGATGTAATCGATGACTTCAATGCCGTGTTTCCGGGAACCAAGGCGGAATACACTGCTCAGAAGAACATCTTTGCTGAAGCCAACGAATTAGGTTGCCCTATTAATGGTCAGCCCGATCCCGAGTAGTTCGTAACGCGCAAGCAATAATGACCTAGGTTATCAAGGTCATGGATCTACCAATAATGCCGGGGTTTTGCCCCGGCATTTTTTTTAAATCAACGTCAGATAGACTGGACCCGGATGCTGATTCTGTCCTGTCAACACTGACAAGGCCTCGTATACCTGCTCATACCCGTTCGAGGCCTCATGGCGTAGATAATCGAAACAAACTATGGATAAGCTATATTATTGCAAATCATTGATATTTAACAAGTAATATATAAGTATATGGTGGTATGCGGCATTTTTAGCGGGCTTTCAGAGTGTTTGCAGTGCATGAACCCTAGTACAATAGGCTGCCAATATAACTTAATGCTATCGTTTGTAGAATAGAGGTTAAGATTCAATCACTTGCCGGTTACCATGAATATTTATCGCTCTCTAATAATAAATCGCAACCGCTGCTGTTTGTTGCGCGATATGCCCGGTGCCTGGATAAGAGGTATTCTGCATCTCATTGTATTATCTATTTTTATTATATCTAACTCGCTGTTTGCGTCTGATGCCTCAGCTGCGATCCTCAGCGACACTTTCAATACAGACAGCACGGGCAGCTACACGGTGTTCGACACGGCGACCAGCGGTGGTTTTGGCACGCTGAGTTACGATGCGGCGGGTCGGCGCATTCGCCTGGACACGGGCAACGATGTGGGTCTTGGTATCAGGCGTTCGGTGACGCCGCTGAGCAGCGGCATATTCAAGATTGATTTTTCACCGCTGGTGAAGTACCCGAGC
>JBDLIH010000012.1:0-53384 GCA_039714975.1 Pseudomonadota bacterium
GACATGCCTTGCATACCGGACATGCCCTCCATGCCGGACATGCCCTGCATACCGGACATGCCTTCCATGCCGGACATGCCTTCCATGCCGGACATGCCCTCCATGCCGGACATGCCCTCCATACCGGACATGCCCTGCGCAGCAGACTGGACTTGCGCTGCACCGAGCAGAGCTCCCATCACGGTAACCAGTCCAATCATCTTCTTTAATTTACACATTCGTGACATATTCATTTCCTTCTCCTTTACTGATTTGACTTACTGAGTTAAACCGCAGTTGTCCACAGTCTGGTTTAATACCCGACTTACAAACCGGTCGGGGTTTTTTCGGTTCGCGCTACGAGTGAGGATGAGCAGTCCGGCATAAATTCCTGGCCATTCCAGGTGCCCTTTAATCACCGGAATACCAGCCACGTATGTCATACCGCCCTGTCATGCCTGGATGGATAAACGGTGTATACCAGTTCCCCTGATCCTCGAGAAAACCGATACTGTTGGGATAGGGCTTGCTTACGCCTGTCAGTGCTTTTTGATACCAGTCATCGCCCCTCAGCACCTGGTTGATAACAGGTGCATCATTTGGACGCTCATAAGGGGTGGGGCCAGCAATCGGATAGTCCGCCTGCGCAGCGCCCCATGCACTGACAAGCACGACCGCAAGTCCTGCAGATGCTTTCCCCCGTTGATGATGTTTCAATTCATTCCTCCACATGGATGCGAAATTAAAAAACCCGCCGCGATTTGATATCTGATTGCGGTTTGCTTTTCTTTTGCACAATTGTTCTCGCAACCTCTGTGCCAATGTTGTTAACTTCCCGTAACAATTTGTTGTTAAAAGAGTTTCAGAATAATTGGTGGGAACCAGGCGAAGGTTACCAGTTACTGAAACCTGCCAATTTGGCGAGAGAAACGGGCGTATATACACAACCCCATTGATTTCCCTGGAGAATTATTTATGCCAAATTTGCAGGTGATGGTCCGTTTTGCCACCCGGGAGTGCGCATGATGCGCAGCATGCTTTGAGACGAGATCCGGGGAGGGTGTTAAAAACACTCCCCGGAGTGTGTGGGCAGGAATACTAATACAGAGGCAACAGCTGGCCACTGCGCTTATTAATGATCAACTCATTACGCGACCTGTAGGGGGGTCTTTGGTCAACAATATTGACAACATAAATCCAGTTGATGTCACGAATACGGCCAACACCAAGGTCCGTATACCCGGATGCCAAAAGCCAGTTTTCGCTGATTTTCCACGCTTCTTCGGCGGTGTTTACCGGTAACTTTATCCCTGCGGTGAGCATAAGATCCAGTGGCTCTTCGGCGCAAACCACTGATTGCGGCAAATCTTCAGATGATGCTGTCAATGTGGTCAGTGCAGCGGCCGCCGGTTTCTGTGCCTGCGGAGTGTCTCGCAACGGAAATAACAGGATGGAACCATCAGGGGTGCGCTCTACGCGCCAGCCCCGCGTCTCCAAGAGGCTACGCAGGTTTTCAAAATCACCGGTCATCGATGGCTGCAGCACAGTGAGATCTCCTGCCTCCACATTCCATGCCCATATGGCATATCCAGTTAAAGCAAGTAGCAAAAACCATCGGAAGGCTTCGTGCCTCTGGATCAGAATTTTCATGTTATGCTCCTCAATACTTTAAAAATAATTAGTTAAATGAACGCGTAGAGTGTGTGCATGGCGACACTGTCATCGACCTGCGTAGCGGGCGTCGGGCACTCGTGATGGTCGGAGCAATTATTATGCCAGTTGCCGATCGTGGTGTGTTTTCCGGTTGAGGGGACGTCCGCATCGGAGTTGACAATATTGCAGTAGCTTAAGATGAATGTAATACCCACAGCGACCAGGCGTTGGATACAGGCGAGTCTTAGCCGCAAGTTCCTGACGGGTGTCGCTGCAGGGCTGGTTGCGATCTCGCTTGTCTTCCTGTTGTTGTTTATGACCATGTACCGCGCCCAGTTGCAGTCAGAACGCAGCCAGGCCGTAGATGATATCAATCGGTTGCTGCAGACGTCGCTGGAAAACGCCATGCTCAAGCGGGATCTGGACGGACTGCGCGACATCGTTTCCAGGCTCGGTCAGCAGGACGGCATCCTTGGAGTAATGATCGTCAATCCGGACGATGAAGTGCGTTTCGCCTCTGATCAGGAAATGCTGGGGCGCCGATTTTCCAGGGAAACGGATTCAGCCTGCCGCGTATGTCACTTGAGCGGAAACATGTCTGGCGACACCAATGTTTTTACCGTGAACGAACGGGGGCAGGAGGTGTTGCGCAGCGTTAACCCCGTGCAGAACAAGGCAGCCTGTATCGGTTGCCATGGCCCGGTAGAGACTCATCCTGTCAATGGCGTCCTGTTTGTTGATTACGATGCATTGCCCATTCGTCGCCACGCACAACAAACGGCCCTGTTACTGATGGGATCCGGGGCCCTGGTGGTGTTCATCACATTAACAGGCGGCTGGTGGTTCATGCGCCGCTTCGTTCTACGACCGGTGCAGCAGCTTTGTAAAGCCAGCGGGGCGATGTCGGAAGGACAATTTGATGCGCGTGTCCACTTGCCCGTAACAGATGAATTGGGGGAACTCGGCCGCACTTTCAACGTGATGGGAGAACGTCTGGAGCGGAGTATGCGCGAATTAAAGGAGAAAGATTTATTCCTGCAAGGCGTGGTGGATGCAATTCCGGATGGCATTCGCGTGATCGACGATCAATTCGCTATTGTGCTGCACAATCGGGCCTATCTCCGGCAACTGGGGCTCACAGAGGAAAGTGCCAGCGCCGGGCCGTGTTACCTTTCCAGCCATAAGCGTAACCAACCCTGCCCGCCGACCCTGGTAACCTGTCCGCTTCACGAGATCCTGAAAAACGGTGAGCCTGTGAAAGTGCTTGACCAGTTTGTGGGTGCGGATGGGCGACCGTTTTCCGTGGAAGTGGTTGCTGCACCCATGCAGATGCCTTTCGGGGATGACGTCAGAACCCTGATTGTGGAATCAGTACGCAATCTCGAAGAGCATGTTAAGTTCTCACAGGAACAACGCCTGTCCGAACTGGGACGACTCGCGGCCGGTGTGGCCCATGAAATCCACAATCCGCTGGCGTCGATACGTCTGGCACTGGATTCGATGGTAAAGATAGGCAAACATTCTGATGCTGAACTTTACAAGGTCTGGGACTATCTTGCGGTCATTGATTCCCAAATTGACGAGTGCATCAGTGTAACAGAGCGACTGCTTAAAATGAGCCTGTCACCGGGGCAACGTCAGGTGGTAGATATGAATGTCGCGGTCAGCGAGGTCGTATCACTGGTTGCATGGGAAGCCGAGAACAGGAATGTTTCAATCCGGCAAAAACCTGATCCAGCCGATCCGCGAGTGATTGCGACCGAAAGTGAATTCCGTGCGGTAATCCTCAATCTGGTACACAATGCCTTTCATGCAATGCATGATGGCGGACAGCTCGATATCTCCACTCACAAGAGCAACGACAAGGTGACGCTTGTCGTCGAGGATACGGGTGTGGGCATCCTGCCCGAAGACCGACCGCATATCTTCGAGCCTTTCTTCAGCCGCCGTGCTGACAACGTCATTGGTACAGGACTCGGTTTATCCATTCTTCGGGCGGTTGTCGACCACTATAACGGACACGTCGAGGTGGAGAGCCGGCACGGTCATGGTAGCCGGTTCACCGTTATATTTCCCGATGCCGACAGCCAGAGGGAGGCGTAGTTGTGACAAAAAGCATCCTGGTTGTCGAAGACGACAAGATTGTGAGCCGACTCATTGCCGAGCATATCGAACGTATGGGTTACGCGGTTCAGACTGCGCATACATGGGAAGAAGCCGGTCGGTATCTGGCGCTCCATGAACCGGAGCTGATATTGATGGACGTGCAACTGCCGGATGCGAACGGCATGGATCTGCTGCCGCAGCTGGCCGCCGAGCAAACCGTTATCGTTATTACAGCTTACGGATCGGTTAAGGATGCCGTGAAAGCGATGCAGGCAGGTGTTGAAGATTATCTGACCAAACCCATCAGTCTCGATGAACTGGAAATAGTGGTAGAGAGGTCACTGGATAATGTCACTATGCGAGCGGAACATCTATTCTGCATGCAGCGGATACAGGCCAGTGAAAGCAAGAAGCACATGGTTGGAAACAGCCCGGCCATGCAAGAAGTTCATCACCTGATTGATGCAGTTGCGATTACCGATATGACCGTGCTGATTCAAGGTGAAAGTGGTGTCGGCAAGGAACTCGTGGCAAGGACCACCCATGAACGCAGTAACCGCTCAAAACGTAATTTTGTTGCAGTGGACTGCTGCACCCTTCCGGAAAAACTGTTTGAATCCGAGTTATTCGGGCACGAACGCGGTGCATTCACAGGCGCAGATCGACAAAAGAAAGGTCTTATCGAAGGCGCTGAGGGCGGAACTCTTTTTCTGGATGAGATCGGTGAACTCGAACTGGCGCTACAGGCCAAGCTGCTGCGTGTGATAGAAACCGGGATATTTCGCCGCGTAGGAGGGACGAAGGATTTACCCGCCAATGTCCGGATCATAGCAGCCACAAATTGCGACCTGGAGAAAGCTTGCCAGGAAGGGACCTTTCGTTCGGATCTTTACTACAGGCTAAGTGCGTTTGTCATTACGGTTCCACCGCTACGCGATCGCCGTGAGGATATACCCGAGCTCGTTGAGCATTTTGTCTGTAACCGTGATTTTTCACGCCGTATCAATACCACGGTATCCCGTGGTGCGATGCGGACGTTAATGGCCTATGACTGGCCGGGTAATATCAGGGAACTGAAAAACGCTATCGAACGCGCCATTATTCTTTCCCGGCAGACCAGGAAGATACGTCCCGAACATCTTGCGCCGATCCTGACCAGTGTGGAGTCGGCAAGTTCACTGACACTGACGTTCGATAGCGAGCCGAGTCTTGCCGAGGTTGAGGGCAAATATCTACAGCTACTGCTAACGAAGTACTCGGGCCACCGGTCACTCATAGCAAACAGGCTGGGAGTCAGCGAAAGAAACATTTATCGTCTGATCGAAAAACACAGGCTGAAGAAATTATAGTATGTGCGGTGTCAAAACGACCGTAAAGTCACCTGCGTTTTCAGCTTTATAGGAGATAGCTTCTGTGAAACTGTACATCTGTATTGTTCCGTTAATTTTTCTGTTGATCAGTGCGGTCGTGTCGTGTGCACCTGAAAGTGATGAGACCGGTGGTCGGAACCTGTTACCCGCGACAGAGTTCGATCCAGCGTTATCCTGGCTGAATGTAAAGCGACCGCTGACACTGGAGGATCTGAAGGGTAAGGTTGTTATCCTTGATTTCTGGACCTACGGATGTATCAACTGCATCCATGTCCTGGAAGATCTGCGGCGACTCGAACACAAGTACGGGCACCGGCTCGCTGTAGTTGGTGTGCATACTCCGAAGTTCGATAACGAGAAGAATGTAGACACCCTGCGCAACATCATCGTCCGTTACCGGATCGAACATCCGGTGGTTAATGATGTTGATTTCAATCTGGCCCGTTATTACGGAATGCGCGCCTGGCCAACGCAGGTGGTCATTGATCCACAGGGGAACGTTGTTGGATCAGTGCTTGGTGAAGGAAAATACGATGTCCTTGATGAGGCGATTGCAACACTCATCGAAAAGCACAAGAGCCATATGAATCCGGAGCTGCTCCCCCTTCGCCTGGAGAGCAAGGATTTGTCCGACTCGCTGCTTGCTGCGCCCGGCAAGATCGCGGTTTCAGGCCGGCATGTCGCTATCAGTGACACGCTGCACAACCGCGTCATTGTGGCGGATCATCAGGGGAAGATCGAGGTGATCTACGGTGGCAAGGACGAAGGTTTTCTTGATGGGGATAACACCACGGCACGATTCTCTGCACCTCAGGGGCTGGTCTTTTCTGATCACGGGCTATTCGTGGCCGATACGCGGAATCATGCAATCCGCTATATCAATCTGTCACGGCGCGAGGTCGGCACTATCGCAGGTGGCGGGGAAGTCAGGGTTCCATCTTACGGGGATTCTGATGCGCAGACAGTACGCCTGCGCTCGCCCTGGGGCCTGGCGCTTGAAGATAATCTGCTTTACGTCGCAATGGCCGGCACCCATCAGATCTGGCGTCTCAACATCGAGACAGGACAAATCAGAAACTACGCGGGTAGCGGGCGAGAGGGTTTAAGGGATGGCGCGTTATCTGAATCACGATTCAGCCAGCCCAGCGGACTGAGCCTGCGCGGGAAGTGGCTATATGTTGCAGATGCCGAGGATTCTGCGATTCGCAGGATTGATATCAAAAGCGAACGCGTGGAGACCCTGGTAGGTACAGGCCTGTTTGATTTCGGTGACCGGGACGGCCCCTTTAGCCGGGCTCTGCTTCAGCATGTACTGGGAGTGGCGGCAATTAGCGACTCCAGGATTGTGATTGCAGATACCTATAACCACAAACTGAAGCAGCTGGATCTGGAAAAACGGCGGGTTGTTTCACTTGCAGGAACCGGTGAGCCAGGCAAAGAACGCGGGGGGGCGCAAGTGGTCCAGTTGAGTGAACCCGGTGGACTGGCCGTGTTAGGCAGGCATATTCTGGTTGCAGATACGAACAACAACCGTATCCTGCAGTATGACCTTGATTCCGATAGCGTCAGCGAATGGGTCTTGGTGCGCTAGGCGTTCACAGCTGTCTGTCAACTTGTATCAGGATCAGGATGCCGGTTTGCTGGTAAGCACCAGTTTACCGACCGTCTGACCCGACTCCAGGTCCCTGTGTGCTTCGGCGACTGACTCAAACGCATAGCGGGTCACTGTCGGCAGTGAGATCTTTCCTTCATCCAGCCAGTGCAGGACCTGCTGCATCCCCGTAGCAATCAAATCGCGCCGGTCAAACAGGTAGCTCAGGTTGAAGCCAAGTACGCTGCGGTTTCTCGTGGTCAGGTCGAAAGGGCTGAAGCGTGGTGTGCGCAGATAATCCCATGCGAGTCCGAGTTTTCCGGGCATACCGTTACGTGTCACGAGCATGCTGTGAAAACCGTAGACCACCAGCCGCCCGACAGGTGCCAGGTGCCGGTAACTCTGTTTCAGGGTTGCGACGCCGTTGGCATCCAGAATGACGTCAAAACCGCCCGGTGCGTATCGTTCTGCTTCCGTCCACAGATCCTGTGTTGATTTGTCGATGACGGCATCTGCACCCAGCGCGATAACAGCAGCGGCTTTATGGGTGGCCCCGACGACACCGATCACCCTGCAGCCGGACAGCTTGCCGAACTGCACCAGCATACTGCCAACACCGCCGGCAGCAGAATGCACCAGCAGGGTGTCGCCGGCCCGAATATGGGCCAACTGAAACAGTGCAAACCAGGCGGTCAGGGACACGGTGGGCAATCCGGCAGCCACTTCATATGAGAGCTGTTGCGGCAGATGAAATACCTGCTCCCTGTTGACGCAGACCCGGGTGGCGTAGCCATTGAAACGCGTGACCGCGATGACGGCTGTGCCGGGTTCAAGACCGGTAACCGCGGCCCCGCACTCCAGCACGGAGCCACTCACTTCGAATCCGGGCGTGATGGGGTAACCGATATAATGTTTTGCAGAGGAATACAGGCCCATGCGTGTCACGCAGTCGGCAAAATTGATGCCGATGGCGGCGACGGACACGATGACGTCATTCGGTCCGGGGTGCGGGTCGGGGTGCTGCTCGATGACCAGTTGCTCATAACCCCCGGGCTTGTGGATGACGATCTTTTTCATGGCCGGGTGAGTGTAATCCAACCCGGGTTGTTGTTGGTACTTACCCGCTGGCTTTTCCCCAGAGTTCCTCCAGCCGCTTGTCTCTGCCACAGCCATAACGGTAGAACTTGTAGCGCACCGGGTTCTTTTGATAGTAATCCTGGTGATAGTCTTCGGCAGGATAAAACACACTGGCCTGTGTCACCCCGGTCACAACGGGTGCAGTAAATGGTTTCAGTTCGATCAATGCAGCCTTTGACTGCTTTGCCAGTTTTTCCTGTTTGGCGTTCTGGTAGAAGACTTCGCTCCGGTACTGGCTCCCCCTGTCGCAGAACTGGCCATTGGCGTTTGTCGGATCGATGTTATGCCAGAATTCGTTCAGCAGCTCTTCATAGCCGATACGCGCTGGATCGTAGACGATTTGTATGGCTTCGGTATGACCTGTCCTGCCACGTGAGACTTCCTTGTAGGTCGGATCTTCCTTATTGCCACCGGTATAGCCCGAGGTCGTCGAAATGACGCCGTCAAGTTTGTCGAAAGGTGGTTCCATACACCAGAAACAACCCCCGGCAAAGATTGCCGTTTCGTACGGTGTATTTTCCATATCACTTGCCGCGTTGCTGTTGAATGCTGCACAGCCAAGAACCAGCAAGGTGGCCCAGCGAGTCGGTCGGGTAAAATTCATGATGAAGCCTTTTCCGTTGTGAACTGTTGTAGCCAATGGACAGCGCAGGTGACTGTTTGTTTCATTTTATTCCCGCCTGTTCCCGTTTGCCATTCCGGTAGCCGGGATTGATAATCAGACAATGATATTTGCCATTGCCATGAATTCACTTCAGCGGGTTGGTCATTCCATTGCTTAAACAACGCAGCGTGGTCGGCCTGCTGCTTGGCCCGTTGCTGTTCCTGCTGGTTCTTCTGTTGCCGCTGCCCGCCGGGATGACAGCGCAGGGACTGCACGTGGCAGCTGTTACTGTGCTGATGGCGGTGTGGTGGATGACCGAAGCTATTCCAATTCCGGCAACGGCCCTGCTGCCGATTGTGCTGTTCCCTGTACTCGGGGTGTTATCCGGTGGTGATGTCACACGCGCCTACGGCAATCACCTGATCTATCTTTTTCTGGGTGGCTTCCTGATTGCCGTCACAATGAGGAAATGGAATCTGCACCACCGCATCGCCCTGCAAACGATCCAACTGGTCGGGGTAACGCCGCGGCGGATTGTGCTGGGTTTTATGCTGGCAACAGCATTTCTGTCGATGTGGATCAGTAATACCGCGGCCACCATGATGATGGTGACCATTGCAATGGCTGTGCTCAAGGAAGTGGAACACCAGATCAGGCATGAACCCGGCGAGTTCTGGTTTGGCACGGTGTTGATGCTCGGTATTGGTTATGCGGCTTCTGTCGGTGGCGTTGCAACCCTGATTGGTACGCCGCCCAATGCGATTTTTGCAGGCGTGATAGAGAAAACCTATGGTGTCAGTATCAGTTTTATTGAATGGATGAAGTTCGCATTGCCATTGTCACTGGTCATGTTGTTTGTTATCTGGTTCTATCTGGTACGTGTGTTGCTCCCGCATGCTGACGTGCACTTGCCAGGCAGCAGGGAGTTGATCAGGGACCAGCTAACCCGGCTTGGCCCTCTGTCATATCAGGAGAAAATGGTTGCAGCCGTTTTTTGCGCGGTCGCTTCGCTGTGGATTCTGCGTGGACTGTATCAGCCGGCAAGTCTGGCTATGGTCAAGGACTCCACCATCGCGATTGCCGGCGCAATGCTGTTGTTCCTGATACCGGTGGATCTGAAGAAAGGAGAATTTCTTCTGGACTGGAAAACAGCTGTCACCATTCCCTGGGACATCATTATTTTATTTGGCGGCGGTTTCGCGCTGGCGCAGGGGTTCAGTGAGTCCGGTCTGACACGCTGGCTGGCAGAACAGTTATCGGTATTACAAGGTATCGATGCTGTCCTGATTGTCGCGGCTGTTGTGTTGCTGGTTGTATTTCTGACTGAAGTTACCTCCAATACGGCGACCGCTTCACTGCTGTTGCCTGTGATGGGTGCGCTGGCAACTGCAATCGATATGAATCCCCTTGGACTGATGGTAGCAGCGGTTGTTGCAGCCTCGTTTGCCTTTATGCTGCCTGTTGCAACACCACCCAACGCGATTGTGTTCAGCAGCCGCTATATCAGCATCCCGCAGATGGTCGCGGCCGGGTTCCGGCTAAACCTGATTGGTGTTGTGGTTATTACGGGGTTTGTGTACCTGCTGTTACCCTACGCCTGGGGTATCGACCTGGCAGGATCAGTCCCTTTTATTCGTTAACCTTGGCGAGCACGTTTATCTGGAAAGAGATCTGCTCAAGGAAGGCCTGTGTATCACGGGCGCCTGCTGCGATGTTCATACGAATGCGACAGCTTTCCTCGTCCAGTTCTCCGGCAGCGCCGAAGATTTCCCAGCCCGCGAAACTGGCTACCCCGTCTGTACGTCCTCCAGCCATGGATGACGAGGTAACAATATTGATGACACGTTCTCCATTGTCGCAGTCATATTTCCTGCCAATCTCAAAGCAAACCACTTCCAGTGACCAGCGTGGATGGGGCAGTCCGCCGCAGAGTTCGACTTCTGCCATACCGCTGTAGATGAACAGGCGGTTTGCGCCGTCCGGGCCATTCACATGCACTTCCATCTCCTGCATGTTGGTGAGGCGGTTTGGTTCAATGATGTTGGAAGTGTCCATGTTGATGCTCCGGATATATTATTTGTGCGGCATGCCCAAAATCCTGTTTTGAACAGGCCTTGTTAGAACCTTATTTGACGATACTTGGGAGGATAAGGCAAGTGATTGGGCGCTTTTACGTCTTTTCAGGCACTATTCAGTCGGTTTGGTGCTGACCGCGGGGTTGTGGCGACGGAAACGGCATAATATTTCCCTTGTGTGAGTCCGTGGCAATAATCTTGTTGCTGCCTTCGCGATCGACCTCGTCAATGCGTATTACGGCCTGTAATGGTATGTAGGTTCTGCTGACACCCTCAAACTCGGATTTCAGCCTTTCCTCGGTCGGGTCAACGACAATGGCGGAGCGTTCGCCGAAGATAATCCCCTCGATTTCAAGGAAGGCATACATATTACCCTGGTGTATCTCATGTGCGTACAGTTCGTAGATGTCGCTCTGGTTGTAGAATGAAATGCGGAAAATCTTTTCGTCAGTCATGGTGTAATACGGGTTCCCGGTTATTGCTCAATCAGGTGGTCCAGTTTGTCGTCCATATGCAGCTCGGTCAGTTCGGTAAAGCCGCCGATGCACTCGCCATCAATAATAATCTGCGGTACGGTTCGCGCCCCGTTGGTGGCGACGGCAAATTCGCGCCTTGCTGCCTGGTCGGAATCGATCATGGCCTCCTCATAGGGGATGTTCCATTTTGCGAGCAGTTGTTTTGCCTTTACACAAAAAGGACAGCTCGCGGTGCTGAAGATTTTTACTCTTGCCATTATCTCGCTCTGATGCGGTTTTACAATTGCGCAAAAGTATACAGTATTACCGCTTCCCCGGTTTTGGGAACCGGACCACTTTCTTTTGCGGTGACAGGTTGATCTCGTCAAATACCGTGCCGCTACGGGCTTCCAGGATGGTCAGCACGGCCCGGGCAACATCTTCCGGCAGGATGTAATTCTCCGGTTTGTCGCCCGGTTGAAAGTCCAGCTGGTCGAAGAATGCCGTTTTCACCATACCCGGATTCACGATGCTGACCCGTACCCCGCTGGCGGCGCACTCGTGGCGCAGTGATTGTGCCAGCCCGCGCAAACCGAACTTGGCGGCCGAGTAGACGGCACCACGCTTGCCACCGGTGCGTGCGGATTCGGAACCCATAAAGATAATGTCACCCCTGGCACGCTGTTTCATCCCCGGTATCAGGGTGCGCGCCAGGTAAATCTGGCTGGTGAGATTGAGATCAATCAATGCCTTGATCTGCGGGTAGGAGAATTCCTCCAGTGAACCAAAACGGCCACTGCCGGCACAGCAAATGACACCGTCGATTGCCGGTTCATCATTGATCAGGGTCTCCAGGCGTGCAGCCAGTTCATCCAGTCGGGATAAATCAATGGAGACTGCCACGAAGTTTTCACTGTCAAATGAGGCCTTGCTGAAGTCGCGTGCCATGCCGATTACCCGGTAGCCCTGTCTGAGAAGTAATGTGGCTATGGCATGACCGATTCCGGAGCTGGCACCGGTTACCAGAATGGTTCTGTTAATCGCATTATCCATCAGGTCAGTGTACAGGGAAAGAACAGTGATTCCGGGACATGCTGCAATAATTCGCGGGTGCAATAAGTGGTCATTTCCTGCTCCAGCGTCAGGTGTTGTGTTCCTGTGCCAGTGAGGCCAGCGCCCTGACCAACTGGTCAATCTCATCCAGTTTCCGTGCAACAAGCTGCGTGCAGCGCTCTGCGGTAATTGCTGTAGTGGATTGCTCGCGGTTGTCCGATACCACCTTGAAACATTGCACCAGTTCTGTGCTTGAGAAGCGGCCGGCCACGGGATAGTAGCCGCTGGCCTCCATGTCGTAGGCGACATCCTGGTGATAGCTGTTTTCGGGTACATCGACGGTAAGCAGACTGCTTGTTGTCGTGGGCAGATCGAATGGCTGTGGCGGGTACCAGCTTTTTCCGGTGGCGTGATCAGTAATGCGATGTGCGAGCAGACTCTGTCCTGTTGTGTACGTTGCATGTCCGGCGATGCCGATATTCAGCCAGGCAGCCTGTTCCCCTGGTGTGTCGCGGCCGGCCAGCAGTGCGGTTGCTGCCGCAGAGGCAATTTTCCCCGGGCCGGAGATGATCAGTGACATGTCTGCGCCTCTATACATGCGGAATGTCCCGATGGTTGTTTTTTCTCCAAGCCGGTAGAAATCAATCAGCGGGCGCGCCTCGGCGGGCAGGGCGACAACAAGATTAATCATGCCGGGCAAGCCGGCGCCAGGGTGTTCTTCATGCGATAGTCGTGCTGTTTTTCGCGATAGTTATCGGCCAGCGCATGATTGCCGTGTTTGACCGCACCCTTGATCACAATGGCCAGTTTATCCAGCAGGGTCGCAAGGGCCGCAGCATGGTTCTCGGCATCAAGGGTGTTGGATGCCAGTATGTTTTCCAGGGCATGGATACGGAATCGATCCATACCCCAGTGACGTCGTGACAGCTGGTCTGCATGACCGCCTGTCTTGGTGATGAGCGGTTTGTCAATATAAAGCACCGGGTGCATGGCACAGATTCTCAGCCAGAGATCATAATCCTCACAGGCTGGCAGGCCTTCATTAAACAGACCGATCTCATTGAAAAGATCGCGATGTATCAAAACGGCAGAGGGTGATATGGCACACCGTGGCAGGCAATGCCGGAAAATGTGGCCACCTTGCTTGGCATGTTTCTTCATGGGATTTACGCGCGTGCCGTTGCGTATCCATATTTCATCACTGTGGCATATTTTATAGTCTGGACAGGCGCGCAAATGTTCACATTGTTGTTCCAGCTTGTCGGGTTGCCAGTGGTCGTCCGAGTCGAGCAACGCTATCCAGTCACCGCATGCCGCCTCTATGCCGGTATTGCGTGCGCTGCTGACGCCCTTGTTTTGCTGGTAGATATAACGGGCATCCCGGAACTGGCTGCGGACAAGCTTGCGGGTGTCATCGGTAGAGCCGTCATCCACGACAATGACTTCCGACGGCGGGCGAGTTTGTGCGTAGACCGACTGCAACGCGTTCGCAAGGTGGTCGATCCGGTTCCAGGTTGGGATAATGACGGAGATGTTCATTGTGTCAGGGTTGCCGGCAAAAACCATAAGCAACCATTCTCTTACAGAATTGAGTCAAGTTGTAGGTGGGCGATGTCGCACGCTGGCGGCACCGGTCTGGCGAGCGGCGGGTGGCGGCAATCGGTTGACGAAATGCCGGAAAATTGGCGGTTATTGCTTACTGAACCGTGTCCATGCGGTCACTTAGCTGCTTGCGTACCAATTGCATCAGTTCATTCATGGTCAGGCTGTCTGGTACATGCTTAACATCTGAAAACCATAGGTTTTCTACCTGACCACCTGCGTCTGCATCTTGCTGTGACAGCAGTGGCAGGCCTACAAAGATGCCCTGCTTGCCGTCGTCGAGTCCAACTGTAATTAACTGAAGTTCAAGAGTTTTCATGCCGAGACCTCCGTGACTGCCGCCGCTTTGCCAGAGGGCAGTGTGATTTTGGGTTCGACAAATAACCTGCATATCACATGCCATGTTGCCGTCAGGCATTGCCACGAGGCTGCCTGCGTTCGTCGAGCCAGCGCCACAGAGCCCCGCTGGGAAGGTCATAACCGCTGCTGATGTAATTGAGTGCATGCAGGTTTCCGGCACTCCAGCGTATGTGTGTCTCAGCATTCGCCTGACCGCAGAACAGTAACTGGTCGCCGATCTGTAGTTGTATGTCATTGTCCGGCAGAAGTTTTTCGTTGTGATTGGCGTGTCTGATATAGAGCGCAATGCAGGGCAGCGCTACCGTGATATCACGCGGGTCTGTGAGCAGGTTCGCCAGTGTGATAGTGGCCCCCCTGTTCAGCAGTTCCAGTATCGCGGGGGTTTGTTGTTTAGAGATGGTAATGACCCAGGACTCCGGTGGCTTGTCCGTCAACACCCCGACTACCCGACTGACCAGGACGTTGGCCCAGTCTTCAGTCTGGTCTCTTGCCATGCGCAGGAAGTCCGCCAGCAGTGGCGTTGTTATCAGGTCAACGACACGCCGGCCAGTGAGTCTGCCAGGTTGCATGGTAAGGTCGATGCCAGCGGCCGCAAACAGGGTGTCATTGGTGCTCAGGTTCTGCCGTGCCACGGTAAACAGGTTTTCGTTGAGCTCCGTTGCGGTCATGATGATGGACAGGTTGTTGGCATCATCATCTGTCCCGGCAATGATGCCAACCGCCTGCTCGATGCCGGCTTCATGCAGTGTAATGGCTTCTGTGCCACGACCTTCGATGGTGCCTTCCGGGGCCGCTGTCCGGGTGGTATCTGCCTCAATAATAATGGTCTGTATGCCTTTAAAGGACAGGCTTTTTTGTACCGCCTTGCCAAAGCGACCATAACCGCACAGTACCCAGGTGCCCCTGGGTGGTGCTGTAAATTCAGTCAGTGGCGCTTCATGGATGCTGGTCATCCATTCGTACACCAGGTACATGCTGGGTGACTGGAACATCATGGCAAATCGTTTCGCGAATGAGTCATACGGATTAACTATATAGTCCGTACCAAAAGAGGCGATATTGGCCTGAGAGTCGTGTGATTCGGCCCGGCAGATCACGGGTAGCCCGGGTACCAGCAGTTTGCTGGTAATGGCGATGGTCATGTTGATGTGATCAATCCCGGTCATGGCAATGACGCCCTGACATTCCGGTTTCTGCAATCCACCTGCCAGCAGCGTGGATGTGTCGGTCACATTCGCACATAATCCGGGGACATGTGTTGGCAGCTCTTCAAGGCGTAATGACTGGATCTTGTTATCGTCCCTGTCAATGATGACACTGCGCATGTGGTGTGCCGCCAGCTCGCGGATCACCAGGTGACCTGCATCTCCCATGCCGCAAATCAGATAAAACGGCTCTCGTATATTTTTTACTTCCCGGGTAAATCGCGTGAAACCGACAATGCGTTTGAACGCCGGGTCCTGGAGCAGGGCAAACAGCGAGCCGATGGCGTACAGCCAGGAGATGACGGTCAGGTACATGGCGACCGTCGTCCAGATGCGCTGTGGATCGGTAAACGTGTAGGGGATTTCCCCGAAGCCAATGGTGGAGCCCATGAAGCTCACAAAATAAAAGGCGTGGAAAAAGCTCATCTGCCACGGATTGCCCTGGTCGTCCATGCCGGGTATCAATACCAGCCCGAGGATGGAAACGGCATAGGCCAGTATGACCACGATCAGTGGCAGCCGCATACGCCGCAAGAGCAGGTAGACGAGGTTATGCATGGTCGGTCACGTGTTGCCGGTACCGGTCGAGAATTTTAACGACGGAACATGACCGTTTCAGTCACCAGGATAATGACAGAGGTGATATTTGCCAGCAGTGCGCCGCCGGAGAGCGATACGATGCTGGCCATGATCATCGGTGTCAGTCCGGCATCGCTGGCGTGTACAGACAGGGTCCAGACGACCACGGCAGCAATGAGCTGTAAATCGGCAACCAGGCTGGTAGCCAGCAATACCGCGCCGATATGGGCGCGGTCTCCGAACTTCATTATGGTCGCGATCAGGCTGACGACCAGAGCGGCATAGAGCTCATACACATTGTGATGATTGGGGTCGTCCAGCTCGCCGAGAAAGAAGCCGAAATTCAGTGTCAGCGCCAGTACGATGAAGAATGCGAAAAAGACTTTCTCCAGGTTCATGATCGGTTCCCCTTGGTGTGTTGACCCCTCTGCGACAACCGTAGCAAATGCCCCTGTCGATAACAAACCCGTATTGAATGGGTATGGTGGGGGGGGGCACGGATTGAAATCTCTGCTGGCCCGGCCGACAATGGTGTATGAGCTCCTGTCCACCTGATAATGCGACGCTTGAACTGCTGAAGCGGCGTGTTGGCAAGATTCATCTGCGGCAGCGGCTGGGGATAGAGCGTGACTACGAGCGCAAGGTATTTGGCCAGGGCCGGAATTTTTTCCATATAGAGAACTGGTATTCGCTGCGTTCCATTATTCGCAACAGTCTGCGACTGGTACTGCTGCATGGCCGGGCAAGGCGTAATGCGCGCCAGATCGGGATCCGTCACAATCACATCACGCTGCAGCGGCTGCCGGCAGCGTTTGAAGGCTTCACCCTGTTGCAGATTTCCGATCTGCATCTGGATATGGCGGATGATTTTCCCCGCGTACTCATCGAAGCCGTCCGCCAGGTGGACTATGACCTGTGTGTATTAACCGGTGACTTCAGGGCGGAAACATACGGCCCCAGTGAAGCCGCCCTGCAGGGCCTGCAGCAGGTGCGGATTCATCTTGAAGGGGAGGTATACGGGGTGCTGGGGAATCACGACACCATTTGTATGGTTCCGGCGATAGAGTCGATGGGTATTCATATGCTGTTGAACGAGCAGGTGGCGTTGCAGCGTCAGGGTGAAACGATCTACCTGGCCGGTATTGATGATCCGCACTATTACCGTGCCGATAATATTGAAAAGGCCGGTGATGATATTCCCGAGGGGGCTGTGTCGATATTGCTGGCGCATTCACCCGAGATTTACCGGCACGCCGCACATGCAGACTTCGATGTCATGCTGTGCGGTCATACGCACGCGGGTCAGATGTGTCTGCCGGGGGGGTATCCGGTAATGTGTAATGCCGTCTGTCCGCGTGACTATTGTGCGGGTGCCTGGACCTATCACGGCCTGTCAGGTTATACCTCTGCCGGTTCAGGTGCCTCTGTCGTGGACCTGCGGATCAATTGCCCGCCGGAGATTACCCTGCATTACCTGCATTGCGCCTGAAACGGGGCTCATGAGGTGTTAATCACGCCCTGAGTGTCCTCAACAGCCCGGAGAGCAGCAGGTCGATCACTATAAAGATAGCCACCGCGAGGGCCATTTCCTTTCCTGTTTCCCCGAGTACTGTTTGCATGCCCCAGAGCGGCAGGACGGTTTCAGGTAAATGATCGAGCAGTGGAACCGAACGACTGGATGCAAACCCCAGGCGCCGCTTGATGAAGCTTGAAGTGAGATCTCCGAGCATCGCCAGCAGGGCAAAGCTGGCGCCTTCGAGCATTGACAGATCAAACAGGGGTGCCAGCAGTCCGGTGACGACGATGGCACCGAAAATACCGCGCACCGTCTTGGACGGACCCAGCAGGGGACGGTTATCCGGGAACCGGCGGTTATTGTCCAGTGGCCGGTTCCACCGTGGACCCAGGACCAGTCCGAGCAGGGCCGGCGTGCCATTGGCGATAACGAGTAAAAGTACCAGGTGACTGACCAGCCAGACGTGCATGCGAGTACCGTTTCTTGTTCTCCTTGTTGATATTCAAGACTAGCCTTTCGTCAGGGCAAGCGCGAGCCCTTATAAGCATCGCTCCCGCGCATGGCCCAGGCCAGCCTCTCGACAGGTCCCGGTCTCAGCTTCTCCCTGCCTCCCGCGACATACCTACATCCCTGTAGGCAAAAAAAACCCGCCATCAGGCGGGTTCAAAGGAGGTTGGTGTTTGGGCTAACACTCAAATACTCAGGTGCTGCAGTTCCACTAGGTTTTTGTCGCTGCTGATCAATCCACTGAAGAGGAGGCTGGATCATTAGCGGCAGCACGTTGTCTGTCATCGATCTGGCGTTCGGCCTCTTCGAGGCGTTGTGCCTGCTCGGTCCCGCTCAGGTGTGATAGCTGGTCTACATCGAAGAAAATGTTTTCCAGTGTTATCACTCCCTGCGTCCAAGTTCCGACCTACGACGGTATTCATTACGCCCGCAATGCCCGGCACTGTCAACCACAATTGATTGACGGAAATTTCACCATTTCCGCATGTCTGAATGTAGGGTTCTGATAATGCTGGAGTATCGGAATCGATTAATTTTTGTATATTCAAATGTAGACGAAAGAATATTTTAATATTATATAACCAATTGAAATATAACATAAATATATTCAATCTACATATTAAGTGTCTAATGTGGATTATTGAAATTAGATATAACTAATTGTAATAAGAAAATATATTTACCACATTAACAAGTTAATAAAATTATTAAATAAGATATTGCTAAAATAAGAGAATGCTTATATTATTATCACCGTCATTGCTGACAAACCTATTTTGGATATAACTTTTAACAAAACATTTTTGGAGAACATCATGAAAAAGATTTCAACTGTACTGTTCGCTGCTTCGATCGCTGTTGCATCGACTGCTGCTTCTGCATGGGGTAACTGGGGTCCCTGGGACAGCGGTTATGGTAACAACGGCTGGGGTGATGGCTGGGGCGATGGCCTTGGTGATTTCTTTGGCGACGGCGACTTCGGCTTCAATATGAGCGGTAACACCAGCGCCCGCGGGCGTGGTTATGGCCGAGGTTACGGCCGTGGCTATGGCGACTACTATAACCGTGGCTATGGTTATGGCGGCTATGGTCCTTATGGTTATGGCGCTCCTTACGGTTATGGCGCTCCTTATGGTTATGGCGCGCCTTACGGTGCCCCGGCTGCACCTGCTGCCCCGGCTGCACCTGCTGCTGCCCAGTAAGTAACCTTACTGCACCAGAAAAGCCAAACGGGGGCGGCTCGCAAGAGTCACCCCCGTTTTTTTTCTGAAGAATGCCATGAAGGTGGTGTTGCAACGGATTGATCTGAAATTATTTTGCATGCATGAGGAGGCATCATGAGAAAGGGATGGATAGCTGTATTAATGCTGGTAACGGGTCTGTTTTCATTGACCGCTCGTGCAGATGTCCTGGTGCTGGTGCATGGCTACCTTGGTGGCGCACAGTCATGGGATGCCAGCGGGATCACCGGGGTGCTGCAGCAACACGATTGGCAGCGCGCAGGTGTCTATGTGGCAGGGCCGGCGGGAATTCAGCAGCTGCCTGCCGCCGGGATACAGGCAGCCAACAAGTTTTATGCCGTGGACCTGCCTTCCGAGGCCCCGGTTCTGTTGCAGGTGTACCAGTTAAACGAAATTCTGGGCTCGATCAGTCAGACGCATAAGGGTGAGTCCATGATCCTTGTCGGGCATTCTGCCGGCGGGGTGGTGGCTCGCGCGACGCTGGTCCGTGGCAATCACGCCAATGTGAAGGCGCTGATTACCATCGCCAGTCCACATCTGGGTACAGCACGTGCCGAGCAGGCGCTGGATGCCACGGATATCCCGTTTCCTATCTCCATGGTGACGGATTTTTTTGCTGGCGAAACCTACGATACGGCCATGCGCTCACGCAGTCTGTATGTTGACCTGGTGCGTCCGCAACCCGGGACGCTGCTGTACTGGTTGAATGCCCAGTCGCATCCGGATATTGAATACTTCTCGATTGTTCGTGGTTCGTCAGAGGCCGGCTGGGGTGACTATGTTGTGCCGGCCTACAGTCAGGACATGAACAATGTGCCTGCGCTGCAGGGGCGCTCATCCATGATCAATGTGCCGGTCAGTCACGGGCTGGAACCGGTGGATGGCCGTGTGATTGTGAACCTGCTGTCTGATCTGGGATAGAAACACAGCGACTGCCACTCCTGCAGCAGCGGGAGTGGCATTTTCGGCAATATGTGAGAGTTGCGGGTTCTCGAAACTGCCGCCGGTAATTTGTACCCCATCTTCCGCTAACCCGGGCAGGGAACCGCCATGCTTTCAGAGATTAAGCAGACCGGCCGGTAAACTTAATAAGATGCTGTAGTAACTCTGTATCATTATGGTCGTAATGGTATATTTACCTTGCGATACTGGCGGATATGAGGGGAGATCGACGTTGATCCAATTTGTGGCCCGACTTGTGTGGCGAATCATCTGCTGGATTGAACTGACGGTAATCACACTTTTCCTGTATCTGCTGTCCTGGCTACCGCAGTCGTTGTTAAAGGGGTTTTATTTCCCCCTGTTCCAGTACTGGAGCCGGTCGTTTGTACGGGCACTGGGCGTTGATCTGCGGGTACACCAGAAGAACACACAACCATTGCCGCAACATTACATCCTGATTGCCAATCACCCCTCGGCCTTTGAAGACATCGGCATACCGGCTGTCTTTCCGGTGCATTCACTGGCAAAGATCGAGGTTATGGACTGGTGGCTGGTAGGCCGTATCAGCACTGCTTCCGGTTCCCTCTACGTGCACAGGGAGTCAAGGGAATCACGCACGGCTGCGGCAGACGAAATCGAGTTAAAACTGCGTGAGGGGATGAATATCGCCCTCTATCCGGAGGGTGGTTGCAAGGGCCGGCGCATCTATGATTCATTCCGCTATGGTGCCTTTGAAATCTCGCTGCGTACCGGGATACCCATCCTGCCGGTCTTTTTGCACTATGAGTCACAGGATGATTTTGAATGGCGTGAGCCGCAAACATTGCTGCACAAGATCTGGCACATGATGACGACGCGGAATAACCGGGCAAATTACTACATCTATGACGCCTTCGATCCTGCGCGCTTCAGCGACAAGGCAGCCTATGCGGAGTATGCGCATAACAAGTACCTGGAATGGCAGGCGCGTTACCTGGATTAGGTATCAGAAAATCCCTGACTCTCACACTCTGACTGTGGAATCCGGGGCCATCTCGGGTAAAATTCCCCCGCCCGCTGCCATTCCGGCAGGGCCCGCAAAAAATTAACTACCTGGAAGACATCACGATGAAAATTATGAATGGGTTGAATAGACGACTGGCCCAACGCCTGTCGCTGCTTGCAGCCATGCTGCTGGTTGCTGCGCCGTTATCTGCAGATGAACTGCTCATGAAGGACGGTTCCCGCCTCATTGGCAAGGTGGGCAGACAAACAGATGGTACGCTGGAATTTGAGACCACCTATGCCGGGACCATCAAGGTCAAGTGGGACCAGGTCAGCGAGCTGCATGCTGATGAACCGGTGCAACTCATGCTGGAGAACGAAGACTTGCGGGAAGCCACAACCATCAAGCATACAGAAGATGCAACGGTGGTCACGGCGGTGACCGAAGGTGCCTCTGAATCACTGGCCCCGGGGACGATCGCCTTCATTAACCCGGAACCGTGGCGATACGGCGAAGGCTACAAGTTTACCGGCCGGATTAATGCCGCCGTGAAAAGTCAGCGCGGTAATACCGAGAGCGACGAGGTTGATGTGGATGGTGAGCTCGGGTGGCGCTGGAAGGATGACCGTGCATCAATATATGGTCAGCTTGAAAAAGACAACAGTTTCGGTACTACGACGGCACAGAACTGGCTGCTGACAGGCAAGTATGATCATTTTCAGACAGAAAAATTTTATTACGGCGCCAATATGGGTTTTGAGCATGATGAGTTTGCCGACCTGGATCTGAGGTCAAAAATTGGTCCTCACCTGGGTTACCAGTTTTATGAACAGAACAACCTGAATCTCAGTACCGACCTTGGTCTGATGTATGTTGATGAAGACTTTATTGTTGCCAATGATGACGAATATGTCGCTCTCTCATGGCTGGTTAATTATGACTGGTTCATTATCCCGGATCACCTGCAGTTCTATCACCGGCATGATGGTCTGCTGTCACTGGAAAACGCCAGTGATCTGGTCATCAATTCATGGACCGGTTTTCGCTTGCCGCTTATTTTCGGTGCCGTGGCCAGTGTGGAGGCCGAGATAAAATATGACGGTGGCTCACCGGCTGATATTGACAAGACTGACACGACTTACCGTGCCAAGCTGGGTTACCAGTGGTAGCCAACTGTCTACCTGAGTCTGGTCGATGAAGCGCTTGCCTGTGCCCGCCTGGTTTTTTATTTTTGCCGTATTGTGCCTGTCATTCAGGCCGGCCTGGTCGGCTGATACCGATGCCGTGGCGAAGGGCGGGACCGCCACCGTTACAGCCGATACCCTGAAAGCCCGCCTTGGGGAAATCGAGGCATCGACCACACTGGACGAGGGGACCCGTGCCTCGCTGACCGAGACCCTCAACAAGGCACTGGCGAACCTGGAAACGGCACGTAATAACAGGGCTATCACGGACAACTACATTCAGCTACGTGCAGCGGCACCGGCGCAGATAAAGGAAATCCGGGCGCAGCAGCAGAAAGCAAAGGAGGCACCGGCTGAAATCAGGGTGTCCGCGACCCGTGATACACCCTTTGAAGCAATCGAACAGGAGTTACTGCAGGAAAAGGCCAACCTTGCCGCTGTCGAAGCCAAGCGCGCAGACCTGGAGACACAGCTGGAGTCCGGCAAGGAAAGGCCGGCGTTAATACCGGCACGGCTGGCCGCTGCGAAACAGGCCAGGGAAGATCTCGAGTCGGAACAGAAATTACCCGCCCCGGCTGATGAACTTGCCTGGATCACAGAGGCGCGCCGCTGGGCGCAATCCACCCGGATTGCTGCGCTGCGCTCTGAAATCAGTATGCTCGACCAGGAACTGCTGGCCCTGCCTTTTCGGATTGAGCTGCTTGAGGTGCAGAGAGATCAACAGCTACACAGTGCCGAGCGTATAACGCTCAGGACAAGGTTGCTGGAAGAGCTGTCAAGCCGGCAGGGACGTGAGGAAGCAAAAGCGGCCAAGCTTGCTGCAGAAACAGCAGTGGATGAAGCGGCCGGCAAGCACCGGCTGATCCGGCAGCTGGCGGAGCTGAATGCTGAACTGACCCGTGAGATTACAGTTATGGCGACGGCCCTGAAGGAAAGCAGCCGCAGTGACGAGTCAATCGACCGGGAAGCCAGGCGCATTGGTGATGATTTTCGCAGGGCACGGGAACAGCTGGAGGTAGCCGGATTAAATGATGTGCTCGGTGAAGTGCTGCGGCGTCAGCGCCGGTCTTTACCGGAACCCGGAAAGCTGCACAGGGAACTGAAAACACTTGAAGACAATAATGCCCGGGTCACCTTGCAACTGATACAGCAGAATGCGGAACTAAAACGTCTTGGTAATTCAAAAGAGTATATTGCTGAACTTTCCGATGGACTGAGCAGGGGCGAGGTCGAGCAGACCACTGATGATCTGCTGGAACTGGCTAATAGCCGCCGTGATTTACTCGACAAGTCCATCAATCTGCACAAGTCATACTTGCGCTCACTGACCGAACTGGCTGCAAGTTACCGGCGTCTGCTCGATGTGAGTACGGGCTACGATGTCTTCCTTGCAGAGAATCTGCTCTGGATTCGCAGTGCACCACCGCCCGGGCTGGATATTATCACCGACATCCCGGTACAGTTCAGCTGGCTGTTTTCACCGTCACGCTGGCTGGAAGTGCCGGGTGCCTTGGTTACCGGGGTATTGAATTCACTGGCGGTCAAGATACTGCTGCTGCTCTTTGTGGTGCTGCTCTGGAAGACCCGCTACTTGCGCAGGGAACTGATTGCAACGGGTGACCCGGTTGGTAGACCCGCCATTGACCGGTTTTCGTATACTGCCAGGGCACTTGGCCTGACACTGTTGCTGGCATTGACCTGGCCGTTGCTGACGGCGGCGCTGGGATGGGCGCTGGTTTCAGGCCCGGACGTGAGGCAGTTTCCTGTGCTGGTTTCAGATGCACTGCTGCAGGTTGTGCCGACATTTTTCTATATAGAGTTTTTCAGTGTGTTGTGCCTGCCGGGCGGTGTCGCAGATAAACACTTTCGCTGGCCTGCGGGGTTGCCAAAATCACTGTACCGTGAGTTTTATCGTTTCAAAATAATGCTGTTGCCTGTAATTTTTGTCGTTATTCTGGCGGTCGAAGATGATCAGGTTGCCTCGCTTGCCAGCGAGGAACGGTTATTCATGATGGCCGCCCTGATAATTATTGCCCTGTTTTTTTACCGCCTTTCAAGACTGTTGATCCGGCACTCAATCAGTTCAATGGTACGACAGCGTTATTTCTGGCTGGCCTTGACCGTTGCTGCACCGTTGCTGCTGGCGGTGCTGGCTTTTCTCGGGTATTTCTACACGGCCGGGACACTGGGCGCCGGGTTGATGCAGACCCTGTGGATTGCATTTGGTCTGGTCGTCCTCCACCAGGTGGTTGTGCGCTGGTTGTTGCTGACCCGGCATCGGCTTGCACTGCAGGCCGCACGTTATCGACTGCAGGCCGCACGCGAAGAAAAGGAATCCGGCGATGCCGAACTGGAAGGCGTGCCCGTACAGGTTGAAGAACCGGAAATAGACCTGGTCGCATTAAGCGGGGAAAGCCGCAAGTTACTCAGCATGATGCTGGTCATTGTCGGTTTCTTCGGCTTCTGGCTTGTCTGGTCCGATATTCTGCCGGCGTTCAATGTGCTTGACGATGTAACACTGTGGCATAAAACAGGGGTTGTTGCCGGAGAGGAAGCAATTGTCCCTGTATCACTGAGAGATCTGAGTCTTGCCTTGCTGATTGGTTTTCTCACCTGGATTGCTATGAAGCGCCTGCCGCCACTACTGGAGATTGTGCTGCTGCAACGTGTCAATATGACATCGGGCAGTCGCTACACGGCCAGGACACTGACCACTTATGTGATTGTGGGCATCGGACTGATCGCTTTCTTCAACGTGATCGGTATGGACTGGTCCAGGGTCCAATGGCTGTTTGCGGCGTTGAGTGTGGGCATTGGTTTTGGCCTGCAGGAAATCGTGGCCAATTTTATCAGTGGCCTGATTATCCTGTTCGAGCGTCCCATCCGCGTGGGTGATGTCGTCACAATCGGTGAAACTGACGGGGTGGTTAGCCGTATCCAGATACGTGCAACCACCATTCGCACCTGGGACGGACAGGAACTGCTGGTGCCGAACAAGGAATTTATTACCGGGCGCCTGTTGAACTGGTCATTGTCAGACCAGATCACCCGTATCAAGATACCGGTTGGCGTCGCCTATGGCAGTGATGTTCAAAGGGCCATGTTGCTGATGGATGAGGCGGCAAGACAGAACGAGACAATTCTTGCCGACCCGGCACCGAATATACTTTTTAACGGATTCGGTGATAATACACTGAATCTGGAGCTGCGTTGCTACGTCGGGGTGCAAGGGCACCGCCAGCCTGCGATATCGAACCTGCACGAGGAGATCAACCGCAGGTTCAACGAGGCAGGTATCAGTATTGCATTCCCGCAACGTGACATTCACCTGGATGTATCAGCCCCGCTGGATGTGCGTATCCATCATGACAAAGGGCAAGGACCGGATGCCTGATAAACATGACCAGAAATACTCCAGAAAGCTGTCGAGAGTTGCTAGCCGAAAAGCCGGTTGAGTTCCGTATAAGTCAGCAGGCCAAATACCAGTACGGATAACAGTAAAACCAGGTTGGTAAGCCAGCCGTTCTTCAGTTCGCCCAGCCATGAGCGACGATTGTTCATGAGCAGTAGCAGTAATGCCAGCAGGGGCATGAAAAAGGCGCCGGCCACAGCATAGATGATGATCAGCCACACCGGCTTGCCGATCAGTAGCAGCAGCATCGGCGGCAGGGCCAGATAAAGCAGGTAGCCACGGTAGGCAATGGAACCCGTGTTGACAGCCATGGGTTGATTCGGTTGCCATGAATACTGTTGTACAAAGTCTGCGAACAGATAAGGTACACCCTGCCAGACACCCAGCATGGAACTGAATACCGCGCTCCAGAAGCCGATCAGGAAGCACCATTTACCGAAGGGACCAACGACTTCCTCGAGTTTGCCGGCAATGCCGAGCGCCATTTCCGGTCCCGCGATGACCTCGGGTTCCACGCCCGCGGCCACGATGATGATGGCGATGCCAAACAGGCCGGTCAATGTATAGGCAACCATGAGGTCAGTCCGGGAGCGTGGCAGATCCTCCGGTCGGTTCCAGTCGCGTTCCCGTATCCAGTAGCCGTAACACAGCAAAGTGACGCTGCCACCAACACCGCCAATAACGCTGATAATAAACAGCACGGAACCATCCGGTATCGACGGGATCAGCAAGCCGCTGAGTATTCCGGAAATGCCGGGGGCGACCCAAACGGCGCAGATAATAACAACCAGCAGCATCAGGATCATGAAGAACTTCATGAGACGCTCGAGCAGCGAGTAGCGACCGATGATGACCAGCACAAGCGCAAGCAGTGAATGCAGGATGCCCCAGTGTTCGACTGACAGTTCCGGGTACAGTGCATGTGCAGCCAGACCGGTACCGGCAATCAGTGCCGCGGCAACAATAAAGCTCCACAGGATGAGATAGATAAAAAAGTAGAGGGATATGATTTTCGGGAGGCGTTGAACCCAGCCTTCCAGCAGAGTGGATCCGGTGGCCAGTTGCCAGCGTGTCAGTCCCTCGTTCATGGCATACTTCATAATTGCGCCAGCAACGGCAGCCCACAGTATTGTGGTGCCAAACCGGGCGCCGGCAACGGACGCCGCAATTAAATCGCCTGCACCCAGACCGGTCGCGGCAATCACCAGACCCGGGCCAATGTTCCTGAGACTGAATGCTGATTTGTTCATTTGATCATAAGAGCGTGCAAATAGCGGCCATCAGCCGTGGTAAAGTAAACATGCTTCCTAATTGGATTGACTGCAGATGAATTTGCGGACCCAGATATCCCTGTTGCTGTTTATGTTCGGACTGGTGCCATTGCTGGTTGGCTTCATTATCAATGTGCCAATGATTTTCGACCGCATAGAGGCACTATACCACAAGGCGCATTTACAGAATCTGCGTGCCGGATTCAGTGACCTGGACCAGCACATTGCGCGCCGCAACGAGATGGCACGGCTGCTGGCCAAGATGCCCGAGCCCGGTATGCTGCTTGACGATACCAGCTCGGAGTCAGCGCCGGGGCTTGCAGCTGCACGATCCAACTATGTTGACTGGGTCAACCAGGTGCTGCTGGATCAGCTGGATATTACGCGCATCCTTTTTCTGGACGAAGAAGGTACTTCCCGTTTCTGGCTTGAACGGAACCTGGCTTCCGGTCGGCTGGAGGCCCATGAAGAAGAACTGCAGGATGTGAATCCCGAGTTGGTGGAAACGGGCAGGAAATTATCACCAGGTGGCGTCGTGACGGGGCCGATCGTGATCGACCGGTCAGCGACTGAATCATCGCCAAACCGGTTTATGCAGCTCAGCCTTATCAGCCCGGTGGTCATTCCCACCGTGTCAGAAGATACCGGCGAAGTATCAGAACAGCGCGGGGAAGTGATTATTTACCTGGACATGGGTGGTCTTGCAAATGCCTACCGCGGTAACTACTGGGTACAAAGCGACGGCCGTTACCTGGGTGATGTCAACGACAGTCAGGATACAGGCAGGGCCTTTGATGATTTCCAGGGGCTGGAGGAGATGTTCGCCAGAGGTGAACTGGATCTGTGGGAATTCAGGGGACAACAGGTTATGTGGGTGCCCCTGTTTGATACCGAACATGCCGGACCGCTCTGGGTTGGTCGCAGTGTGGATCCTTCGCCACTGGCAGAGCTGCTGAATACCGTAAATATCCGTGTGGCTATCGTTGCTGCCGGCTTGCTGCTGGTCGTGTTTGTTGTTGCTCGCCTGATTGCCGTCAGAACCGAGCGACTTGGACGTGAATTAACGGATGGTATTTCCCGGGTGCTGGAACAGGACAAGGCCGTCAACTTTGCATGGCAGCGACCCGAGGAACTTCATGAACTGGGTACACACCTGAACCGTCTGGCCAATACGCACTCGGAAAATAACCGTGCATTGCATGATTATGCCGAAGAACTGGAGGCGACCAACCGTTACAAGTCAGAGTTTCTTGCCAATGTCAGCCACGAACTGCGTACGCCACTGAACTCTATCTTGCTGTTGTCAAAAATGCTGGCGGAAAACGGTGCCGGAAATCTGTCTGCCGAGGAAAGTCGCCAGGCAGAGATTATCCATGCCGCAGGAACAGATCTGAAGGCATTGATTGATAATATTCTTGATCTGTCTCGTGCCGGGGCGCAAAAAATGTCACTGGTTTCAGAAACGGTGGATTTGAGGAAGTTGCTGACGGACGTGATTGATTTGCTGAAGCCGCAGTTTGATGAAAAGCAGCTTGCGCTGGACTTGCACATTGATACAGATGTGCCTGCGAGCATCGTTTCAGATGGTGACAAACTGCGCCAGATACTGATTAATTTTCTGTCCAATGCAGTCAAGTTTACCGCGGCGGGTGGTGCGGCGGTCAGGCTGCAGGCAGGGGAGTCCTGGCCGGTCAGTATCAGTGTGACCGATACCGGTATCGGTATACCCGAGGATAAACTGGAGTTGGTGTTTGAAGCCTTCAAGCAGGCAGATGGTTCAACCAGTCGCCGCTTTGGCGGCACCGGTCTCGGGCTGACGATCAGCCGGGAATTTGCACGGTTGATGGGGGGAGAGATCAGTGTCGAGAGCGAGCCGGACAGGGGTTCAACTTTCTCGCTGTTACTGCCACTGCAAATGCCCTTGACACCGGCAGAAGAGGAGACCGGTAATTTACGTACCGGGAAACCGGAAAGACCCGCTGCAGAGACGATCCCGGTTGCCAGCTATCAGGGTGCGCGTGTCCTGCTGGTAGATGATGATGTTCGTAACCTGCTGGCACTGACACCACTGCTGGAACAGTGGGGGCTTGATGTGATGGCGGCCGGCGATGGTGAAGAGGCACTTGAAACGCTGGCTACGGCCGACCCGTTCGATGTGTTGCTGATGGATATCATGATGCCGGGTATGGATGGCTACGAGGTCATTCGTCAGTTACGCAGGCAGCCCGGGTTTGCCGACTTGCCGGTGATTGCCCTGACTGCCAGGGCCGGTGATGAGGACCGGCAGCAATGCCTGGCTGCCGGTGCAAATGACTGTGTCGTCAAACCCCTTGAACCACAGGTGCTAAAACTTGCGCTGGACGAATATTTAACCGATAACAGGACCTTGAACTGAGGTTGCAGGAAATAATTTATGGATCGATATGCAGATTTCCGGATTCTGATCGTTGATGATAACCAGAATAACCTGTTTACGTTACGTGCACTGATTGAAAAGCATATGGGTGTCGAGGTGCTGGAAGCGGACTCCGGGCAGGCGGCACTTGATATCGCGTTAAAGAATCCGCGTATTGACCTGATTGTTCTGGATGTACAAATGCCGGACATGGACGGTTTTCAAACAGCATCCATGCTGAAGGTCAGGCAAAAGACCCGCGATATTCCCATTATCTTTCTGACGGCCGCCTACAAGACCGACGAATTTCAGCAAAAGGGTTATGAAGTGGGTGCTGCGGATTATCTGCTCAAGCCTATTGATGACAACCAGTTGATTAACAAGATCAGTACCTATCTGCGTCTGATCGAGAAAGAGCGTGACATGAATCGCCGGCTGGAAACGCTGGTGGAAGAGCGTACTGCCGAGCTGCGGCTTGCAAAGCAATACCTCGAGAATGTCATCAATAATATGGGTGAGGCACTGCTGCTGCTGGAGCCGGGTGGCAGGATCAACGCGGCCAACCCGGCGGCCTGTCGAATGCTGGATTACAAGGAAGAAGATTTGCTGGGGATGGCGATTGGCGATGTCTTCGAGGAAGAGGAGGCGGTACAGGCCAATGCCTTTATGGGAACCTGGCTTGAGGCGCTGATTCGAACCGGTACCATCAGCAGTATCGAGGCCAGTTTCATTGCCAAGGATCAGCGCCGGGTGCCCGTCCTGTTTTCACGTACTGCCCTCAAGGGCGAGACGGGTGAGATTACCGATATTATCTGTATAGCAAAGGATATGACAGGGTACGCACGTGTTGAACAGGGTCAGGAATAAGATCGTAGCGAAAAAAACTGTCCACAGGTTGCAACTCAGGATACACAGAGTAAACTTCCCGACAGGTTATTATGGAGTCATTGATGGAAGATTCAGAACCAGCCCGGGAACCGGAAGAAGATATCACCCTGACAGCCGAAGCCCTCAAGGCCATGGGTCATCCGTTGCGGTGGAAAATTCTCTGTACGCTTGGAAATAAAGAGATGTCGGTCGGGGAGATTGTCGAGAAGATTGGCACTTCCCAGAGCAATGTTTCGCAACACCTGGATCAGTTGCGCAACAAGAACATCGTGAAATCACGACGTGATGCGAACCGGATTTATTACTGTGTCCGGAACGAGGAATTGCTCGAACTGATTGGCACCATGCGAGGCGTACTCTGCCACACCAATCTGGATGACGGTTACTCGTCCGAATAACAGCCTGTCCAGATTATTTTCTGCGGACAATAAAAACGGGGGTGACTCTTGCGAGTCACCCCCGTTTGGCTTTTCTGGTCAAGTAATGAGGAGTTACTTGGCTACAGGAGCAGCAGCCGGTGCAGCAGGAGCAACCGGGGCACCATAAGGAGCACCATAACCGTAAGGAGCACCATAACCATAAGGACCATAGCCGCCATAACCATAGCCACGGTTATAGTAGTCGCCATAGCCACGGCCGTAACCTCGGCCATAACCACGCCCGCGGGCACTGGTGTTACCGCTCATATTGAAGCCGAAGTCGCCGTCGCCAAAGAAATCACCAAGGCCATCGCCCCAGCCATCACCCCAGCCGTTGTTACCATAACCGTTGTCCCAGGGACCCCAGTTGCCCCATGCAGAAGCAGCAGTCGATGCAACAGCGATCGAAGCAGCGAACAGTACAGTTGAAATCTTTTTCATGATGTTCTCCAAAATGTTTATGTTGATAAATCGGGTTAAAAATTTGTTTGTCTGCAATGACGGGGATAACTATATTAGCAAAAGCTAAAATAAGCAATAGCTAATTTAATTAATGTCTAATATATAGTGTTCATATGATAAATATATTAATATATACAATATGTTGCATGATTCTAATATTTCCGGGTTTATTGTATTTCAGGGGTAGAACACCGTTATTAGTTGTCTCAGGGCGGAAAAATACGGCGCGGTATCCCCTGATAGTCTGACCAGTGGCAATGATTTTGAATATTCCTGTGTTATTTCTTCCATCCACTTATGGTTATGATTGACCTATGCTGGTAGATACTGGAAAAAAACGGCTAAGAAAAGGGACATAATATGAAAACAACTCCGAGTGTATTGCTATTGTCATTATTACTGATGCTGTCGCTGGCGGCGTCTGCTGCGGACATCCGGGTGCGCGTCTTCGAGCGTGGTAACCAGGTGCCATTGGTAAATGCGGCGGTCTGCCTTGGAACATCTGCGAGGATTGACCAGTTTGGTGCGCGCATGACAGATGATGAGGGGTATGTGTCATTCACCGATGTACCGCGTGCTGCATTGCTGATAACCGTATCCCGTCAGGGCTACATGGCCGAGCAGGAAACCCTGGTGACATCAACGGCCAATCGCATGTTGGTCATGTCATTATCAACCGGAGGTGGCGGTACACCCTGTCCGTTGGACAACAGTGTTTCCAGAGTATATGACCGTGGTTTGAGTGTCAGTCGTTTCACGCTGAACAATGGCAAGGCAGTGACTGCCAATCGCACGGTCACACTGGATAACCAGGCAAGCGGTCAGGCCACGCAGTACCGTGCCAGTGAACGGGCAGATTTCTCCGGCGCCAACTGGCAGGAGTACACAACGGCACCGGCCTTCCAGTTAAGCCCGGATCCCGGTAAAAAGACTGTCTATTTCCAGGTGCGACGGCATGCGACCGCAGGTGATGCGAATATTGAAACACTCTCACCGACTGTGCGTGATTCCATAAGCTTGCAATAATATATTCTTTATAAGGTTTAGCCAGCACCAGTAATATCCGGGATAATGGCGCGATGCGCAAATACATTCCGAGAATTATTGCTGTCCTGCTGCTTATACAAACAACTGCCTGTGAACAGGCCGACAAGCAGGATATAAAAGTTGATGCAGGTATCTCGCGTACCTTACCGGTCCACGACAATGGTTTCGTAGACAACCGGCAATGCCTGGGCTGCCACCAGGACCAGGCAGACCGCTGGGCCGGTTCGCACCATGACCTCGCCATGCAGGTGGCCAGTGTTGATACGGTGCTCGGCGATTTCAGGGACAGTGAGTTTACCCACCAGGGTGTGAGCAGCCGTTTCCACACAAGAGACGGCCGCTTTCTGGTTAATACCGAAGCTGCGGACGGGCAACACCAGGATTTTGAAATCAGCTATACCTTTGGTGTGTATCCCCTGCAGCAGTACCTGGTGGAGTTTGCGGATGGGCGCGTGCAGGCGCTGACGGTTGCATGGGACAGTCGCGCGGCGGAAGCGGGTGGCCAGCGCTGGTTTCATCTCTTGCCGGACGAGGTGACACCCCCCGGTGATCCGCTCCACTGGACCGGACGCATGCATAACTGGAACGTGCGTTGCGCCGAATGCCACTCTACCAACCTGCAGAAAAACCTCGATCCCGACACGAATAGCTACGACACCCGCTGGAGTGAGATTAATGTCAGCTGCCAGTCCTGCCATGGTCCGGGTGCAGCGCATGTGGAATGGGCGAAGGCAGGGAAGGGCGGCAAGCAGACAGAGAATGCCGGTCTCGTCATTGATTACAATACCGGCAAGGCACATGGGCTGGTGGAGAGTTGCGCCCGCTGTCATTCACGGCGCCACCGCGTCAGCCCGGATGATGCGCACGGACGGACATTCCTGGATGATTTTGAACCCTCGACGCTGCAAGCCGGTCTGTATCACCCGGATGGCCAGATCCTTGATGAGGTGTATGTGTACGGCTCATTCTTGCAAAGCAAAATGTACAACCATGGTGTGACTTGCAGCGATTGCCACGATGCACACAGCACACGATTGAAAAAGAACGGTAATGATCTGTGCCTGCAATGTCATTCAACCGCTCCGCCGGAACGGTTCCCGACCCTGAAGGTTAAAAACTACGACACAGAGGAGCACCATTTTCATGCACCGGAGTCTGCTGGGGCGCAATGTGTGAGCTGTCATATGCCGGCGGAAACGTACATGGTCGTTGACCCGCGGCGTGATCACAGTTTTCGTATTCCGCGTCCTGATTTGTCTGTCAAGCTTGGCGTGCCCAATGCCTGCAACCGGTGTCACACGGAAAAGCCGGTTGACTGGGCGGCAGGGAAAACGGCTGACTGGTATGGAACGGCCATTCGCGAGTCACTGCATTACGGAGAAATCATTGCGCCTGCCCGTGACGGTGATGTGGCGGTCTATGAAGACCTGGTTTCGCTGGCATCGGATTCATCGCAGCCACCGATTATTATGGCCACGGCACTGGAACTGCTGGCACAGTACAGCCCGGCTGAACCATCGGTGCGCGCCCTGCATGACGGGGCTCGCCATCACAATCCACTGGTGCGCACGGTTGCGACCAGTACCCTGGGCCGGATGCCGGAGGTGGCAGATCTGAAGACGCTGCTACAACAGCTGAACGATCCGGTACGTGCCGTACGGATGGAAGCGGCCCGGATTCTGGCACCGATCCCACGTGAACATCTTGACTCACAACAACGTCGTGTACTGGATGTCGCATTGCAGGAATACCGTGATACCCAGCTGGCGCTGGCGGATACACCGGAGGCGTTGTTGAACCTGGGTGTGCTCGAGAGTGCACTGGGAAATGAAGCGGCTGCCGAGGCTTATTACATCAAGGCCATCGACAGTGCACCCGAGTTTGTGCCTGTTCGGGTCAACCTGGCGAACCTCTACAACCGCACTGAGCGCAATCGTCTGGCAGAACAGCAGTTGCGAGCCGCGATCGGCTACGAACCCGGGGCCGGTGAGCTTTATTACTCACTGGGGCTACTGCTGGTAGAGGAGCAGCGACTTACTGAAGCTGCCGGACTACTGCAGAAGGCAACCGCAGCGTTACCACGGCGCGCACGCGTACAGTACAACTACGCCTTGCTGTTACAAAACCTGAATCGCCGTGATGAAGCAGAAACCTTGTTCAAACGTGCCTATGACCTGGACTCGCAGGATACGGATATTGTCTATGCGCTGGCAGTTTTCTACACTCAGGATGAGGACTGGCGGGAGGCGCTGCTGTTTGCACTCAAGCTACAAGTACTTGAACCGAACGATCCCGGCCCTGCACGGCTGATTCAACAGCTGCAGCGGGCATTGTCTGATTCAGAGGCGCCCGGTTAACCCTGACATGACGTATCCAGGTCGATGCAAAAGAGAATGCCTTCTCCCTCAGGGAAAGGGCTACGACGTTCACTATCAACCCGATAGTCAATCAAGCCCGACCTGTGGGTTTGCTATATGTCCTTCGCCGGGGGAAGGTCGGTGAAAATACTGTTGTTCATCCAGGTGGTGATGTTGCGGGTGAGTGTTTTTTCTCCAACAATTTTCATTGCCCCGTCCCGAATGGCCTTTTTATAGGTGTTGTCGCCCATCCAGATATCGGCCATGGTCCTGACGCTGGAGGTGAAATAGACATCAGTATCCTTCCCTGGATCATTGACACACAGGTCCACCTCTTCACCCTTAACCACCAGCCACCAGTCCGGGTATTTGTCGATATCCGTGAAGTTAAAGCGGATAACGGTTTCATTGCCGATGAGTTTTTCGGTAACGGCTCACCTCATCACCAGCTGGATCAGGTCACTCGAGGGTGTTGAAGCCAAGCTCAACGCCGGTGCAAAGGTGGCCGATTTTGACCTGATCTGCTTTATGGACTGCCTGCATGATATGGGTGACCCGATTGGTGCTGCGGACCATGCAAGGCAAAGGATAAATCAAGTGCTGTTGAAACTGTAATCATTGTGGTGCGCCCCACGGGGCGTGCTTTTTTCCAGAGTTCTTTGTGCCGCTGCTGCGATTCCTGTGGCCATGCAGGGCAGCCATGCTCGCTAAGGATCGCTCTTGCGAGGTCTTTTCTTGCGGCCTTCGAATTTTACGATTGCCTGGACAATGATGTCGTAAGGCAGTTTTTCGAGGCTGCTGTATTTCTCGATAGCGGTGTCGATCAATCCGATGGCATTTTCAATGCGGGTATCAGCTGCGCGATGGGGGTAGATCAGGCCCTGTAGTCCCAGCAGGCCACCGGTCTGCACCTTGATTTCCCTGGTATGTGGCAACGGGCCGTCGGCGCTGGTCAGATGCAGGGCAAAACGGGCATTGCGGCGCATGCTGTTCAGGAGTTCGATACACAGTGCATTGCCGGTAGCGGACTTGCAGGCAATGCCTTCACGGTCAGCAAGGTGAAAGCGCCGGGATTGCTTGCAGGTGCAGCGTCGAGAGTTGATGGTTTTTTCGAAGACGCATTGACGTTCGTTTATGCTGTGGTAGGTTTCTTTGTATTCCTTTTCTTCCATCACAGGATGAACGGCAATCTATTTTTCCCATTCCCTGGCGATCGGTTCTTCCCTGTATTCCAGCAGGAGTTTCTCGGCTTCGGCGGTGTCATCCGCAAAGATGACCTTGTAGGACTGGTTATCTTCCAGGCTTGCTTCTGAACGCAGATGCCGGACTTCGGTCTTGGCCAGCTTGAAGTTTTCGAATTCGCTGACATGCCGCGCAGATTTCTTCGTGCCTGTGTCCGTTGTTGTGACTATATAGATGTAGTAGGGCATGTTGTATTCCTGCATTTACCTTGGTGTATCAGTCGTCAGTGCTGGCTGTCAAGCACCACTGATGTGACCTGTGAGTTGTACATGATAATACAACCGCTGTTGCGTCCCACGCCATCCTCACTGTAATCAAATGTGTAGGTGCGTTTGAACCCCGGGCCGTTGCGACGTGTAAAGCAGGGTCTGATACTTTTAAGGGTTGCCGTACCGTCGAGAAACTGAACCTCTTGCTGCTGGCAGGTCTGTCGCGCGATTTGTATTGCCACGTCGCGACACCGCTGGCTGATCTGCCAGAACCAGACCAGGAACGCGATTATCAACAGCGTGGTAAGTGGGGCCATGATTCAGGTAATTTCCATTGGTTTTATGTGTCACGGTGCTGCCAGCCATTTTACACGGATTAATAAACATAAGGATAAAGTGGGAATGATTCTGAAGAACAGTCGTGACGCCATGCTAGAATCGCTGACTACATCAATAGTCCTGGCCACAGGGCAACGGGAAATAATAATGTCAGCACTTACCGAGGAAGAACGCGCGGAACTTGCTCGCATGGCCGTCAATTTGCTTGATGACTGGGGTGTCAAGGCATCTGATCAGGTCAATATACTTGCCTTGCCGGATGGGACACCGACCCGCATGTTGCGGCGTTACCAGGACAACACCCCGTTACCGGATGACCCGGAAGTCCTGAAGCGTGTCGAGCACTTGATGGGTATCGCCGAAGCATTGCGCACCACCTTTCCCCGTAATGCCGGTATCGGACTGCTTTGGATAAAGCAGCCGTGCAGGCGCCTGCGCCGTCGTCGTCCGATAGAGATTATTGTTGAAGACGGATTGAGTGGCCTGATTGCCGTGCGCACTCACCTGGATTGTTCCTTTGCCTGGCGCGAGTCGGTGCGCAGCGACTGATTTTCCGGGAATCACCCGGATTTTCTTTCCTGCCACCGGAAGGCCCCACTGAATACAACACTGTAGACTGGTAGTGGCTTACTGCAGCACGACCCGGAATTCGACTGACGATTTCTTCCCCGGCTGTAGTGGCTTCGTGTACTTCCAGCGAATCGTGGTGTACTCGGATGCCTTTGCGGTTCGTGTGTTGCCATCTGCCCCGGTAACCGTGAGCTGTTCCGGTGGTGCAAAACTTTGACCACCATCCACCGAGAAGCTGATGCGGGTATCCGTACCTGATGCCGAGTCCGTCTTGTAGACGGTGTGCTCAGGAATCGGATTATTGATAATGATGTCTTTGCCGGATTCGCTCCCGACATTTTCAAAGGTCAGGGTATAAATGACGTCCTTGCCGGGAACCGCCATGGTAGCTGGCACACGCCTTACAGTTTGTTCCCCGCTCGCTTCGGGTTCGATGACTTCCACCTCGGCCTGCGATGTAAGTTGAATAGGGCCGGCCTCCTGTACCGCATATGCGGTCTGGTTTGCCAGCAGCAGGATACTCATCAATATTGATGCGATTGCATTTGGGGTTTTCATGGCATTACCTCCACTAGTTGATGGTTACATCGAGTGTGATGACAAAAAGAGCGGTGTTGAGTACCTGGTAACTGCCGGGTGCCCTGAGTTTGTCCGGCTTGCGACAGCATGATCGGCAACTGCGCCGCAAACACAGGGCCGCCAAGGCCACAACGGGTGTCAAGATTCAGACGTGTTAATGCTGTTTTCATTATTCCGGTCAAAATTAGTCAATAAGTCAGCGCCAGCCAGTCATCCTGGAGGCAGGCGTTTTTGTGACCCTGTGTTTGCTCTGAATACATAAAAAAATCAAATAGATACGGCATTATTCAAAGTGGCCGGTATGCTAAGAAAAGCCATAAAAACAAGCATCTGCAGGGATAAAGGCAACTATCATGCCGAAGTTGCCTGAACGCGTGATGAGGTGGCGTTGTCAACGCCCTGAATGCTCCGGTTTTCTGCAGATCAAGCGCGGTGTATATCTGCTATCGTTATGATTCTTGGCGACAATAGGAGGCAGGCTTTGCGCGTATTCAGTGTCATGTTGATCCGGATTGGTGTGACCGTTCTGCCGGTTCTGGCAGGGTTAGTGACGTCGGCCAGCCTGGCTGCGCCGACACCAGTGGTTGTGGTGACAGCCGAGACCCGTGAACTGACACCCGTGGTGCAGGTTGCCGGTACGGTCATCAGCCGCAACGACACGCGGCTTGCTGCGCAAGTCGAGGGTCAGGTGACCTGGGTGGCAGATGTCGGGACCCCGCTGGCTGTGGGGGATGTCGCTGCACAGCTGGATGATGTGCTGATCCGGGCGGTGCTGGCCGAGGAAGAAGCAGAGGTTGCCCGCGAGCAGGCCAATGTCACTTTCCACCGGCTGGAGTCACAACGGCTTGCAAAGCTGGCCAGTGACAACCATGCAGCACTCAGCCGCCTTGATGAGTCAAAACGTGATCTCAGTATTGCACGTAGCGAATTGGCCGCTGCAAAGTCGCGCGTTGTGCAAAGTCGCGAGAAGCTGGAACGCACCGCGATCAAGGCACCGTTTGCCGGCGTGGTAACGGAACGGTTTATCCAGGCAGGGGAGTGGGCGGATACAGGAACGGCAATGATCAGGCTGGTCGACACTGCGTCACTGGAAGTACGGGCCTGGGTGCCGGTGAAAGCGCTGCCTTACATTCACGAGAATAATGAACTGCAATTGACCGTTGCCGGGCAGCCTGCCAGCGGCAGCGTGCGTACCCTGGTGCCTGTGGGTGATGATCAGTCACGTCTGTTCGAGTTGCGAGTGAAGCTGGATGATGACAGTTTGCCAGCCGGGCAGAGTGTCCGCATTGCCATTCCTACCGCAGACTCACAATCGGCGACCGTGATCCCGCGGGACTCACTGGTGTTGCGTCGTGATGGTGCCAGCATTTTTCGTATCCTGGATGATAATACGGCTGAACGCGTGAAGGTCACCACCGGTATGGCGGAGGGTGATCTCATCGAGGTACAGGGTGATATTCAGCCCGGCGACCGTGTCGTGATTCGTGGTGGCGAGCGCTTGCGTACCGGGCAGGAAGTTGAGATTTATGAACAGGTGCCCGGCGAGTGAACCTGATTCGGCAGGCGCTGGATAATCATATTGCAGCACTGGTCGCTGCCATACTGGTCATTCTGTTCGGTCTTGTCAGCCTGTCACGCCTGCCTGTCCAGCTGACACCGGAGATAGAACGTCCGACGATATCCGTGTCCACCAGTTGGCGTGCCGCTGCCCCGGAAGAAATCGAGGCGGAAATCATCGAGCCGCAGGAAAAAGTGCTGCGTGGCCTGCCCGGCATGACCAAACTGGATTCCGAGGCACAGCGTGGCCGCGCACGCATCACCATTACCTTTGCCGTGGACAGCGATTTGCAACGCGGACTGGTTGACGTACTCAACCGCCTCAACCGTGTCTCCAGTTATCCGGAGGATGCCGATGAGCCGGTGCTGAGTACCGTCGGTGAGCGCAGCCGCGCCATCGCCTGGTTCATAATCAGGACGCAACCGGACAATGATCGCGATATTGTCTCCTATCTCGATTTTGTCGAGGACGTGGTGCAGACCCGCTTTGAACGGGTGGCGGGTGTCTCCATGTCCGAAGTGCGCGGTGGGCGTCCGCTTGAAGTGCGCGTGACTTTTGATCCCTACAAGGCCGCCAGTCTCGGTATCGAGTTACCGCTCATTGCAAAACTCGCCGGTGGCAATGAGGATGTTTCGGCAGGCACGGTCGATGTTGGCAAACGCCGTTACACCCTGCGTTTTACCGGTGCGTTTGCGGTTGAAGACCTGAACGAGATGATTCTTGACTGGCGTGATGGACTGCCAGTGCGTTTGCGGGATGTTGCCACGGTTGCTATCCAAATGGCGGACCCGGAGAGTTTTGTAATTAACAAGGGTGGCACCGCCATTGCCGTGAATGCGCACCGTGAAAGTGGCGTTAATGTGCTGCAGGTCATGACGGGCCTTAAACAGGCCGCTGCGGAATTAGTCGAGGGGCCGCTGGCCAGTGCCGGATTGCAGATGGAGCAGGTCTATGACGAAACGGTGTACATCAACCGTTCCCTGCAGATGTTGTTCGGTAATTTGCTGCTGGGTATTGTGCTGGCTGTCGGTGTGTTGTGGTGGTTTCTGCGACGCCTTCGCGCCACTCTGCTGGTTGCGGTGTCTATTCCGGTTTCGCTGTTATTCGCTTTCAGTGTCCTTGATTTGAGTGGTCACACGGTGAACGTCATTTCACTCGCCGGGCTGGCCTTCTCGGTAGGCATGGTGCTGGATGCCTCGATTGTGGTGCTGGAAAATATTGTGCGCCTGCGTGAATCCGGAGTGAGCAGTCTGCAGGCATCCCATGACGGCGCGCAACAGGTGCGTGGTGCCCTGGTCGCATCTACTGCAACAACCGTAGCGATTTTCCTGCCCGTGGTGTTTCTGCCGGATGAGGCCGGCCAGCTCTTCTCTGACCTGGCGTTAACGATTGCCTTTGCTGTCATTGCCTCCATGATGATGGCGTTGATTATCCTGCCTACGATGGCCAACCAGTGGCTGAAGGAGGTGAACAGTGATGACCCGCATAGCCACTGGTGGAATGGAATAACGCAACGTATCATGGTTCTGACTGATGGCCGCGGGCGGCGACTGCGCTGGATTGCCGGGTTAATCAGTGCTCCCTTGCTGTTGATCCTGATGCTGAAACCGGATGTGGATTACCTGCCGGACGGTAATCGCAACCTGGTGTTTGCCTTCGTGCATCCGCCACCGGGTGTCAATATTGAACACCTGCGTACAGAGATGGGACAGGTCGTTGCCGAACGTCTGGCACCCTATGTCAGTGGTGATAAGCAACCGGCGATCAAACATTATTTCTTTGTCGCCTACAACGGTGGCGTGTTTATGGGGGCGCGTGCGGAAGACAGCGGCCGGGCCAGGGAACTGGTCGCGGTCATTAACCAGACCATCCATGGTTTCCCGGATACGATCGCCTTTGCCAAGCAGTCATCCCTGTTCGGTGGTTCCCGGGGTGGCCGGACAGTGGATATGAATATCCAGGGCCGTGATATGGATAAACTGCTGGAAGCGGCGCGCGCCGGGTTTGCCGCTGTAAAGAAGCAGTGGCCGGAAGCCAATGTCAGCCCGTCACCGGGTCTGGAACTGGCAGAACCCGAATTGCGTCTGTTACCGGATGAGCGGCGTATTGCAGAGGCGGGCTGGAACCGGGACATCATGGCGCAGGTATCACGTGCACTGGGTGATGGCCTGTATGTGGGCGATTATTTTAATGGTGAAGAGCGGCTCGATATCATTGTGCGTGCCGCGCAATGGGATACACCGGAACAACTGGCAGCGATACCGCTGGCGACAGCCGACGCGGGGATTATGCCGTTTGGCGAACTGGTCAAGGTGGTGCGTACGGCCGGTCCTGACAAGTTACGCCGTCTGGACCGGCGCCGTACGGTCGCTCTGCGGGTAACACCACCCGAGGGTGTGTCACTGGAGCAGACCATTGCCTTTCTCAAGGAGGAGATCGAACCGCTTGTGCATGAATATCTGCCCGAGGGGGGTGGGGTGCGCTACAGCGGTGTGGCTGACAAGCTCGAAGAAGCACTGGTCAACCTGAGTGGCAGTTTCATGCTGGCGCTGGTGATCCTGTATTTGTTGATGAGCGCCCTGTTTCATTCATTTCGTGATGGTCTGCTGGTGTTGCTGGTGTTACCGCTGGCAGCCATCGGTGGTGTGCTGGCATTGCGCCTGCTGAATCTGGTGACCTTTCAGCCCATGGACCTGTTGACCATGATCGGGTTTATTATTTTACTGGGACTGGTGGTCAACAACGCCATTCTGCTGGTGTATCAAACCCGTTCAGCAGAACGGCAGGGTGTGTTGCGTCGCGCGGCCGTTGAACAGGCGGTACGGCTGCGGCTGCGGCCGATCCTGATGACGACACTGACCAGTGTGTTCGGCTTGTTGCCGCTGCTGCTGATGCCCGGTGCCGGCACCGAATTGTACCGCGGACTCGCCGGCGTGATCGTAGGCGGCATGCTGGTCAGCGCAGTCTTTACCCTGCTGCTGTTGCCTGCCTTGCTGAGGAGTGGTGAATCGACATCGATACCAGTGTCAGGATAACTATACGATCAATATTGTGGTTTCCGGGAAGTCAGTAAAAATCGGGGGCGGAACTGTTCTGTTATATGCAGCAGCGTATTTGACAAGAATATGGATTTTAACAGTATTGCGGCATCCACGATCAGATCCACTACAGATCAGGTGCATTAGCAGGCACAGATTGTCACCGGGAGTCGCGTCCAGGTGAACATCCGAAGTTCGGTGCAGAATGCCGCATTCGTGGCATACCCGTTTTGTATGGTGATTGTGATTTTTTGCCCGATGCGTAATGATGATGTCCTCGACCTTGACAGAATGGACTATAGTTGTGAGTAAACCTTCTATCTCGACGGCCATTCCACTGCGCCGCTACAAATTTGGTGAATTTACCCTGACCGTGCTCGGGGATATTGAAACTTCGGATGAGATGACGTACCGGTATATCCTGGCTGTGGTCCAGGGCGATGATCCCGAGCCGGGACTGTATATCACGGTGGAGCAGGGCGCAGATAAAGACATGGCCATGCGTGTCATGATGAGGGATGGCGATGATGTGATCGGTCATTCCGATCAATGGCACGATCTGGATGTTTTTGCAAATGAATCGATAAACATCGTTTCACGGATACTTGATCTGTCAGACGAAACGCCGTATCAACTCATGTAACAGAGGGGCGATATGATCAGGAAGACCAGACGCACGGTATTGCTGTTGCCTGTTCTGGTAGCGCTGGTTTTGCCGGCGCCGGTACAGGCCTTTTCTTTCTGCTTTTCATTTGGCGGCAATAACCACAGGTCTTCGCCGTACAATCGTTATCCGCCCCCTTATCCTCCGGCACCTGCCGCCTTCTACCCGCTCAACCCCTATCAGCCCCTAATGCCAGGTCCTGCCTACTCTCCAGTGTACCCGCCACAAGCACAGCAGCCGTACGATATATCGGTGCCCGCCCAACCAGAGCAGTAAAGAAAAGGGCAGGGAGTAAAGCAGCAGGCTGACAAGAAGAATCTTGCGTATCCTCACTGCGAGGGGCGCATGTATTATTTCACCAGGTTGACGGTGCCGGGCAATGTCTGCGATTCCAGCATCTTTAGTAGCTCGGATGCCTCGACCGGCTTGCTGAACAGATACCCCTGTACCAGGTTAACACCATGTTGTCTGAAGAAATTTAACTGTCTGGCATTCTCGACGCCTTCCACAATCAGCGACAGTTTCAGGCTCTGTGCCATGGCTATAATGGCCTCCACAATCGTGACATCTTCAGTGCTGTCAGGAATTTTATGCACGAAGGACCTGTCGATTTTGACGGTGTCGAAGGGCAGACGGCTCAGGTAGCTGAGTGATGAGTAGCCTGTGCCGAAGTCGTCCATGGCGATGCTGACGCCCATGTGTTTGAGCTTTTCCAGGATAAGAATGGCCGAGTCGATGTTTTCCATCGCCACGTTCTCGGTGACCTCGAGTTCAGTCATGCCGGCATCCACGCCAGATTCCCTGAGCGCCTGCTCAACGACCTCTTCAACCCCGGGGCGCGAGAGTTGCGCAGAGGAAAGATTAACGGCGAGTGTGAGACTGCCATACCCGGCGTTATGCCATTGCTTCAGCTGCCTGAAGGCCGTGTGCAGCACCCACTCACCGATTGGCACAATCAGGCCGGTGTCCTCGGCAACCGGGATAAATTCAAGCGGGCTGATAAAACCCATAGTGGGGTGTTGCCATCTCAGCAGGGCCTCGACACCGATAATCATGTTTCTGCTGATATCGACTTTTGGCTGATAGAACAGTTTCAGTTGGTTCTTTTCAAGCGCCTTTCTCAGGCTGGTTTCCATGGCCAGCTGTTTACGGGAGCCGGCATTCATTTCGGCTGTGTAATAAACGGCCTTGTTACGACCAAGTTCCTTGGCGCGGTACATGCTGATGTCTGCGTGTTTTATCAGTGTCTCTGCATCGGTACCATCGTAGGGATAGATGCTGATACCTATGCTGGTGGTAATGTGCAGTACGTGGCCATTGCAGGATATCGGGTCGACCAGGCGTTCAATAATCTTTTTGGCAATACGTCCTGCATCAGCAGAACCGCTGATGCGAGGCAGCAGTATCATGAATTCATCACCACCGAGACGGGCGACGGTATCTTCATCGCGTACACACTTGTTCAGTCGACGCGAGATGGCACGCAGCAGCTGATCCCCGATGGCATGGCCCAGTGAATCGTTAATAATCTTGAAACGGTCAAGATCAAGAAACAGCAGGGCGGCATTGGTCTGCTGCCGGCGTGCATGTGCCAGCTCGCTTGTGATGCGATCATTGAGCAGTATCCGGTTGGGAAGCCCGGTCAGTGCATCGTGGTGTGCATGGTACTCCATACGACTTGCGACAGATTCGGCCTGCTCCTTGGATAGTGCAAGCTGCTCATTCGCGATCTCAAGTTCCCTGGTGCGCCGTGCCACACGTTCTTCCAGTTTTAAACGATTTTCCCTGAGTTCGTTATCGCGTGACTGTATTTCATCCAGCATGGTATTGAAATCAGTAATCAGGTTGCCAAGTTCATCCTTGCCGTCACCAATGACGCGTACGGCATAGTTTTTCTCGGTACTGACCTGGCGTGCGATGGCAGAGAGTCGCAGCAGGGGGTCAGTAATGATATGTTGTAATTGTGCGCTCAGTACGACGGTAACCAGCAGGGAAGCCAGCAGTATCAGGGCAACGATACCCAGGAACCAGATCAGCCGTTCATGAACGGCTTCCATGTCCGACCGCAGATAGACAAAACCAATCTGTTCGCCTTCATAGACAATGTAGGTGAACAACTCGACATAATCACCCCAGAAGAGAATGTTCTCGGCTTGCAAATGGATTGCCGGTATTTCCAGTTTCAGGCCGGGTTTTATATAACTGGCAAATTCCATTTCATCCATGCCGTAGATGGCGGCTGCCTGAATATGTTGCTGTGAAGTCAGGAACCCGAGTGTTTCCTGGGCTGCGACCGGGTCGGAGAATAGCAGTGCGGCGCTGCTGTTGGCGGCAATAATAGCTGCCATCGTACCGAGGTTGTCGCTCACGGTTTGCTGGGTATTGATCCGGTCACTGGTAATGTAGGCAATGCTGGCCAGTAACAGTGACACGCTGCTGATAACGACAACCAGTAATGTCAGTTTCCTGCGAATGGGGATGTTGCGGAGGCTCCACATGACTCGGTGTTAATCTCTCCCCGTTACGCTGGTTGCCAGTGACAGCAATTTCGAACTGATACGAAGACCGGCAGTATTTGCGGCATCCATGTTTATTCTGAACCTGACCTTGTTCTGAACCAGCTTGAACTGGATGATTCCGCCTTGCTCGATGAAGTCTGCTGCATCGCTGACGGTCAGTACCGGTTGTTCTCTGACTAACAGCAGGACATCGGCACGTGTTGTATCCTCGCCGATATAGACAAGCTGGCAGTCATCAACCATGGCAAGGCTTTTGAGTCGCCTGACCACGAGTGTATTGTTGTGTACCGTCTTGCCGGTGAGTTTATCCAGTTGTGCACCAAAAGGATCCGTGCCCATGACACAGAGTGAAAACTCTGTACGGTCCTGCAGCGTTGCATCCGGCCAGGTTACAAAGCGGGAAAAGTTGTACAAAAAGGCGGATTTTACCCGGTACTCGGAGATTTGTGACTCATCCGCCAGGGCAAGGGCAGGAGCAGATAACAGCAGTGTTGCGAGCAGGCATCGCACTATCCGGGGCAGGCCATGTAACAGCGGCATGTCGTTTGCTGTCGTCATCAATGTTGCCCTAGAACGACCAGGTAACCCTGCCATAGATGCTGCGCTCTACCCCGGTTGTCTGGGTGTTGATGAAGTCCGGCAGATATTCTGCATGCCGGCTGTTTAACAGATTCTGACCAATAATGGACAGTTCCAGCCCGGGTTTTGCCTCCCATCCCAGTCGCAGGTCGGCCTCCACGTAACTGTCTATGTTCACACCTGTGACCGTGATATCACCGACATAGCGCAAGGCGGCGTCGAACTGCAGCTTGTCACCAAAATCAAGTGCTGACCAGACAGCGGCCTTGCTGACCGGGCTGGCATCTTCTGCACCTTCAGAGAAAGTATCGGTGCTGTCGTTAACCAGTCGCAGTTGCGTGTCAAGCCAGCTGTAGCTTGCATTGAGACGCCAGCCCTTGCGTACCTGCCATTGACCGGCAATTTCCAGGCCATAGGTTTTACCTTCCATGTTATTGTCGAAAGGAAGCAGCACAACCGGTGGCGGTCCCGGATCAACAACCGGATCCAGTGTGCGCAGCTTGTTATAGTCGTTATAGAAGGCTGCCACGTCCACCGACCAGATGTTGTTATGGTTCAATCGATAGCCCAGCTCGTAGGCAACGAGGTCTTCCGAGTGGTAATCGCTATCACCTTGCGCAAAGACCGGCCTCCCCGGGTCGTTGGGTGGAGGCGGCGGTACCAGTCGCAGCTCGACGTCATGTTCGCCGCGTGCCGGTGTGCGTATCGCACGTGACACTGAGCCCCACCAGGTCTGGTTCTCGTCCGCGGCCCAGGCCAGGCGCACGTTCGGCTGGTATTCAAAGCCGCTGAAATCATTGTGTTCCAGCTTGATACCTGCCGTGAATCGCAGATCGTCTCTAAGGCTGACTTCATCCTGTATGAAGGTGCTGTACAGGTTGACGCTCCGTGAGGAGGGATCAAGGCTGAAGGTTGCATTGCTGTCGGTATCATCGCTGATATGCCGGTAATGGAGGCCCCAGACAACATCGTGTTCTTCACGCCAATTGAAATGGTGCTGGAAATCAGTATCGAAGCTGTCGCGGTCCTCGAACAGGACTTCGCCATCCAGACCGACATGGTCATAGTAAAGCTGCAGGGCAAAGTTGGATGCATTCTCAAGCTTGTGTGACCAGCGGAATAACAGGTTGCCGCCATTGGTGTCGGTGTCGCTCACAGTCGGGACAATCGTGGTGGGCGGGGGGGCGGGTGGTCCGGCAGGGATATTGACCAGTTGACCGGCGGTGCCGCGGTAGTAGTCGCCCTGCAGGGTGATGTCGTCCCGGTCTGTTTTTACCCAGTCGGTACGAAAGCCGACCTGGCCGGTGCGCCAGTCATCATGTGCGCCATCCGGATTATAGCCTTCATCATAGCTGTTGTATTTGGCATAGACGCGATAGTCTGCGCCGTTCCTGAATTTACCACCGTGACGGACGCTGCCAATACCCTTTACTTCATTGCCGGCCGTCACCGAGACCATGTCCCCCTGGGTGTCTGCGGTACTTTTCGTAATAATATTAATCACACCGTTGACGGCATTGGCGCCCCACAGTGTGCCCCCCGGTCCGCGTATCACTTCGATGCGGTCAACATCTTCCAGCACCAAATCCTGTGAATCCCAGTAAACCCCGGCAAATAACGGGGTATAGACGCTGCGGCCGTCAATAAGCACGAGTAACTTGTTGGCAAAACGGCTGTTGAAGCCGCGCGAGGTGATGGCCCATTTGTTGGCATCAATACGTGCCACATCAATACCGGGTACACGGCGCAATGCTTCAGGTATGTTGGTCACACCCCAGCGTCGCAGGTCATTATTGGTAATTACGAAAATGGCGGCGGCGGCTTCCGATTGTTTTTGCGGTTTTTTTGAGGCCGAGGTGACTTCGATATTCATCAGGGCTTCCAGACTCATATCCGTCAGGTCTTCCGGCAACTCGTTGTCGAGGTTGGTGGCGTGTACGGAAAAGGCAGTGAAAAGTCCGGCCACGAGTCCGAGAACGGATCGATACACGAGTCTTGTCAGGTATCGCAACGGCAGGCGAGGCTGTGGCTGACTTTGCATGTTGACCTGCATTCCGCTATCCATAAGAGAGATTCCCTGTAACCCATCGTCATTACTAACATGCTGAAAAATACGTCATTAACCTTATTGTCCCGGCAGTATTCGTGGGCTGCGGACAGTGCGCAGCAAGGCTGCCTAAGTGGCTATCGGCGTTACAAGAATCAACCTTAAACGTTGATTGTTAGTCAAAAACTTGTCGGGAAGGGGTGTGTGGCGTGTTTTCCGGTATCCCGGAATTGGCAGGAAGGGCGGCTTATGGCATTACTTTTTGTCTTTATCTTTTGTGCCCGGAATGCTCAGGGGCACCACGACTGAAGATTGTGGTTCGTCAATAAAGCGCGGACGGGCTTTGGTTTCGCGTCCGGCTTCTGAGTTGAGCTCGGCTTCCCGTGCCGTGATCAGGCCCAGGCATTGACGGATGTCATCTACGGTTTCATCTGAAAGCGGGTGGCGATGGCCTGGGCGCGTGTACGTGTCCTTGGCAATATTGGTGAGTACTCGCCGCATGATTCGCAGGATTCGTTCTTCCCTGGTGAGTGCTTCATCAGTCATGAGGGTTACCAGCTGGTCAATAATGTGGGTGTTTATTGTACTGCACTGTAGCAGCCAGGGTGTTATTCCTTTATATACAGGGTGGACCAGTCGCCGTGGGTTAATGATTTCAGCGAGTTGAGCAGGGCATCGCCGGGGACCGCCTCTGACGGGTATATTCCCCTGATTTCCACGAAGGTTCGCCCGAAGCCGGCGGACTTCCGGAAAACCAGCCCACTGATGTGCCCCGTATGCTCACAATGCGCGCAGCGCCAGTCGCCGTTTGCCAGGTTGCTCTGCCATGCTTGCAGCAGAGACGGCCAATCAGTCAGCGGTGTGTGACACGCAGGGCAGCGCGGCGCAGGGGAGCGGGGGTCAGACCTGAATCGCAGTGTTTCAAAGCTGGACAGAAACACATGGCAAAATTTTCCGGCGGCGCTGTCGGCTGCAAGTATTTCCGGGTCGGACGGTGGCCCCAGCTCGATCATCGGTGAACAGCCGAGAAAGGTAACGAGTTGCAGAAAGTGTTCACCGGTCGGGTAGAAGCGGCCATTATTCACTTCACGGGGCAGGCCGATCAGGCCAATCGCCTGTAATTTCACGGCCAGCCGGTCGGTGTTGACAGGGGGGCACGCCGGGTCTGTCGGGAGCAGGATGAGTTTATGTGCCGCCACAGTCGCTGTCCGGTCAGTCTCAAATGGTCATCATACTATGTCCCGATGGTGTGTTATCTACCATACTATGTGTGTTTACTAATGGAAGTCAGCAGAGGCGCGAACCATGCCATCAAATGAACCGTTCTTAATCCATGCCCTGGAACTGGGGCCGATGGAAAACTTTATCTACCTGATCCACGATCATGCATCCGGGCGGGCGGCGGTTGTGGATCCGGCCTGGGATATTCCCGAGGTGCTGGCTCTGGCCGGTTCCAGGGGGATGCGGATTACCGATATCCTGCTGACACACAGTCACCATGATCATATCAACGGCATCAGTGCGGTACTGGAAAAATACGATGCCCAGCTGCACCTGATGAAAGCCGAGGCACGGTTCTGGGGTAAGCAGCTGGATCTGCCGACACTGCATCACGGTGGCGATGTCATCGAGCTGGGTGACACGGCGATCAGGACCTTGCACACCCCCGGACACACACCGGGTTCGGCGTGTTATCACATCGGTAATGAGTTAATAACCGGTGATACCCTGTTCGTCTTCGGCTGTGGTCGTTGTGATCTGCACGGTGGTGACCCGGAGCAGATGTACGTCACCCTGAAAGACATGTCTGATCGCTTGCCCCCCGGGACCGTGATTCACCCGGGTCACAACTATGCAGAGAAAACCACGGCGACCATGGACGAACAGCTTGAGGGCAATCCCTTCATGCACTTCGATAATGCGGCTGATTTTGTTCACTACCGTATGCACTACCATGACAAGCATCGCGATTCACCTTACGGTCCCGTGTGCAGGGGCGACGAGATGAGCGGGTGACCGTGCAGTCATTCCGCGCCTGCCGTATATACAACGATGCCGGTCGCGTGACAGCCGGAATTGAAGACATGACGCTCGATCAGCTTTCGCCTGGCGAGGTTGTTATCCGGGTGCACTTCTCCAGCGTGAACTACAAGGATGCACTGGCAGCAACCGGACGGGGTAATATCCTGCGCTCTTTCCCGCTGATCGGGGGCATAGACGCCGCCGGTGTGGTGGTCAGTTCGGATGACCCGCGTTTCAGGTCGGGTGATGAAGTGCTGGTGACCGGTTGTGGCCTGGGCGAAAACCATGATGGTGGTTTCTCGGAAGTTGTGCGGGTCCCGGCAGACTGGCTTGTACCACTTCCGGAGGAACTTTCGCTGTTTGATGCAATGGCACTGGGAACGGCCGGTTTTACCGCGGCACTGGCAATCGACCGGCTGGAGCAGAATGGTCAGTACCCCCGGCAGGGCACCATGGCTGTCACTGGCGCAAGTGGTGGTGTTGGCAGTGTGGCGATTGACCTGCTGAGTGCGCGTGGTTATGAGGTGGTCGCATTGACGCGGAAAAAGGACGCCACAGCGTACCTTGAACATTTGGGTGCGGTCAGGGTAAGCGGCTATGATGATCTTGTTTCCGACAAGCCATTGCAGTCCGCACAGTGGGGCGGGGCAATCGATAATGTGGGTGGCCAGGTGCTCGCCGGACTGATCAGCAGTACACGTCCCTGGGGCAATATTGCCAGTATCGGAATGGCGGGTGGCAGTGAATGTCATACCACGGTCATGCCGTTTATTCTGCGCGGTGTCAGTGTGCTGGGGATTACCTCGGCCAACTGCCCCATGGAACGGCGTGTCCGTGTATGGCAACGACTGGTGTCGGACCTGCGGCCCGCGCACTTGCAGCAGATCGTGGCAGAGGTGATTGGCCTGGATGACTTGCCCGGTGTATTCGAGCGCCTGCTGCAGGGGGAACATCAGGGCAGGTTTGTCGTCAGGGTTCAGCCGTAATCAGGTATGGATGCTGATTACGTGATACTGAAACCGTAGTCCCTGTCTCTTGAAAACCCTGCCGGATTATCTCTGTACCGGGTTGAGTATTATCTCCATCGGTCTGAATCCGTCGCTGCCGTCCGTGCGTGAGGGATTTTATTTTGCAAATCCCCGAAATCGTTTCTGGCGGGCGCTGCATTCCAGTGAACTGTTAAGCGAGGCACTCGAACCGGGTATTGCCGCCATGGAGATTCTGTTGCGCCAGTACAGGATCGGTTTTACGGATGTGGTGAAGCGTCCGACAGCCGGGGCAAAAGATCTGTGTGCCGCCGATTTCCGTGAATGGGCGCCGCAACTTAAAGTCAAACTGCTGCGATATCAGCCGGGTGTTGCCTGGTTCCAGGGCAAGCTGGCCTATGCCAATTACCTGAAGTACGGTGAAGGGATCAGGCGGGATATCGACTGGGGACAGCAGTCCCATACCATTGGACACACCCGGGTATTCGTGACGCCCAATCCAAGTCCGGCCAATGCCGTCTACTCACTGGATGATCTGGGTCGCTGGTACAGGCAACTGGGTGCCTATGCGTCAAAGCTTGAGCGTTTACGTGGCATGCTCGACACGGTCCAGCCAGCACCGGGTATGGACCCTGCAGAATAAAATTTGTGTTCTATACTTAAAGCGAACCAGTTTATGGAGGGTCTGGTCATGGCAATTGCATCTACCGTGTCAAATTATCTGGCCGAGCATGATGTGGCCTACGATGTGTTGACGCATCCACACACGGCAACCAGCGGGGAAAGCGCACAAGCCGCCCATGTGCCCGGTACCCTGCTCGCCAAGTCGGTGATTCTCGAGGATGACCAGGGCTATCTCATGGTGGTCTTGCCGTCGAATCGACAGGTTAACCTGGGTGAATTGCACCGGCAGCTCAATCGTAATCTCGGACTGGCAACCGAGGGTGAGCTGGGTAGTCTCTTTAATGACTGTGAAATCGGTGCGCTCCCGGCAATGGGGCCGGCCTATGGAATGGAAACGGTGGTAGATGACGCGCTCGCAGAGCAGTCAGATATCTACTTTGAAGCCGGTGATCATGAGCAGCTGATACATGTCAGCGCAGAAACCTTTCAGGTCTTGATGGGAGAAAATGCCCGTCACGGTTGTTTCAGCCACTGATCAGGGGGCGGCACAGCAGTACGCCTCAAGCGCAAGATATCACCGTAGTATGTTGTTTTTATTGTAAAATATATATTTCAGAGGCCCAGTGCGGCGGTTCCCCAGCCGACGCCGCCAATGGCTGCTTCCGGATGCTGGTGATGCACCTGCTCTTCGACTTTCGCAACCTGTGTTTCGGGGACATCGACCATCAACAGGATCTCGCCATGGGCGAGTGCATCCTGGAATTCGCCCAGGTGGGTATTCGGTACGCTGGTAAAGCGCAGGCCGGCGAGGAAATTTGTCATCATGATGGCAACGGGAGCCAATAACCACCAGCTCCAGTTCACGGTAAACACCAGGGCAATAAATACACACAGTGCCATTGCGAAGCTGACGAGGTTGGCATTCCAGAGTATCTTTTCCAGGCGGCTGGCAGTGTCTTTGGCTTGTCGCAAGGTAGATGCCGGCAGGCCGTCGAGCCGGGTACGTCGATCACCGAGGGCGTGTATGTGGTCCGGGTTGATACCTGTTTGGTTTAATTCATCAACCACCAACAGTGCATGGGTCCTGTCCGGCAGCAGGAAGTAAAGTCTTCGGTCCATGGAATATCCCCTGTTTTTTAATTAAAACATAATGTTATATGCATAATCAGATGACAGGCCCTGTCGAACAATCGGCTTCCCTAGTCTTTATTTATAGTTCTTATCCCGGTATAGGCAACCCCGGATGCGGTGATGTTACTCTCGAATGTTACTTGTCTGCAATCCATTGATTGCTGTTGACAGCTAACAGCGCCTGCAACACAATAGCGGGCTTGCATTTTGGAGGGGTTCCCGAGTGGTCAAAGGGATCAGACTGTAAATCTGACGGCTCAGCCTTCGGAGGTTCAAATCCTCCCCCCTCCACCAGATGACAGGCTTTATCTCCTGTAGTTACAGGGGGAGAGTTTGAACCGGTGGAGGTTCACGAAATCGCCGGGAGCGATTTCGAACGTCGCGCAGGGCGCGGTGGCCCGGAGGGCGAAGGGCACGACTGCAGGGATGCAGGAGGTAGGGCAACGCATGGAGCAGTTGCCGAGGAGGCCCGGAGTATAATCCTCCCCCCTCCACCAGACGACGGGAGTCGCCGGGATGGAAGCACCGGTTTCGGTGCAGTGGCAAAGTGATTGGCGGGTGTAGTTCAACGGTAGAACCTCAGCCTTCCAAGCTGATGGTGTGGGTTCGATTCCCATCACCCGCTCCAGAGTATTTGCCCATATAGCTCAGTCGGTAGAGCACTTCCTTGGTAAGGAAGAGGTCACCAGTTCAAATCTGGTTATGGGCTCCAGAGTATGTTGATTGTTTTAGAGTTGTATATATAAAGGTAACCACGCAAACCGCAAGGGGAGTCAGTCGAGATGTCCAAGGAAAAATTTGAACGAACCAAACCGCATGTAAACGTAGGCACCATTGGTCACGTTGACCATGGCAAGACGACCTTGACGGCAGCGATCACGA
>JBDLIH010000013.1:0-50867 GCA_039714975.1 Pseudomonadota bacterium
CTGCCGGACTTCAGCGGGGACGAGTCCGGTACAGTACTGGTCGATGGTGTGGCCCGCGATTTCCGCAACCAGGATGGCACCACACCGGCAGCCTGGAATGAGTACGTCATCATCGACCTGTTCCACAGCCAGACGATTGAAGACGGCGACGTGGCCGGCCTGGAAGACAGTTTCGGCGAAGACTATATCGCCGGTGGCGCGGATCACGATGTGATCTTTGGCCAACTGGGCGACGATATCATCCAGGGCGATGGCTCGATCGAAAGCGCGGTCGGAGATGAGGCAGTCCTGGATAACCGCATTACGAATCCTCAGATGGGACTCGACCCGGTCCGGGCGCAGCGCGAGCAGGATGGCAGCATCGACCTGACGCCGACGTTGTCCGCCGACCGCAATATTTTCACGGATGCAGGCTTCACCCCGTCCTTCGATGCTGACAGCGACGGCGACGACTACATCGAGGGTAATGGGGGCAGCGATGTCATCTTCGGCAACCTGGGTCAGGACGATATCGTTGGCGACAACTCCAGCCTGTTCACGCTGGATACGCGGGATGAGCGTTTGCCATCAGGGAGCGACACCCTCTTCGGTGGTTCCGGTACCGAGATCAATCATGACGAGCTGGTTGATAATGGTGTATTTGATCTGGATGGCGATGATCCTGACTTTATCATTCCGGCAGACATTCACGCTCGTGACGCCGATGTGATTGCCGGTGACAACGCCAACATCTACCGCGTCGTCGGTACCGGCGATATCACGCCGCCGGGTGAGGCAACCATACCCGGTACCGGCGACACCGGCGGCTTCCTCAGCTTTGCGTACGACGATGCGCGCATCGACGGTAACGGTGCCGATCTCATGAACCAGTCGATCATCGTGCGTGCGGTCGAGCTGCTTGATTACACCCCGGGTGGCCCGGATTATGATGCCGCTGGCGCGGCTACTGACATCGGTGCTGCCGACGAGATCCACGGCGAGTCCGGTGATGACTTCATCTACGGCATGCGTGATGCCGACGTCCTGTTCGGCGACAGCGAGGACGACGACATTATCGGTGGCTGGGGGCCGGACTGGATCTCCGGCGGCCAGGGCATGGACGGGATCATCGGTGATGACGGCCGCATCTACAGCGGTCGTTACCAGGCCTTTGAGGGTGCCGGTAACAAGTCGGATGCGGACCCGACCGCTGTCGATGATTACGCGGAAATACTCAATGGTGTGCTGGAAGTGGATGAACTGAACAAGGAGATCCGTACGCCGGGTGGCATCCAGCAGGCCATCATTCACCCGACACTGGTGCTGGATGACCTGACGGTGACCGGCGTCGGCGAGATCTTCAAGACGGTCGACCTGACACCGTTCAATCTGACACCACCGGGTCAGACGGACGACCCGCTGTTCGAGCCGCTGTATGCCAATGACATCATCTTCGGCGGCCTGGGCAACGACTTCCTGCATGGCAGTGCAGGCGACGACGCCATTTCGGGCGCCGAGGCCCTGCCTGATTACTTCAATGCACCGGTCAATCCGGATGATCCGGATGTGGTCGATGATCCATTGACAGAAGAAAATGAAGCTGATGACCTGCTGCGTTTCAATCCGGATAAAATCGAGTTCGCCGATTACGACGAAGAGACGCCGCGCGCCGAGCTGGAGAACTTTGTCCTCAATTTCGACCCGTCCGGCGATCCAAACGGCGGTGAGACAGAAAACGATAATTTCGACGAGGACCAGATCTTCGGTGACCTCGGCAACGACTGGCTGGTGGGTGGCCCGGACAACGATAACCTGTTTGGTGGTTTTGGCGCCGATCTGATGGACGTCGATGATGACAAGAGCACCCTCGATCACGATGGTGACGGTATACCGGGTGACAACTTCGGACCCGATCCCATCAATATCGATATCCAGGACCGTGCCTTCGGCGGTGCCGGTCGTGATGTGCTGATCGCCAACACCGGCGGTGACCGCCTGATCGACTGGATCGGCGAGTTCAACAGCTTCATCGTACCGTTTGCCCCCTTCGGTGAATTCACGGTGACCCGCGCGGTGCCGCCGCAGATCTTCGATTTCCTGTATGACCTCTCTGAAGCCGTCGGTGCCGACCAGACACGGGCAACCGATGTGGGCCTGTCAATCGAGAGTATTGCCCGTAACGGCGAACCTGATGGTGAACTCGGCCTCATCACACAGAAGGATGGCCAGCTCTGGAAGGACCAGACCGGTGCACCGATCGACCCGCAGCCGGGCAACATCCCGGGTGGCCAGCGGCTTACGCTGCGTGGCGTTGATTTCAATGATGGCACCCAGCAGGCCTTCACCGCGGATGTGGGTGTCTGGCAGGTCAAGCAGGGCCGCTTCGAGGTGTCCCCCGAGACGCTGGGTGGCAACGCCACCGCCGTGTTCCATGTCGGCGAGTACCTGCCCAATTATTACGAGGCGCTGGCCACTATCAGCACCGCCAAACCAACCAAGGGCTTCAAGGCCAACTCTTACCTGCTGTTCGACTATGTCGATCCGACGGACTTCAAGTTTGCCGGTGTCAATATCTCGACCGACAAGCTGGAAATGGGCCATGTGGATGCCGATGGCTGGCATGTGGACGTACAAACGCCGGCCCAACTCAAACCGAACACGGACTATGACATCCTGCTGGCAGTCAACGGGCTGACGGCAACGCTGGTGGTTGACAACAGGGATGTGCTTACCCATGTGTTTGCCGCGCGCGTGGATGCCGACGGTTTCACCTACGGGTTGAACTTCGGCCTGGTGGGCCTCGGCGCCCAGAATGCGACAGCCCGGATCGACAACGTTTCGGTGCAGATACTCAAGCCGGAGACGACCTTTGAGCATAACGATGACTTTACCGATGGCGTGGCCGATGACTTCATACCACCGGTTACCGGTACATGGGAGGTTGTTAACGGGCGCTATCAGGGCACTTCTGTAATTGGTGAAGATGCGGCACTGACGACCTTTGACCTGAATATCGGACCGAATGCCAGCCTGGAACTGGAAGGCACGTTCAGTACCGATACCCTGGGTGGTTTCTTCTTCGATTACTATGGTGAAAGCGACTACAAGTTCGCCGGCATCCTGGCTGACAGCAATGAGGTCGTGATCGGCCACCTGAGCAGCAAGACGGGTGATATCAAATACGATGCTGTCACAGATTTGAGCTTCGCGGTTGGCCCGGATTACGATGTACGCGTCGGACTGAAGGGTCCAACAGTCAGCGTGGCCGTTGGTGTCGAGGATGGGCAGGGTAATATCATCTACCACGAGATCCTTGGCCATGTGTTTAACGCCGTTACTGTTGATGGCAGCTTTGGTCTGTTGTCGATGGGAGGGCAGACTGCGTTTGATGAAGTCAGATTAAGCACCGATGATGATACCTTCCTGGAGCCGAGCGATCCGCTGCTGGCTGCAACCGCCGGCACGGGCAGTAGCCAGGTGCTGCAGACGGGTGCACTCGACCCGTTAGCGGCAGAGGCCATTGCCCGACTGACCAGTACCTATGGCTTCAGTGACGAGGAGCAGGCGAGGCTGGCAGGCGTTACGTTCAGCGTTACGGATCTCCAGGGACTGATGCTGGCACAGACGCGCGGCAGCAGTGTGGAAATCGATGTTGATGCTGCAGGCCATGGCTGGTTTGTCGATCCTACACCGATGGATGATGCTGAATTCCGGCGTCATATCCCGGGTACCGGACTTGCGGCGACGCCTGACAGTGATGCATATGACCGGATTGACCTGCTCAGCGTAATTATGCATGAACTCGGGCATGTGCTGGATCTGTCACACGAGTCCGGCCAACCGTTCATGGCCGATACACTGACCGATGGACAGCGTCTGGATACCCTGCCTGCTGACTCGATACCTGTTGCGGAAGAGGCCGTTGGGCATGATGACCACCAGGTTGTCAGTCCGAAGCCGGCAACTGCAGCGAAAGGGGCCATTGCACATGCCCGACAGGTGGTCAGTTCGACACCGGCGACTGAGCATGCCGATGTCCGCATATTTAACGAGATGTTTGATGCCTTCATCGATGTTGACGAATCCAGCCTGTTACAGCAGGCAAATGTGCTGAATAACAGTTATGAGATTGATGATGACTTCATGATTGTCGATCATGATGACAAGGATGAAGATGTCAGCAATGAATCCGTGAGCGAGTCACCTGATGGCGGTAGCGATGCTGATGATGAGGGCATGGTGCCGGAAGCGGTATCAGCTGCCAATGTTACCGGCAAGGGAGGCCTGGGCAAGGGGATGATTGACTGGACGGCAAAGAGCAGCCTGGTTGACCGGGTGACGGATTTGCTCGATTAGGGTGCTTGAATAACGGGTATAGAATGGGCATGAGCCGGTTTGCAATGGGGTTTATGCTGGCTCATACTTGAGCAGTAGTGGGGTTAAGGGCGGTAATGCCCTTATAGAGCGATAGAGGCTTAAACTTAGTGATGTAAAGGAGCAAGTATGTCTGATAATAAAGGTAACGGTAGTCAGGGCGGCGCAGATATTGATACGGGAAAACCGGCGGTGCCGGCTGTTGACTGGGACGATTCCCGGATGCAGAGTTCCTATGCGAATGTGGTCAATGCATCCAGTACCCGGGAAGAGGTCAATCTTTTTTTCGGCACCAATCAAACATGGAAAACAGACGAGAAACGTGAGTTTCACGTACAGCTGAATGATCGTATCGTGCTGAGTCCCTTTGCCGCCAAGCGCTTGTGGATTCTGCTGGGTGCGATATTGAAAGAGTATGAATCCCGCTTTGGAAGTCTGGGTATGGATTTGGGTAGCGGTGCTATTTCAGCTGCGTCAAAATCCAAGGGCTCTGCGTCGTCCGAAACGAAGACTCAGTAGCAGACAACCTTCAGGTTTTCCGTCCGGACCTGGCCATGAGGCCCTGCCGGCTGGTAAATTGTCGGCTGGACTATTGTCGTTGTGGGTACTCGTAAGCCATCTGATACTGGCGGGGCAGGTCATTCCAATGTGACGGGTCCTGCCAGTTTCGCCTTTCTCGATCAGGCGCTCTGGAAACAATTCCGTGAGGCCGATTCTCCAGAAGATTTCACTCGTGCCTGGCTGGCACTCCAGTGTCGTTTTATCGAAGGGGCCGTTGCGGGTGTAGTGGTGCTTGGTGAGCCGGACACTGGACCGTTTGCACCTGCGGCCAGCTGGCCGGAGAATGATGTGATCAGCCCCGGTCTCACGGCCGCAGCCGAGCGGGCCATGTCTGAACGACAGGGTGTTGTGCTTGGTCAGGCCGACGCCGCCAGCGGCGCTGCCTCGAGCGTGGCATACCCCGTTATCATTGCTGACCAGCTTTATGGTGTGGTTGCGGTTTCACTTGACTGTGATCAGGATGAAATCCGTAACGTCATGCGTCAACTGCAATGGGGTTGTGCATGGCTCGAGGTGCTGGTAAGGCGGCAGCAGGATCTCAATGATGATGCCCAGCGTGAACGTACTTCGCTGGCGTTTGATATGGTGGCGACAGTGCTTGAGCACGATCGCTTCCAGGATGCCTGCAATGCCGTCGTTACCGATCTGGCATTGCGACTGGAATGTGACCCGGTAAGTATCGGTTTTGTACGTCGAGGCCGGATAACAGTCAAGGCGGTCTCGCATGCGGCCCAGTTCGGGCAGCGCATGAATCTTATTCGCAGTATTGCCGGGGCGATGGATGAGGCGGTTGATCAGAAGGCAGTTGTATTATATCCCGCCAGAGAAGACTGGGAATACCGGGTGACGCGTTCACATGCGGAGCTTGCCAGCAGCCACCAGATTGGTTCAGTGCTGACTGTACCGCTGCATTCATCCGGCCAGGTATTTGGTGCGCTTACCTTCGAACGCCCGCCCGGTATGGATTTTGATGAGGCTACTGTCGACCTCTGTGATGCTGTCGGCAGCGTCATTGGCCCGATTCTTGATGAAAAGCGGCATAACGACCGGCTGGTTTTGTGGAAGGTTGGTGAGTCTGTTTGGCAGCAACTCAAGCGCCTGTTCGGGCCACATCATTTTGGCCGCAAGCTGGTAACAGCTATTGCTTCACTGCTGATTGTTTTCTTCCTGTTTGTCACAGGAAATTACCGCGTTACCTCGCCTGCAGTCCTTGAAGGGCTGGTGCAAAGAACCATAGTTGCACCATTTGACGGTTATGTGGCTGCGCAGTATGCCAGGGCGGGTGAGCAGGTAAAGGATAATCAGGTGCTGGCGGAACTCGACGACAAGGACCTCGCCCTTGAGCGGATCCGCTGGAGTACCAAACGTCATCAGCGACTAAGCGAATATGATCGCGCGCTTGCCCGGCAAGAGCGTGCCGAGGCGAATATTATTCGCACCCAGGTAGAACAGGCCGAGGCACAGATTGCCTTGCTGGATGAACAGCTTTCCCGAACGAAAATCAGGACTCCGTTTGCCGGGGTTGTTGTCAGTGGCGATTTGAGTCAATCGGTCGGTGTCGCCCTTAAACGGGGGGAGGAACTGTTCACGGTTGCGCCGCTGAATGAGCACCGGATTATCCTGGAGGTTGATGAGAGTGATATTGAGGATATCCGGATTAGCCAGACCGGTATTCTGAGAGTGACCTCGTTCCCGGAAGCATCCCATGCATTCACGGTGGAACGTATCACACCGGTTTCCGAGCAGGCGGAAGGCCGGAATTTCTTTCGTGTGGAGGCAAAACTGCACCAGGCCAGCAAGCGGCTGCGTCCCGGAATGGAAGGTATCGCCAAGACCGAGATCGAAGACCGGTTGCTTGTGCGTATCTGGACTGAAAAGATGGTTGACTGGATAAGACTGACCCTGTGGAAGTGGCTGCCATAGGAGAAATCCATGGAACAGTCCCTCTACAGTTCGTCCTGGTATCGTGTTGCCCACTTGCAACCACGTCTGCGCGGACATGCCGTTATCCATCGTCAGCGATTCCGCGGGCAATTATGGTATGTCCTGCAAGACCGGACCTCGGGACGTTTTCACCGCTTCTCTCCGGCCGCGCACTTTGTCATCAGTCTGCTGGACGGCAAGCGTAGCGTACAGGAGATATGGGACCAGGCCTGTACCGCACTGGGCGATGATGTTCTGACGCAGGATGACATGATCAAGCTGCTCGCGCAGTTGCATTCCAGCGATGTCCTCACCGGTGATGTGCCACCGGATCTGGATGAGATGTCCGAACGTGCCAGCAAGCAACGACGGCGCAAGTTGACCATGAGTTTTATCAACCCGCTAGCGATCCGGATTCCAATTCTCGATCCCGATGCCTTCCTGACAGCTACCATGCCAATGGTACGCAAGTTGTTCGGCTGGTTTGGCTTGACGCTGTTTGTCAGTGTGGTCGGTTATGCCCTGTTGCTTGCCGGTGTTCACTGGTCTGAACTGACTACAAATATAACCGACCGTGTGCTGGCCACAGAAAGCCTGCTGTTATTGCTTGTAACCTATCCGTTTGTGAAGGCGCTGCATGAACTCGGGCATGGATATGCCGTCAAGCGCTGGGGTGGTGAGGTGCATGAAATCGGTATCATGTTTCTGGTTTTTATGCCGGTCCCGTATGTGGATGCATCAAACGCGTCGGCATTCCAGGAGAAATGGCGCCGGGCACTGGTGGGTAGTGCCGGAATCCTGGTCGAGATGTTTCTCGCGGCGCTGGCCATGTTTGTATGGGTGGATGTCGAGGAAGGACTGGTGCGGGCCTTTGCCTTTAATGTGATGATCATCGGTGGTGTGTCAACGGTATTCTTTAACGGCAATCCGTTACTGAGGTTCGATGGCTACTATATACTCACCGACCTGATCGAGATACCGAACCTGGGGTCACGCAGTAACAAGTATCTCGGGTACCTGATACAGCGCTACCTGTTTGGTATTAAGGATGCAGAATCAACGGTAACTGCCAGGGGTGAGGCACCCTGGATGTTCTGTTATTCAATTGCCTCTTTCTGTTACCGGTTGTTTATCGTCACTGTGATCGTCAGTTTTGTGGCGACCAAGTTCTTCGTCGTTGGCGTGCTAATGGCTGTCTGGTCTGTTTTTCTTATGCTGGTTTTACCGCTCTCGAAACAGGTCTGGTTCCTGTTCACCAGCCCGGTACTGAACCGCTGCCGCAGACGTGCCATGATGGCTACAGCCGGTGTTCTGGCTGCATGTGCAGCTGTATTGATGCTGGTTCCATTGCCTTATTCGACCGTTGCCGAGGGTATTGTGTGGGCGCCGGGGGAGGTGACTGTGCATGCCGGTGCCGAGGGTATGGTAGTCGAGGTTCTGGTAGCACCCAATTCGCATGTTGAAAAGGGTACTCCCCTGATACGAATGGAGGATCCGTTGCTGGATGCGCATGTCCGCATACTTGCTGCCCGGGTTAGTGAACTGGAATTACGTTATGCGGATACAGGTGTCACAGACCAGGTTGAGGCAAAGATCGTTCGTGAGCAGTTACGCCATGCTCAGGCAGACCTGGAACTGTCCAGGCAGAGACAACGTGATTTACTGGTAACCAGTTTGTCAGACGGGCAGTTTATTCTGCCGCGTGCGTCTGATCAGCCGGGCAGGTTTGTACGCAAGGGTGAAGTACTGGGCTATATTGCCAACCTGAAAGATGTGGTTGTACGCGTTATCGTCAATGAGGATGCGGCCGAACTGGTGCGTGATCGTATCAAGCGGGTGGATATACGCTTCGTTGATCGCATGTCGGAAACTGTACCAGCGGTAATCGAGAGGGAAGTACCGGAGTTGTCTGACACCTTGCCAAGTATGGCACTCAGCACGGTTGGTGGTGGTGAGGTTATGATTGATCCGACGGATGTGAACAAGGTGAAGGTGCTAGTCAAGTTGCTGCACCTTGAGGTCAGGCCGGTCGAGACAAGGCCGGCTATTGCGCTGGGCGAACGAGCCTATGTCCGCTTTACTCATGGCGCAGAACCACTGGCAGGGCGTATGTACCGCGCTGTTCGCCAGGTATTCCTGAGACGGTTCAGTGTCTGATATTGCAGCCAACTGGGGCCTGCCCTCCCTGGAGTTGTACCCGGAACGTCCGGATTCACGTGATCGTTGGCAGGACACACTTGAAGCCGTGTTGACCTCGTTGCCAATGGCGATGCGATCCCGGTTCGGGCATCCGCAGGCAACCCGGTTTGTACGCATGGTTAACCGGAAGGAAGCAGCCTGTCAGGCGATGGATAACGAGGCGCTGTTAGCAAAGACCGGTGAGATTCGCTCGTCCTTAAGGCGACATGGCTTTCGTGATGCCGTAGTTGCGGAGGCTTTTGCACTTGTTCGTGAGACTGCGCATCGTGAAATTGGTCTGCGCCATTATGATGTTCAGTTGCGCGGTGGTTATGCGATGTTGCGAGGCATGATTGCAGAGATGGACACGGGTGAAGGTAAAACCCTGGCGGCTACACTGGCTGCAGCAACTGCGGCACTGGCAGGATATCCTGTACATGTGGTCACGGTGAATGATTACCTGGCACAACGTGATGCAGCGCAAATGGAGCCTCTGTACCACAAGCTGGGCCTCAGTACAGGCACGATTATTCATGGTTTACAGCCGCATGAGAGGCGTGCTGCCTATGGCTGTGAAATCACCTATGCGAGCAACAAGGAGATTACCTTTGATTACCTTCGTGACAGGATTGCATTGGGAAGTCATTCCGGCAACCTGTCGCTCAAGCTTGCCCGATTACAGGGTAAAGATATTTCTGACAGGCAGGTTGTCATGCGGGGTCTGCATTTTGCAATTGTGGACGAGGCTGATAGCGTGCTTGTTGATGAAGCCCGGACACCCCTGATTATTTCCCGCCAGACAGATGCGAGCAATGAACAACGCTGGGCCGATGATACCTTCCGGTTAATCGAAGGACTTGAAGAGGACAGGGATTACACGATCCAGAAAGAGGAACGGCGTATTGAGCTTACAGAGGCAGGCCGGGAACACCTGTCCGGTGTTGGCGAAGAGTTTGGTGGTATCTGGCGCAGTTCAATTCGTCGCGAGGAAAGCGCCCGTCAGGCGCTCGCCGCTGTGCACCTGTTCAAGAATGGCGACCATTATCTTGTCAGGGATGGCAAGGTCCAGATAATTGATGAGTACACAGGGCGCATCATGGCAGACCGCTCCTGGAGTGAGGGCTTGCATCAACTGGTAGAGACCAAGGAGGGTTGCGAAGTCACGAGTCGCAAGGTGCCTGTTGCCCGTATGACCTATCAACGTTTCTTCCGGCGCTACCGTCAGCTTGCCGGCATGACCGGTACGGCTCATGAGGTGGCTGGTGAGTTATGGTCTGTATACCGGCTGCCGGTAGTCCGGATACCGCCAAACCGGCCCAAATGCACTCAACGCTTTCCCGCACAGGTTTGCAGGACTGCTGATGAAAAATGGGAAGCCATTGTCAGTCAGACGACCGCACTCAGTCAGCAGGGACGCCCGGTGTTGATCGGAACCCGTTCCGTCAAGGCATCTGAAACAATCAGTGAGCAGCTAACTGAAGCCGGGCTGGATCATGTGGTTCTGAGTGCAGCCCAGGATGAAAATGAGGCACAGGTAATTGCCGATGCCGGCAAGCATGCACGAATTACAGTGGCTACCAATATGGCAGGGCGGGGCGTTGATATCCGTCTTGGCAATGGTATCAGGGAGCTGGGTGGTCTCCACGTTATACTCAGTGAGCGGCATGATGCGCGGCGAATCGACCGGCAACTGGAAGGCCGTTGCGGTCGCCAGGGGGACCCGGGTTCCACGGCCGCAATCCTGTCGCTGGAGGATCCCTTGCTGGAGCTTGTAGACAACAGGGTTATCCGGGCCCTGACCAGACTGACGGGACCTTTTGAATACAAGGGAAGATTGTTACTATTCAGGCGTGCGCAACGGCGTGCCGAGCGTTCACACTCACGTGTACGGCGCAAGATTATGAAACTGGACAGGAAGCTGGGGGTTTTGCTGGCATTCTCGGGTGGTATGGAATAACAATGACTGCTTCTTATTTTTCCAGGGCTTGTTGCCTGATAGTCCTGCTGCTGCAAACGGGTGGTATGCAGGTCTATGCTGCAGATGAATCTCTGGATTGTGTAATCAGCCCAAGAGCCACAATCAAACTGGGTAGTCCGGAGGAGGGCATTCTGGAAAAAATGCTGGTCAACAGGGGAGACCGGGTCAAGCAGGGTGACCCGGTGGCCACTCTTGAAAAGGAAGTGGAGGAACTGTCTACAGAACTCGCACGACTGAGGTCCAGGTCGACGGCAGAAATTCGCTCTGCGCGTGCCCAGGTCGGGTTCCGCAAAAAAGAAGTTGAACGTCTTGAGGAAATGCACCTGAGCAAGACAATTTCAGAAAAGGTATATGACCAGGCCGAAATAGAAAGCCAGCTTGCGGCATTTTCCCTTGAGTCAGTCAACATGGAACATAAACTGGCACAAGTGGAATATCGTCGCGCCAAGGCCCGACTTGACCGCCGTACAGTCAAGAGTCCTGTTGATGGTGTTATTGTTGCGGTCACCATGTCACCTGGAGAGTATGTGCATGAGCAGGCACCGCTTATGACGATAGCTGAAGTTGATCCACTGAACGTAGAGGTCTTTATGCCAGTGGCCCTCTATGGCGAAGTTAATGTAGGTATGCAGGCAGACATTATTCCTGAAGAACCGGTTGGCGGCGTATATCACGCAGATGTTACGGTGGTTGATAGTGTGTTTGATGCGGCAAGCCGGACCTTTGGTGTGCGTCTGGAATTACCCAACCCTGAATATGTATTGCCGGCAGGATTGCGTTGCACCGTGAGTTTCAATCCCGGCAAGGCGCCACAAACTGACGAGGATCTTGGATTTTCAGTTACAGATTAACTCGGATTTGAATCTTTCCCAATGCAGGTGCATACCTTGGTAAGACACATATTATTCTGGTTGTGTGTGAATATGCTAGCCATAATACCCCCGGCCATGGCCGACGATCTCATATCGGTATTTGAACTGGCACTGGATTCCGATCCGCAGTACCAGGCAGCAATAGCGGCACACGATGCCGCTCTGGAAGTGGTCCCGCAGCGCCGGGCTGTTCTGCTGCCGAATATTGGTCTTCGGGGGGATGTCTCGCGTAATCGGTTCCATGAACGCAAGCCGTTCCCGGGTGAGGAGGAAAACACCTATCACACCAACGAGAATTATTCTGCCAACCTGCGGCAATCGGTGTATCACCGTGACCGCTTTATTGCGCTGGAGCAGGCCGACAGCCGTGTGGCACAGGTCGATGCCGAACTGGAATCCGCTTACCAGGAACTGATTCTCCGGGTAGCGACCCGTTATTTCGTTGTGCTGGGTGCAATGGACAACCTTGAATTCGTCAGGGCAGACAGGGAAGCGATTGCCCGTACACTGGAGCAGGCGCAGCAGCGCTTTGAGGTTGGTCTTGCAGCAGTCACCGATGTATATGAGGCGCAGGCACGCTATGACACAGCCGTTAGTGATGAGATTAATGCCGAGGCACTGCTGGATGATGCCAGGGAAGCCTTGCGCGAATTGACCGGTTTGATTCCTGGGGTTCCGGAAATCCTGCGCCCGGAAATTCCGCTGCTGGAACCAGAGCCGCCGGTCAGGGAACAGTGGGTCGAGACCGCGGTAGAACAGAATCCGAACATTCTTGCTGCTTATGCCGCTACCGAGGTATCACGCCAGGGAATCGAAATCAGCCGTTCCGGCCATTACCCGACGGCTGATCTGACGGCCAATTATACTTACCGCGATGAAAGTTTTGGTGGAGTGTTGCCTTTGGAGCGCAATGACAGTGCTGTCGGCCTGGAGTTTGATTTACCGGTTTATCAGGGTGGACTGGTGTCATCGCAGGTTCGGGAGTCTCGTTTTCGTTTTGCACAAACACAGGATGAGATGGAACGGGTACGCCGGGAAGTAGAACGTCAGTTGCGTGACAGCTTCCGTGGTGTGCAGGCCGAGATCAGCCGGGTCAAGGCACTGAACCAGGCGCGTATTTCGAGCGAGAAGGCGCTTGAGGCCTCAGAGGAAGGTTTCGAGGTTGGTACGCGCACCATTGTTGATGTGCTGGACTCGCAGCGCGAATTGCTGCGTGTGCGACGTGACCATGCCCGTTCCCGCTACGACTACCTGTTGAATACGCTGAAGCTGAAACAGGCGGCCGGCATTCTGGAGGATATGGACCTGGTGCAGGTCAACGAATTGCTGCACGTCCCCCCGAAGATATAATCCAGGCAGCTATTTATAAGATATTTCTGTCCCGCCTTCCTTAACCCATCATCAATGCTGCCACCACCCGCCGGTCTTCCGCCAGCAGGACATTAAATGTTCGGCAAGCCGCATCGTGTGCCATGATCTCTACACCAATGCCCCGGGCCTGCAAAGTGACCGTTAATGCCGGTGGCGGGAATGTCAGTACCTTGCCGGTACCGATAATGACAAGTTCCGGGTCAAGTTCAAGCAACCGGTTTATATGCGCGGGTATCAGTTCCTCAATGCGGCGTGGCGCCCACGGCTGGATGCTGTCCGGTGTAATCACCACACTCTGGGTGATGGTTTTTTCATTGATTGTGATTTCCCCGTCACTGTAGGCACGGATACTGTTGATTGCAAATGAGTCCTGGGTGAAACGCATGCCGGTGAAGATACGCAGGCCATCAGGGGGTGGCAAGTGGCGCCTAATGAATGCCGCCGCCGGGCTATTGCATAAAGAAGTTTGGCAGGTCTGGCCAATTGCTGTAATCTTTTCTTATTCAACGATATAAGCGGTACCGGCGTGATAGAAGAATTTACCCGCATCAAGCGGCTTCCCCCGTATGTTTTCAATATTGTCAATGAGTTGAAGGCGGCGGCGCGGGCACGTGGCGAGGATATTATTGATTTCGGCATGGGTAATCCGGACCAGCCAACGCCGCAACACATTGTCGACAAGCTGACCGAGGCCGCCCAGCGCGGTGATACTCACCGCTATTCCCTGTCGCGCGGTATCCCCCGCCTGCGCAAGGCCATCTGCGACTGGTACAAGCGCCGTTATGATGTCGATCTTGATCCCGAACGGCATGCAATTGTCACCATCGGCTCCAAGGAAGGCCTGGCGCATCTGGCACTGGCCACCGTCGGCCCCGGCGATGCCGTACTGGTACCCAACCCGGCCTATCCCATCCATCCCTACGGGTTTGCCATTGCCGGTGCTGATATCCGGCATGTGCCGTTGAGACCCGACGTTGATTTTTTTGTCGAACTGGAAAAAGCCATCAAGGATTCCTGGCCGAAGCCCAAGATGCTGGTGCTGAATTTTCCCGGCAATCCAACCACGCAATGTGTTGATCTGGAGTTCTTTGAAAAGGTCGTTGCCATAGCCCGCGAGCACGAGATCTGGGTCGTTCAGGATCTGGCCTATGCCGATCTGGTGTTTGACGGTTACACGGCACCCTCCATCCTGCAGGTTGAGGGGGCCATGGATGTCGCAGTCGAGTTTTTCTCCCTGTCCAAGAGTTACAATATGCCCGGCTGGCGAGTTGGTTTTATGTGCGGAAATGAAACCCTGGTGGCCGCACTGACCCGCATCAAGTCATACCTGGACTACGGCATGTTCACGCCAATCCAGGTCGCGGCCATTGCCGCGCTGGAAGGACCACAGGAATGTGTTGCGGAGATCAGGGAAATGTACCAGGAACGCCGTGATGTTTTGTGCGATGGGCTGAATTCGCTGGGCTGGCCGGTGGAAAAACCCCGCGCCACCATGTTTGTCTGGGCGCAGATTCCGGAGCCCTATCGCGAAATGGGTTCACTCGAGTTTTCCAAGAAATTATTAAGTGATGCCAAGGTGGCCGTGTCACCCGGTATTGGTTTCGGTGAATACGGTGATGATTATGTCAGGTTCGGCCTGATTGAAAATCCGCACCGCACCCGGCAAGCCATTCGCTGCATCCGGGACATGTTTTACAGGGATCTAGTAGTCCTTCAACATGATAATTGCTGAACCCGTAATTATCATATTGAAGGACTACCAGGACAGTCAAAAGTATCAGGAGGGTAATTCAGTTGAATCCGGTTAATGTTGGCCTGCTGGGCCTTGGCACAGTGGGTGGGGGCACCTTTAACGTACTCAATCGTAATGCCGGGGAAATCACCCGGCGTGCCGGTCGTGGCATCCGCATCACGCATGCCGCAGCGCGTGAATATGATCCCGCGGGGCTGCCCGGCATAGATGCAATCACGGTCAGCGACGATGCCTTTGCCGTCGTTGAAAATCCCGATGTCGATATTATTGTCGAGCTTATTGGTGGCTACGAACCGGCGCGCGAGCTGGTGCTGAAGGCGATTGCCAGCGGCAAGCACGTGGTTACGGCCAACAAGGCACTGATCGCCATGCATGGCAACGAGATATTCAGTGCGGCACAGGAACAAGGTGTCATGGTGGCCTTCGAGGCGGCCGTGGCGGGTGGTATCCCGATCATCAAGGCCTTGCGTGAAGGCCTGTCGGCAAACCGGATCAACTGGCTGACCGGTATCATCAATGGTACCGGTAACTTCATCCTTACCGAGATGCGCGACAAGGGTCGTGATTTTGCTGACGTGCTCAGCGAGGCGCAGGCACTGGGTTATGCCGAGGCGGACCCGACCTTTGATGTCGAGGGTATCGATGCGGCACACAAGCTGACTATCCTGGCATCGATTGCCTTTGGTATTCCGTTGCAGTTTGACAAGGTGTACACCGAGGGCATCAGCCGGATTACCCGTGAGGATGTCGGTTATGCCGAGGCATTTGGTTACCGCATCAAACACCTGGGTTATACCCGGCGCACGAACAAGGGTATTGAAATGCGGGTGCATCCCACACTCATTCCGGAGCGTCGCCTGATTGCCAATGTCGATGGTGTCATGAATGCGGTGCTGGTCAATGCCGATGCCGTCGGAGCAACGCTGTATTACGGTGCCGGTGCCGGTGCGGAGCCAACGGCCTCGGCGGTGGTTGCCGACATTATTGATATCGCCCGAACCCTGACAGCGGATCCGGAAAACCGTGTGCCACATCTGGCTTTTCAGCCGCATGCCATTGCCGATATCCCGGTGCTTGCCATGGAAGCGGTGGAAACGGCCTACTACCTGCGTATGCAGGTGACCGACAAGCCGGGTGTGATGGCCGATGTCGCCAGCATCCTCGGCAAGGCCGGTATCAGCATCGAGGCCATCCTGCAGAAAGAACCGCCGCCCGGCGTCGACCAGGCCTCCATTATCCTGTTGACGCACGTCGTGCAGGAAGGACAAATGAATGCTGCCATCAGCGAAATTGAGGCACTGGAGAGTATTCATGGTGATATCATGCGCATCCGCCTGGAACATCTGGATGCCGATTGATTCTACAATCTGGTGTCCATCCATAAATGCTGTAAATTCTCTCGCAAAGGCGCAAAGGCGCAAAGGCGCCAAGAAAGGATTTTAATATGCCGCTGATATCAATAAGTTATAACTTGGCGATCTTGGCGAGAATTATTTTTTTGAAAGGATTAACTGTATGTCGACTGCAACACGCTACACGGGACTGATCGAGCATTACCGCGACCGGATGCCAGTCACGGCGGATACCCGCATCATCAGTCTCGGTGAAGGCAATACACCGCTGGTGCGGCTTGAAAACATACCCCGCGAGACCGGCAAGGATGTTGAACTCTATATCAAGTACGAGGGCCTGAATCCCACCAGCTCCTTCAAGGACCGCGGCATGACCATGGCCGTGACCCAGGCGGTGGCAGAGGGCAGTCATGCCATTATTTGTGCCTCGACCGGTAATACCTCCGCGGCAGCTGCCGCCTATGCGGCTCGAGCGGGCATCACCGCCTTTGTGCTGATACCGGAAGGCAAGATTGCACTGGGTAAACTGGCACAGGCCATGATTCATGGTGCCGTCGTGATACAGATTCGTGGCAACTTCGATGTCGGCATGGCACTGGTCAAGGAAGTTGCCGATCATGCGCCGGTGACGATTGTGAATTCCATCAACCCCTATCGCCTGCAAGGGCAGAAAACCGCAGCATTCGAGATTGTCGATGAACTGGGACGCGCACCGGATTTCCATTGCCTGCCGGTCGGCAATGCCGGCAATATCACTGCCCACTGGATTGGTTATAGCGAGTATGCCGAGCATGACAGTGCCTGCGTCACCGCGGCCTGTGGTTTTTGCGCGGGCAAGTGCAAATATGCCGGCAAGGCAGTGACCGATAAACGGCCGACCATGGTCGGTTATCAGGCATCCGGTGCGGCCCCCTTCATGCGCGGCGAGATGGTCGATCACCCGGAGACCGTGGCGACCGCCATACGCATCGGTCATCCACAATCCTGGGACTATGCCTGGAAGGTGCAGCAGGAATCCGGTGGCTGGTTTGATGAGTGCAGCGACAAGGAAATACTTGCGGCACAGAAGCTGCTGACATCAAAGGAAGGTATCTTCTGTGAACCGGCATCAGCGACATCGGTTGCCGGTGCGTTGCGTGATATCAAGTCCGGCAAGATTCCGGAAGGCAGTTCCGTGGTGTGTACCCTGACCGGGCATGGACTGAAAGACCCGGATACGGCCATCGCGCAGTGCGGTGAAGATGCCATGCTCACGGTGGATGCCGAACTCGATGCGGTCAAGGACGCCATCCTGAGCAACATGGAGTAGTCCACCAGCGTGCGGGGTATGCTTCATAGTGGCTGACTCAGGCCGACACCTGGCGTTAATTATCCCCGGTCTCTGCGGCCCGGACTCTGATCCACCCGTATCCGACTATCTGCAGACACGACCGGCCGCACTGGACCGGCTGTTGTCACGTAGCCGTGTGCAGCCATTCCCCGGTACAGATCTGGACACTACCCTGTGTCACTGCTTCGGCCTCGACGCAGCGCAGCAGGGATTGCCGGTTGCCCCATTGACCTGGCTGGCGGACACCGGCCAGGCCGGTCGTGGCTACATCCTGCGTGCAGATCCCGTGCACCTGCGGGCAGATCAGAGTTGCCTGCACCTGTTTGACAGTCAGACGTTCCCGGTTACCCGGGACGAGGCCGATGTACTGGTGGCAGCCATTACCCAGTTCTATGCCCACCTGGGCTGGCAGCTGCAGGCCGTGCGTCCGCAGCGCTGGTATCTGACTCTGGCCACAGTGCCGGCGATAACCACCCGGTCTGTCATGCAGGTCGCCGGACAGGATATCAATCCCTGTCTGCCGCAAGGTCGTGATGCAGCGGACTGGCATGCAATACTGAACGAGGTACAGATGCTGTTGCATAACCATCCCGTGAACTTTGCCCGTGAGCAGCGCGGTGAACCTGCGATCAACAGCCTGTGGTTCTGGGGTGGCGGTGAACTGCCGATGGCCGTGCAGACAGCGTTCACTCGGGTGGCAAGCGATCATCCGCTGGCCATGGGGTTGGCGCGGCAGGCAGATATTACACGGGTGGATATACCGGCGGGGTCGGCCGAGCTGATAGATTTTGCCGCGCCCGGGTCGTCACTGCTGGTCACAGACGGGCTTGAAAGACCCATGCTGTATGGCGAGGTGGAGCGCTGGCTGGAACGGCTGCTGCAATTTGAACAGGACTGGTTTGTGCCTCTGTACGAGGCCCTGCAGCGGGGCAAACTGGCCTCACTGGCTATCTATCCCTGTAACGGCATGTGTTTTTATATCAGCCGGCGGCAGCTGCGCACTTTCTGGAAGCGTGACAGGCCGTTTGAAACGGTGTGCCGGCATGACTAGACCTATTGTCCGGCGCCCCCAGGGCAAGGCTGTGCCACTGGTAGATGTACATCCGGTATTGCAGCGCATCTATGCGGCGCGCGAGATTGAGACAGCGGCCGATCTGGAATACACGCTGGACAGGTTGATACCACCGGCGCAACTGGGGTGTGTGGCCGAGGCGGTTGCCTTGCTGGAACAGGCAATTTGCGGTCAGCAGCGCATCGTCGTCGTCGGTGACTTTGATGCAGACGGTGCCACCAGTTGTGCCCTGTCGCTGCGGGCGTTACGTGCCATGGGCGCCGCCGATGTTCATTACCTGGTGCCCAACCGTTTTGAATATGGCTACGGGCTGACAGCGGAGATTGTGACGGTCGCCGCCGAAATGCAGCCGGACCTGATAATGACCGTGGATAACGGCATCTCCAGTATCGAAGGTGTCGCAGAGGCCAGGGAACGCGGTATCGGCGTGTTGATTACGGATCACCACTTGCCGGGCGAGCAGTTACCGGCAGCCGAGGCCATCGTGAATCCAAACCAGCACGGTGACACCTTTCCCAGCAAGAATCTGGCCGGTGTCGGGGTGGCGTTCTATGTCATGCTGGCATTGCGCACGCGCCTGCGTGAACAGGGCTGGTTTGAGAAGGCAAACCTGCCTGAACCCAATCTCGCACTGTTCCTGGACCTGGTTGCACTGGGCACGGTGGCAGATGTTGTGCCACTGGACCGTAATAACCGCATCCTCGTGCATCAGGGTATCCAGCGCTTGCGGGCCGGTGTTTGTGTGCCGGGTATTCGTGCCTTGCTGGAAATAGCGGGTCGCAACTTGCAGCGTGTTGTTGCAGCAGACCTGGGTTTTACCGTTGGACCGCGGCTGAATGCTGCTGGCCGTCTGGATGACATGTCACTGGGCATTGAGTGCCTGCTGACCGATGACATGCATACGGCGCGACAGCTGGCAAAAAAGCTGGATGAGTTTAATCGTGACCGCAAGGAGATTGAATCTGACATGCAGGCTCAGGCACTGGAAGCAATCGCAGGGCTGGATCTGCAGGAGGACCAGTTACCTGTTGGTCTGTGCCTGTTTGAGCCGGAATGGCACCAGGGCGTGATCGGTATCCTGGCGTCCCGTATCAAGGAGCGGTTTTACCGGCCGGTCATCGCCTTTGCGCGCTCTGGTGCAGGGGAGCTGAAAGGTTCGGCACGTTCCGTCAGCGGCCTGCATATTCGTGATGCACTGGATGCCGTGGCGACGAGTCACCCCGGTCTGATTGACAAGTTTGGCGGTCATGCCATGGCGGCCGGACTGAGCCTCAAGGAGCAGAATTACCCGGTATTCTCGGCAGCATTCAATGACGAGGTGGCTCGACATCTGTCAGCAGATGACCTGACCGGTGTAATCTGTTCAGACGGCGAGTTAAGCGACCGGGAGTTATCACTGGATACCGCACAGCAGTTGCGTGATGCGGGCCCCTGGGGGCAGGCTTTCCCGGCACCGCTGTTTGATGGTGACTTTACGGTATTGAGTTATCGTGTAGTGGGAGAGAAGCACCTGAAGATGACCCTGCAACCGGTACAGGGCAGTTGCCAGATTGATGGCATCGCATTTAACACAGCGGAACTCCCGGCAGACTGCCAGCGTGTCCGCATGGCCTATCGTCTGGATGCCAATGAGTTCCGCGGCATTGTGAGCCCGCAATTAATCGTTGAATACATCGAGGCTTCATCATGAAGCCTCGTTCTATTCTGCTGATTGTTGCCGTATTACTTGCCATTACAGCAGTCCTCTATCTGCAGCGTCAACCGATAGACGGGATCTGGCACTTTAACTTCGCACCGGATTCTGCCACCGATGTCGAGTCATTCAAAACGATCAGCGCTGACTCGGATTACAACAGCTGGAGGGGCTACGGCTGGCTTGATGCCGAAGGGCTGCTCGAGACCGGTAAGTGGCCTGGTGACAAGGATGAGACATGGGAGTCCCGCAGTAATCTGAATGTAGTCACTCGCCGCGGACCGGATGACCTGGCGCGTTCTTATGCAACAGGGCCAGCGACCTTTGCCCTGGATCTTGAACCGGGAAAATATGAGGTCTGGGTGCTTTCAGGTGATGCCGGGCATCTTGAGTACATTCCACGAGAACCCTACAGTATTACTGTCGAAGGCAAGTCAGCGTATGAGTTCGACATCAGTGCGGCTGAATTGATCAAACGGTTCGAAATGCCACCGCTTGATGATGAACTCAGTCATTCTGACATCTGGCAACATGCCATTGAGCCACGCTTCAAATGGAGCCGGGTCGTGGTTGATGTAGAGGATGGCCAGCTGACAGTCAATGTGGTCAGTGATCGACGCGACAATCCGGATCCGGATTTAACGGGTGAATATGCCCACACTGAGAGTCGCAGCGGGCCACCGGTTCGATTTAGCGGGGCACTGAATGCCATGGTTGTGCTGCCTGTCATGCCGGATGCCTCCAGCGGAGAACAGACAGTCAAGGCAATTGATACCTGGCGCCAGCAGAATATCTCACGGCAGTGGCCGCGTGTTGATACAGCAGCTGAACCCCTGGCCGGGTTGACAGCAGCTGACCATGAACGGGGCTACACGGTCTCGCCAGTCAACGTGCTCAGTCCGGTGAGGCCGAATGACAGGTACTCACATTCAGAGGCGATGATTAAACTTCGGGCGACGCCGGGTGAGTATGTGCCGATCAGCTTTGCTATCACCCCGCTGCAAGAGCTGGGTGAGACGTATGTTGAGTTTGATACGCTGCAGGGCCTGTCAGAAACGGCTGGGAAGTCGATCCCGATAAAGGATAACCTTGTGGGTGGTGTGGTGCGCTATCAAGCCAGCCACGGGAAAAAACAGGGCAGGGAGTGGCGGCCGGCACCGGGCATGATCGTGCCTGCCGGTCACTGGAATATTCGTAAGGGTGTGAGTAAACAGTTCTGGTTGACCTGGCAGGTGCCGGATGACATGCCGGCGGGAGAGTACACGGGCACTATCGGGATCAAGCCGGCGCACGCTGCAAGCAGCAACATTGCCGTTGAAATACAGGTGTTGCCGTTCAGTTTGCAGCGACCAACGCAGCTTGCGATCGGCATGACGTACTTCAGTCCTGTGCAGTATGCCGTAAACGGCGAAGAGGCCTTCTGGCAACGCATGCAGGCAGAGTTTGCCGATATGCGTGCCCATAATATGACGACTATTCAATACACCGGTATCCGCATGGATGACTACGATCGTATTGATCGCGCATTCACACTCTATCGCGAGGCCGGATTTGAACAGCCGGTTAACCTGCTGGAAAGCCACGGTGCCATGGAGCGCTGGCGCCGCAATGGGATTCCACGGTCGTCTGCTGAATTTCAAACAGAGTACGTGCAACTCGTGCGCGAGTTTCTGCAACAGACAGAGCAATACCCGTGGCCGCGGGTCATCATTGGTTTCGGTGATGAGTTTACCAACAGAGCCCAGGAGGAAGTTGGTGCGGAGATTGCCAGACGCTTAAAGGAAATCCCCGGTATTGTCACGGCGGCTGATGTCAATGGCTACAAGGAAATGACACTGCTGGCACCCGAGGTCGACATCGTTGCCTTCAATAACGGCTGGGACGGGCCGGATCGGGTTAATCGTGGCAAACGACTGCTCAACAAGGGTACCGTGGACCACATCCTGGCTGCTGGTGCCACACCGTGGCTGGTGAATGTCGGCATGGACCGTTTCTCCAATGGCTTCTGGTTCTGGAAAATGGTCGGACTCGGGGTGCGTGGCAAGATGGAGTGGATGTATCGCGGTTATAATGGCATGCCGTATAGCAGCTTTGATGCACAGCCCCTGCGTGTACATGCGGTCTATCCCGGACCGGATGGCACGGCAATCCCCTCGCTTGACTACGAGTGGATGCGCATGGGACTCGACGATCTGGCCTATCTGTATACACTGGAACAGCTTATTGAAGACTCGCGCGGGGATCCGCTAAAGGTCTCTGCCGTCACAGCAGCCGAGGCATTTCTTCACAAGCTCGATGGCATGATTGAGGATGACATGAACAAGTACCGCGACCGCGCCACCAGGGATAGTCATCAGTGGCCTGTGGAGCATTATGACGAGCTGCGCAGCGAGGTTATCGACCGGATACTGGGGCTTAAAGCGCCACCGGAAGGACATTGACTCCTGACGCCCCTGTTTTCTTACTTACCTAACAGTAGTATGATTGCGCGCTCAAATTCCCTGCGCAAATAGTACCTTACACATGTCTGACCTGACCTCTATACGCAATCAGATCAAAGACCTTGACGGGCGTTCGGCTGCCCTCAGGGGGTATCTTTGACCTCGATAGCAAGAATGAACGACTGACGGAAGTCGTCCGCGAACTGGAAGAGCCGGAAGTCTGGAACGACCCGGAGCGTGCCCAGGGTCTCGGACGTGAACGGGCGCGCCTGGAAGAGGTGGTACTCACCCTGAATAATATGAGTCGTTCGTTGCAGGACGCCAGCGAGTTGCTGGAGTTTGCGGCTGAAGAAAACGATCAGGAAACGCTGGATGCCGTTGAAGAAGACATCCATGCGCTGGAAGCTGATATCGCAAAGCTTGAATTCCGGCGTATGTTCTCCGGTGAGATGGACGAGTCCAGTGCATTTCTGGACATCCAGTCCGGTTCCGGAGGCACCGAAGCGCAGGACTGGGCCGAGATGCTGTTACGCATGTATTTGCGCTGGGCAGAACGTCGCGGTTTCAAAACGGAATTAATCGAGGTATCACCGGGTGAGGTTGCCGGTATCAAGAGTGCGACTATCAGGGTGGACGGTGACTATGCCTTTGGCTGGTTACGCACCGAAATCGGGGTACATCGGCTGGTGCGAAAATCACCGTTCGATTCGGGTAACCGGCGCCATACTTCGTTTGCCGCCGTGTTTGTTTCGCCGGAGATTGATGATGACATCGATATTGATATCAATCCGGCGGATTTGCGGATTGATGTCTACCGTGCCAGTGGTGCCGGCGGTCAGCACGTGAACCGTACCGAGTCGGCCGTGCGTATTACCCATGAACCCAGTGGTGTGGTGGTGCAGTGTCAGAACGATCGCTCGCAGCACAAGAACAAGGCCACGGCAATGAAGCAGCTCAAGTCAAAGCTCTACGAGCTGGAAATACAGAAGCGCAGCGTCGACCAGCAGGCGCTGGAAGATACCAAGTCCGATATCGGCTGGGGAAGCCAGATCCGCTCCTACGTGCTGGACCAGTCACGCATCAAGGACCTGCGTACCGGCGTCGAGTCAGGCAATACCCAGGCCGTACTGGACGGTGACCTCGACCAGTTTATCGAGGCCAGCCTGAAGAGTGGCCTGTAGGTGAATGGCACTTAACAATGAGTTCCTGCAAGCGTATCTATTGTTGTAGGAGCGGCTTGCAGCCGCGATTCGCGCTTGCAAAGCGCTCCTACAGGTGAACTATTTTTACAAGTGGTTTTAAAAGACATATGAAAGAACAGGACGAAAATTCACTTATCGCACAGCGGCGTGCCAAGCTGGATGCACTGCGCGCAAACGGTAATGCCTTTCCCAATGATTTTCGCCGTAATGCGGTTGCCGGTGAATTGCATGCCGAATACGATGACAGGGAAAATGATGCGCTGGAGGCCGAACCGGTACGGGTGAAGGTTGCCGGTCGGATGATGGCCAAGCGCGTAATGGGCAAGGCCAGTTTCGTACAGTTACAGGATATGTCAGGTCGCATCCAGCTGTTCCTGCAGCGGGACTCATTACCCGATGGTGTGTATCAGGCCTTCAAGGGTTGGGACGTAGGTGACATCATTGGTGCCGAGGGTGCACTGTTCAAGACAAAAACCGGTGAACTGTCTGTACGCGCCGAATCGATTCACATGCTGACTAAATCCTTACGGCCTTTGCCGGAGAAGTTTCACGGACTGGCCGACCAGGAGATCCGCTATCGGCAGCGCTATGTCGATCTCATCATGAACGATGTTTCTCGAAAGACCTTTCGTATGCGCAGCAATATCGTGCAGTACATACGTGAGTATCTGAACAGGCTGGATTATCTGGAAGTCGAGACACCCATGATGCAGGCAATTCCCGGTGGTGCCACGGCACGGCCGTTTTCCACATTCCACAATGCGCTGGACATGGATCTGTTTTTACGCATCGCGCCGGAACTGTATCTGAAACGACTGGTCGTTGGCGGTTATGAAAAGGTCTACGAGATAAATCGCAATTTTCGTAACGAGGGATTGTCAACACGACATAACCCGGAATTCACCATGCTGGAATTCTACCAGGCCTACGCGGATTATCACGACCTCATGGATCTGACGGAGGACCTGCTGCGGGGTATGGCGAAACAATTGCACGGCACGACCACGATTGAATACCAGGGCAGCCAGTACGATTTCGGCAAGCCCTTCCAGCGTATCTCGGTGCGCGATTCCATTCTGCAGTTTAATCCGGATCTCACAGCCGATGATATCGATGATCTGGAGAGCTCCAGGGCGGTTGCGGGCAAGCTCAAAATTCCTGTGAAGGACAGTTATGGGCTGGGCAAGCTGCAGATCGAGATATTCGAAAAGACCGTAGAAGGACAACTGGATGATCCGACTTTTATTACGGCCTATCCGACCGAAGTATCGCCACTGGCACGACGTAATGACAATAATCCGTTTGTGACCGACCGCTTTGAATTCTTCGTTGGCGGGCGGGAAATCGCCAATGGTTTTTCCGAGTTAAATGATGCCGAAGACCAGGCTGAGCGCTTCCGGCAGCAGGTCATCGACAAGGATGCCGGGGATCTCGAAGCCATGCATTATGACGCCGATTATATTCGTGCGCTGGAACATGGTATGCCACCAACCGCCGGCGAGGGGATTGGTATTGATCGCCTGGTGATGTTGTTTACCGACGCCCCGTCAATACGTGACGTGTTGCTGTTCCCGCACATGCGCCCGGAGGCGTAGGAACACAGTCGTGGACAAACTCAAGGCATTCCTGAAGACATCCCTGTTGGGTGGTGTGGTGGTGATGCTGCCGGTCGCCATTCTGGTCTCGGTCACGATCTGGGTATTTAATCTGATAAGTGGCTGGATTTCTCCATTAACGCGACTTCTTACAAAAGATCTGCAGGTAAATGAATTTATAGCAGAATCATTCGCAATTGCCCTGATTCTGGCAGCCTGTTTCTCTGTCGGTGTGCTGGTAAGGACGCGCCTTGGCGATCTTCTCTACAGGTGGCTGGAAACACGGATCCTGAAGCTTGCGCCAGGCTACTCGATGATCAAGGAAACCGTGTTGCAGCTGTTTGGCAACCGCAAGGATTCGCCGTTTTCATCCGTGGCGCTGGCGCAAATCTTTTGTAACTCGACCATGGTGACCTGTTTTATCACGGATACACATGCTGACGGCAGCTTTACTGTCTTCGTGCCGACGGGTCCGAACCCGACCTCCGGACTCATCTATCACCTGGAAGGAAAGTACGTCCATCCGGTGGATGTCCCGGTACAGGATGCCATGCGCTCAGTGATCAGTTGCGGTGCAGGTTCCGGGAGCTTGCTGGACGAGTATTCGGTGAACACCGGTAAGACGTTGTCTGGAGGCTGACGCCGACTGTTTCGGTCAGCTGCGTTACACCCGCACGCGCCTGGGGTTTTGGCCAGACCGCTACCCTTTTGTATAAATCACCAGTTTTTGACCCGGCCTGATCGGTGTCTTGGTGTCCAGTTTGTTCCAGCGGCTGACCTGCTTCACAGTGACGCGGTGCCTGCGTGCGATGGTCCAGAGATTATCTCCACTGCGTACCCTGTAGGTCTTTTTGCCGCTTGCCCTGTATGCGGCCATGATTCTCTGGTTCAGTTTGGTATATTGCGTCGTATCGTGGCTGCCAGTAGCGATCAGTAATTTCTGGCCGATGCGTATCCTGGTACTGCTAAGGCGGTTGTTATCGATCAATGCCTGAACTGTGGTGCTATAACGGCGGGCAATGTGTGACAGGGTCTCGCCACTCTGGATTATATGGAGAACCGGGCGGGTGCGTTCCGAGTCAGGCAATTTCGCCAGGTTCTGCTTGAATGTGGTCAGGTTGCTGACAGGAATGACTAGTTGGTGCGGGCCTTGCGGATGCGTAGTCCAGCGATTGTAGCCCGGGTTGAGCAGGTAGAGGGCTTCGGTATTCATCTCCGCCAGCTCCGCTGCGACGCTGATGTCCATTTGGCCCTCTGTCTCAACTACGATAAAGAAGGGTTGCACTTCGACAGGGACAAGACTGATGTCGTATTTTTCAGGTTCCCTGACGATATTGCTGATAGCAAGTAATTTGGGTACATAGGCTGCAGTTTCTTTTGGCAAATCCAGGTGCCAGAAATCAGCAGGTTTACCTGCCTTTTGATTTTTCCTGATAGCCTTGCTGATGGTGCCACTGCCCGAGTTATAGGCAGCCACGGCCAGCAACCAGTCACCGTCGAATTTGTTCTGCAGGTAGTCCAGATAATTGAGGGCGGCCTGTGTTGACTCCACTACATCGCGTCGCCCGTCATACCACCAGTCCTGATGCAGGCCGTACATTTTCCCGGTGGTTGGAATGAATTGCCACAAACCGGCTGCGAGCTCATACGAAAAGGCAAAGGGGTCATAGCTGCTTTCAACAAACGGCAGCAACGCGATCTCGGCCGGAAAGTCACGTTTTTGTACTTCACTTAATATATAGGCGAGGTAGGGTTCACCGCGTTCGAATATCCGTTCAACTTGTTGCGGGTGTTTTCCGTACGTGGCCGTTTGTTTACTGACAGCCGCCTGTTGTGTGCCGGTGAGACGAAATCCCTGGCGTAACTGATCCCAGAAACCACGTATTTCCTCGAGGGGTTCCTGCGTGATGTTAACGAGGTGTAAGGACTGAGGCTTATGGCTGCTGTTTGCTGCTGTTTGATCAGAGGCGACGGGTGCTTCGGCAACATGATCAACGCTTGCACAACCGCCTGCAAGCAGGAGGGTCAGCAGTATGATTGACTTGCGAATGATATTCATAAAGAAATTTATCGGCGTCATTCGAATAAGCCTGAGAAGGTGTGTGTGATCCCGGTCACTGCTGGTCTGCCTGCTGCTGGATGAATTGTGTCTGAAACGGGCTGCATATGCTGACAGGATGGCCGGGGAGGGTCAATATCTTTAATGGAAAAGGTGATTTATGGCACGACAGGGGTTGTAATGCGGTATCATTTCCGTGCCATGAGCAAGGACATCAACGCCTCATCACGTGCCGCTTCGTTGCGAAACTGGTACCAACGCCCGCTGGGCAGCCTGCTGGCCGAGGCGGAACTGGCGGCACTGGAGGTCGAATTACCGACGCTGTTTGGTTATCACCTGATAGTGATCGATCCCCCCTGGGAAAACTGCCGTCTGGGGGACAGCCGCATACCCCACCATGTTATTCAAAGCGTCGAACCCTTGACGCGTCGGGATGCCGGACTGGGCGGTTCGACCGAAGACTGGCCCATCATGAGTGACTCGGTCGATGCGATTGTATTGCCACACACCCTCGAGCTGAGCAACGACCCGCACCAGGTCCTGCGCGAGGCTGATCGCAGCCTGATTCCTGATGGTCACCTGGTTATTCTCGGGTTTAATCCGCGCAGCCTCTGGGGTGTACGCGGCGCACTGTCACGCAAGCGACGACAATTGCCCTGGGGTTCACGTTTCCAGAGTATGAACCGCATCAAGGACTGGCTTGGTCTGCTGGGGTTTGACACACTTCACTGTCACTACCTGTTTCAACGGCCACCAATCCAGAGCAGACGTCTGCTTGAAAAGTTGCGTTTGCACGGCCCGTCTGTCGGTTACGGCAGCAAGTATCTGTCGGCCAGTTATATCCTGGTGGCACGCAAACGTACCTTCGTAATGACACCATTAAACGGGTTGCACCGGAACCGGCGCCGCTTGTTTCCGGTGGGTATTCCAAGCTCCAGCCAGGGCAATGTCCGGCGTGTCAACTGAAACGGAGATCTTTACCGATGGTGCCTGTCGCGGAAATCCCGGGCCGGGTGGCTGGGGTGTGTTATTGCGTCACAATGGCCACGTAAAAACCCTTTACGGTGCCGAAGCCGAGACGACCAACAATCGTATGGAGTTGATGGCGGCGATCCAGGCGCTTGAGAGCCTGACGCGTCCCTGCAAGGTGCGACTGACCACGGATTCACAGTACGTGATGAAAGGTATCCAGGAATGGTTGATCAACTGGAAGCGGCGAGGCTGGAAAACGGCAGCAAGGAAACCCGTGAAAAATGTGGACCTCTGGCAACGACTGGATGAGGCGACCCGGGAACACGACATTGAATGGGCCTGGGTCAGGGGGCATACCGGTCACCCGGAAAACGAGCAGGCCGATGCCTTGGCCAACAAGGCGATTGATGAATTACTGTAACAAAAATTCTGCAGGAGCGGATCGCATCCGCTCCTGCAAGAGATAACAGGAAATCTGCCTATGCGCCAAATCGTACTTGATACGGAAACCACAGGCCTGGAACCTGCCGATGGCCACCGTATTATTGAAATTGGCTGCGTGGAGTTACGTAATCGGCGTTTGACCGGTAATACCTATCATCAGTACATACAGCCCGATCGCGAGATTGATGCGGGTGCGGTCGAGGTGCATGGTATTACCAATGAAAAGCTCGCAGACAAACCGCGCTTTGCAGATATAGCCGTGGAGTTTCTGGAGTTTATTCGTGGTGCCGAGCTGGTCATTCATAACGCACCCTTTGATGTGGGCTTCATCGATCACGAGTTCAGCTCGCTGGAAAATGCGCCGGGTCGTGTAAACGATTACTGTACGGTGCTGGACACCCTGACGATGGCACGCCGAATGCATCCGGGGCAGCGCAATAGCCTGGATGCATTGTGCCGGCGCTACGAAATCGATAACTCGCAGCGTGAACTGCACGGCGCCTTGCTGGACGCCGAGATCCTCGCCGATGTTTACCTGGCAATGACCGGCGGGCAGGTGAGTCTGTCACTGGATAGTCAAACAGACAGTGATGGCCAGCAGCGATCAGCCATACAGCGGGTCGCTGTCGACCGCAGGCCGTTACGGGTGATCAGGGCTGATGATGCAGAGGCCCGGGCGCATGCAGCGCGGCTGGATGCCATCGACAAGGTCTGTGATGGCAGCAGCGTGTGGCGCACTCTTGAGACTGAAACGGTCGCTTCGTAAGCGTTAACCGGTAACCACGGGTATCGAAAACGTATCGGCATTCACCCACATGTGAACCATAATACTGGCGGCATAGCCAATGAGAATAACCGGTGCCCATTTAAGATGGCCAAAGAACGTGTATTGGCCGCGTGACTGGCCCATCAGCGCCACTCCTGCGGCAGACCCGATTGATAACATGCTGCCGCCGACACCGGCAGTCAGCGTAACCAGCAGCCATTGCCCCAGTTCCATGTCCGGATTCATGCTCAGCACGGCAAACATCACCGGAATGTTGTCAACGATCGCCGACAGTACACCAACAGTGATGTTTGCAAATGTCGGACCGATATCAATGTACAGGGCCGTCGATACCAGTTCCAGGTAGCCGACAAAAGCCAGGCCGCCAACACATAACACCACACCATAGAAAAACAGCAGTGTGTCCCACTCGGCGCGTGCCAGGCGGCTGAAAAAGTCATAGCCAGTCTCGGATGCATCACCCATTGCGACATCGCTGACACCGCCCAGGGCGACTTCTGGTTCTTCTTTATGGTGCGTCTTCTTCAGGTAATAGCTGAAGAACTGCAGATAGGCCAGCCCGGTCATCATGCCCAGGAACGGCGGCAGATGCAGGAAATTGTGGAAGGCGACCGCAGTGAGAATCGTACACCCGAACAGCAGTATGATACGCTTGGCGCCGCGTCGCATGACAATTCGTTCACTGTCAGCGGCAGGTTTTCCCGCGGGTATGGCAAAGTGCATGAAGGCAGCCGGTATCAGGAAGTTCACGACTGAGGGCAGAAACAGTTTGAAGAAGGTTGTGAATTCGACTAGTTCTTTTTGCCATACCATCAGGGTGGTAATGTCACCAAAGGGAGAAAAGGCGCCACCTGCATTGGCAGCGACCACGACATTGATGCAGCCAATACTGACAAAGCGGGTATTGTCCTTGCCAACGGCCATCAGTACGGCGCACATTACCAGTGCCGTTGTGAGGTTGTCGATAATGGGCGACAGGAAGAAGGCGAGCAGGCCGGTCAACCAGAAAAGACTGCGGTAGCCAAATCCCAGGCGTACCAGGCGCGCGCAGTGCTTGAAAAACCAGTCGCTCGTCCATGGCATTCACGTAGGTCATGGCGGCTAGCAGGAACAGGAACAGTTCCGCGAATTCAAGCAGGTTATGATTCAGTGCCTCTTCAACGGTATGGCCATCACCGTTGCCGGTATACACGAAAGCAATCATGCCCCAGATGACACCGGCAGCAAGAATGACCGGTTATGATTTTCTCAGGTGTGTGAATTCCTCGGCCATCACAAAGATATAGGCAACCACGAAAACAGCCAGGGCGGCAAAGCCAACGTCAGACTGTGTCAGATCAAGAATGTGACCTTGCCCGGAGGCGGCAAGGGCCATGCCAGGAAACAGGGTGAGCAGGGGGATAAACGGCAAGACGCGGAGTAGAAAATGTTTCAAGGTATGTGCTCCTGAAAATAATTTGGTGTGAAGGATACCAGACCGTTTATCCTGTTTTGCAGCCGAACTCGCTGGTCTGCCAGCCCCTGCTGTAACAGGCTTGCTTTTCATATTCCGGTGTGGCCCCCATGATCTGGTGAATAATCAAGTTTACAGACGTATTTGTAGAAATAACCAGGAAGCGAACAGAGATACGCAAAAGAGCAATCATGCCGGGCATGCTGACAAAAAAATCATGCTGGTTCAACCACTGTATTAGAGTTTTTATATGGTATTTGCTGATGCTGGCACATATTGGAGATGATGTATACAGCGACAAGGTGAAGTCAGCCAGGGCCAGTCTGGCTGCTGCAGAGGTATGGCTGCCAAGGGCGCAACGGGATTTTAAGCGTGCAAAGGACTGTGTGGCGCCGTTTGGTTAGAAAACCATTCCGGGCGTGGTGGCTGAGGTGAACGTATCCTTGGTCTCGGTGAACAGTGTGCTGGTGGTATGGGATATCGATTGGCAAGCTGTCCCTGTATACGGCCTGTGGTGGTATTAATCCGGCAACAAGCCTGTCCGTCATCCTGGATGTTGAGATCAGCAATAGCTATATCTTTCCCGGTACAGGGCTGGATATTCATGGCTGTATCGGGGAAGGAGCTTGAGCGACATATAGACCAGATGTTCCGGGAACCGCTTTATACAACGGTACAAGCGCAGATAAGATAGTGGTCGTGATGCTGCAATTCAACATTCCACGGACAAGAAATCGGCGTGATGTGATAACCACCTGTGTAGCAGTTTTCTGTATTGTTTTACATACAGTGAATGCTCCGGTGGTTTTATATATTTGTGTTGCTCACTTGACCGATAGCCATCCTAGACGTACCAGAATCGGGCATCTGAGCAATGCATTTTTACTGCGCGCAAATGAATGAATACGGCGCCCCGAAGGCCGCCGCTATAATATACTTAATTTATTAACTCGTTTCATTCATATTGATGTTCTGTCAGCCCGGGTCGGACCTTCTGATGAGAGATTATTTTTTTGTCGGCGTCAGAACCCTGCGTTATCAATGATATGAATCGCAGGCGGAACCAAGGCTGCAAAAAGAATTAGAACGCCAAACAAATAGGCGTAGATTGTTTGTATCATGGAAGCCCCCCAGCTTTATAATACTGTTCTAGTGTATTACGGCCATCCCTGGCAGATCTTGAGGTTAATTATTGGGGGAGGGTGAATTAATTATTTCGTTAACCGTTTACTAAGAATTGTTCGCTACTGCTGGAAACAGAGTTTTTCAGAAGAATAGGCCAAAACAGGACATACAGTGCCATACGGTCACCGGCATCATGAACACTACGCCCGATTCAGTCAGACGACCGGGCAGCCGCTTCCTGTTGCGTCACGAGGTCACTACGGTAGTCATTGAGCTGTGACCTGAGCACGGAGTTCTCCTGCCGAAGACTGGCAACATGCTGCTGCAGCAGGTCGATGTCCTGGCGTTCGATGAACAGCAGGGTAACACAGACGACCGATACGGCTGCCATTACAAAAAGCGCCATACACAGGCCGAAAACGGTTTGATGTCCAAAACCCAGCATTGTATTTCGTTATTGTGACTCCCCCGGGCCACAGTCTAACTGATTCGGTCGACTGGAGTGAAGTGGCCATAAGAGAAACCTGGGTTTTCGTCAGAGATCTCCACATTGCCTCATACGCAAGAATTGAATCGCACTTCTGGAATGAATGGAATTTGGCTGAAATTCGTCCTTCTCTGATTTTCGCGTTTTTCAACAGAATAGATCCAGGTCAGACATTTGGTAATTAAAGAATTACTTGCTCACCCAATCACGAAATTGATCAATAATTTCTCTAAGTTGGCTGTCTGGCAGGCAGTAGTAGACAAATGACCCGCATCGTTCAGCTCTTACCAAACCAGCATCTCGAAGAACGCGCAGATGAAAAGAAACATTGGTCTGACTCAGGCCAGTATCTTTGACGATGCTGGTTACAGGTCGACACTCCAGGCCAAGGCTCGTCAAAATGCGCAATCGATTGGGTTCCCCAAGAATTTTCAAAATTTTTCCAAGGTTATTGATATCTTTTTTGTTGTATGCGTTAATATTCATATGTGTATATGCTCATATGTGTGAGTGCTTATTCACGATATGGTCGTTGAATAGCATATGGCTGTCAAATAGGACATCGTGCACGCATTAAAGTCTGCACAACAAACATATGTAACAAAGGGAGCTGTCTTATGTTAATACTCACGAGAAGGGTGGATGAAACACTAATGATCGGTGATGAAGTAACGGTGACTGTGCTCGCCGTCAAGGGGAATCAAGTCAGAATCGGTGTGAATGCACCCAAAGATGTGGCTGTGCATCGAGAAGAGATTTATGAGCGTATTAAAGCCGAGGAGCATCAGAGAAACGCCACGAATTGAACTAACGGTCTGAAATTGGCGTGTGCCGTTCAAAGGTAGCGTTTTCCAGTCGGAAGTAACCGGAGCAGTCATGGAAGTGACGAAGTGGCTGATCGCGCTGGGGAAGCGCGGAAGAGGGGGAACCATGATGAGATGGCGAAACCTCTTGTTGGAGTCCAGCTGGTGCAAGTCCAGCCCGGTCAAGGCCGTAGTGGGCAGACCGGTAGCGAGTGTTGCCATTCGCCGGGCGACTGGCGGGTGCGAAGCGTACACTGCGAGTAAGCAGGCCGTGAGGATTCAGCACCGAAATCTTTGATTATTTCGATGCCGACGCTGTTCAGCTAGCGGAAGGCAGCATCCGACCCACCGTAATGCGAGGTGGAACCGTGGTCGCCGGAGTCTCTAGCCCGGGGCATGCTTATCAAGGGACCTCCCGTGAACCCAGGAGAGCTCCCTGTCTCTCGCAGTCTGGGCTTAGGTGCTGCCCAACCCCAAGGCACCTGGTCTCCGGGGGGTGAGGGTTGCCCCCGAGAGAAGCAAATGACCCTCAAGCGGAGTCTCCTGCTGCCAAGGGAAACCGGAGGCGCAGGCACGGACAGACGAGCAGTCTTACGAGTCCATACTACTAAGGTGGAGAACCGCAGGGCGGGCTCCCGCGAGGGGCGGCCACGGCATCCACTGGAGGGAAGGGGCGAGCAGGGGATGTATCGATGCAGTGGACACAGGTACGAGACACTGAACTCGGGAGAGCCTGTCAAATGGATCTAAATCGAATAGCTGAGTTAGCCAAGCAAGATGCGGGATGCAGTTCCACTCGATCGCTCACTTTCTGACGAAAGAGGCATTGTGGGGAGCATATGACGGTCTCCGCAAGGGCGCAGCCGCCGGCGTGGATGGCGTCACGTACGCAGAACAACACGAGAGTCGGGATGAGTCGGGAGATGGTGCAGCCTAAAGTGGTTATCCGGCGTTAAAAGCCAGCTTTATCTAGAATAAGAATAGCTGGCGGAATCAATGCCACAATTAATATTAGTGCGCCGCACGTAGAAGCAAAGAGTGTTCGTATCATAGAAGCCCCCCGGCTCTAGATAACCCCATTACGTGTATAGCGGCCATCCTGCCCCGTTCTTGAGGTTTAGTTTTCAGTCCCTTCGGGTTGGCTTTGCTTTTTAAGTGCTGTATGAGTAAAAAATAGCCAACGGTGACAGCCTACAGATTAAATTTCCGCATATGTATCCGTGCAAGCTAATAATGATATGAAGAAAAATGCTTAACTATCTGAAAAATATGGTGGGCAATGCTGGGATTGAACCAGCGACCCCTGCCGTGTGAATTCGTTGTCAGGCTCGTTCTGTTTCAGGGATTTATAGATTAACACAAGAAATATTAGTCACATAGTTTGTTTTCCGATAAGGCCGGATCACGTTGAATTTTGTTCGCAGTGTGACAAAATTGTGACAAGGATTTTACCGTTCAAGCTGCATAAAGTGTTTCCCGATTCCGCTGTATGCTTTCCAGGTAATATGGGTTAATTATGTTGGGCGAGATGAACATAATAGTAAAAATCCGGTGACGAACCTGGCAGGAAGTTAGGATGGCTCTTTCCAAAATACTGACAACGAACCGTGTCCGACATTGGGCCGGGTCGCGTTCCTATGGGCGCGGTGAGGGCTGTTTCCATGGGGGGCATGTCAGCAAACTGAAGGCCGTCAAAGGCAGAATTACCGCCACGGTCTACGGTACCTACCCGTACCAGGTGATGTTATGGGACGAAGGAGATAGCGTCGGTTACGATTGTGATTGTCCTGTGGGGCAGGGCGGGGATTTCTGCAAACACTGTGTGGCCACTGTACGGGCCTGGTTGGAAAAACGGACACCGGCTGGAAAAACAGGCAAGGGCAAAGGCAAGAAAAAGGCCGATAAGGGCCTGACCATGAAGGATGTGCGCGCCTGGTTGCTGTTGCAAGAGAAGGAGTTCCTGGTGGACATGCTCGTGGATGCCGCTGACTACGATAGTCAGTTGAGCGGTGGCCTGATGTTGAAAGCCGCGGCTGCCGGGGGTGTGTATCTGGTGACCTATCGAGAGGTGCTTGATCAGGCGGCGATCGGTATCGACGGGTTCATCGACTACCATGACATTTACGAATACTGGCGGAGTGTGGATTCAGCAATCGATGGTGTTGATGAACTTCTCAAGTCAGGCTATGCGGCTGCGGTGGTGGAATTGAGCGAATATGCGCTGCGTTGTCTGGAAGGTGCCATGAACAGTGCCATGGATGACGGCGAAATGGGGATGTTGCAACACCGCTTGGAGGAACTGCACCTGACGGCCTGCCGTAAGGCAAAGCCTGCCCCGGAGGCCCTGGCTGAACGACTATTTGATTGGCAGTTGAGCGGGGAGTGGGGCACGTTTTGGGATGCCGGGAATACCCATGGCCGGGTATTGGGCAAGAACGGTATGCGACGTTATCGCGAACTGGCCGAGGCCGAATGGGACAGGGTCAAGCCGCTGCAGCCGGGCGAAGATACCCGGAACAAATACGGTAAGCGTTCCCGCATCACTCATATAATGGAGAAACTGGCTCTTCAAGGCGGTGACATTGAAGCACTGGTCGCAGTCATGAGCCGGGATCTGTCGTCGAACTACGATTTTTTCAAGATCGCCGAGATTTATCGAAAGGCGCGCAAGGGCAACAAGGCGCTGGAGTGGGCGGAGAAAGGTATACAGATCCTTGACGAAAAGGCAGACAGCCATTTGCAGGATCTGCTGGCCGAAATGTACCATCGGCGCAAACGCCACGATGAGGCGATGTCCCTGGTCTGGCTCCAGTTTGAACGGCGCCCTTGTCTGGTTGCTTATCAGCATCTGAAGAAGCTTCAGATCGCAGCAAACAATGGCGGGCATGGCGCGAGCGGGCGCTGGAACTGGTTCACGCGGAGATTGCCGGGCAGCCAAAGGGTTGGACACGTAGCGGTAAACCGGACCATTCCCTGCTGGTGGAGATCTATCTGTGGGAGCAGGATATCGAGACGGCATGGCAGGCGGCGAACGCGGGCAGTTGCGGCGAGGCCCTCTGGCTCGAACTGGCCGGCCTGCGCGAGAAGACACATCCGCGTGATGCCATCACAGTCTACAGGATGCTGATCGGCCCCATCGTGGAGCGCACCAATAACCAGGCCTATACACAGGCGGCAGGCCTGCTGCTCAGGGTTAAGAAACTGATGGCCAACCTGGGTGAAGACGGTGAATTTCGCCAGTATCTGGCCCAGGTTCGCGTTGAGTACAAACGCAAGCGAAACTTCATGAAGTTGTTGGAGAAAATTGGGTAGTGAACAGGTGGTTGATATGAAGCCGGTATCTTTAAAGCTCGTTGTGAATGAGATGGATGTCATCAGTGATGATGTGACTGCCTATATCAACAAGAAAACCGGGGAGCTGTGTGCTATCAGTGAAGAAGAGGTCAACATCATCGAAGCGGGCAACGAAGATAATGAATTCATTCCCGAGTGGCAAAGGGAAATACTGCCCAAGGTCAGGGAAGTGCTCGAGTCGGATGACTTTGTGGCCTTGCCGGATCAATTCGAGATTCACGAATATTCGATCATGGAGCGCTTCTGTCTGTCTTTGTCCGATGAAGGGTTACAGGATGAGTTGCTCCGTGCCATCCGCGGCAGCGGCGCTTTTCATCGCTTCAAGGACGCGATACACCGCAAGGAGATTCAGGATGATTGGTATCGCTTTCGCAGTGAAGCATTTAAAAGTATCGCAAGCAATTTCCTGGAGTCGGAAGGAATTGCCTTTGTAGATGATTTTGCCGGTCTGGCAAGTTGATCTGCGCAGTCTGCAGAACTGGCCGGTAAGGAGAGCGGGGTGGTCAGTCACCGGGTTCCGCTGCGTTGAAATGTGTGCTCACAACCTTTTTTATGTCAGCAGGTAATTGTTCAATGCCTTTGGCGAGCTGGGACTGAAACCTTTTCTGCATGGCAAGCGCTGCTTCCACTGCAATCCAGATATCGCCGGGACGATCCTCCAGGAGAACATCCAACAGTTCTGTTGCCTGTTGAATGTCTTTTCTGGCTTTGATTTGCTGGGCGACCGGACGGCGTTGGGACACAACCAGCTTGTGCAGGGCAAAACGTGCCGGATTCGGTACATTGACGAATATGCCGCTACGGAAGGGTATCACGGCGTCCTGGCAGTCCTCCAGCAGGTACTCCAGGAACCGCATCGGATGCGCATAGCTGTTGAAGTGTGGCAGATACACCGGTTTGCCCGTCTCCGGTCCCTGTGACGGAGTGAGAAGGTCCACATGAAACTCCTGAGCACGCAGTTTGAAACTGGTTGATGGCGCTTTCTGGTTCAGGGCAGGAACTTCAAAAAAACCCATCCCGGAATCCAGCAAGATGGACTTCACATCAGGTGCATCCTGACGCATCGCGACTTCGATCTGGCGATGACTGGCAAGATCCATGTCCTGCGTCTGCATGGCGGCAGAGCCCCAGTTGACACCCAGCATGTTGCCGCAGGTGTTGAAGGCATGCGAACCCACCAGCACGCCACCGGATAAAAAAGCGCCGGACTGGGCAAGCACCTCAAGCACCCGGCCGTCGGAAACGCCCGGGGCGAAAGCGCCGCCAGTGACCAGCATGGCAACCAGTTTTTCACGCTGCTTTAAATCCGGCACGGCCTCTGCAAACAGGGCCTTTTGTCGTTCGATTTGCGTACGCAATGCCTCGGAGTCGCGCCCCAGCGAGAATTGACGCTTGGTGCTTCCTACCACCAGTTCCATGTACCAGTAACGGTGACCGCTGACGGTTTTCGGTACAAAAGAAATCCCGCGCTGATTTGGCAGGGCAACAGCACACTGTTGTAACAGTTCGGCGTATAACAGCTGCGTGGTTTGCGGGAGTCTTTGCATGGTATGGTGGCCCAGAAAATTATACGGAGTATATGAACGAACTCCGTATAAATCAACCATTATACGGAGTTATATAAATGACTCCGTATAGACAGTATAGGGGTCTACCTTTGTGTGTTATGGATTCCGTTAATGTTGAGCGTCATTCTGTTTGCGGTTTGACAAAATAGTGACAAGATTTTTGCCTTCAGGATGATCCCTGTTCCTTTGTTTTCAATAAAGCCACGACAATAAGAGCAGGGGCACGTTTGGACAGTCAATGGAAAGACTCACGTTACCTGCCATGTGATGTTTATATCGCCGAGTGCCGAAAGGTATTCGTCCAGCGTAATAAGATCCACGCAAGGCGTTGCACCAGTCCTCCCGATTTCCTGTTTCGCCAGTTTTCTTGCCAGCAGGATTGCCGGCATGCAGGGTATATAGGGGCCATCTCCCTTGCGTGCTGTCAGGTCAAAGGTTACTTGTTTGCTGGCACCACTCTTGTCAGTTCCGCCAAGCACCATATGAAAAGCGCTGTTTTCGGTTCCAAACCGGTCAAACAGAAACGAGATACGAAGCAGGAGAGGGACTGCTCGTTCGAGTTTCCTGATCAGTCCTGTTCTGACCAGGCCAGAGATCATCCAAAGTGTCATATGGACGAGTGGGATTTCCAGTCCGGCGTAAAACCGGATTGTCTTCAATGTCGGGTAGCGTTCCGGGAACAAATCAAGGTCCGGTATTTCACAATTCCCCAGCATGCGTCGCCCGATACCAGGGTAGTTTCGTAAATGAAGGTCCTGCCAGCCATAAACATCCTTCATTTCACCATCGATCAAGGTTTTAAAAGGTTTACCCGTGTACGAAAGAATGGCTGCAGTGGTAGCAAGTCCACGGGCGGTCTGCTGTGCAGTCGTGATTCCGTAATCCAGAGATTCGATTGAACTGAATTCATGCTGGTAGTGATCAACCAGTGCGGCTGTCAGGCAGGGGACGGAACTGGCGCCGCTGACGACCAGTACGCCTTTGTCCCTGGCATGTTGGTCAAGCTCTCTGATGCCGGCTACAAATGTCCGTCCGTCTGCCAGATCAATATAATGACATTCAATATTAATACAGGCATTAGCCACATGGTAACCCTGTGTCTGGAATGGCCCGGAGGTATGAATGGTAATGTTCGGGCGGATGGTCCTTAATGGTGATTCCAGGTTTTCGGTAATATCCAGTGCGATTGCTTCGGGTCTGTTAGCCGCCCCCAATTCCGCCGCAAGTGCATGCGCCTTCTCAATAGAGCGGCCGGCAATGATCAGCTGGATATTCCGGTCGCGGGCAAGTGATTTCGTGATGAAGCTGCCAAAGTTACCATAGCCACCGATTATTAAGACGCGTGTTGTCATGCTTCCCTGGTAATCCTGAATTGGCCTTTATATTCGTATATTTTCCCCCACCAGGGATGTCTGATTTCGACAAACATGCTGAAGGTCTCATCGTCCACGGCCACTTCTTCCGCGTTCCCTTCTCCCAGTATTGCGGTTAACGGGAGAGGGATTAGATGGCCGAATATTCGTATCCCGTAACCTTTGTGTCGCAAGATAACCTTGTTGTCTTCCCACAGGTAGACCATCCGCCAAATAATACCGAAGCGCATGATCTCGATAACCTCGTTGCCACCCGTTTGCAACATTCTGGAATAGAATCGCCAGGGTTTCTTCCCTTCGAATCTGAATGTCCGATCAAGATGAAATTCACGGGTGTCAGGTGTGCTCCTGTAATTGACTGTCACAGGTACACCACATCCCGTATATGGCGGGATACTCCTCAATAGATGGAACAGTGGGCTTAAAAGCCTGAAGGCTCGACCACAGGTGACATCAAGGGTGCCTTCAACTGTTATCAGATCATTGGAGTAGGGTAAATTGGCGTAATGTTTTTGGATGACTGTGGGCAGGTTGTCCCAATTCTTGCCAAAGATGGGTTTGAATATGGGTAGCTGATCTACATCATCATTGATTTCATGTGTGGCATTCATGCTGGCTTATAAACCATCAGGAAAAATATAAGAATGAGGCTGATGAATGCAGGCCAGCCGAGGATAAACCATATATTGAAAAGCTTCTGATACTTTGGCGGCAGGGAAGTGTCATTTTCCCGGATTTCATTCAAAATTGTTCTGAGTTGAATCTGTATCCAGACAACCGGAATCCAGCACAGACCTGCAAGCAGATAGAGGGCATATGTCCAGACAAGCCATGTATCTGTCCAGTTATATCCTCCCTTCCAAATCAGCCAGGCGCCAGTCAATGGTTGCAGTACAACGGCAGGAAGTGTGAATAAGTAGTCTGCCAATACAGTGTTGTGGACAGCGTAGTATTTTTCCTGGACAGGTTCAGAAAAATGCGAACGAAACATGAAAAACGCGATGCCGAGACCCGTTCCGAACAGTACGGTTGAGCTGATTATATGAACAACTTTTACGGTGAGGTACCAATCCATAACGTTAGAAGTCATCGTCCAGAATTACCTTCTTGCGCCGGCCACGTTCGGGAAGAATGCTCGTGAGACTGGCCACGGTTGTAGCCAGTTTGCTGAGTTCGCGTTGATCACTGGCCCAGACTGTGTAAAAACGTGAAGCTCGCTATAATCACGCCATCGCAACGGCGTGAGGCAGTCATGAAGCGTTTCATTGAAGGTGAAGACCGCAACCAGAGCACATTATTTCCCGAATGCCTTGAAGATTACATTATGGAAGACAATCCCGTCAGGGTCATTGATGTATTCGTTGATGAACTTGATCTCGGTCAACTGGGCTTCGGGCGTGCTGAACCAAAAATAACCGGCAGGCCTGCCTACCACCCATCGATGCTGCTGAAGCTTTACATCTACGCCTACCTCAATCGTGTTCAGTCAAGCCGTCGCATTGAGCGAGAGGCCCGGCGCAACGTGGAACTGATGTGGCTGACCGAGCGGTTGACACCCGACCACAAGACGATCTCAGACTTTCGCAAGGGCAACAAAAAAGGGGTTCATAGTGTGTGTCGTGAGTTTGAAGAGTCGGGGGAACGGCATCGTAGGCTATAATGTCCAGACGGCAGTCGATGCCGAACACCATCTGATTGTTGCCCATGAAGTGACCAATAAAGGCAGTGATCGCAGTCAACTCTCTCCCATGGCGAAACAGGCGCGTGAGGCGACAGGTGTTGAAGACCTGACAGTGATTGCCGATGCCGGCTACTTCAAGAATAAAGAACTTTTGTCATGCCACGAGGACGGTATTACGGCTAACGTGCCGAGACCACAGACCTCATGTAATCAGGCAAAGGGACTTTTCGGAAGAAAGGATTTTCACTACATAGCAGAAAAAGATGAATACCGATGTCCCGCCGATGAGCATTTGATCTGGCGTATGACGTCGAAAGAAAATGGACTGACGATACACCGCTACTGGAGCTCCAATTGCAAGACATGTTCCCTGAAACCGCAATGTACTAGAGGCAGAGAACGACGTGTCACGCGTTGGGAGCATGAGGTGATACTCGAGGCCATACAGGAGCGGCTGGATTGCGATCCGGAGATCATGCGGGTGCGTCGACAAACCGTGGAGCATCCCTATGGGACACTTAAATTATGGATGGGGTCGGCCCACTTCCTGACCAGGACGCTGAATCGGGTAAGTACCGAGATGAGTTTGCATGTGCTCGCCTATAATCTGAAGCGTGTCATGAACATCCTGGGTGTTAAGCCGTTAATCCAGGCGATACAGGCATAGGGACTGTATTTACCGCACAAAACAGGTGTGCTCAGCACCTCGCAGACGTTTTTATGACTGCAACTAATAAACAAACTTCAATAGCCTGGTAAGTCAGATACTGAAAACAATCGCCCAGATGGCTTCGCGGATGCGTGTGGATGCCGCTGCTGACTACGCTGACCGAGATTTTCTGTTTTTACACAATCTGGGCCAAAAGAAGACATTCCCGAAAAGAAGAAAGGCGACCCGAAGGCCGCCACTGTTGACGAGATTCAGCCATTATTTCCGCTTGAAATGGTAAATTGAGTCCTTCTCGTGCTTGCCATCTTTGTAGATGGTATAGGTCGTCCTGAGGTTATTGCTATCTCGCGATAACTCATGCTTGATCATGTGTACATGGCCTTCCACTGAGTTGCATGGCGAGGTATTCATATCACAAGCCATAACAATGACATTCCCTGTCGTGTTAGCCGGATCCAAAATCAATTCTGGTTGATTCTGCTTGGCGCAATAATGTGTGGCCTGGACTTTTGAGCAATCCTTGAAATCATTGCAATGATACATGGTCGCCATCTCCTTGCCTGTACCCGGCAAGAGGTTCTCCTGTATCGTGCTACCTTTACCGATTACCTTGAAGCTGATAGCTGTATTGCTAGTGCCGACAAGTTTTGCTGCTGGTTCTTTTTTTGTTGCTCCGCCCTCCTGTTCATCTGCTGGAGACAGCATCCAGTCACCCTCAAGCAGGGTGAGCGTCTTGTAATGATTAAGTGAAGTAGTGGCTGCCCAGACGCTGCTAAATACCAGAGCAAGGCTGAGAATGGATGTATAGCTCATGAGCTTCATAACTGAACCCTCCATGCCTAACTAATGCTTGACATAAATGACTATAGACGATTCCACGCAAATATCCGCTGAATTTCTTGCGCGTGTCGGAAATGTTTTTTACATTAGAATTATAGCAAGTTAGATAATCTACTTCTGGTAAGGACCACAAACCTGCCATTTACACTCAGGATGGAAGTACCATCTGGTGTTGTTGTAAACGGGGATAATCGGCCATGAATTGCCATTCCCCAACTGTTTGGGAACGGCAGCAACACAGCAAACCCGGTCATTGCCCTCAAATCGGGCATAAGGGGTGTTTATTATTCCTATAAGCATACGCTGGCGAAGTGTTGCACTTCGCCAGCGTTACAAAAACCAACTGCTGCTGAATTACGACCTCAGGGTGTAACCGTAATCACCCGTGGAGCAGGCAGGTACTTGAGTTTTTTATCCTGCAGGCGAAAGGTAACCACCACATCACTACCAGTGTAGGCCAGACCCGCCAGTGGTACTGACGCCGAATACATGCTTCCGCCCAGGTTCGTTAAACTACCGGTCAATATGTTGCCACCGCCTTCAATGGTGTACTTGGCATTGTTGGCACTCCCACCCACCACGTTGCTCCAACCAAGGATATGCAGGGTGTCACCAGCTGCATAGACTGAACCTTGTTGGGCAAAGACGCTGTCGGTAGCCAGATTCCAACCTTCCCCGTTGGGATTAAACAGGTCCAGCGGATCAGTGCCGGCCGTTACCTCATTGCTGTCATTGATACCGTCATGATCCGTATCCGGGTGGTTGGGATCGGTATTGGCCAACACTTCACAATAACCAAACAGACCATCATTATCCGGATCATCGGTGGACACTGCCGCTTCCGCGGTATTACCAAATGCACCCATATTCACTCGGCAAGCATTGGGTTCCGGCTCATTGGCATAGGCACTGGCCGTATTACCACCATCAATCGCCAGCGAACCAGCGGACAGATGGTAATCCATAGCTGCAACATCCACGAAGAGGGGATCCGCAAACAGATTGGCGTTATTACCTGCATAGCTCATATCAGACGTGATGGAGTGACTAATGTTCAACTGTGCATCCATACCCAGAGTGAAGGTTTGCGCCCCGGTCACCCACATTATGCTATCCGTAATATTTACACTGGCCGCTGCACCGATGGTCATGGCGGTACCGTCACCACCAATGGTGACATTGGTCAAATTTACATTGGTAGCATCATTGGCAATAGATATCCCCAGGTTGGCAGATTGTGCGGTATCTGTTTCAACCAACACATTGGACAATTGGATGTCCTGCCCGCTGATGGTCATGTTGATATTGGGATACCACTGATCGATCACCCGGCTGTCCTCGTACACTACATTCCTGACATTACGAATCTGTACACCCCAGGTACCCGAGGTATCAATGCCGGATATCCTGCCCCAGGCAATGCCATGCATGTCGATTTTTCCCAGGAATGACGAGTACACGACCCGCGGTCCCGGTAAGGCCTGCAGAATGATCGGCTTGCCTACATCCAGGTTGACGAAAATACTGGTGGTGTACACGCCACCCGCAACCCAGACGGTATCGCCGCCCTGCGCCGCCGTAATACCGTTCTGGATGGTGCAGAACGGATTTGCCTGGCTGCCATCGGGATCGGCATCCGGATCGCAGGTATTCTGGTCCACGTAGACTTCACTCAATACCGGCACCGAAGCGGGATCAAGAGGATCGTTATCCCGCCAGAACTCCAGGTAATTAATGACGCCATCGCCATCACTGTCTGACCCGCCATCACTGTCATCTGCGGCGTTGAGGCCCAGCACGTTCTCCCAATCATCGGGCATTTTGTCGCCGTCACTGTCGAGTGCGCTGAGAGGATCCGTGCCATAAATCTGCAGTTCTTCGGCATCCGACAGGCGATCATTATCCGTATCAGTCAGGGTTGGCGAAGTACCGTGGGTATTGACCTCAGCGCCATCACTCAAGCTATCACCATCCGTGTCTGTGTCATTGGGATCCGTCTCGTAGTCGAATTCCCCACCGTTACTCAGACCATCTCCATCCTCATCAGCAGCACTGTCATCGACCAGCGGATCCAGGCTGTTTTCGATCTCCCAGCCATCCCACATGCCATCACCTTCGGTATCCTTAACAGTGGGATTGGTGCCGTGGATGTTGATCTCTTCGCTGTCTGTCAGGCCATCACGATCCGTATCCGCCCGGGCCGGGTTGGTACCGTGGATATTGACTTCATCACCGTCCCCCAGTCCGTCGCCGTCAGTATCCACGGCATTCGGGTCGGTTTGATTAGTCTGTTCTTCCAGGTTGGTCAGGCCATCGCCATCCAGATCCCCGGCGCTGTCATCGGCCTGGGGATCAAGGCCATTGGTAACCTCCCAGCCATCCAGCATCAGGTCACCATCCGTATCCCTGTTAAGGGGGTCCGTGTTGTGGACATTGATCTCGTCTCCATCGTTCAGTCCGTCAAAATCGGTATCCGCCCGGTCCGGCTTGGTGCCGTACACGCACTTCTCCACCTGATCGGTCAATCCGTCGCCGTCCGAATCCAGTGCATCATCGATCTCAAGCACATCAATGGAAACCAGGCCGACGGCACTGTCTAACAGACCGTCGTTGACGATGAAGGAAAAACTGTCGGCGCCGCTGTAGTCAAGGCCCGGTGTATAACTGACCGTGGGCGCAGTCCCTGTCAGCATGCCCTGTAGCGGGTTGGCCGCGATGGAAAAACTTAATACCGAACCGGTATCACCGTCCCGGCCCTTCAGGGTGATATCCACCGTACAGTCTTCGTCCACCGTCACGTCCTGAGCAACGGCCACGGGCTGCGCGTTAAGATCATTGTCGACTTCCCGGGCACCGACGAAGGCAGTCGTGAAATCACTGCTGTCCGCGCTTAGGTGAATTACGGTATAGCCATCCACGGTATTCGTAGCATCTTCAGCCGCAGCCAGGTCAACCGTCTGCAGGGTATCCCAGTTCCCGCCATCAAAATTCAACGTAGCCGACGAGGTCACGGATATATCATCATCCAGATGTGCATTGGTGACCGCCGTAACCGTTACCATCACCGGTGCGGCCGGCACATTCGACAACTTGACAGCAAAACTCGCACTACCACCTTCCGCTACCAGCACCTCACTTACACTGGTGACAATGCGGTCGGTGCCCCGGCCCTGAATCGTAAAGCTGTAGGCAGACTCATCGGTATCATCATTGTCCACTGTAACGGTCGCGGTTCTCAGTCCTATTGCTCCGGGATTAAACGTGATTTCGAAACGTGTACTCTCGCCACCATTCAGCACCATTCGGGGTGACTTGGTAACGATAAAATCACCGGCACCAGCGCCCGTCACGGTAACCCCGTTCAGTGCCAGACTTTGCAAACCGGTGTTCTGAATTGTAAAGCTGCGGGTCAATTGATTCTGCCGGTCCACCGTACCGAAATCCGTATGGTCGGTTGCATTGGGGACAGCATCCCCCGCGGTAATGTTTGCACCATTACCCTCCACATTGATTTCCCTGTCCGTGCTCCCCCAGCCGCGCACATGGATGTGCACCTCGGGTTCATCCGCATCATCCGTGGGAATATTGATACTTGCTAAACGCACCCCGGAACCGCCGGGTGTGAAGGTGACGTCAAAACTGGTACTCGCCCCCGGAGCAATGCTCGCAGCCGGCGCGCCGGTCACCACAAAATCAACGGCGTTGGTTCCTGACATCGTTACATGGGGAAAAGCACCGGTCATGTTGAGCGTGGTGTCACCCAGATTTTTCACTGTATAAGTACGCACCACACTGCCGCCGATGTTGGCCGGCGCACCGAACTCAGTGGCCGAGTCTACTTTGATGGTGTCCTTGAATAATTCACTGGTGCCAAACAGCTTGTTGTAGACATTCTGGCCTTCACTGCCTGCCACATGTACTTCAGGGCCACTGACATCCCCAGTGGGGGTCCATACTTGCAAACGCCAGAGATCAAAGAAACCGCTGTCATGGGAGTTGACGCCCACACGATTGTTGAACCAGCTTTCTGCGGGGTCCTGATTATCAAACGTAAAGAAATAGCGCCCCAGGTCTGACTCTACATACCCGCTGTAACGGATCTTGCCCGGATTGTTCGGGTCATCGTCCACATACATGCGCAGTTCGGACGCTGCTCGTGGTATGCGCATGGCCGGACCGATGAATTGGGAGTCCCAGGATCCTGGAGACGTGTCACTGGGATGTCCAATGGACATATCCTTTTCCTGCAACACCTTCTCCGTCACGTCCGGGTGACCGATCAAGCTGCCGAGAATATCAAAGCCTGTCTTCTTGGCGGTACCATGAAAGGGGCGATGGAATACCGATTCCACGTACATGGGCGTGGTTAAGGTCTGCACACTGGATATACCCACGGGCGTGTCATTCGAACCACCGCTGAGGCGCAGGCGCCAGCCATAACTATCCGCTACAACATCGGTTCCTGAACCGGTCCAGACCGCCGGATCGATACCTGTGCTTGCATCCCAGCCGTTGTTTAATGCCAATGCCCAATCGTGCCTGACCTCAATCACCCGGGTGTCTGTGTGACTGCCCAAGGGGCCGCTGACGGTCAGCGAAACCTCGTAAAAACCCGGCAAGGTGAAAGTATGTGCGGTATTAGCGGTCGTGGAGCTGTTGCCGTCATTGAAGTCCCATGTGGTGTCAAGCACATAGGCGCCGGCATCCCGGGAATTGGCGGAAGAAAAATTAACCGTCAACGGTGCTACGCCAGACACAACATCGGCATCGATACCGGCTACTGTTTCGGTTACCTCAATGGTCGCTTCACCACTACCATAACCGTTGCCGTTGGTGCCGTCAGAGGCTACGATTCTGACCGGATAGTCTCCGGGTGCGGCATCAAGGGGACTGTCCCAGGTAAATATGTTTCCGTCGATATCACCAACGCCGTCCCATTGGGAATAGGTAATGGGATAGCCCTCGGAATCTCTTGACACCAGGGTATAGCTCACTCTTTCACCCGGCAGTATCGCCACATCACTCATCCCGGTAATCGGCCGTACGCGATTGTTTTTCACAGCACCATCCGTGCGGTAGATGTTCACCGTCGCAGGGTTACTGTCATAAAAACCGTTATTCGCGGTCAGCATAACCACTGTCCGTCCCGACGGTAAGTTGTCATCCGGTGGCACAGTAATCAGGTAGGTGGAACCGCCCTCGTGCACCACCGTGGTGTTCTTGTTGCCGTTCAGGATTTTCCAGCGAAAACTCAGAGGCAGGCCCTGCAGGTCATAACTGTCTTCGACGGATACGCGGATCTGGGCTGTTTCTCCCGCCGCCTGCCAGACACGAATGGCCGTCTTGTTCAGGGATTTTTCGGTACCTTGCAGTGTTTCGATACCCTTGACGAGCGTAATGGGAGGCACCACGTCCATCTGTTTGGCCATTGCCACCATGTTGCGCATATGTAATTGCGGGTCATAGCGATAGCTAATGGGCGCGACGATGCTGCGGTTCGAACCACTGTAATCCTGGTTGGAGCCGTCGCCATAGGAGATATAGGCGACGCGGTGGCGCAACTCATGCTCATAAGGCACTTTGTAGGGGAGCCCCGCCTTCCACAAATAAAGCATAGCCGGTTGCAACAGGCCGTGTTTCAATAATTCAGGTTTTACCGTGCGCGGTAAGTAACCACCGGCCGCGGTGAGCTTGGTCAAGGCCATGGTTTCACTGCCGGAAGAACCGATTGAGTTATAAAAGATCGGCACCAGGGCATCATAAATATCGTCCGAGTAGAACAGTTCCCGATCGATATAGGAGATATGCGCGGGAGCGCCCTTCAGTGCGTTGGCGAAATAAAACTGGCGCTCAAGATTATTGATGTCATTGAAACTGTCAGTGAGGTTATGCCCTTGTCCCGTGGTTGACTGGCTGGTGGAAGTAACACCAAGAGCAGTGAGAGAACCACCCACCAAATGCATTATCGCATCCGGGCTGCGCAAACGTACAAGATTTCCCTGCGTATCGCTCCATTGCGTGCGGATATAGCTATGCGCACCATCCCGGCTGGAGTACACGTCATACCAGAAACCCGCATACTTGCGTTGCGGCCAATCCGTGCCGCGATATTCCAGAAACGCGTCCGAATTGATCAGGGTGTCGGCATCATCGGGAAACAACCAGTTCGTGTAGGTGGGGGGCGATAAGGTGGTAGCTCCGTTGACCACCGTTGCATCATCCTCGTACCATAGCTTCCAGATAGGATCGGAAAAATGCGGATTCAGAATACTTTGCGCTTGGACGGGCAACTGCAGCATACCCAATACAACGGTGAAGCTCAGCAATACACTACGGACTACGGAACGAATGCACATGGTGTTCTCCCTGACTTAATAATTTAAATATTTGGGTGTGTAGTTCTCCGTAGCATGCCACGTGAATACAAAGTTGTTACGACGATAATCCCAAGATTTTCGGGCAACTCCCAGGCAATACCCCGTCCGCTTGCAGTGGGGTCGTTTATTGCCGTTTTCACAGGCAGGCCGCGAATGCGCTTATCCTTACTATCCGGCTAAATACGGCTAAATACGGCTAGTCAGATAGTTGAGGTGTAGCGTCGTATAATCATTCACGTTTTCTCCCTTTGCCTTCTTTGAACTACGATAAATAGCTAAACAACATGCAACCTCTCTACACGAACAAGCGGCCTCCTGGAGAGGCCGTACCTGGCAGCAACAACAAATAGACCGACTGCCAAGCGGGGGACTGTAAACCGTAAGTTAGTGAACTGGGCTGAGTAAGATGATGGCGAGCGCATAGTGACTAACACGCTGGAACCCTCCCTGATAAACGCTCCTCCATGCTTGCCTTCAGTTTTTTTAGGCGTCCTGACATTTATGAACCACAGTGCCAACTGTGAAACTTGCTCTAAATTAATGGAACGCTAAACTTCCGGTCGATCCCTGCGATCAGCTAATTTCATCAATAATGCATGTACATTTTATTAGGCAGTATTTATGCCACCAAAGTACTTTCTTTCATAATCAAATGGATAACCGAGATCACCCCATGAAGAACGTCTCAATTATTGTAAATAATCCCGACTTCATTCTTAATTGCTTTACATATACTGATTTCGTGTAGAGGCTTGTGGGTAACACCGCAAAAATATCGTCTTTGGATTGAAGGCAGCCGATAGCTGCCTGAATTTGAAGGTTCTACTTCAGTTGCGTTCCTGACCTTTAAGCAAAATCCTGAACTTATGTTTAGGGTCGATTGCCGAACAGAGTCCGGATCGGGAACGACCGCTTTCAGTACGTTCCTGCCGTCCCCAAGGCTATCGGGAACGCAAATTAGGTCGACTCCTGTCCTTTAGTCACGGCTAATATAAGCGACCACTAAACGAGCACTATCGACCCTAATAAGACCCCCAGGAATTTTCGCTGAATGACTCCATTGAGCCGACAGCCACAAACCGGCCGTTCAGTAGGTAAGGAATAGACCAGATAATCGGTAAAACCGTAAACTTATTTTTCTTTATCATGTCCATGCAGACGCGTTTAGCTCTTAAAGTAAATTCTTGCTCATTTTAAAAG